>JBFLYP010000003.1:0-141003 GCA_040756575.1 Bacillota bacterium | reverse complement strand
GGGCAAGACCCTGGGAGACGTGATAGGGTGAGCAGGGAGCGGTAAGTGGGTGACCACCCAAGATTTGAAATTGGCTGAGATCCTGAGAAAACCGGAGGTCTAACCCAAAATATTGAGATAGGGGGTAATCGCTCTCCTCTTTCTCATCATCGGCAACGTGATGGGGCAGATACGACCAAACTTCTTTGTAGGTATACGAGTACCCTGGACGCAAGGAGGTTTGGCGGCGCACCCACCGGCTGGCGGCCAAGGTCTGGGTGGCGGGCGGCCTGGTCTGCCTAGCACTGGCGCCCATCCGGGCACCCTGGGGCGCTCACGCCTTCTTCACCTGCCTTGCGGCAATGGCATTGATACCGCCGGCATCTGCGCTCGGAGAAGATGGTGGTGCTTGAAGCCGGGGGGCGTTATGCCTGGTAGGGAGAAACGGAAGAAAGTAAATGGAATGCAATAATCCCCGCTGTTCTTAATTGAAAAATAACAACGGCTTCTCAAACTGACGCCTTCCAACTTGACGTCGTATTGACTGCAGGTGGTGGATAACTCCGCACCCGCTTTTTCCGTTAGCCTGTTTCAGCTCTCACTTCGCCAGATGCGGCAGAAGGTGCAGGGGCTGGCGGCGGCGGGGAGGCCGCAGGCCGCACAGGTGACGACCGGCGGGCGGGCTGTTTTTTCCCGGAAGCGGTGGGCGTTCTCTATATACCCCATGTAAAAGGCGCGCTTCAACCCCGGCGACTGTTCTTCGAGTGCGCTTAGCACCGCCTTGTACCGCTTGAATTTCGCTTCGGCGGCGTATGGGCAGCGGGCCTCGACCGGCCTAATGCCGTGTAGCCGTGCGAAGGTGATGATCTCGTCCTCACTTTGCATGGCGAGCGGCTTTATCTTGCGGGCAAACCTGTTCTCAGCGGGCAGGACCGGCAGCCCTTTAGCCATGTAATGAAGGTCCCATCGCAGGAGATTTGCAAGAAGGGCGGCGGACATGTCATCCAGGGTGTGGCCGGTGGCCAAGGCGTGAGCCCCGGAGTTAAGCGTATGCTCGTTCATTATGTGCCGCTTGGTAACACCGCAGACGGCGCAGAGACGGGGGTAGCGGCGGGCGATTTCGGGAATTGTGCGGCCAAACTCTTCCGCTAAACTGACGATGCGGAGGGGAATACCGCGGGCTGCGCAGAATTCTTCACAGGCTTCGCGGGAGGCGGGCGAGAATCCCTGCTCGTGAATGCCGAGGTCTACAAACAACCCTTCGACCTGGTAACCGAGCCGGTGCAGCACCAGCGCTGCAACCAGAGAATCCTTGCCGCCGGAGAGGGCCACGACAACCCGCGCTTCAGGCTGAATCATCCGGTATTTCTTTACCGTGTGAGCCACCTGGCGTAAGAAGAAGGCGTCGAAGTGCTCCTCGCAAAACGCGGCGTTGTGCGCCGGGAACTTGACGAAAGCCGGTCCTTTACAGACGCGGCATTTCAATACCTTTCACCCCTTGGGTTAAATATGGGTATCACGGCGGGCATTTTGCGCATATCGACCGGAACAGGGTAGTACTCAGATAGCGGTCGCCGCGGTCGGGCAGGATCACGACTATCGTGCCGGAGTCCATCTCCGTGGCAATGCGCAGTGCGCCGGCTACGGCCGCACCGCTTGACATACCGACGAAAATTCCCTCTTTTACAGCTAACAGTCTGGTTGTCTCAAACGCTTCGCCGTCCTCGACCGTAATCTTCTCGTCCAGCTCTTTCGGGTTATAGATTTTAGGGACAATGGCTTCATTCATGTTTTTCAGTCCCTGTATCGTGTGTCCCTCCGTTGGCTCAACCCCGACGATTTTAACCCGGGGTTTTCTCTCTCTCAGGTACCTGCCCGTCCCGATTACCGTTCCCGTCGTGCCCATGCCGGCGACGAAAACGTCTACTTCCCCCTTGGTCTGGGAAAAGATCTCGGGCCCGGTGGTCTCGTAGTGAGCAAGGAGGTTGTTCTCGTTTGCAAACTGGTTAGGCATGTAATACTTGTCCGGTTCCTCCTCAAAAAGGCGGTACGCTCGCCTTATCGCCCCATCGGTCCCCTCCTTGGCGGGGGTGAGTACGACCTCTGCACCGAAAGCCTGAAGGGTGCGTTGCCTTTCCACGCTGACGCACTCCGGCATGAAAAGCTTTACCCGGTATCCTTTAGCCGCCCCGATCATTGCCAGGGCTATCCCTGTGTTTCCCGAAGTGGGTTCGAGGATGGTTTTCCCCCTGGTAAGTTCGCCGGATTCCTCCGCCTTCTTAATCATGTAGTAAGCGGGACGGTCCTTGACCGAACCTCCGGGATTGTTGCCCTCGAGTTTCCCGAAAATTCTCACCCTTTTGTTTCCGTTAATGCAGGTGAGTTCCACGAGCGGGGTGTTGCCGATCAAGGAAATGATGCTCACGTCGTAATACCTCCAAAATCTCAGTTTTATTGCTGTATTTCGATCGGTTATCGGCTGCCCCGGTCGACCGCCTGATTAAAGGAGACCACCTCAACGGTGTCGCCCACGCTGACCCCGCCGGTTTTCAATACCCGGACAAAAATACCTTCCCGCGGCATTACACAGTCTCCTGCCTGCCTGCGGATGGCACAGGGAGCATGGCATTCCTTCCCGATCTGTGTTACTTCCGCGAGCGCGTTACCAATCTGCAGGAGTGTGCCTACGGGCAAGTGCATGAGGTCCAACCCCTGGGTGGTAATGTTTTCCGCGAAGTCCCCCGGTCCAACATCAAGGCCCTTGGCCCGCATCTTCTCGATACTCTCGAGGGCGAGGAGGCTCACCTGGCGGTGCCATTCGCCTGCGTGAGCGTCGCCTTCAAGGCCGTGACCGGCTAACAGCAGTCCCTGCCTGACATCCTGTTTGCGCTGGCCTTTGTGCTTGCTCAAGCATACCGCTACGATCCGCCCGCTGGTCTTTTTGTCTGCGCTGTTGTCTTTTATGTTCAGTTGCCTCCTTTAAGGAAAATTTTGGTTTCTCGCAGTGAACGCCCCTGTGCTTTATTTATTTTACCATACAGGGGACTCGGTGTAACGTCAATATCGGGACAAGACCTTGCGCCTTTTCGTTACTCAACTTTTCGCCGGCCGGAGGCTCCTGGCGGCGTTGAGGACTACCGCCAGCGTTACTCCTACATCGGCAAAGACTGCTTCCCAGATGGAAGCCATCCCGAAGACGCCAAGAACGGCAAAGAAACCCTTGACTCCCAGGGCGAGTACGATGTTCTGAAAAGTAATGCTTTTAGCGCGCCTGGCCAGCTTGACGGCTGTGACCAATTTAGCGGGCTGATCGTCCATGATCACCACATCTGCGGCTTCGACGGCTGCGTCGGAGCCGAGCCCTCCCATGGCCACACCTACGTCCGCCCGGGTAATAACCGGTGCGTCGTTAATGCCGTCGCCGACAAACACTATCTTATCCTTCCGGGGGTTTGGTAGGGAAGCCTGTAATTCTTCAACTTTGGTTACCTTATCTTCCGGGAGGAGCCGGGCAAAGTAGGCGTCGATTCCCAGAGCGGCGGCCGCTCTCCCGGCAGGTGTTTCGTCGTCGCCGGTAAGCATCACCATTTTCTTTACTCCCAGCCGCCTCAATCCAGAGATTGCCTCCGCGGCACCTTTTTTCTGCTCATCGGAGATGATGATGTATCCGGCAAATACCCCGTCCACCGCCACATAGACCACGGTACCTTCCACGTTGCAAATGTCGTGGGGCACGTTTTCCCGGTGAAGCAGGCGGTCGTTTCCGGCCAGGACGGTACGGCCTTCTACCCGGGCCTTAATCCCTAGGCCGGCAATCTCCCGGTAATCCTCTACCGCCCCATCGTTTATCCTTTGGCCGTAGGCCTCGACGATGGACCTGGCGATCGGGTGGTTTGAGTTGGTTTCTGCGGCTGCGGCTAATTTCAAGACCTCGTCTCTGCTATAACCGTTTTTTGGAGCTACCTCAGTTACTTTGAAGACCCCTCTGGTTAAGGTGCCGGTTTTATCAAAGACCACGGTATGTGGCCGGGTGAGCGCCTCTAAGAAGTTGGCGCCTTTGATCAAAATTCCCCTGCGGGAAGCCCCGCCGAGGCCGCCGAAGTAGCTCAAAGGGATGGAGACCACCAGCGCACAGGGACACGAAATAACAAGCAGCACCAGCGCCCGGTAGACCCACTGGGCGAAGGCGGCGCCGGGCAACACCAGCGGCGGGATCACGGCCACGGCCAACGCACTGGAGACCACGGCGGGGGTGTAGTACCGTGCGAAGGTGGTGATGAACTGCTCCGTGGGCGCTTTTCTCGCGGCGGCAGTTTCTACCAGGTCAAGGATCTTGGCGATAGAGGATTCGCCGAAGGGCGCGGTGACTTGAACCTCCAAAAGGCCGTGACCGTTGACCATGCCTGCCAGAACCCTTTCCCCGACCTCCGTTTTCCGCGGTACCGATTCCCCGGTAAGGGCCGATGCATCTACAAACGAAGAGCCCCGGATTACCTCGCCGTCAAGGGGCACCCGCTCACCCGGGCGGACCAGGATAACCTGGCCGACTTTGACCTCTTCCGGTTTTACCTTGCGGGTTTCGCCGTCTGCTTTCAGGTTCGCGTAGTCAGGACGGATCTCCAGCAGTGCCGTGATGGAGCGCCTGGAGCGGCCTACGGCGAGGTCCTGGAAATATTCCCCGACGGCGTAGAAGAGCATAACCGCAACGGCTTCGGGCAACTGGTGGATGGCTATAGCACCGGTGGTCGCCACACTCATCAGAAAGTTTTCGTCAAAGACCCGGCCGTGCACGAGGTTCTTCAGGGCCTTGCGGAGGACCTGCCCGCCTACCCACAAGTAGGCGCTTAAAAGCACCAGGTATTCCGTCCAGGCGTAGGGAGTGCCGTGTAGAGCCCTATTAAAGAGAAGGCCTGTCGCCAAGAGGATTCCCGCCGCCACAATGGCAGGCAGCCGTCTTTGTTCCTTCCGCGGTTGTTCTTTTCTTACCGGCACACAACTGGTACAGCAACCGCGGCAGGCGTTACTTATATGCTGTTCCCTTGGTGTTTGTTTCTTTTTGGCAAATGTCACTGCTTGATACCTCGCTTGGATGTTATGGCTGACACGGCCGCCGCTGCGTTACGGCCGGGGATAAAACAAACCCGTCGCGGCTGCGGCAAAAAGACGGTTCAAACTCCGGCTCCGAGCATGAAAACGGCGCATTTTTGCGACATGTTTTGTACGCTGTCAATCGCAATGGCAGCCGGTTGCCTAAAATATGGGTCGCGCACCCGCTGCGGCTGCAGCACAAATCGAATCCAGAGGTTGAGGCAGCATCCGTTTTACCTTCCTTCAGCGAGGTGCTGCCGGGCTTCGCGGATCAGGTTGACGATGTGCTGGTCGTCAAGCGAATAAAAGACCATTTTGCCGCTACGGCGGTACTTTACCAGGCGCAGGGCTTTGAGCAGCCGCAGGTGGTGGGAAATTGCCGGCAGGTTCATTTCAAGTGCTTCGGCCAGGTCGCATACGCACAGCTCCTGGTGCGACAGGAGGTAAACGATCTTGGTGCGCGTTTCGTCGCTGAGCACCCTGAAGACTTCCGAGAGGCCGGCTACTTCAAGGATCTTGTCCTTCAGCGGTGCTGTTTCCCTGGACGGGCAGAAGCCGTCGCAAATGTCATTATTACGGGATCGCCGTACATTTTCATCCGGGGCCGTTCGCCTGGCCGGTTCGCGCATGCAAGCTCCCTCCCGAACGTTATAAGTTTATCAACGATTAAGCAAGTGTTTAATTATTATATAATACCCACAGCGAACCCGTGTCAAATGGTTCGGGCGCAACCTTCAAAAGGGTGTGGCGGCAACTCCAGGAGGAATTAGAAGGGCGGTTCTCCAAAGCCCTCACGATGTTGAATAATTCCCGGAACGAGATGGGAGTGCACCTGAGCAGGCTTAGCACTCGGCTGGTGGCCCTCCAGGCTGCTCCGAGTACGGCGGTGCCAGCCAAAGAGGCCGGGAGTTAGGCGTCTTTGAGGTAAAAGAAACGACCCTTGTAAAAAGCGGTTATGGTACGAATCCGGTTATAGAAGATAAAGTTCAATCCACGGATAGATTGCCTATTGAAGATACGACGGCTTTGGTATGACTTCGGCTGGTTCGGCGGAAAGTTGTGCGTGTTTTCGGCAAAGCATCTCGACACGATATCACAGCGGCCGGCGTTCCGGGAAGGAGATGAGGTGTTTTTTAGCGAAATAAACCGTATCTTTCCTTTGTAGAAAAATCGGGGTGTAATTCGTTGGATGACCTGGTGGTCAGGGACGAGCTCTTATCCCGGGCACGTAACGGCGATCATCAAGCGAGAGAGAAGTTGGTGGAACTGCACCGGCGTTTCATCCTGAATACAGCCGGAGCCACCTGTAAACAGCGCATAACGTGGAGCGACGATGCTGCGAGTATTGCCCTGATCGCCTTTAACGAAGCGGTGGACGCTTATAAGGATGAACGGGGTGTTCCGTTTCCCGCGTTTGCCCGCCTGGTTATCAGAAGCCGGATAGCGGATTACTTACGTAAAGAGGCGCGAAAGTCTGCACAGAGTCTGGAAGAGTTAGCTGCGAGCGGTGGGTTGCCGGCAGAGGTAGCGTGTCACCAGTTTGCAGAAGAGGAGGCGGTAAGGGAACGCCGGGAAGAGATAAGACGTTATAGTGAGCTGCTGAAAGACTTCGGTTTAACTTTCAGACAATTGGCTGATGCCTCACCGAAACACCGGGATGCGCGGGCGAATTTCCTCAGGGCGGCGCGGGTGCTCGCGGAGAACGATGCGCTGTTTAGCCGCTTGATTCAGACTAAGCGCATTCCCTTAAATGAACTTGCTGTTGCTACGGGGGTGCCGCGCAAGACGCTTGAGAGAGGTCGGAGGTACATCCTGGCGGTCAGTCTGATATTCGGGTATCCGGAGGAGTTTACCTATTTATATTCCTACCTGAAGTACTGTTAGAGGAGGCGTGCAAGACTGTGCTCGGCTGTCGGACCAAGTTGGAATGTTATAAACCGGAGGGTGACTATTTCACGCAGGTCCCAGTTCTTGCTATCGCATACCATTTATGTTAGATTAGGGCAAATTCGAGTTTTGCCGAACTCTGTCAGGGAGGTGAAAAGGTGACGCGGCAAGAAAAGGGCATTCTATTAGAGAAAAACGGTGAGGGAATTGTCTTTACCGATGAAGGCGAGTTTTGCCGCATTTCTCCTGCCTTGGCAGAGATAGGAGAAGAGGTATCATTTTCCCGCGGTGTGGCGAAACAATGGTGGACACTTGCTTTGGCCGCTGCGGTTATAACTGTGTTTATCGGCCTTGGTATGCTCCGCTACATTTGCACCGGCCCGGTGGCATACGTAGCGCTTGACATTAACCCGAGCATAGAGTTTGGTATTGACCGGATGGAAAGGGTGATCGAGGTCAACCTGCTGAACGAGGATGCCAGGCGGCTGGCCGCGGGGTTGGTTTTTAGGGGCCGTCCGGTAACCGAAGCAATTGCGCTGGCAGTAAAGCGGGCTGAGGATATGAAATATCTTTCAGCAGAAGGTTCGGGAGTCGTTTTAGTCACCGTAGTTCAGGTGCGGAGAGGATTTGCGGTACCGGAGACAAAGCGGTTGGCTCAGGCGGCGGTTGGGCAGCTTGAAAAAAAGAACGTTCCGGCCAAGGTTGTGGCGGCCTCCGTTCCGTCATCGCTGCGAAAAGAAGCGCGCCGTGTGGGCCTCTCACCCGGGAGGTATGCATTGAAAGTTGGGGCCGACATCAACGAACAGGTGCTGACGGTGCGCGAGTTAAAGCAAGAGGGGTTGGCCCAGATAGAGCGGCGCAAGCAGGTGACAGTGGAGAAGTTGCTCCGGGATGGCCATCAAGATAAGGTGATAGTAGTGCCGTCAAGGGTGCAGCAACAAGGGAGAAATCAAGGAAAAAAAGGCAGCGGAGAGACCGGAGTTCGGGGTATTGGGCTGGAAAAAGTAAAAATAGCCCGTCCCGGCAGTACCGGAGAGACCAAGGTTCGGAAAAATAAGGCCGAAGCGGGCGAGCAGCTTAAGCGAGCTCCTTCTCCCATTTTCAAGAAGTCTGCTCAAGGGGTGAATCGGGGCGAAGGGGCAGCAAATGCACCCCCTGCGGGCAGAATGTACCACATACGAGAGATGTTACCGCGCGGACGGGAGGAGCCTCCGGGAACGGGAAAGAAAGCTCGGTCGCAGCCCGATCAGAGGAGTGAAGCGAAGGATTATTAGGACCGGCAGGCGGGACCTTCCCGTAAGAAGGGGCGTTCTCGCAAAGATTTTTCTCCCCGGGAATACGCTCCGAGGCCTCCCCTAAACACTGCTTCGCGGGAGAAGGAGCGTTATCCTAAAGGTTTACCCCCGGTTGACCCCGACTTTATACGGGTTTTGATAGTGCAGCAACTAAATCGAGTTTCTTTAAATTTCATGGAATACCCTAAATTTCATGGAACACCCTGCCTGGAGGGTGGTATTATTTTTAATAGACCTTTCGCTCAGGAGGGAAAAAATGATCCCTATTCGAGACACCATTCGCTCAAGAAGCTTCCCCGCGGTCACCGTGACTTTTATCATCATAAATCTTCTTGTGTTTCTTTACCAGGCTTCGCTGCCGCGGGAGGCGCTTGACCATTTAGTACACCTTTATGGGGTGATTCCGACGCGGGATCTGCCGCGTCTTTTGGACCACCCTTTCAGCCCCGCTACTTACATTCCTTTTATAACGGCGATGTTCTTACACGGAGGCTGGTTTCACGTACTGGGCAACATGCTATACCTGTGGGTGTTTGGTGACAATGTGGAGGACTCTATGGGCCGCGGCAGGTTCATGCTTTTTTACCTTCTGGTCGGTTTTGCCGGCAGCTTAGCACACATATTTGCGAACCCTTCTGCGCCTATACCGACGATCGGAGCCAGCGGTGCAGTAGCAGGTGTTCTGGGAGCTTACTTTATCAGCTTCCCTCGCTCGCGTGTTCTTACACTCCTGCCCCTTTTCATTTTTATTACGCTGGTTGAAATTCCTGCGGTGCTTTTTCTGGTTCTGTGGTTTGGGATGCAGCTTTTAAGCGGTGTTGCTTCGCTCGCGGTAACGGGCGAAACCGTTGCCTGGTGGGCACATGTCGGCGGTTTTCTTTCCGGGGCGCTCCTTATCCGGTTTTTTCGCTACCGGTAGTCTCGATGTCAATCACGATTCCGTTTTCCGGATAAGTTCCACCTTGGTAAAAACGCAGCATCTTCATGCCGATCGCACGGGTAAAAAGGTAGTTGACCGCCCCGGTGATCAAAACACCCGCGAACGGCAGAATCCGCGGAATGAGTTGACGCTGGCTGGCACGGACTCCTAAAGCTATCAAGGTCCTTTCGAGAAGCTCTGCGGTCAACTGTTTGGAGAGTTGAGCAGCAGCAAGCCGGCTCAGGCGCTTGTTAATACTGTGTACTCCGGCGGCCAGCCCGAAGGCAACAAAGGCCTCTCGCTGCGCCTCGAGACTGGTAGGGTCGCGCCCGTAAAGCGTAGCGAGTTCGAAGACGAGCCGCGTAATAGCCCAACCCAAAATCGTAATATCAGCAGCAGCACCCGCAAGAATGGCAATGAGGGTTCCAAGGCCGGGCAGAACGGCAGGCAGGGCCGTAAGACAACCCGCCAGAGCACACCACCTGCTTTTTTCGCCGATCAGTACATGCGCCAACTCTTCTTTAGTCAAGTTGGGATAATCCTGCTTCAGAACCTGGACGCGCCGGCGGATCGAGTTGAAAGTGCCGGCGGAGAAAGGATTGAAATCGAACAAAAGTGATGCCCCCCTTTTCAGGTTATTATATCATTTCAAGCGAAGCTGCAAGCCGGTTTTCATGCCGCGTCGGTAGTGTATGGTGAGGAGAAATAACGAGCCAGCGCTGCTGACAAGTTTCAAAGGGAGGCGATGCCTGAGAGCGTTTATGTTAGAGCATGAAAGGGACATGCACCCACAGGCGCATGTCCCTTTCAAAGTGCGTACTCCATGGTATCTTTTTTAGTACTTAATGTCGCTCATCCAGTTCCATCCGTTGTTGTTATCCCAGTTGTTTGCGCTGTCTTTAAAGCAGAGATTGATTTCACTCGTGCCGATTACAGGTAAAGAGACAGCGAAAGAACCGTCGGGCTCCCTTCTCATTTCAGCCGTGGCCACGTTTTTCCACCCGTCGTACCCGTAATGGCAAAAGACGCGGTCGGCGCCCGATTTATTGAGGAGGCCGTTGTAACGTACCAGAACCTCCCTACCCCTGACCGCGGGAGATGGGTTGATGTCAACGCGGTTGTCGAGAATATGTTTGCCTTTGGCAACAAACATTGTATGATCCTCCTCCTATTGTGAGAAATTTTAATCTATCTTTTATATTGGCGTTATAGCAAAAGAAAAATACTTGAAAATTTTTAGGTTTCCGGTGGAGGTGAACGGGTTGATCAACCCAAAAAGTCGTAAACCGCTCAATAGGCTGCGGCTGCCTCAAGGAGTAAGAAGAGGCCGAAACTTGCAGCGATCCAAGATTGAGGGAGTTGCATTCTTGTAAACGGGATGCACAGGTTTTCGTGGACTACTGAAGGAATTGGCCGCAGCAGGGGCGAAATTATGCGACAAAAGATTGCCGGGAGGGAAACGTGGTGTTGAAAAAATACGTTTTTCTTTTTATTTTTTTACCGGTGTCGGTACTGCTGGCGCTTACGGGGTGCGGTAAGCAGTCCAGGGATGCAGTGACGATCGGGGTTTTACCTATTATAGACAACCTGCCGTTCTGGGTTGCAGAAGAGAAGGGTTATCTTAAAGAGGCGGGGCTCACGGTCAAATTTGTTTCATTCCCGAGTGCGGTAGAGCGGGACAGTGCTTTCACCGCCGGACAAATTGATTTGGCGGTGGGGGACCTGATAGCGGTTGCGCAGATGCGGCACGGCGGGACAAAGGTAAAAGCGATGGCGGTTTGTCAGGGAGTAAAGCCGGAAGAAGGAAGGTTTGCGATTCTTGCCGCCCCGGGCTCCGGGATCACCGGTGCGAAGCAGCTTAAAAACGTTCCCGTAGCGTGCTCACTCAAGACTATAAACGAGTATGTGCTCGACAGACTTTTGGGAAGGGCTGGTCTTGCGCCGGAAGAGATTAAAAAAGTCGCTATGCCGAAGATCCCTTTACGGATGCAGGCACTCTTAAGCGGAAAGGTCAAGGCTGCGGTTTTACCAGACCCCTTCGCGGCGCTTGCGGAGGCTAAGGGGGCGCGTCTCATAATTGACGATACGAAGGAAAACATCTCACAGACGGTAATTATAGTCAGGGAAGATACAGTCGCGGAGAGCCTCGACGGGCTAAAAAGGCTCATGGCGGCGTACAATCGCGCTGTGAACGATATTCGAAGAAACCCCGGCGGATGGAGCACGCTCTTGAAGGAGAAGGCGCGTGTACCGGAGGAGGTTCTGCCGGGCGGTCCACACGGGATGCAGGTTGTTTTTTCGCCGGCGGCGCTTCCCGACCCCGCCGACGTTAAGGCGGTGACGGCGTGGCTCATGGAAAAGGGGATCCTTCGGGAAGCGATGGACTATAAGGATCTCGTTGATGAAAGAGTGCTCGGAAGTTGATCCTTGTCGATGATCTGCGGGTGGTTTATGAAACGCCCAGGATCCCTGTGGCGGCGCTGGAGGGTATATCGTTTCGGGTAGAAAAGGGCGAAACCTGTGCCATTATCGGGCCCTCGGGCTGCGGCAAGAGCACGCTTCTCTATGTGCTGGCAGGGCTTCTGAAAAGCTTTCAGGGTAAGGTTCTGGTTGCAGGCGAGCCGGTCAAAGCCGGACGCAGCAAAACCGCACTGATACTTCAGGACTACGGCCTTTTACCTTGGAAAAACACCTTTGCCAACGCCTGCCTTGGTCTTGAAGTCAGGCGGGTACCCCGGAAGGAACGGGAAGCGAAGGTGGAAGAAATCCTTCGTGAACTCGGGCTGTACGAACTAAGAATGCTGTATCCGGGACAGCTTTCAGGCGGTCAGCGGCAGCGCGTGGCTATTGCCCGGGCGCTGGCCTTGGAACCGGACCTATTGCTGATGGACGAACCGTTTTCTTCGCTTGACGCCCTTACCAGGGAGGCGCTGCAAGAGGGTCTTTTGGAAATCTGGAGCCGGACCAAATGCACGATTGTCCTCGTGACCCATAGCATAGAGGAAGCGGTATTTTTAGGCAGGCAGGTGGTGGTTCTTTCCCGTCGGCCGGGGAAGGTTGTCGCCGTTTACCAGAACGTTGGCGCAGGGGATAAGCTATGGCGGCGGGATCCGGATTTCTATCAAGCGTGTTCTGCTTTGCGCCAGCTGCTTGCAGGGGGCATAACGGATGAGGCACCGCGGGTTTGAGCCGGCAATAGCGGTGGCAGTGCTATTCTTTTTGTGGGAACTGTCGGCCAAAGTGTTCCGCATTGAGGCGTTGCCTTCACCGGGAGTTGCTTTCAGGGTTTTCTTTCGAGACTTAACGGGACCCCTGGGCTGGCACCTCCTGGTCAGCACCTACCGTATATCGGCCGGCATCATCCTCTCAATTTGTACTGCAGTACCCCTCGGCTTTGTAATCGGGCGCAATCCTTCGGCGGACCGGTTTATCGCTCCGTTCATTTACCTGCTCTATCCTGTACCAAAGATTGTACTCTTGCCCGTGTTGATTGCTCTTCTCGGTATAGGAGATGCAACCAAAATATTCCTTATCACGCTGATTCTGTTCTTCCAAATACTGCTCCCGGTCAGAGACGGGGTACGGTATGTACCGCCTGCGTTGATCGATTCGGTTGTATCTTTAGGAGCAAACCCCAGGGCGATTTACCGGCACGTTATTTGGCCCGCGGTGTTGCCGGAGATACTGACCGCCCTTCGGGTGGCTTCCGGAACAGCGATTGCGGTGTTGTTCTTCGCCGAGACGATCAGCAGCCAGGAGGGTCTGGGCTACTACATCTTCGATGCGTTATCGAGCTGGGCCTACCCGGAGATGTATGCCGGCATAATCGCCATGGGACTGTTGGGATTTTCGATCTACAAGGTTCTAGACTGGCTGGAGGGGCGTCTTTGCGGCTGGAAGCATATTTAAAACGTGCGGAAAGGTATTCCTACCCTTTTCTCTGAAGTACCGGCCTTCATTATTAAAGAAGACGGAGTTTGACGCCCCCCGCGGGTGGTGAGCGGGCGAATGCCGGCACCGTTATACGAGTCTTTTTCTCCGAGGGTTTTTGTGCTATAAAAACAGTATGGAGCCCACGGGCCGACCGGCCGTGGCTTAACGCCATCTTGAAAAAATTATTGTATCGAGTGCCGGGGTTGTTATAATTTCTTATATACGTCTTTAAGGGGAGAGCAAGTTGAATGCCATCGGAATCGGTCTCTTGGGGCTTGGAACGGTGGGGCGGGGAGTCTACCGGGTTTTGCAAAACAACCGGGAGCTGATCGCCGCCCGGCTGGGAGCTCAGCTTGAGGTTGTAAAGGTCCTTGTCAGGGACAAAGGGAAGGATAGGGGCATACCTGTTCCCTCGGAGATACTTACCACGGACCCCGCAGGGGTGCTTGAAGACCCCGGTGTGAGTATCGTGGTCGAGGTAATGGGAGGGATCGAACCGGCGCGGCGGTACGTTTTAGAGGCCCTTTCGCGCGGGAAAAGCGTTGTTACCGCAAATAAGGACATGTTAGCGGTTTGCGGGCAGGAGCTTTTTGCCGGGGCGGCCGCAAGCGGCGCCGACCTGTTCTTTGAGGCGAGTGTGGCCGGGGGTATACCGGTTATTAAGATTTTAAAAGAGGCTTTGGTGGGGAACCGCATACTGGAAGTAATCGGCATCATTAACGGCACCACAAATTACATCCTCACAAAGATGAGTAACGAGGGCGCCGACTTTGACACGGTGTTGCGGGAAGCGCAGGAGAAGGGATATGCGGAAGCCGACCCTACCAGCGATATCGAGGGTTTTGACGCAGCCCGGAAAATAGCAATCCTGGCGTCGATAGCCTTCAACACCCGAGTGACGCTCGACGATGTCTATGTAGAAGGCATTACGAGGATCAAGCCGGAGGATATCAGGTATGCCCGCGAGCTTGGATACGTGATAAAGCTTTTGGGTATCGCAAGAGAGGCTCCTGACGGGATAGAGGTGCGCGTTCACCCGGCTCTCGTCTCTCACGCACACCCGCTCGCCTCGGTCAGCGACGTGTTCAACGCGGTTTTTGTGCGCGGCGATGCGGTCGGCGACACGATGTTTTACGGGAGAGGAGCGGGGGAACTGCCTACAGCAAGTGCCGTGGTGGGGGACGTCATCACTGCCGCCCGAAATATTCGCTGCGGCGTCCGGGGGATTTTGGGGTGCACCTGTTTCGAAAGCAAGCCGGTGCGTCAAATAGGCACCGTCGAATCATGTTATTACCTCAGGTTGCAGGTGGTGGACAGGCCGGGGGTTCTGGCCGGCATCGCAGGGGCTTTCGGGAATAACGGCGTGAGCCTGGCGGCCGTGATGCAAAAGACAACGGGTGTAATAGCTGAACTTGTGTTGGTAACACATCGTGTACGGGAGGCGAACCTCCGGGCGGCGGTCGAAGAACTGCGCTGCCTTCCAACGGTTGAAGCTGTAGCAAACATAATCAGGGTTGAGGAATGAGACATGCCCGGTGCGCTGAGGAGTTACGTCAGGGTGAAGGTGCCGGCGACCACGGCAAACCTCGGTTCCGGATGCGACTGCCTGAGTCTCGCGCTTTCACTTTATAACACAGTTACCGTCGGGCTCTCAGGCGCCGAGTTGGTCATAAGCGTGCGCGGAGAGGGCGAAGGTCTCATTCCTGAAGACAGTTCCAACCTTGTGTGGCAGGCGATCAGGAGGTTGTGGGGGAAGTGCGGCTTTCCCGTGCCGCCGGGGGTGATGATAACGCTTGAAAATGATATCCCCGTTGCGGCGGGATTGGGTTCAAGCGCGGCGGCAATAGTCGGCGGTTTGGTGGCGGCTAACATCATCGCCGGGGACAGGTATTCGGCTCACGAGATACTCGCTCTCGCAACGGCGCTGGAGGGGCACCCTGACAACGTTACGGGCGCATTTTTAGGCGGTTTGACAGTGGTTGTAACGGAGGAAGAAGGTCTAAAATGGCTTAAGATACCGGTTGATCCCGTTATAAAAGCTGTTGCTGTCGTTCCCGATTTCAGGGTTTCAACCAGAGACGCCCGTGTGGTCCTGCCGGAGCATTGCCGCAGGGAAGATGCCATTTACAATGTTGGCCGCGCGGCGCTTCTTGTGGGTGCGGTTGCGTCAAGGAGGTATGAGCTTTTGAAGTCGGCGATGCAGGACAGATTGCACCAGCCCTACCGCGCCCGTTTAGTACCAGGGTTGGGCAAGGTAATGGAGGCTGCCGTAAAAGCAGGGGCCTATGGAGCGGCGCTCAGCGGGGCGGGTTCCGCCGTTGTAGCGATTACCGACGTAAATCCGGAGCCGATCGGTGCGGCCATGCTTGAGGCCTTCCGTGGTGAAGGAATAAATGCGCGGGTGTTTACCCTTACGGTAGACAATCACGGTGCCGGGGAGTAAACGACTTAGGTTTCACAATTACATCAATAACTGCATAACTGAGTAACCGGAAAAGAATGCTGGGCAGGGAGAATACAGAATGGTGATTGTACAAAAGTTCGGCGGGAGTTCAGTAGCCGATGCGTCGCGGATCAAACGGGTTGCAGCCCGCGTGTGGCAAACACGCAGAGAGGGAAACGACGTGGTTGTTGTTGTTTCAGCTATGGGAGATACCACTGACGATCTGATTGCTTTAGCAAGGCAGGTAACCGGTGACCCGGACAAGCGCGAGATGGACCAGCTCTTAAGTACGGGTGAACAGGTTTCGATCGCCCTTTTGACGATGGCACTCCAATCCATGGGGGCGGAGGCGATTTCCCTTACCGGACAGCAGGCGGGGATCGCCACCGACGGCGTCTACGGGAAGGCGGCGATTACGAGCATCGATACCAGACGGCTGCGGGATGAATTGGACGCCGGTAAGATAGTGGTCGTCGCCGGGTTTCAAGGACTGGCACCGAACGGGGACGTCGCCACTTTGGGCAGAGGCGGATCGGACACTACGGCGGTGGCGCTGGCTGCAGCGCTGGGGGCGGACCGGTGTGAGATTTTCACTGATGTTGAAGGGGTTTATACGGCGGATCCCCGACTGGTGCCGGGGGCCAGAAAGCTGCCGGTAATTTCCTACGACGAGATGCTGGAGCTTGCCAGTTTAGGGGCGGTGGTATTACACCCGCGGTCGGTGGAATTAGCCAAACTATATGGCATACCCCTGGTAGTAAGGTCGAGCTTTAACAACCAACCGGGGACTCTGGTGAGGGAGGATTCAGGTATGGAACGCACGCACATGGTGAGCGGGGTAGCACACGATCTGAACGTTGCAAAAGTGGGGCTTTTTGACGTCTTAGATCAGCCGGGAATAGCGTCCAAGCTCTTCGCCGCACTTGCCGCGGAGCAGGTGAACGTAGACATGATCATTCAGGGGGCCACGCGGAACGGACAAAACGATATCGCTTTTACGGTAAACCGGGACGATCTGAAAAAGGCGCTTGCTGCGGTGGAAGCGGTAAAGGACGCAGTGGGCGCAAAGGGATATACATATGACAATCACGTAGGAAAGGTTTCAATCGTGGGGGCGGGCATGGTTACCCGACCCGGCGTTGCTGCGGCAATGTTCGAAGCGCTTGCCGCTGAGGGCATTAACATAGAGATGATCAGCACTTCAGAGATCAAGGTTTCGTGTGTGATTAAAGAAACGGAAGTGGTACGCGCCGTTCAGGCGCTGCATAAACGGTTCGGGTTGGATAAATTGGTTGCAGAATAAATAGATGTGCCAAACCGGGTTAATCCCCGGTTTTTTTTATGATTTGTGTCAGTCTAAGCGTGACTGCGGTGTTTTTATAGTAAAGGAGAGAGCGAGGCGCGTTGGTGAGCCGCACCGGTGCGGATGAGAAAGAGGCGGCCTTTCGCGAGATCTTCGATAAGCATTACCCGGAACTTTGCCGCCGGCTGCTGCCTTATTTGGGCGATCGTACCTCTGTCGAGGATGTGGTTCAAGAGGCTTTTGTCCGTCTTTACTTCAAACCTCCGGCACACCGGAAGAACATCGCCGCCTGGCTCTTTCGGGTAGCGGTCAACCTTGCTTACAACCACGCCCGGGCCGAGGAAAGACGCCGTAAGCGGGAGTACAGGGTCTGTCTGGGGACATCGGATATCAGGGAGGATGAGGTTTTGCGGCGGGAAGAGATCGCACAGGTCCGGGAAACGCTTGCACGGATGGCGCCGCGGGACCGTTTTTGCCTCTTGCTGCGCTTTCAGGGCTACGGCTATGCCGAGATAGCAGCGGTTCTCAAGGTTGATAAAAGTTCGGTCGGGACTATTTTAGCGCGCGCCCGGGAGAGGTTTCGCCGGGAATTCACCGGTTGGGAGAAAAGGTGAGGAAAATGTGTTACGACCAGGGGGTACTGCAAGCGTTTTTAGACAACGAGCTTCCGGCGAAAAAGAGGAATGCCGTGGAAGAGCACCTTTCCGGGTGCGCGGGCTGCCGCAGTACGCTTCAAAAGCTGCAAAATAACGCTGCGTACGTTGATGCGGCCATAGGGGCGTATACCGAAGAAATTGTCTTCGAAGGAGTAGAAAAGGCGTGGGAGCGGTTTAATGAAAAACTGGTCCGGCGCAGGCGGTGGTGTTCTTTGGCGGGTGTATTGGGGGGCAGGCATTTAGCGGCAGCGGCTGTCGCCGTATCTTTAGTCGGGATATTCATTATGACGACTTTTGTAATAGGCCCCGGCATGCGAAGGGAAACCGCGAGGGTGGAGGCTCCCCGGGTGGAGGTGGCAGCTCCTCGGGTGGAGAAGAAGGCTCCCCGGCTGGAGGAGCCGGCTGCAAGGCCGGTGCCCGGCGAAAGGGATGGCCGCGAAGCCGGTACGCATACGGACGAGCCTGTGGCAGGCCTGCAAAGGGCTCCTCAAGGAACCGGTGCCCCGCGCACGGCGGTGCCGGATGAGTCACAGAGCCATGAAACTGAAAAGGTTGGTGAAGCACCGAAGGCAATGCTCTTTGCCGGGTCTCCGCATACCCCGATCGACCCCGCCGCTGTTCGTGATGTTTCTTACTGTACGGCGGGTCAGGCAGCCCCGGTGCCGGTGACCGGTGATGAGAAGGAACTACTGGTTGCCTGGTTTAATAAGGGTACCGATACCGGGCTGCGCCTGAAGGCTGCGGAAGAACAAACGGAGCAAGCCGTACCGGTACTGAGATTTACCTTAACGGACGGTACGGTAATTACAGTTGTCTACCTGAATTCGGAGGAGGTTACGGTGCAGCGGCCGGAGGGTGTTTATTCGATGCGTGCTCCGGAATTAGCTTCATTCCTGCACGAGAAAGGAGGTGAAGCGAATGAGGGAACTATTGACCGGTAAAAGGTTTTGGTTGCTGGTTTTGCTGATCGCCGGCTTCTTGTGTTACACAATATATGGAATTGGGGCCTTCTCGGGACAATCTGAGACCGGGCGGGCAGCAGCGCAGGAACTGTCCACGGTAACGGTCATCGGGCAAGGGGAAGTCAAGGTATCGCCTGATTCGGCACGGGTGAATATCGGGGTAACAACCCAGGCGAAGAGCGCGAAAGAGGCCCAGTCGCAAAACAACCGGAAGGCGAACGCCGTTATCGCTGCAATAAAGGATCAGGGCGTTCCCAAGGAGGACATCCAGACCGTGGAGTACGGCATCTGGCCGCAGCACGATGAAAAAGGGAGGAGCATAACCGGATACCAGGTCAATCACACCCTATCGGTCCGGGTGAGCGGAATGGAAAAGGTGGGGGCGGTGATTGACGCGGCAGTTGCGGCCGGAGCCAACCAAAGTCATGGAATTTCGTTTGAAAGGGAAGACCGGGCGACTCTGGAACGAGAGGCGCTTAAGAGAGCGGTTGCTGACGCACGGGAGCGGGCGGATGCGATTGCGGCGGCGGCGGGAAAGAAGGTTATACGGGTGGTATCCATTAAAGCGGGTGGCGCTGGTGACTTTCCGCCGGTGCCGGTGTATGGCAAACGGGCCTTGGAAGCAGGCGGCGCGGGTGTGCCGGTTGAACCGGGCCAGCTTACTGTAACGGCTTCGGTTGAGGTGGTGTTTGAGATCGGCGGATAAGGCGCTCTTTACTCAGGCTAAACAGGGCGGGCCGGTTCCGGATACGGCCCGCCATTGAATTTAAACACGAATCTTCGAAGACTTTTCCCCGAAAGTTGATACCATTAAGAAGGTTATCAAGGTCCGAGTCGACAGGTTGTGCGGACTGCCATACGGGAATAAAGAGTTACTTCTGAACCTTTTTGAGCAAAGCGGCGAGTTCGGCGAACACTTCGCCTTTTTGCTGCTGTTCCTTATAACCGGCGTAAGCCGCCGTCAAAGCGTATACTAATTCGATAAAACTCTGTGTTTCTCGCGGAAGAGGAACTTCTGCAGAGACGTTGGACTCTCCGCCGTGCAAGTAGGCTGCAAGTGCACGGCGGAGGTCTCCTCGAGTGCGGTTAAGGAGTTGTCTCAGGTACTGCGCCCCACCGAAAATACTCTCTACCGGGTCGAAAGGATCGCGAATCCTTAGCATTCTTGCGACGGCAGGAGTGAGTTGCATTAACCCTAAATTCCCCTCCGAGGAAACGGCGTCGGCCTTAAGCCCTGACAGGGCTTTTCCAATAGCTTTGAGTAACGCCGGAGAGATGGCGTACTGGTTGCCGGCAGCCCGGAAGACAGCATTTAAAGTGTAGCCGTTCAGGCGCGGTACGGCCCCGTAAGAAGGTGTCGTATCAAGAAAATCTTTGGGTAAAAAGGATTTGACAGGTTCGTTCAGTTTATTACTCTGACGAGGTTTTTTGTCGAGCAACTGGAGATTGCCCCCTGTAAATGATGGCATATCTTGTTTTCGCCGGTTGCCAGCAATATCCTTTGGGTTAATTCCTGTTCTTTTGTCGCAAGAAGTCGTTTGGAAAAATAAAGAAAAATCTATGGCCGCCGTTCGACATTAGCGGTCATTGAGGGAGTACTGCTTGGATAAAGATTTAAAAAACCTTCTTTGAACTTAAATAGCCCTGAACGTGGTCAAGCGCCTCACCAAATCGCTGGAAATGAATGACCTCTCGCTCGCGGAGCCAGCGCAGCGTGTCTTTTATTCCAGGGTCGTCGGTTAGGCAGATGAGGTGCTCATAGGTGGCCCGGGCCTTCTGTTCCGCGGCCAGGTCTTCATGCAGGTCGGCTACGGGGTCGGCGTGGGCCTGGATGTAGGCGGCAGTCCAGGGTACGCCGTTAGCATCTGCCGGAAAAAGTGCTTTGTCGTGAAGGGCATAATGACTGCCAAGGCCCGCCCGCTCCAACTCATCAGGCGTTGCCCCTTGAATAAGCCTGTAAATCATGGTTCCGACTATTTCCCAGTGAGCCATTTCTTCGGTGCCGATATCGGTTAACAAACCCTTTGTCCGGGGGGTAGGCATCGTGTAACGCTGGTTCAGATAGCGTATGGAGGCCGAGAGTTCCGAATCCGGTCCGCCATATTGGGCGGTCAGGAATTTGGCCATCCTCAGGTCCCGGGAGTAAACCCGCACCGGATATTCGAGCTTTTTCTCATAAATCCACATTCATACCTGCCCCCTTTCATACTTGATTTCCCACGGCCAGGGCTCTTCTACCCACTTCCAGTAATCCTCACTTGAGTCGTGACCATAAGCCATGAGAGGCCCGTACTTTGCGGCATACTCCTTCTTGAGCTCCATTAATTCCTGTGCTACACGGTTATAGTCTCTTAAAGCCGCCTGATCGTCGGGGTGGGTGTCTAAAAACAGCGTTAACTCTATTGCGGCGAACTCAACCGCCTGAATTCTTTTCAACAATTCGTATTTTTCGTCCATACCGACCGCCTCCTTAACTATCGACTTTGTGCATAATAATGCGGGTCTTCCGGACAAGTGTACGGACGATACAGTTCCGGCCAGAGGGTACCCTTGTCTAAAGCTTCCTCCAGAGGAAACTGCCTGCCGTATAGCTGGGGCGGTATATAGGCAGTTGCCAATCTTAACTCGGGACACGGGTAACCCAGCCCGCCCAACTGGGTTTTGGCTTTTTCATGTTTTGGGGAGATCTTTATGTCCATAAGAGAATCCCTCCTTAAACTTCTATACATGACAATATATGCCTTTAGTGGAAATATTGTTCAGAAAATAAAAAGTCGCTTAGTGACAAAATCCTCTAAAATAGCACAAATAATGGCTCTTCTGGGTATATTGACAAATTAGCTTCATATATGGTAGTCTCAATAAAGTGTGTTGACAAAGGGAGGGTAGCAGTTAAGTGGTTTCACAGCTTAAAAAAGGACAACACAATGTGCTTAAGCCTGCCCCGGGTTCGGGTGTACCGTTGCATTCGTTAGGAGATTATGCCGGCATGGAAGAACAAAAAGATATTCTTGCCGCTTTAAGCCATAATATGCGGACACTCTTAACAAGCATAATCGGTTTTTCTGAACTCTTACTATTGAAGCATTCTAAAGATTATCCCGAAGATGTCAAAGAGTATCTTCACTATATCCGTGAGGCAGGCTCAAAACTTGACCGTCTTTTAGAAATCACCGTCGAAAGGTACGTGCGAGTTTGCTTCGAGTGCGCAACAAAAGTTACCGTTGCAGAGTTGGTGTCGAACTGCAGCGAAAGGGTTAAGGAAAAGGCCAGGTCCATGGGTGTGGAACTGGTGGAGGAGGTTTCCCCCGATACAGAGTCGATCGTGGTTGAAGATATGTTGCTGGGCGAAACGTTGACAGGCCTCCTGCTTTTTGCGGTTGAAAGGACTCCGGAAAGGGGAAAAGCAGGTTTGTCGTGTTCCCCGTTGGATAATGGCATTCTATTTACCGTTTGGCACACTTCTTTTTCCGGGTGGCAGGCGCACGCACGGTGGTATTTAGGTTCAAGAAACAACAGCCCACAGAACGGACGGGTTTTATTATTGGCGCGCGAGCTGAGTAAAATCTGCGGCGGGCGTTTCTGGGTTGAGGGCACGCTTGGAGAAGTCAGCAGTCTTTGCCTGCTCATACCACCGGCAGATTATAAGGAGGGCGTTCATGCTCGAGGAGTAGTTTGACCTCGTTTAATAGGCTGTTGATGTTTATCGGTTTGGGGACATACGCGTTGCAACCGGCGGCCAGGCATTTCTCCTCATCCCCCTTCATGGCGTAAGCGGTAACAGCAATAACAGGAATGTGCGCCGTTACCGGATCGGTTTTCAGTATCCGGGTAGCGGTTAGGCCGTCCATTCCCGGGAGCCCGATATCCATTATGATGAGGCCGGGCTTTTTCTCCTTCGCGAGGGCGATCCCGTCCCGGGCGGTCGGTGCTTCCCAGGTGGCGTAGCCATGAAGCTGTAATGTGTCACGGATAAGTTTGGCGTTGATCGGGTTATCTTCGATAATAAGAACCGTTTTCATTCCTGTCCCCCCGATACTTTTTTATAAAGGCAGAGTTTTTTCTCCCATTGGCAGGGTAAAGGTAAACGCCGACCCTTTGCCGGGGACGCTTTCTGCGCGGATTGTTCCGCCATGAAGCTCCACAATACGCTTTGCGATAGCCAGACCAAGTCCTGTACCGCCGTACCGCCGGGTAGCAGAGTCGTTTACCTGACGGAATTCTTCGAAGATGTAGGGAAGGTGCTCCGCCGGGATGCCGATGCCCGTATCGGCCACGGTTACTTCTAAGAAGGCCTCTTTCGGCTCAGCAGATACCGTAACTTTTCCTTCCGGGGTGAACTTCACCGCGTTGGAGAGCAGGTTGGTGAAAACCTGCTCGAGGCGGTAGGGATCGGCGTAAACACTGTATTTTTCTTGAGGGATGTTGTTCTCGATGATAACGCCTTTTTTCGCCGCTTCCGGGTTGATAAAGACAAGTGCTTCGACCAGGGGGACGGAGGGGTCAATTTTCTCTATTTTCATAGTGATCTTACCGGCTTCTATCTTCGAAAGATCGAGGATTTCGTTGATCAGTGTCAGGAGGTGGTGGCTGCTCCGGTGGATATCGGTCAGGTATTCCTCCTGGCGGGTATTCAAACTCCCGACCACCCCGCTCAGCAGGAGATCGGTGAAGCCGATTACGGCGTTAAGAGGCGTCCGGAGTTCATGGGACATCTTGGCCAGGAACTCGGATTTTGCCTGTGTGGCGTCCTGCAGCGCCTGGTTTTTCTGTTCGAGTTCCAAGGTCCGGTCAGACAACTCCTGAGTGAGCATCTGCAGCTCCTCTGACTGAGCCCGCAGTTCTTCGGTCTGCACCTGGAGTTCTTCGTTTTGTGCGATGAGCTCTTCGTTCAGGGTATCGAGGTTTTCGGAAAGTTCCTGAACCCGAGCATAGGTAAAAGCGTTTTCAAAGGCGATGCCGAAGAAGGTGGCCAAGGTTTCGAGTTGCCTCACTTTATCCTGGGGAAGAGGCGCAAGTCCTGCGAAGGCTAACACCCCTATGAGCTTATCCTGGAAGGTTACAGGAAGGTGAATAACGCATCGGGGGAAGATTTCCCCGGGAAACCCGCTGATAATATAACGGGTGTCGGTAGGTATTTCGGTTAGGATGTGGGCTTTACCGCTTTGGGCACAGGCACCGGGAAGTCCTTCGCCCATCCGGTAACTTTCGTTTATTGAGGTTGATGGGCTGAGTCCGTGGCAGGAGTATAACGTGAGGCGCTCACTTTCCGGGGAGTACCGGTAAAAGGCGGCGACCTCGAAGCTGAAGTTTGCGCAAATCGCCGCCAGGGTGGTCTTTAGCAGTGATTGCGGATGGATGTTTTTAACCATGGCTTCAAGAACGTTGTTCCTCCGTGCCCTGGCGTTAAAACGTTCTTCCAGTGCGGCCGCCATCTCATTGAAGCTCCGGGCGAGTACTCCCGGCTCCCCGCCGGGGATTTCAGGGATGCGCTGGGAAAGATCGCCGGCGGCGAGTTGCTGGGCGGAGGCGGTTAAGGTGGCGAGCGGCGCAGTTACCCGGCGGATAACGAAAATGATAATCATAAGGATGACGGCAAGGGTTAGGGCATCGGTCAACCCCTGGGTCAAAGCCTGACGAATTACGGGCGCCAAGAATTCTGCGCGTGCCTGTTTGACCACCAACCCCCAGCCCGTTTCAGGAAGATGGCGGACGGCGGCGACAACGTCGGCACCGGTATAGTCTTCGGTTTCCATCACGCCTTCGCGGCCTTGGATTGCTGCCTGTACTTCCGGTGTCCGGGGCTTAAAGCGCAGGGCGGTACCAGCCTTATTATGGAGTTCGTTAATTACTACGCCGTCTTTCCGTACCAGCATGACCTCGGCGGTTTTCCCTAATTTTGCCTGACGGGGTATGGACGGTTCGAATGCCTTTTCGACGTTGACACGTAAGATAAGCCAGCCTAAGTGCAAGCCCCCCGCCGGGTCATGAACCGGGGAGATGTATTCGAAGACGGGATTTCCGGTATACGGGGATAAGTAGGCGTTGCGAAAGAAAGGGGGATTAGCCGCATCATCAGGGGGCTTGAAGGTGTAGACCCCGCCGCGCGTCTCGGTGCCGGTCCGGACAATTACCTCGCCTGCGAGGTTGGCAAAAAGCATTTCCTCATAAAATCCGTCCTGGCGGCAAACCCGGTCAAGGGATTCTTTTGCGTTTTTGCGGGCAGCCGCGCCAGCGGGGCCTGGTTCGCAGGAAGCCTTTAACTCGTGGAGGAGGGATGGGCGACTGGCCTGGTAAGAGATCTCTCTCCGGCACTCTGCTAAAACGTGGTTAATGTTGGACTCGAACGTATCGGCCAAAATACTCAAGGTGCTGGCTAACATATCCCGCCCTTGCTGGACATCATTACGGATGTTCCACAGCATTGTGCTGAGGGCGGCCAGCAGTAAGACGGCCGCAACGGGAATGATCAACCTGCCGCGGATGCTATCCCGAAAGCGTATCTGCTGTAACGGCAATAGCTACGCCTCCTTTTATCATGCCTCCGGAGCCGCGGATGCTATCCTTAACCGTATGTACTGTGGCCGATTGCCCCATCGTTATCTTTCGCTTGTCTAATTTAATCAGCGTTGGATTAATAAATTAATATATCATATTAACCAATATTTCTCAATAATACCTTAGAATTCGTCTATACCTTTCAACGGAAAAATCCTGGATTTTTTAAAAGATGTTGAATTACGTTGGACACTGATCTTTTTTGTTACCTAATAACGACGGTTTTTAAGTATTTGTTTTTTTAAAGAAGGGTTTGTGTCTGTAAGCGGCGAAAGGTTATTTTTACCCGTCTGCCTGTTAGGGCAATAATACCTGTGGGGCGATGAGGTTGACAATCTCTCTTTTCCCTGGTAGAATAACGCAGCTTTCGGGAGTTTTTCTAAGCTTAGAGGTAAATTTATCGCAGCTTAGCAGCAAGGAAGGGATTATTGTTCGGTTCGCGCGAGGAGTATGCTAATTCCAGGGGGTAGACTTGTGCATCCAGACGTCGAACGGGTTCTTCTGACACGCCAGGAAATCCATGAACGGGTCAAGGCTTTGGGGGAAGAGATCTCTTCGGATTACCGGGGGAAGGAATTGCTTGCTGTCGGGGTGCTAAAAGGGTCGGTGGTTTTTTTAGCCGACCTTTTGCGTGTGCTGAATGTCCCTGTGGAACTGGATTTCATAGCCGTATCAAGTTATAGTTCCTCGAGTACTTCCACAGGAGTGGTGCGAGTGCTTAAGGATTTGGACAGGAGCGTTAACGGGCGGGAAGTTTTGCTGGTAGAAGACATTGTTGATACCGGGTTAACCTTGAAACATATTACGGAGCATTTACGTTCCCAGAAGCCTGCGGGGTTTAGAGTTTGCGCACTTTTGGACAAACCCTCCAGAAGAAGAGTGGAAGTTCAGATAGACTATTTAGGTTTCTCCATACCGGATGAGTTTGTGGTGGGGTACGGCTTAGATTATGCCGGGCGATACAGGAACCTACCGGACATCTGTGTTTTGCACCGCGAGGTTTATGAAGGCGGGGAATGAGTTGCGGTACCCAACTGAAGAACTGATTGTCATTCTTGATTTCGGCGGCCAGTATACACAACTCATTGCCCGGCGTGTCAGGGAGTGCCGGGTTTACTGCGAAATAATGCCATATTTTTCCTCGCTCGCAGAGATTCAGGCGCGAAAGCCGTGCGGCATTATCCTCTCCGGCGGACCGTCGAGCGTTTATGAAGCGAACGCACCGTCGCTGCCATTAGCGGTTTTTGAGATGGGGGTCCCCGTCTTAGGCATATGTTACGGGATGCAGTTGATGGGATACCTTTTGGGCGGGAAGGTGCTCCGTGCGAATCACCGCGAGTACGGGAGGACACATGTCGAAATAACAAACGATGAAGGGCTTTTTAAGGGGTTGAACCGGGAAACCTGGTGCTGGATGAGCCACGGTGACCGGCTGGAAACGGTCCCGCCGGGTTTTATTGTCTCTGCACGCACGGATTCGACTCCCGTTGCCGCGATGGAAGATAACGCCCGCAGGCTTTACGGTGTTCAATTCCACCCCGAGGTCGTTCACACGCCGGAAGGCAAAACGATTTTAAAGAACTTTCTGTACGATATTTGCGGGTGCAGCGGCAGGTGGACGATGGGCTCTTTTTCGGAGGCTGCGGTAATTGCAGTACGGCAGGCAATCAGTGACGGAAGGGCCGTCTGCGCGCTCAGCGGCGGCGTTGATTCTTCGGTGGCGGCGGTCCTGGTGCACCGGGCGGTCGGAGATAGGCTGACATGTGTATTCGTGAATCACGGGTTTTTACGGAAGGCGGAGCCGGAATCCGTTCGGGAGGCTTTTGCTCGCCTCGGCATCCCGCTTATTTACGTGGACGCAAAGGAGCGCTTTTTAAGAAAGCTCGAAGGCGTTATAGACCCCGAGGCCAAGCGGAAGATAATCGGCACGGAATTTATCCGGGTTTTCGAAGAAGAGGCGCGTAAACAAGGAAAAGCGGAGTTTCTCGTGCAGGGAACGCTTTACCCGGATGTTATAGAAAGCGGGACGGCTACGGCAGCCCGGATCAAGTCCCACCACAACGTGGGCGGCCTGCCTGAAGATATGCATTTTAAGTTAGTTGAGCCGCTCCGCTGGCTTTTTAAGGACGAGGTCCGTGAACTCGGAAAGGAACTCGGCCTGCCGGACGAGATCGTGTGGCGGCAGCCTTTTCCGGGACCGGGATTAGCTGTTCGGATCTTAGGACCGGTAACGCAAGAGAAACTCGATATCTTAAGGGAGGCAGATGCCATTGTAACTAGTGAAATCAAAAAGGCGGGGCTTGACCGCAGGGTCTGGCAGTACTTCGCTGTTCTTCCGGATATCCGCAGCGTCGGTGTAATGGGAGATTCACGCACTTACGCTCATACTATTATTGTGCGGGCGGTAGAGAGCCAGGACGGGATGACCGCAGACTGGGCGCGTTTACCGTACGACCTGCTTGAGACGATAGCCGCCAGGATAGTGCGTGAGGTACCGGAAGTTAACCGGGTGGTCTACGATATCACCTCCAAGCCTCCGGCCACGATCGAATGGGAATAAAGGTATTGTCGGTAGTCTAAGGTACGGTGTATAATTAGCTTGTAATACTCTTTGACGGCGGCATAGCCAAGTGGCTAAGGCGACGGTCTGCAAAACCGTTATGCGGCGGTTCGAATCCGCCTGCCGCCTCCAAAAGATAAAGCAGCGGCAAGGGTTTCCAGCCTCAGAGATACTTGCCGCTTTAGTTTTAACGGCTATTTGGGGGATGATTAAGGGAAATGGTATTTTGTACAGGCATCTATTTTCCGGCAATCCTCAGTTGAATGAATACTAAGGGCATATTTTAATTGTCAAGCGAAGCAACGGAACACAATTTTAATTTTACAGAAAAAAATTTAAAATCTACTTGACGGTTGATATTCTTTGGGATAACATTACATAGGATAAGCACCTTTAAGGCCGGTCCGGTGAGGCCGGAAAGGGGAAATAGCGTTGGAGTTTTCTTTTGGGAAAAACAAATGCCTGCTTGCCGTTTGATTGGCAAGGAGGCATTTTTTTATGCAGCTATGTAGGTGTTGGGGGGGTAATAATGAAGCTCAAGGAAAAGGCGCAGATCCTTGATGCTGAGAACATCAGGCGGGCATTAACACGGATGGCCCACGAAATTATAGAAAAAAACAAAGGAGTCGAAAACCTTGCACTCATCGGAATCCGCCGGCGAGGAGTTCCGCTTGCCTTTCGAATGGCACAGCTTATCAAGGAAATCGAAGGCCGTGAGATACCGGTCGGCTCGCTGGATATCACTTTATACCGCGACGATTTAACCCAGTTAAGCTACCAGCCGCTCGTTTACCGGACGGAGGTTGATTATCCGGTTACCGGAAAACGAATTGTCCTGGTGGACGATGTGATTTACACCGGGCGTACGGTGCGGGCCGCTATGGATGCACTGATGGACTTGGGGCGGCCGGCGGTGATAGAATTAGCAGTGCTGGTCGACCGGGGGCACCGGGAACTGCCGATCAGAGCGGACTATATCGGAAAGAATCTGCCTACCTCGCAGAGAGAGGTTGTTTCGGTACTCATCAAGGAGATCGATGGCGAGGATCGCGTGGTGATATGTGAAAAGGTGGAGTAAGAAACCCCAAGCGGTTTCTTTATTTTTTGGGGATGCCACTAAGGTTTTGCAAAAGCTTCGACACGAAAAAAAATCGTACTTTCTCTCGGGAGTGCCACATGCGGCAGGCCGCATAACGAAGAACGAAAATGGGGCGAATAGACCTGTAAGCTGGTTACTTAGATGCGGAAGAGTGACATAAACGGAACGCGGCGAGGAGCGAGCAGTACAAGGAAGGCGCAGCCGGACGGGCCTGATTGGGAAGTGAGAAGTGAGAAGTGAGAAGTTGTGTGCGAGCTATGAAGAAATTCGCGCAGCGAATTTCTCCCTTAAGAAATCTCACCTCTAACCTCCCACATCCCACCTCTTAAATGCTGGGCGAGCCTGACGCAGTAACGCGAAGCTCATCGCCGCGCCCCACGGAAGAAGATCGCATTCTCGGAGGAGGGGATAGGGTGCTGGAAAGAAAGGATCTTCTGGGTTTAGAAGATCTGACAGCCGGGGAGATAAAGGCCGTACTCGATACCACCGATGCGATGCGCGAGGTAATGGGTCGAGAAATAAAAAAGGTGCCAACCCTACGGGGACGCGTGGTTGTCAACCTGTTTTATGAGCCCAGCACGCGTACGCGCGTTTCCTTTGAATTGGCGGCAAAGTACCTCAGCGCCGAAATAACAAGCGTCTCCGCGGAGTCCTCAAGCGCCGTCAAGGGAGAAGGACTACTCGATACGGCTCGGACAATAGCGTCTCTCGGCGCGGACGCAGTGGTATTGCGGCATCCGTCGGCAGGAGCGGCCGCTTTTCTCAGCCGGCACACGCGGGCGGCGGTAATCAACGCCGGCGATGGAATGCATGAGCATCCCACCCAGGCGCTGCTTGACCTGTATACTATTCGAGAACACAAAGGGAGGATCGACGGAACCGCGGTGTGTTTTGTCGGTGATATCCAACACAGCCGGGTTGCAAGGTCGAATATTTGGGGGCTGAAGAAGCTCGGGGCTAAGCTGAGGGTTTGCGGACCTGCTACTCTGCTCCCTCCCGGGTTGGAAAAGTTAGGCGTGGAGGTGTTTACGCGGTTAGAGGAGGCCCTTCCCGGTGCGGATGTAGTTTACGTCCTCAGGCTGCAGCGGGAGCGCTTTGCACAGGGACTCTTACCCAGCATCGAAGAGTACGCGCGGTTTTACGGGATAAACCAGGAGAAGCTTGCGTTAGCGAATCCCGATGCGATTGTGATGCACCCGGGACCGCTCAACCGGGGTGTGGAAATTGCTGCGGAGGTGGCTGACGGCCCGCGGGCGGTAATTACGGAACAGGTAACAAACGGGGTGGCGGTGCGCATGGCATGCCTGTACCTCCTGGTTCGGAGGGAGAGCGATGACAAGACTTATCATTAAGGGCGGAACTGTTGTCGACCCGGTTAAAGCACTGGTATATCAGGCTGACATCCTGATTGAAAACGGGAGGATTGCCGCAGTCGGGGCCGGGTTGAGCGCCGGTAAAAAAGCCGGCGTAATAGATGCCAGCGGCCTGCTGGTCACACCGGGTCTGATAGACATACACGTACACCTCAGAGAACCGGGTTTCGAGTATAAGGAAACGATTGCTTCAGGTACCCGGGCCGCAATTCGGGGAGGCTTCACTGCGGTTTGCGCCATGCCCAACACCCGACCGGTTTGTGACAACGCCGCTGTGGTTGAATTCGTCCTTAAAAAGGCCGAAGAGGCTGGCAACGCACGGGTGTACCCGATCGGAGCCCTCACTAAAAAGAGCGCGGGAAAAGAGCTTGCCGGGCTTGGAGAAATGAAGGCCGCAGGAGCTGTTGCTTTCTCAGACGACGGGCATTGGGTCACCGATGCAAATTTGATGCGGCGCGCGATGGAGTACGCGGCGATGCTGGGTGTGCCCGTGATTTCGCACTGCGAAGATCCGGCCCTGAGTGCCGGTGGTGTGATGAACGAGGGCATTACTTCTACCGTTTTGGGCTTAAGAGGGATGCCGGCCGCGGCAGAGGAGACGGCGGTCGCGCGTGATATCATCCTGGCGGAACTCACAGGCTGTCACCTTCACATCGCACACGTTAGCACCGCCGGGTCAGTGAGGCTCATCCGCGAAGCAAAGAATAGGGGAATACGCGTTACGGCTGAGGCCGCGCCGCATCACTTTACCCTGACGGAAGACGCAGTTAAGGGGTACGACACCAACGCGAAAGTGAACCCGCCGCTCAGGACAGCAACCGATCTGGCAGCCGTAATCGAGGGGTTGGCGGACGGTACGATCGATGTGATTGCAACGGATCATGCCCCACACGCCGCTGAGGAAAAGGAGTCCGAGTTTGACGCGGCACCTTTCGGAATCGTAGGGTTGGAGACGGCAGTCGGGCTGGTCTTTGGTGAACTCATAAACAAAGGAGTGCTCAGCCTGCCGGATGCCATTGCAAAAATGACCGTAAACCCGGCGCGGATTCTCAATATCGACGCGGGCAGGATCGAAGAAGGTATGGTTGCTGATATTACCCTTATCGACCAGGAACGTAAAGAAACCGTTCAAACCGAAAACTTTGTTTCGAAAGGGAGGAATACCCCATTTCAAGGGTGGGACTTGACCGGCGTGCCGGTTGGCGTGGTGATCGGCGGCCGGTGGATTGAAACGAGGGGCTGCGTGAAGGCTGCAAAAGTAAAGTCACAGACCAGAAAAGTATAAGGGAGTCGTTCACAAGGACTAGTCTTCGCCATCGGGGATGAAAATATGGACCCGTGAGCTGGTTACTTAGATGCAATAGAGCCACATAAACGAAACGCGGTGAGGAGCGAGCAATTGGGAAGTGAGAAGTGCGAGGTTGGAAGTGGGATTCTCGAAGAAATTCGCTGTGCGAATTTCTCCCTTAGGAATCTCACCTCTAACCTCCCACATCCCACCTCTCAAATGGCCGGAGCGTACATAGAAGTACATGAGAATTGGGGCGGCGAGCCTGACGAAGCAGGGTGAAGCTCATCGCCGTGCCCAGTCGAAAGAAGTATTATTTTCGAGGGGGGAAAGGGGACGTTTGATGCGTGCTATGCTGGCGCTTGAGGACGGTACGGTATACGAGGGTGACGCGTTCGGGGCAGCCGGTGAAAGTTGGGGTGAGGTCGTTTTTAATACCGGAATGACCGGGTATCAGGAGGTGCTCACCGATCCTTCATATTGCGGGCAAATTGTCGTGATGACCTACCCGCTGATCGGCAACTACGGTATTAACAATGAAGATTCGGAGTCCAGGCGCGCCTTTGTTCGCGGCTTTGTGGTGCGCGAAACTTGCAGCACACCATCGAACTGGCGTTCACGGTGCGGGCTTGAGGCCTACCTCTTACAGCAGGGGATAATCGGGCTTTCCGGGGTAGACACGCGTGCCGTTACTAAAAGGCTTCGGGAATGCGGGACTATGAGGGGAGTGCTGAGTACGGTCGACCTTGATCCGGAAAGCCTGGTAGCGAAAGCAAAGAACTCGCCGCACCTAACCGGTCAAGCCCTGGTGGAGGAGGTGGCGACGCGGGAGCCCTTTGTCGTGCCGGGAAACGGTTATCGTGTTGTATTGTTTGACTTCGGTACCAAGAACAATATTATCCGTTGCCTCAACCGCCGGGGTTGTGAAGTTATTGTTGTTCCGCCGCAGACCAAGCCTGAAGAGGTATTTAAGTATCAGCCTGACGGCGTTGTTCTTTCCAACGGTCCGGGTGACCCAACAGATGTAAGTTATGCGGCGGATGCAGCACGTGAATTCATGGGCAGGTTGCCGGTTTTCGGCATTTGCCTTGGTCATCAAGTATTAGGATTGGCTTTAGGCGGAAGGACATATAAACTGAAGTTCGGCCACCGTGGGGTGAACCATCCGGTTAAAGACATGGTGACGGGCCGCGTTTATATCACGTCTCACAACCATGGTTTTGCAGTGGATGAGACCTCTCTTCCCGAAGAGGTTTTTGTATCTCACATAAACCTCAACGACAACACGGTGGAGGGGATGCGGCATCGCTACCTGCCGGTTTTTTCGGTGCAGTATCATCCGGAGGCATCACCGGGAACTAACGACGCTGAGTACCTGTTTGATGAGTTTATGGCAGTTATGCAGCACGAGAGGAGATAGTAATGCCACGGCGGAAAGACCTAAGAAAAGTGATGGTTATAGGTTCGGGCCCGATAGTCATCGGGCAGGCGGCAGAATTCGATTACGCCGGCACGCAGGCATGCCGTTCTTTAAAAGAAGAGGGGCTCGAAGTGGTTCTGGTGAACTCCAACCCCGCTACTATCATGACCGACATGAACATGGCGGACAGGGTGTATATCGAGCCGCTTACACCGGAGTTTGTGGCAAAGGTGGTGCGTCTTGAGCGTCCGGACGGCCTTTTGCCGACTCTGGGCGGGCAGGTGGGACTCAACCTTGCGCTCGAGCTCAGTGAGGCGGGCGTGTTGCAGGAGGTCGGGGTGGAACTCTTAGGGACGCCGCTTTCCACTATCAAAAGAGCGGAAGACCGGGAACTGTTCCGATCCATGCTCCAAGGGATTAACGAACCGGTTCCGCAGAGCGCGATTGTATCCGCGGTTGATGAAGCGGTAAAATTTGCCCGGGAAATAGGCTTTCCGGTAGTGGTACGGCCGGCTTATACCTTGGGCGGCACGGGTGGCGGAATTGCGTACGGCGAGCCGGAGTTGGTGGAAATTACGACACGGGGCCTGAAACACAGCATAATCAGGCAGGTATTGGTCGAGCAATGTGTCCTGGGGTGGAAGGAAATCGAGTACGAGGTGATGCGGGACGCGGCGGATAACTGCATTACGGTGTGCAACATGGAGAACTTAGACCCGATGGGCGTACATACCGGTGACAGCATCGTGGTTGCTCCCTCGCAAACGCTAAGCGACAAGGAATACCAGTTGCTCCGGGCGGCTTCGCTCAAGATAATCCGCGCACTCGGAGTCGAGGGCGGATGCAACATCCAGTTTGCCCTGGATCCGCAGAGTTTTCAGTATTATGTGATCGAAGTCAACCCGCGGGTGTCTCGTTCATCAGCACTCGCATCCAAAGCCACAGGGTACCCTATCGCCAAGGTGGCGGCGAAAATCGCCGTCGGTCTCAGGCTTGACGAGATAAAAAACGCTGTTACAGGAAAGACTTACGCGTGCTTCGAGCCTGCGCTCGACTACGTGGTGGTTAAGTTCCCGCGCTGGCCGTTTGACAAATTTGCGTCGGCCGACCGCGCGTTAGGGACGCAGATGAAATCGACAGGTGAGGTAATGGCGATCGGCAGGACCTTTGAAGAAGCACTCATGAAAGCGGTAAGGTCGCTGGAGATCAGGAGGTACAGTCTCATGCTGCCGGAGACTGTGAAGTTATCTAACGAAGAACTTGAAAAAAGGCTTTCGATCCCGCATGATGAACGTCTTTTCTATGTGGCGGAAGCGTTGCGGCGTGACTTTCCTGTCGAAAGGGTAGCGCAATCTTCGCAAATTGACACCTGGTTTTTGCAAAAGATTAAAAACATAGTAAGGCATGAGCAAGCATTGAGCCGCCAGGGAAGAGACGGTCTCTCGCCGAAAAATCTGAAAGCGGCCAAGCGGTTGGGACTGGCTGATAGAACTATCGCTCAACTCACCGGTTTTTCCGAGGCTGACATCCGCAACATGCGGGAAGAATTAGGTCTGGTGCCGGTTTTTAAGATGGTGGACACCTGCGCTGCCGAATTCGAAGCGGAGACCCCTTACTATTACTCTTCTTATGAAGAAGAAGACGAAGCGCCGCTGGAGCCCGGTAGACGGGTAGTGGTTTTGGGTTCCGGGCCGATTCGCATAGGGCAGGGAATTGAATTTGATTATTGTTCCGTTCATTGCGTTTGGGCGCTTCGGCAAGAAGGGGTGAAGGCAATCATAATAAACAACAACCCGGAGACGGTCAGCACCGACTTTGATACTGCGGACAGGCTTTACTTTGAGCCGCTTGTGCCGGAAGATGTGATAAATATTCTTAAGAAAGAACGGCCCGACGGCGTTCTGGTGCAGTTTGGCGGGCAGACGGCGATAAACCTGGCCAAACCTGTCGCGGATGCGGGCTTCAAAATCTTAGGGACCTCGGTGGAAGATACGGATGTTGCGGAAGACCGGGAGAAGTTCGATGCGCTTTTAGAAAGACTTAAGATCCCAAGACCCCCGGGCGGTGCAGCTTTCTCAATAAACGAGGCCGCGGCAATCGCGCGGCGTGTAGGATTCCCTGTACTCGTACGGCCATCGTATGTGCTCGGTGGGAGGGCGATGGAAATCGTATATAACCAGGACGACCTGGTTGAATATATGCGATCGGCTGTTCAGGTCAGCCCGGAGCATCCGGTGCTTGTAGATAAGTACATCCTTGGGAAAGAGGTTGAAGTAGACGCCGTCAGTGACGGTGAGGATGTGGTAATTCCGGGGATAATGGAGCATGTAGAACGTGCGGGTGTGCACTCGGGGGACAGCATAGCGGTTTACCCGCCCCAAAATCTGACACCGACAATTACGAACAAAATAGTCGATTATACAATAAGGTTGGCGAAGGCGCTTCGGGTAAAGGGACTTTTAAATATCCAGTATGTAATCGGTCTGAATAATGAGCCCTACGTTCTGGAGGTAAACCCGCGTGCCAGCCGTACGGTTCCGTACCTCAGCAAGATTACGGGAATTCCGATGATTACTTTGGCTACACGAGCAATTTTAGGACGTAAGTTAGCGGAAATGGGCTACCGGGGCGGTTTGTGCCGGGAGGCCCCTCATGTAAGTGTGAAGGTCCCTGTGTTTTCGTTCGCCAAGCTTCTCGATGTTGACGTTTCACTTGGTCCGGAGATGAAGTCAACGGGGGAAGTCATGGGGGTAAGCGGGGACTTTGCAGCGGCGCTTTACAAAGGTTGCATAGCCGCGGGTTATTCTTTCCCCAAAGAAGGTACGGTGTTGGTAACCGTCTCTGACCGGGACAAGCAAGAAACACTGCCGATTGTCCGGGAACTTGCCGACCTTGGCTTCAAAATTCTTGCCACTTCAGGAACGGCAAAGGCGCTGCAAGCGGCGGGAATTCCAGTAGAGGCGGTCAAAAAGCTTTACGAGGGCTCGCCCAACATTGTAGACCTTTTGCGGGCGGGAAAGATTAACCTGGTGTTAAATACCCTAACACGGGGAAGGATGCCGGAGCGTGAAGGCTTCCGTATCAGGCGGACGGCGGTGGAATTAGGTGTTCCCTGTATCACTTCGCTCGATACGATGCGGGCGGTTGTTTCTGTACTAAAGGCTCGAATGCAGGGCGACTTGGTTTCCGTGATACCCCTTCAGGAATATAGCTTGGAGGAGGTTGCGATGTGATTTACGAAGCTGAAATCGTAACACAGCGAAAAGTAGCGACGGGATGCTACCGCCTCGAGATATATGTTCCCGAGATTGCCAGGCAGGCACAGCCGGGACAGTTTGTAATGATAAAAACCAGCGTGACTCTTGACCCGCTTTTGCGCAGGCCTTTCAGCATTTGCACGGTAGACAGGGAACTTGGGCTGGTTAAAATCCTTTACCGCGTGGTCGGCAGGGGAACAACGCTTATGGCAGGGAAAAAATTAGGGCGGAGGCTGAACGTATTCGGTCCGCTTGGAAAGGCTTACACAGTTCCTCCAAACGGGCGTTTTACGGTGGTAGCCGGGGGTATCGGGATCGCCCCGCTCTATTTTCTAATACAGCGACTGAGGGCGTTGGGGAATGAAGTGAACCTTTTTTACGGGGCGCAAAACCGGTTTGACCTGCTCCTTGCTGAAGAGTTGACAGCATTGCGCACGAATTTATACACTGCTACCGACAACGGTTCGGTTGGTTTTAAAGGAACGGTGGTGGATCTCTTGAAATCAAAAGGGATACCGCCGGCGGACATGGTGTACGCAGCCGGACCGCCTCGCATGCTTGCGGCCTTGTCCTCAGTACTAAAGGAGGCCGGAGTTACAAAGGCGGAGTTTTCGCTTGAGCAGCGGATGGGGTGCGGCATAGGCGCCTGCAGGGGTTGCGCCGTTAAGGTGAGGACTCCCGACGGACCCGTTTATAAGCGGGTATGCACCGACGGTCCCGTTTTTAATGCGGAAGAGGTGATTTGGGAATGAGGCCGATCCTGGAGGTGAATCTTGCAGGTCTGAAGCTTAAAAACCCCGTACTGACTGCATCAGGAACCTTCGGTTTCGGGGTCGAGTATGCACCTTTAGTCGATCTGGGGACAATCGGCGCAGTGGTGCTGAAAAGCGTGACTCTGCTTCCGCGACAGGGTAATCCGCCCCCTCGGATAGCTGAAACGCCAGCTGGTATGTTGAACAGCATCGGGCTGGAGAACCCGGGCGTCGAAGTCGTTGTGCGCGATATACTGCCGAAGCTAAAAGAGCGCCGGGCAAGGGTTATTGCAAGTGTTGCCGGCGAGACTGTTGAAGAATACGGCAAGGTTGCCGAGCGTTTTGTTGCAGCGGGGGTTGACGGGATTGAAGTCAACATATCGTGTCCCAACGTAAGGCGCGGGGGTCTGGCCTTCGGCTGCGACACGGACACTGCTGCGGCGGTAACGGCGGAGGTGCGCCGGGTTGCCGGTAACCTTCCTGTTTTTGTTAAGTTGGGTGTACTGGGGGTGGATGTGGTGACTGTTGCAGGGGCGGTGGCGTCTGCCGGTGCCAGCGGCGTATCGCTTATAAACACTCTACCGGGCCTGGCCGTAGATATCCGGCAGAGGCGGCCGGTCTTGGGCAACATTACCGGGGGCCTGTCCGGACCGGCAATAAAGCCGGTGGCGCTGTGGGCGGTGTGGCGGATTTATAAAGAGGTCGGCCTGCCGGTTATCGGAATGGGCGGCATTATGAGTGCGAATGACGCACTTGAGTTTATTCTTTGCGGAGCGACGGCGGTAGCGGTGGGAACCGGGAACTTTGTCAACCCGCGTCTGACAACGGAAATGATCGACGGACTGAGCTGGGCTCTGGCTGCTGAGGGAATAAGTGACATAAAGGAGATAATCGGCGCTGCACATAAATAAGACTGGTTGGTTTTTAAAGGACGCTCGAAAAGATGGCGAAAACGGCTGCTAATGAACGGCTTATTGTGGCTCTGGATGTGGACAGCTGGGATAAGGCACGGGCACTTGTGAAATGCCTATCCGGTTTTGTCGGTGGTTTTAAGGTTGGTATGCGCCTTTACTACCGCGCCGGCCCTGAAGCGCTTTTCTATTTACGGAATCAAGTACCGGTTGTTTTTGCCGATCTTAAGCTGCACGATATTCCTTCCACGGTAGCAGGCGGGGTCAGGGCTCTGGTTGCCCAGGGAGCAACCATGCTTAACGTTCATGCAGCGGGCGGGCGGGCAATGATGCGGGCGGCAAGGGATGCGGCTGCTGAAGAGGCGGCCCGGCTTGGTGTACAGAGGCCTAAAGTGGTGGCCGTCACCGTGTTGACCAGTATTGACGATAAGGTGCTGCGGGAGGAATTAGGGGTCAATAATGCCGTGGAGGAGCAGGTGGTCGCCTGGGCGCAAATGGCGAGGGAATGCGGCCTTGACGGGGTGGTGGCATCGCCCTGGGAAGCCGAAAGCGTCAGGAAGGCTTGCGGGAGGGATTTTTTGATCATTACACCCGGTGTTCGTCCTGCGGGTTCCGCTGTGGGTGACCAAAAGCGGGTAATGACTCCGGCGGAGGCGGTAAGGGCCGGAGCGGACTACATTGTGGTGGGACGGCCGGTAATTGCTGGGGCTGACCCGGTGAAAGCGTTAACGGAAATCCTGGCTTCCCTTGAGCCGGAGTAAACCGACAAATGATTGCGTGGTGGTTTTTTGGATCAGGATGAGATACGACGGATTTTTGAAACTACCGGAGCAATACTCTCAGGGCATTTTATCTTAACGTCCGGAAGGCACAGCGACACATACATACAGTGCGCCCTTGTCCTGCAGTACCCCGATTATGCACGGCGGCTGGGCGCGGCGCTGGCCGAGCGTTTTGGCGCATTTCGCGTCGGGTGCGTTTTGGGACCGGCGCTGGGCGGGATTATTGTTGCCCACGAGGTGGCGCGTGCCCTGCGTGTGCGTGCCTTGTTCACAGAAAGGGTTGACGGCGTGATGAAACTGCGTCGGGGCTTCAGCTTGGCTTGGGGTGAGCCGGTGCTGGTCGTGGAAGACGTGGTGACTACAGGGGGCTCGGCGAAGGAAGCAGCCGCCGCTGCAGTGGCTTTAGGCGCCAAAATAGCAGGCTTTGGCGCGCTTATAGACCGCAGCGGCGGTAAGGCAAACTTCGATGCGCCGTTTAAAGCCTTGCTGAACGTCAACGCGGCGAACTGGGAGATTTCAGAATGCCCGTTATGCCGCAAGGGCGTTCCTGCTGTTAAACCCGGCAGCCGGCGTTGAGGGGTATTGTCCAGGCGAAGTCTTGCGGGTCTCCTGAACCCGTCGCAAAAACAAAAGCAAAGCTTACGCCGGTACCTTGGCTCGGCGGAATCTGCTCCCGGGTGAAAAGCGACCCGCGCCCGTATTTCATGCGGTGTTTAATCAACTACAAGTCTTGCAGTCCGTACAGAGTTTCTCCAGGGCATTTTTCTCGATCCGTGAGACATAGCTCCTGGAGATACCCAGCGACTCGGCAATCTCGTGCTGGGTCAGGCGGCGGCCGTCTACCAAGCCGTACCGGGACGCGATTATCTTTCGCTCGCGAGAGTTAAGGCTGGTGAGCTTCTCGCGGAGGGTTTTCTTATCTATCCTGCGCGATACCTGTTCAATTACCGTGTCAGGATCACTGCCCAGGATGTCAATGAGAAAAACCTCGTTACCTTCTTTGTCAACACCAACGGGTTCGTACAGGGAGATCTCGGCCCGGCTTTTTTTGCAGGTGCGGAAGTACATCAGGATTTCATTTTCAATGCAACGTGCAGCGTATGTGGCGAGCCTGGTGCCTTTTTTGGGATTATATGTTTTGATCGCTTTCACCAGTCCCACTGTACCGATTGAGATCAAGTCCTCCACGTCATACCCGGTGGGTTCGTACTTTTTCACAATGTGCGCTACAAGGCGCAGGTTATGCTCGATCAGAATGTTACGCGCGGCTTCATCCCCGCGAAGCATCTGCCTTAGGTATTTTCTCTCTTCGTCTGCGGAGAGCGGTTGCGGGAAGGAATTGTTGGTAACGTATCCAAGAAGAAAAAGGAAATCATGAACCAGGCTTAACGCGGCGCTGAAAGTGGACAGCATCTGACCCCTCCTTGGAAAGTATGGCTCCTGCTTAGCCCGTATGAATACGGTTTCCCGGGAAATATATCGACCCCCTCCGGCGGTGAAGTGTGAAACCAAGCGTGTCGAAGAAAAGCTGTCATCGGGCTGATTCGATTGCTTTGAACCCACATGCGCCAGCCTTGCAGGCTGCTGTCCGCGGGTCCATCCGGTTGGTTCGATTCCTTTGAACGGACGCATCATTATGTTACGTCGTTTCGACATCCGTTGTGCCTGTCCGCTCAATTTTTATTTATACCTCTGGCGGTAAAACAGATTTTAGGTTAAGCTAAAAAGATGGGGGGAGGAAGCCTCTTTATGCAAACGACCGGAGTAGTCCTGGCAGGCGGGAAGAGCAGGCGGATGGGAGAGAATAAGGCTTTCTTGCTGGTGGACGGGCGTCCGTTAATTGAGCGGGTCCTGGCGGCTTTGCGGGAGGTTTTCACGGAGGTAATGATCGCAGGGGATCCGGAAGTATACGGCGGCCTTGCGGAGAAGGTCGTACCCGATATTATCCCTGGAATGGGGCCGCTCGGCGGCATACACGCAGCGTTATCCTTCGCGAGCCACGAACTCGTTTTTATCGCGGCCTGCGACCTCCCTTTTGCGGACGGGGAAGTTGCCCGCTATATAGTACAGCGTGCCGAGGGGTTTGACGCTGCAGTCCCGTATGTCGGGGGGAGGTTGGAGCCCCTTTTTGCGGCTTATCGTAAAACGTGCCTCGATCATGTTGCGCGGTGTATTGAAGCGGGACGCCTCCGCGTGGTCGGTTTTCTCGGTGAGGTGAGGGTCTGCTACCTGACAGAAGCAGACTTCTCCTGGCGGCGCAATTTCCGCCGCGTTTTTCTAAACGTGAATACTCCTGCCGAGGTAAACCGGCTTCAACAGAGGCTGTTTACCCCGGTTCCTATGGTAGGGGTGGTGGGGCGCTCGAAAACTGGGAAAACAAGCCTGATCGAGGGGGTTGCAAAGGAACTCAGCAGGGCCGGGTACAGGACGGCGGTGCTGAAGCATACGAGGCATACCCTCAGGGATATTCCCGGGAAGGACACCTTCAGGTATATGCAGGCAGGTGCGGTTAAAACAGCGCTTGCGGGTCCCGGCGGGTCTTTTTATTTTCAAAGCGAAGGCGAGCCGCCGCTCGGGTCTGTGCTGGGGCCCTTGGAAGAAGGGAGTGACATAATTATAATAGAAGGGTATAAAGACGCGCCGCTTTTGCAGATCCGGGTGATCGACGCGGATGAGCAAGCCGAAGTTGACGAGCGCACGATAGCGGTAGTAACACAGAGAGGAAAAGTTCACGGGGTTAGAACTTTTAAGCCGGATCAAACAGCAGAGATCGCCGCGTTCATTATTGATCTTTTCTTAAAGCGGGAGGGCAAAGTTGTTTAAGCTGCTAATTCCCAGGTTATACGTAGAGTCCGTATTTGATCTGCAACCGGAGCTGTTAAAAAATATGGGCATCCGTGCGCTGATTTTAGACCTGGACAACACGCTGGTGACCCGAGGAGAGGAAAGGGCGGAACCGCGGATATTGAAGTGGCTCGAATCACTTCGCCAGAACGGTTTCAAGTTGTGCATAGTCTCAAACAACTCCCGAAGTAAGGGGGGAAGGCTTGCCAGTACCCTGGGCCTTCCGGGTGTTTTTCGGGCCGTTAAACCACGCGGCCGGCCTTTCCGGAAAGCGCTTGCGCTTCTGGGCACAAGACCGGCGGAAACAGCAATGGTGGGTGACCAGTTGTTCACCGATGTTCTCGGCGGGAACCGCTTGGGACTTTATACCATACTGGTTTCATCCCTCGGCGGTCCTGACTTCATCATGACTCGGCTAATTATACGCAGGATCGAACGGCTCCTGCTGCCTTGGATCAAGGCGCAAAGCAGTCTTGCCGCAGGGAGGGAAAGCGGTGGCTGACCTGAGGATAAACGGCGAAACCAGGGTGACCGGTATCTTTGGAGATCCGGTGGCACATACGCTGTCACCGGCAATGCATAACTCGGCGTTTGCGGCCCTGGGGCTTAACTTCGTTTATCTGCCTTTTCACGTAACAAAGGACGGACTGGGTGCTGCGATCGCAGCGGTTAGAGCGCTCGGAATTGCTGGAGTTAATATTACTGTGCCGCATAAAGAGGATGTATTGCCGTACCTGGATGAGATTTCGGAAGATGCACGGATTATCGGCGCTGTAAATACGATCGTTAACCGTGGCGGCCGACTGACCGGATATAATACGGATGGCAGCGGGTTTTTGCGGGCGATAAGAGAAGAGGGATTCGAAACCCGGGGTGCTGACGCCGTGGTACTTGGAGCTGGCGGAGCTGCAAGGGCGGTATGTGTTGCGCTCGGGAAGGCGGGAGTAAGGCGAATTACGATCTTTAACAGGACTTACCGCCGTGCGAGTTCACTTGCAGAGCATGTAGCGAAGGCTACTGGAGCAGAAGCGGAGGCCTTCTCATGGGAGGAACTTGAAACGTCCGGTGCTGCTGCTATCCGGGCGGCCGGGATTGTGGCTCAGACTACCAGCCTCGGGATGCACCCGCAGGAAAACGAAAAACCGCCGGTTCCCGGCGGAATCTTCCACAAAGGACAATTAGTAGTGGACCTCGTTTACAATCCGCCGCAAACGGGTTTTCTGCGCGCGGCGGCGGCAGGCGGGGCAGCAACGCAGAACGGACTTGCCATGTTGCTACACCAAGGGGCTGCTGCTTTCGAATTATGGACCGGGCGGGAGGCACCGGTGGAGATTATGCGGCAAGCGCTGATGGATACGTTTGTCCGGCGCCATGCTGATAATCCGCACCTGTAGTGCAAAGTAACTTCCTTTGAAGTCCTTTTCAATCGCCCAAGGCAGGATTTTTCTCAGGTTTTAGCGAAATTACACGAATAATGTCGTAGCACTACCCCAGCGCTCAGCAGTTAAAGCGCTGGGGATCAAGTATACTATCGGGTTGGGCCGTTTGTCCTGGGGTAAGTGCTGGACGCCTAAGAGGTAACGACAGCGGCCGGATGATGACATTTGGTGACTAATCATTTTTTAGGTAAGGAGAAAGGTTATCAGTTATGACTCTTCGCTACTTAACTGCCGGAGAATCACACGGCCCGGCTCTGCTTGCGGTAATAGAAGGGATGGTTTCCGGTCTCTACTTAACCGCTGAGTACATCAACCGGCAGCTTGCACGGCGCCAGAGCGGCTATGGCAGGGGCAGCCGCCAAAAAATCGAAGAAGACCGCGTAGAAATACTCGGGGGAGTGCGCGGCGGATTTACACTCGGCTCACCCATCGCACTTAAGATATCCAACAAGGATTGGGAAAACTGGCGTAGTGTGATGGCTTCCGGTCCGGATGCCAGCCTTGCAGAACGGGTTCTGACGCGGCCGCGGCCGGGGCACGCAGACCTGGCGGGTGCGCTAAAGTATCAACATAGCGATATCAGGAACGTTCTTGAGCGCTCCAGTGCCCGGGAAACCGCGGCGCGGGTGGCAGCGGGGAGTGTTGCCCGCCGGTTGCTCGAGGAGGTAGGGATCGCGGTTGTCGGCCAGGTTCTGCGTATCGGGGAGATCGCAGTAGAGCCTGATGAATCGCCGCCGGAGGTGATATTGGAAAGGGTTGAGGCTTCGCCGGTGCGCTGCGCGGAAATCGAAGGAAGCACCGCGATGATGGGAGCAATCGACCGGGCAAGGGAGGCAGGCGATTCACTCGGCGGGGTTTTTGAGGTCCGGGTTTTCGGTGCACCCCCCGGCCTTGGAAGCTACGTCCATTGGGACAGGCGTATCGACGGTCGGCTGGCGGGGGCGGTGATGAGTATACAGGCAATTAAGGGAGTCGAAGTAGGCCTTGGATTTGCCGCGGCGGCTTTAACCGGGTCGGCTGTCCAGGACGAAATATTTTACGCCCAGGGCCGTGGTTTCTACCGTGAGACGAACAACGCAGGCGGCATCGAGGGTGGCATGACAAACGGCGAAGCCGTAATTATCAGGGCGGCGATGAAACCAATCCCTACGTTGAGAAAGCCGCTTAGAAGCGTGGATCTTAAGACGAAAGAACAGGTCAAGGCGGCTTATGAGCGATCAGATGTTTGTGCAGTACCGGCCGCGTGCGTCATTGCCGAAGCGGTGGTGGCATGGGAAATAGCACGGAGTCTTTTGGAGAAGTTCGGCGGGGACACTGTGAGAGAAGTGAAAGAACGCGTCGAGACATACAGGAATGTTCTGGGGCAGGTGGGGCAGTGAAAAAGGTGGTTCTGATCGGCTTCATGGGTACAGGTAAGACGGCGGTGGGGAGACGGTTGGCCCGGTTGTTGGGCTGGGATTTTGTGGATACCGACACGGAAATTGAGGAGCTTACCGGAAAAACAGTTGCCCGCATTTTTAAGGAGGACGGCGAAGTGCGGTTCAGGTCTGAAGAAAACCTTCTGTGCCGGAGGCTGGAAAACAGTACCAGGACCGTGATAGCTACCGGGGGAGGGATGGTCCTGAACCCAGAAAACGTGGCTCTGCTGAGAAAGAACGGTGTTCTGATCAAGCTTTATGCAGACCCGGAAGTTATCATGCAGCGTGTAAAAAATAAGAAGAAGGGACGGCCGCTCTTGAAAGGTAATCTACAAGAGCGGGTCAAGCAGTTGCTCGCGGAGCGTCACAGCGCGTACGATATCGCCGATTTTGCTGTGGACACCGGAAAACAGGACCCCGATGCCTCAGCAATGATAATTTATAACTACTTAAGAGAAAGGAAACTGATCGGTGATTGAGGTCGTTGTGGAACTTGGTCCGCGAAGTTACCCTATCTACGTAGCACGCGGAGCCCTGGAGCAATTAGGTGAGATTTCCCGGCGCCACCTCGTATCACAAAGAATCCTTGTGGTCACAACTCTTACTGTATCAAACCTATACGGTGAAACGGTGCTGAAGCAATTGTCGACGGCGGGCTTCAGGCTTCACAGCGTTGAAATTCCTGACGGCGAGGAATACAAAACGCTTGATACTGTAGCGCGGCTGTATGATGCAGCCATTGACGGGAAATTAGAGCGCGGGGATGCGGTTGTTGCTTTCGGCGGCGGTGTGGTCGGTGATGTGGCGGGTTTTTTGGCTGCCACGTATATGCGGGGTGTACCATTTGTGCAGGTGCCAACCACGCTCCTTGCACAGGTGGATTCCAGCGTCGGGGGCAAGGTAGGCGTTAACCACCCCCGGGGGAAGAACCTCATCGGCGCATTTTACCAACCGAAGTTTGTTCTCGCAGACACGGAAACACTTTCCACGCTGCCTACCCGTGAGATTCGGGCGGGTCTTGCCGAGGTTATCAAGTACGGAGTTATCTGGGACGAGGAGTTCTTTTGCTGGCTGGTTGAAAACATTACCCGCCTCTTGAGACTCGACCCGGGGGCGCTCGAGCATGCTATCGCAACTTCATGCAGGATTAAAGCGGCGGTGGTTTCAGCCGATGAACGTGAAAAAGGGCTGCGCGCCGTTTTGAACTTCGGGCACACCGTTGGACACGCCCTGGAAGCGGTTACGGGTTTTGAACGGTTTGTTCACGGCGAAGCTGTAGCGATAGGAATGGTGGTTGCGTCGCGGCTGGCGGTAATTTTAGGTTATTTTGACAGGGCAAGAGCGGAACAGGTTGCATCTCTCATCTCTCATGCGGGATTGCCCCTCCATATCCCCCCGGACATCTCCCGAACGGCCTTGCTTAACGCGATGCAACAGGACAAAAAGGTTGCAGGCGGTCAGTTGACGTTTGTACTCCCCGAACGGATCGGAAAGGTAAGAATAGTACGTGGTGTATCGCCGGATGTGGTGGCCGCGGCTCTTGATAGCAGATAAAGGAATAGATGAAGGAATAAAGGTTAAGGCAAAACAAGGCGGAGGCAGGAGATGACTTCGGTGAAAGGACAGCCACGTCGTCTGGGAGACTTGCTTTTGGAAAATAAATTGATCTCCCCGGCGCAGTTGCAGGAAGCGCTAAATGTCCAGCAGCAAACCAAACAGCGCTTGGGGAAAATTTTAGTTAACCTCGGTTATGTTTCCGAGCAAGATATGCTTGATGTCTTGGAATTTCAGCTTGGAATTCCCCAGGTAGACCTGAGTTTGGAAACCCTCAATCCGCTGCTGATCGAAAGCGTACCTGAACATCTAATCCGGCAATACAAGGTCATACCCGTTAAAAGAGAAGGGGACAAGCTGACCGTTGCAATGGTTGACCCTTTAAACGTGGTAGCTTTAGACGACCTTCGCCTCACTACGGGGCTGGTTATCGAGCCTGCGCTTGCTCGCGAAAAGGACATTGATAACGCCATACAGCGTTATTTCGGGCTGCCCGGACTGGGGAAGGCAATGGAGGAACTCCAGGCTCCTGAGGTCCTGCAAATGGAAGCCCTGAATCTCGATCAGCCCGAAGAGGCCGCTCTGGATGAAGCACCTATCATCCGGCTGGCGAATTCCATAGTCATACAGGCGATTAATGAGCAGGCCAGCGACATACATATTGAGCCGCAGAAGGATGAGATAAGAGTCAGGTACAGGATAGACGGAATGCTTCACGAAGCAATGACCCTGCCGCGTAAATTCCGGCTGCCATTGGTATCCAGGATAAAAATCATGGCAGACATGGACATTGCGGAGAGGCGGATTCCACAGGACGGGCGGATACTGATCCGTTACCGGGACCGGGATGTTGACCTCCGGGTTTCCACAATGCCTACGGTGTATGGCGAGAAGGTGGTCATCCGTCTTCTCGATAAGGGAAAGATGCTTCTCCGAATAGATCAATTAGGCTTTCAAGAGGAGAATCTTGAGCGTTTTAAAGATATCTTCCGGCGCTCATTCGGAATGATTTTAATCACCGGTCCTACCGGGAGCGGTAAGACCACAACGCTATATGCCGTTTTATCCGAGATCAAGTCTCCGGAACTGAACGTCATTACCATTGAGGATCCGGTGGAGTACCTTCTGCCGGGTGTTAACCAGATTCAGGTGAATCCAAAAGCCGGGCTCACCTTTGCCCGCGGATTGCGCGCGATTTTGCGGCAGGACCCCGATATAGTGATGGTCGGGGAAATACGGGATAGCGAAACCGCAGAGATTGCCGTTCGGGCTGCAATGACGGGCCACCTGGTTCTGTCAACACTCCACACCAACGATGCTGCGGGTGCACTGACACGCTTGGTAGACATGGGCATTGAGCCGTTTCTCATTGCGTCAACGGTGCTGGGAGCCACGGCACAGCGATTGGTACGTGTTATCTGCCCGCGGTGCCGCGAGCCGTACGAGCTTGACCCAGGTGCCCGCGCGCGGTTTTTCATGGGCGTCGATTCGAAAACACCCGTAACACTCTACAAAGGACGGGGCTGCAATTTTTGCAACAATACCGGATACCGGGGGCGGTCCACCATATGCGAAGTACTTCCTATTACCCAGGCAATACGCGAATTAATTGTCGAAAAAGCCCCGGCGTCAGAAATACGCCGGCAGGGAGCGGCAGAAGGCATGCGTACCCTCCGTGAGGACGGCATTCAAAAGGCACTCAAAGGAATAACTACAATAGAAGAAGTCATGCGTGTATCTTATGCCCCGGAGGGTTAAGCTGCCGTTTTAAAGCGAGGTGGTGCAGAGGTTAAAGAAGATTGGCTGCCAACCGAATTTAATTTAAAAGATCAGCAAATCAAAGCAGCTTGAACGATGGTGTTACTTAAGTGGCAATAATTAATCCGGTTGGAACATGCCTGTCTATGGGAGGAAAAAGACCGTGGCGCTTGACATCCGGACCATTCTGACCCTGGCGGTAGAGCTGAAAGCATCCGACGTCCACCTTACTGTAGGTGTGCCTCCTTTTTTCCGCGTAAACGGCGAACTCCTTCCGCTTGGTAAAACAGGAAAAGGAACTATAACCGCGTATCAGCCTGGTACGGATTTTGCCGGCGAAGAAGTGGCGGAGCCGCTTTCCGGGGACGACGTGGAACGTCTTATCCAGGAATTGATGGATAAAAAAAGCTTGGGTCGTTTTCTGGTCGACGGAGAGTGCGACTTCGCGTTTAGCCTTCCGGGTGCAGGGCGGTTCCGCGTAAACTGCTTTAGGCAGCGCGGCAGCCCTGCAGCGGCAATCAGGCTTATAAATACCGCTATCCCCTCGCTAAGAGAACTTGGACTGCCGCCGGTTGTTAAAAAGCTAGCACGGCTGCTGGATGGTCTTATCCTGGTAACGGGTCCTACCGGCAGCGGAAAATCCACAACCCTGGCGGCGATGATCGACTTTATTAATAACGAACGCAGCTGCCATATTATCACCCTCGAAGACCCTATCGAATATCTCCACAGGCACAAACGCTCCATAGTCAACCAGAGAGAAATCGGCAATGATTCGAAGACCTTTGCCAGTGCTCTGCGCGCCGCGCTGAGGGAAGACCCCGATGTCATATTCGTCGGGGAAATGAGAGACTTGGAAACCACGAGAATCGCGCTTAACGCAGCTGATACAGGTCAACTCGTGCTGGCCACGATGCACACACCAAACGCCACGTTAACCGTGAACCGAATTATCGACATGTTTCCGCCTCACCAGCAAGGACAAATCAGAGTTCAACTTGCGGGCGTCTTGCAGGGAGTCATCGCGCAACAGCTTATCCCGCGGGCTGACGGGAAAGGACGTGCGCTGGCGGTCGAGGTGCTTGTGGCTAACCCGGCCGTCCGAAACCTTATCCGGGAAGGGAAGACACACCAGATGCCCTCGGTTCTCCAGACAGGGTCACGTCACGGAATGATTTCTTTTGAAAAAAGCATAAGAAGATTATACTCATCAGGGCTTATCAGCAGAGCGGAGATGCAGCTGCGGGTCGGTGAAGCCGAGTTGGCGCAAACTTAAAAGTTTTTACTTTTATACCTGAATAAGCAGGATAATGCATTTTTCTACAGAATACAACATATTAGTCGGTTTTGTAAAAGGGAGCTCAAATCGATGCCGCAGTGCTATAACTACCGTGCACGGACCCCGCAAGGGGAATTGGTTGTGGGTTTCCTTGATGCAGAGAATCAGACCGCGGCAGTTAATGCACTGCGGGGAAAAAACCTCTTCGTGGTGGACATAAAGCCTGCGTCAGAGAAGAGCCGGGATTTGATCTCAGGTGCTCTTCATGCCAAGGTGTCACACCGTGACTTGGCCGTCTTCTGCAGGCAGTTTTCTGTAATGCTGGAGGCCGGCTTACCGATTTTTCAGGCGCTAAACGTTTTAGTACAGCAGACTGAAAAGAAGTATTTAAGGGAGACAACCATCAAAGTCGTTAACAGGCTTGAGGAAGGACTCAGTCTGGCCGAGGCCATGCGCTTGTACCCCAAGGTATTTCCGCTAATTTTAACCAGGATGGTTGAAGCGGGTGAGATAAGCGGAACGTTGGAACAGGTGCTCGGCCGTTTGGCAACTCATTTCGAGAAAGAGCAACAAACACGCGAGGCGATCCGGGGAGCGCTTACATACCCGGCAATCGTGTTCATTGTGGCGGCCATAGCCGTCGGGGTGCTGCTGACTTTTGTAGTTCCGACTTTCGAGCGCGTTTTTCAAGGGCTCGACGTTGCTGTACCGTTATCTACACAGGTACTGCTGCAAGTCAGCCGATTTTTTCAGCGCTTTTGGTGGGCGGTGTTGGGCGGAGCAGTATTGATTATTGCGGGATTAAGCTATTTCCTTAGGTCAACAGTTGAAGGAAAGGAGATCTGGGACCGTTTTATCTTAAGGCTTCCGGTTGTCGGGACACTGGTCAAAAAAGCGATTGTCGCCCGGTTCGCGAGAACGCTCGGAACAATAATCGGCAGCGGAGTGCCGATTATTACCGCCCTGGAGGTTGCCAAGAGAACCACCGGGAACGTGGTGATAGCTCAGGCAATCGAGAGGACGATTGAGAACGTTGCAGAGGGGGGGACAATAGCCGGCCTTTTGGAACGAAGCGGGGTCTTCCCGCCGATGATGACCCGGATGATCGCAGTTGGAGAGGAGACGGGGGCTTTGGAGGAGCTCCTGGAAAAAGCAGCCGCTTTTTATGAGCAAGACGTAGAAGCAACCGTGAAGAGGCTTCCGGTGACAATCGAACCTTTATTGATTATCGTGCTTGGAGGTGTTGTCCTGCTCATCGTTGTTTCAATTCTAACGCCCATATTTTCGATATACGAAAGCCTACAGTAGGGGTAAGTAAGTTTTTACTCTCGTGTTATCCGGTACCAGTATAAAGATGGTTCAAGGTTCGTTTAGAAGGGGTCATGCACATTCTGCCAACAGTCACTGAAGGAGGAATTGAGTGAGTATGTTGTCCAGATTACCCGGGAAGGTTAAGCGAATTAAGCGAACTCGCGGGGATGAACGGGGTTTTACACTCATTGAGCTGATGGTGGTGCTGGTCATAATCGGCATTTTGGTCGCATTACTGCTGGTTCGCTTGACCGGGAGAACCGACCCGGCCAGAGAAAGGGCTGCCATGTCAGATTTACGCACAATGAAGAGCGTGATAGAGGTTTACTATGCAGATAACGGTGAATTACCAGGGGCCAGCAATATTGAAGCGGTGATGAAGGATGGTGGAATCAACTGGAGTAATCCGGGTACACGGGATCCGTGGGGGAAAGGCTACGGCTACAAAAAAATCGATGCTGACAGTTATATCCTGATTTCGAAAGGGAAAGACAAGAACAAAAATACTGCAGACGATATATATGCAACCGAGATAGACAAACCGACGGTTGGTGACCCCACACCTGATGTGAGCAGCATGGATGGAGTCTCCGGAGCAGACACCTGGTAGTATTTTGTTTGCAACTATAATAGACCTCTCCACTGCTGAGTGCTCCCGCCTGGGGTGGAAGCGATTTTTGGGGACTAGGAAGGTTAAGTATTGCCCGCGTTAATAGCAGTGCTCGGGCTCGTTGTGGGGAGCTTTCTGAACGTGGTCATCCACCGCCTGCCGCGCGGCGAGGACGTTGTACGGCCGCCCTCACGCTGCCCGGTTTGCGGTACACGCTTAGCGTGGCACGAGCTTGTCCCGGTGCTCAGCTACCTCGTGTTGCGCGGGAGATGCCGGCACTGCGGGGAGCGGATAAGCCCCCGCTACCCTTTGGTAGAGGCGTTGACCGCGGCGCTTTTTCTCTTAGTGTACCTGGTGCAGTGGAAGCAAGCACAGGAAGACGTACTCCCGGAACATGCGAGTCTTACATGGGTGCTTCTCAAAAGTCTTGTTTTTACGGCTGGATTGATATGCGCCGCTTTTATCGACGCCGAGCACGGATTGATACCCAACCGGCTGGTTCTTGCACTGCTAACGAGCGCGTTGGTGGTAGTGCCGCTGGCTGGAGATGTGAGAATTCCTGACGCTGTCCTGGGCGCCTTAGGAGCAGGCGGTGCGCTTTTGCTCCTCGGCTGGGCGTCGCGGGGGGGGATGGGCGGAGGGGACATCAAGCTCGCAGCGGTTGCAGGGCTTTACTTAGGCTGGCCGGCGGCGATGCTGGGGCTTTTCTTCGCAGCAGTACTCGGTACTGTTGCCGGCGTGGCGTTAATCGTGTCAGGAAAGAAATCCCGCAAAGACGCGATTCCCTTCGGACCGTACCTTGCCGCCGGGTTCCTGATTGCGCTGCTCTGGGGCAGGGAGATTCTGAATCTGTGCAGACCGGGCTAAACCTTACCGACACTTTTACAGAAGTACGGGGGGCCGCATGCCAGACCGCTGCATGGCAGGAAAAACTTATCGCAAAGAGGCCGGGTTTACCCTGATCGAGACGGCCGTGACTCTTATGGTGATAGGCATCTTTTCGGCTTTAGTCACGGTGAGCTACCTCAGGTATGCAGCCCACTGGGACCTGGTAACGGCTGCGAGAGTTTTAGCGTCCGACATCAGGGAAACCAGGGATCAGGCCATACAAGGGGGAGAAGGGGCAGACCTGTGGTTTTACAAGGGCTGGGGATACTACGAGCGCCGCAGCAGCACCGGTCAGGTTTGTGAGGAGGTCTATCTTCCGAAAAGGGTGATGTTTGACTCGTTTAACGGCTTTCAAGAGGTAAAAGGTTTACCGGCAGGTACACCGGTTTACAAATTGCATTTTAAGTTTACAGGGAATCCTGGCTCTACCGGAACCGTCTACCTGAAAAACACGGTAGGTGAATCAAGAAAAGTCGTGATCGCGGTAACAACCGGGCGCGTGAGGGTCGAGTGACCATGGAGATGTTAAATGCATTCGGAAGGCGACAAAAGTATCTCCGCAGCGAGGCGGGCCTGACTCTTGTGGAGGTTATTGTTGCGGCGGTGATTCTCGGGATTATCGCCGTGGGTTTTTTTACAGCCTTTGATATAAGCAAAAGGCTGGCTACTGCCGCGCGCCAGCAGACGAAGGCGGTGAATCTCGCGCAGGGGAAGCTTGAGGAGCTGCGCGGGGTTCCGTACGAAGAGCTGAAGAGTGTGCCCGATGAAGCGTATTTTGACCCTTCGGTCCCGGGCTTCACGTACCGGGTTTCGGTATCCGAAAGGACCGCTGGTGCTGTTTACAAGAGCGTTACCGTTTCGGTTTACCACAAGGTGGGCAAAAACCTTAAACAGGTCACCCTTACCATGGAGCGGAGCGGTATATGAAGCGGCCGGATGATGCAGGGTTCACTTTACTGGAGGTAATTATCGCAGCGACCCTCTTCACAGTAGTGGTTTTAGGGTACTTCCTTCTCTTGGACCGGGGAGTGAAGGACTGGTTTTGGACGGAGGAGTATACCGACGCGCTGGACAACCTCCGGATAGGCGTTGACAAAATGGCTGGCGAAGTGCGTGAGGCAAGCGCAATTATAAAGCCGGTATGGGGAGTGCCGGATAACAATCTTACATTGTTAGATTCAACTGGTGAAAACAGAGTTCGCTACTATGTTGACTCCGAAAACGAGCTGCAGCGCGAACAAATAAGACTTGTCGATAACAAGAAAAGCGTTTCCGTGGTGGCATCCCGAATATCGTCTCTTAGCTTTTCGCGAGAGCCGAACAGTGCTACGATAAAGATCGTAATTAAGGCAAAAGCGCCGAAGTCCGAAGAGATATCCGTCCAAACGTCTGTATACGCCCGCAACCTTAAGTGAAGCTATTGAAGTGTTGCGGATTAAGATGACAAAGGCCGGTATTAAGATCAAGCTTGCAACAAAAGAAGATACTTGATGAGCCAACGTCTGCGACGTAGCGATAAGGATTTTGCTGTTAATTGAGGTTGGAAAGGAGTTTTGGCGTTGCCTGTATCGGGGAGAGCATCAGAGGGTCACTTAATAGGCGGAGGTTTCTTGCTGGGTATAGGCTCCTTATTCGACAGGGGTTCGCTGTTGAGTATACTAAAAAGAAAGCCGTCAGGGATTAAAAGATGGTACCGTCGTTTCTTGCCCCCGGGGCCGGCAGTGGCCGGAGTAGACATCGGGACGCGAGAAATAAGAATAGTTAAAGTAGCCGATGTTAAAGTAGCCGATGCGGTGCCCGAGGTAGTGGCCGTTGGCAAATTCCCCACTCCGCCTGGTGTTTTTAATGATCGCATCCAGACGGAAAAATTAGCGGTTGCCTTGAAGCAGGCGGTGCATAATGCCGGTGTGGAAATAGAAAATGCTGTTACCGCGATCGGCGGAGACAAGGTTATTATTCGGCACATGCGCCTGCCGGTTATGCCCGAAAAGGAGATTGAATCGGCCGTAAAATGGGAGGCCGAAAGGCATATACCCATTGCACTGGAAGAACTTGTCCTTCGCCCGGTAAACTTAGGGGAGGTTGCCGCAGACGGGTTCAAGCAGTTGCATATACTCCTGATAGCTGCGCCGCTGAAAACGGTCCATGAGTACTACCATCTCTTCCAGCAGGCCGGGCTAAGGCTTGTAGCGATAGACTTGCAGGCATTCGCACTCTGGCGGGCATTTTCCGGGAGTTACAAGATGCCGCTTGCAGGTACCGTAGCAATTTTAAACATCGGCGGCGCTTTTACCCAGTTGACGATACTACGGGACGGGCGTATTGATGTTGTCCGGACGATTGCGGGGGGCGGAGATACGGTAACTGAAGCGGTAGCCAAGACGTATAACGTGGATTTTGCGGTCGCGCAAAGGATGAAGGAAGAGGAAGGCGAAATACTGCCGGTAGCCGGCGAAGTCGCCGCCACCGTGGAACCTGCTAAAGTGCAGATGGACTTTGCAATTCGTGCCGGGATGGGAGAGCTGCTCCGGGAAATCAGGCGGAACCTTACCTGGTATCAGTCACAGAACAGGGAGTCTCCGGTTGAAAGAATCATCCTCTCAGGGGGCGGCGCAAAGCTCAGGGGAATCACTTCGTTTCTATCGGATGAGCTGGGCATGCACGTTGATATTGGACTTCCTGGAGTAACGGTGCACAGCGCAAAAAGCAGTGAGGGTTACGATCCAAGCCTGGCGATTGCCATAGGGCTTGCGCTGAGGGAGGTGGTGGGCTGATGTATAAAGTCAACCTCCTTCCGCCGGAACTTGTTTCGAGAGCCGAGTTGGGCGAAGCACCACGCAGGCCCCCGGTGATCGTGGTTTTCGTGTGTGTCGCCGGCTTGCTGTGCCTGGTCTATATCGGGTTCGCTTTTTACATATACAGTGCAAGGGCGAAAGTAACCGAAATAAAGCATGAATTAGCCGCTCTTGAACCTGAAATCCAACAGGTGGAAGCGCTTCAGAGTAAAACCGCGCTCCTTAAAAACCGTGCTGCCGCGTGGCGGCAAATTACGGAAAATCGTAAAACCTATTACCATTTTTTCAAAGATTTGAACCGCCTGCTACCTGTGGATATGTGGCTGATGAGTGTAGATATGGCGCAACCGAAAGTAGGGGATCCTGTACACGTCGTTATCGAAGGAGCTACCGGTTCCCTGGCCTCGGTGGGCGTATATATCAATAACCTTTCCGGGCTTCCGTATTTAAACGGTGTGACGTTAAAGGAGCTGAAACAGGAAACACCGGTGGCCGTGACGGTCTTTACCGTTGACGCGTATATCAGTGACGGGGGGCGGTAAGCGGTGTGGCGGAAACTGAGCCCGCAGATGCAGGCATTTTTAGTAGTAACAGGCGTCGCAGCGTTTATTTACTGTTTCTGGATATATATCTTGGCGCCGCAGATCCAGGATGCACGGGACGCGCGCGAGGAGCTGCGCCTTGCCGCCGCCCGCCTGGAAAAAAGCCAACATATCGCCGGTTCTCTTAAACGTGAGAAAGCAGCGTTAAAGGAGGCTGAAAAAGAGATCGAAGCTCTATCAGCAAGTTTTGACACAGACCTGAGAGACGGGCTTATCTTCGTAGACATCGGCCTTGAGGCGGCGCGCAGGAACATAGCGGTTACCCTCCTGCAGCCCGCCGCGCCGGTGCAGAAGGAACACTGCCTTGAGCTGCCTTTTCAGTTTACGGTCCAGGGGGACTACAGACAGGTGCTTGAATTTATTAAAAAGATGGAAAACCTGACAAACGTCTCAGAAATCCACAAATTGACCGTTAAGTCGCTGGTACGGGCGCGAGATCCAGATGCTTCTTCCCTCCTGGCTGACGGGCGGGTGCAGGCGGACTTTAACATAACGTTATACGCGGCACCTACGGCGGAAAATAAGATGAAACTCGACGCCCTTGCGAAATGGGCGGTGGGCCGGGAAAATGCTTACCTGGTAAAGGGAATAAGATCGCCTTATCCGGGGGATTAAAGCAACTGAGCCTTACCCCGGCAGGATGACCGGCCTGGCGGCGGAAATGGGCCGGCGCGCCTGCGGATTCACCCGCGGGCGGAGCACATGCGGCCGGGGGAAGCGGAACGGGGCAGGAATGAGCTTTTCTCCGGCTGAAGGTGAAGCGTTACCCTATAAGGGAGTCCTTGTAACGGCGTTTGTGAAAACCGGCCCAGACTTCTTTGAAAACAGCTATGGAATGAAAATGCTGAGGAGGAAAACCGGGAAAGATAGAGTAAAAAGATAGTACCTGCGACCGCGGCCTCAGCCGGAAGGGGTGTTCACTTGTTTGACGAAAACGTGTTAAAGGAAGTTTTGGACACTGCTCTCCAAAAAGGGGGGGCGTTTGCGGATGTCTTTGTCGAGGAACGTCAGAGCACACTGATCAGCCTCGAGGACGGCCGGGTGGAACGGGTGGAGTCGGGAATCGACAGCGGTGCGGGGATTCGCGTCTTGTCCGGAGAAACGGCGGCTTACGTTTACACCAATGACCTCAGCAAGAGAGGGTTGCTGAATGCTGCGGAAACGGCCTCGCGCGCAGTCACTCATGGAGATAGGGTTGAATCCAGGCAGCTCAGGCAGCAAGAAAAGGCTCAGGTAAGTAATGTGGACGACGTGCCGCTTGAGCAGAAGGTGGAGGCGGTAATGACCGCCGATAGAACGGCGCGGGCGACGGATCCGGCGGTAAGACAGGTGTTGGCGGGCTACGGAGACTTGACGCAGAGAGTAACGATCGCAAATAGTGAAGGGGCATTCGTTGAAGAAGAGAGGTCACGGCTGCGGTTTACGGTTAATGTGGTGGCGGCGGAAGGAGCGGTGATTCAGACCGGTTTTGAAGCCCTGGGGAGCACCGCCGGTTTTACAAAGGCGTTCAGTGAGCGGACCCCTGAAGATTTAGCAAAGGTTGCCGCGCGCCGTGCAGCGGCACTTGTTAATGCGGCGCCGGCACCTGCCGGCAAGATGACCGTGGTCCTGGCAGGAGAGGCGGGCGGTACAATGGTCCATGAAGCTTGCGGACACGGGTTGGAAGCGGACCTTGTGCAAAAAGGACTGTCGGTCTATGGCGTGGAAAAGGGTCAACCGGTGGCCTCAGAGCTGATTACTGTAATCGACGACGCCACTCTTCCGGGGAAATACGGTTCCTACCGGTTTGACGATGAGGGGGTAAAAGCGCGCCCGGTGGTGCTTATCAGGAATGGGTACCTGAACGATTTCCTTTACGACCGGAAGACCGCCCGGCAGGAAAAAAAGGAGTCTAACGGGCACGGGCGGCGCGAGTCGTATCAGCACAAGCCTATCCCGCGGATGGCCAATACTTACATAGCCTCGGGGAAGACTCCCCCCGAGGAGATTATCCGCGAGGCGGGGAGCGGCTTTTTAGTCCGGAAAATGGGCGGGGGTCAGGTAAACACTACAAACGGGGACTTCGTTTTTGAAGTGGCTGAAGGGTACCTGATCGAAGACGGGGATGTAGGTCCGTTAGTCCGCGGCGCTACACTTACCGGCAACGGTCCCGAAGTGCTGAAAAAGGTGGCGCTTGTTGGAAGGGATCTCGGGTTTACCATCGGGACCTGCGGCAAGGACGGGCAGGGGGTACCGGTAAGCGATGCGCAACCGACCTTGCTCGTTCCGGAGTTGATCGTCGGGGGGACGGGGAGGTAAGAGCTTAGGCTGATGAATCTTTGAGGTCCATTCTGCGTTCTATGTTCGACATTGTAAAAGTGGGGGTAGGTTTTAGGGCCGGTTCAAGGTTCAAGGTTCAAGGTTCGAAGTCGAAATGCGGTTGCGGGAATTGCTGCTTGGGAGTTTTGATATTAAACCTTAACGGACCCTAAAAGTCCATCAGTTTGAGCTCGAACGTTGAACGGACCCCGGAGGTCCATCAGTTTAAGCCTAACGTTGAACGGATACGGAGGCGGTTGGGTTGGCGGAAGAACTTCTTGCGGTGGTGGAATCTGCGGTTAAGCAGGGGATGCTGAGGGGTGCGGACGCTGTGGAAGCCTTTGCAAGTAAAGGCAGCGAACTCAGCATTGAGGTACGCCATCGTAAGGTGGAAACGCTGAAACAGGCTGAAGACCGGGGGATTGGGATAAGGGTTTTCAAAGGAAAACGTGTCGGCTTTGCTTTTGGGACCGATATTTCTCGGGAAGGGATAAATGATACTCTGAACAGGGCGACGTCTGCAGCGGATTATACTGCTGAAGACGAATACCAGCGTCTGCCGGTCCCCCAGGGCGGTTATCCTGCGCTCGAGCTCTTGGATGATACGATCACTGCGACACCTGTGGAAGATAAAATTGCTCTTGCTCTCCGGATGGAGGAGGCAGCGCTTGGTTTCGACCGCCGGGTGAAGGTCATCGAAAATTCGACGTACCAGGAAGGTATCAGTAAGGTGGCCATTGCTAACTCGCTGGGAATTTCGGCGTCATACCGGTCGGCTGTCTGCGGGCTGTACATCAGTCTGGCTGCAGAGCAGGACGGACAAAGCGAAACCGGATACGCGCTCTGGTACGGTCGGCGTTACAGTAGGCTGAATCCCGAAACATTGGGTAAGGAAGCGGCCGGGCGTGCGGTGGGGTTGCTTGGAGCCCGGACTATAAAAACGTGCAGCGTACCGGTTGTTTTTGATCCTTATGTGGCGGCCGATATCATCGGTTTATTAGCACCTGCGCTAACTGCAGAAGCGGTCCAGCGGGGAAGATCCCTTTTTGCGGGGAAGATCGGTGAAAAGGTGGCCGGCGGCGGTTTTACGCTCATAGATGACGGGACGTATACCGACGGCGTCCGGACGGCGCCTTTTGACGGTGAAGGTGTTCTTACACAGAAGACGGTATTGGTGAAAGACGGCGTACTGCAAGGGTACCTGTACAATACATACACCGCCGCCAAGGAGGGTTGTACATCGACCGGGAACGCGACCAGGGCCTCTTTTAAGTGCACTCCGGGGGTTGGCCATACCAATTTTTATCTCGAACCCGGCCAGCTTTCTCCGGAAGAGCTGATACGGGAGGTCGAAGAAGGCCTGTACGTGATGGAAGTAATGGGTATGCACACCGCCAACCCGATTTCCGGGGACTTTTCGGTCGGGGCGGCCGGGATGTGGATCGACCAAGGCGTTCTCACGCAACCGGTACGCGGTGTCGTAATCGCGGGGAACATGCTGGAGCTGCTGAAAAGTATCGATGCGGTGGCGAATGATATTCGTTTTTTCGGCGGCCGGGGTGCACCCACATTTCGGGTTGAGGCGTTGAGAATAAGCGGTCACTGACGGCTTTAGGAGAGCTGTTTACGACGATAAAGTCGCGCTACCGGAAATGGAAGTATAGACCCGTAAGCGTGTTACTTAGATGCGGTAGTGTAACATAAACGGAACGCGGCGAGGAGCGAGCAATTGGGAAGTGAGAGGTGCGAGGTTGGAAGTGGGATTCTGGTAGAAATTCGCTATGCGAATTTAAGAGAAATCTCACCTCTAACCTCCCACATCCCACCTCTCGGTTCGCAGTAATGCGAAGCCCATCGCTGCACCCCACGGAAGAAGAACGTATTCTCGGAGGACATACACTGTGAAAATCCTCGTACTGCACGGAGCCAACCTGAACCTGTTAGGCAAGAGGGAGCCAGGGATTTACGGAACCGTCACCCTCGCAGAAATCGATGCTGCGCTGAAAGAACTTGGAGATCAAATTGGGGTAACGGTGGAGTCTTTTCAGTCGAATCACGAAGGAGAACTTATCGACAGGCTGCAGCAAACGGATGCGAATGCCATTGTAATAAATCCGGGGGCATTTACACATTACAGTATAGCGCTACGTGACGCAATAGCGGCGGTCGGGTTGCCGACGGTAGAGGTGCACCTTTCGAACATTCATGCGCGGGAGGAATTCAGGCGGCATTCGGTAATCGCCCCCGTTGCCGCCGGTCAGATAACCGGTTTTGGAATACAAAGCTACTTATTGGGTTTGAGAGCCGCGGTAAGTCTTCTCACGTAATATTCGGGCAGCAAGCTGTTAACAGGGTGCCACGTCAGCGACCGGGGGGAACCGGCGATTGGATAGTAGAATAGGTCGGCTCCGTGCAAAAACGGCAGCGTCAGGGCTGGAAGGCCTTTTAGTCGTAAACAGCTTAAACAGGTACTATTTGAGCGGTTTTAGCGGATCAGCCGGTATTCTGCTGGTTGACAGTAAAAGGGTGATCCTGGTAACGGACGGTCGCTATACAGAGCAGGCGCGAATGGAGTGCCCGGGCATCGAGATACTCGAAGCAAAGCGCCTGTGGCCGGACGGTGTCAGCCAGGCAATTGTGGAAAGCGGCATCCGAAGGGTCGGCCTCGAGTCAAAAAGCGTAAGCCACGAAGAGTGGGTTAAGCTGAGTGAAGCGCTTGAGGATGTGACGCTGGTGCCGGTTGTGGACCTGGTGGAGGAGCTCCGGATGATTAAGGAGCCGGCTGAGGTAGTCCTGATTAGGGAAGCGGTCCGCCTGGTGGACGAAGCGTTCGCGGCGTGTCTTCCCTTCTTGCGGCCGGGGGTCAAGGAGCGCGACTGGGCGCTTGATTTGGAGTTTACCCTTCGGCGCCGGGGCGCACAGCGCGCGGCCTTCGATTTCATCGTCGCTTCCGGATGGCGGTCTGCACTGCCGCACGGGGCGGCGGGGGACAAGGAGGTTCAGCAGGGGGATCTCGTGGTGGTGGACTGCGGCGCTGTTTGCAAACACTACTGTTCGGATTTCACCAGGACGATTGCGGTCGGGGGAAGCGTGCCGTGGCAGGAGAAAATGTACGGGGCGGTGCTTGCGGCGCAGAAGGCCGCAATCGCAGCCGTTCACCCGGGAATAGAGGCGGGTGAAATAGATAGGGCGGCGCGCTCCGTGTTGGAGAGCTATGGTTTCGGAGGGGCATTCGCCCACAGCACGGGGCACGGGCTGGGGCTTGCGGTACACGAGGAACCTCGCCTCGCCGAGGGGGTACGGACACCCCTCCAACCGGGGATGGTTATCACCGTCGAGCCGGGGGTATACCTGCCGGGACAAGGAGGGGTGCGGATCGAGGACGTGGTAGTGGTGACGGATGACGGCGCTGAGGTGCTTACAAAGACGCCGAAAAACAGCCTGCTGTGCGTGGGATAGGGATGAAGGAGGGGGAAAGGTTTGATTTCTACCAACGACTTTCGCACCGGTTTGACGATCGAACTCGACGGCGATGTTTACCAGGTAATAGAGTTTCTCCACGTAAAACCCGGGAAGGGGTCGCCGTTCGTACGCTCGAAACTGCGGAATCTGCGGACCGGTGCGGTTATTGAGCGGACTTTCAACGCCGGTGAAAAGGTACCGCGGGCGCACCTCGACCGGCGGTTATCGCAGTACCTTTATAACGACGGAACCAATTATTATTTTATGGACATGGACAACTTCGAACAGGTCGTATTGGGGCCCGCGGAGCTGGAAGAAGCAGTTAAGTACCTGAAGGAAAACATGGAAATTTTTATTCTCATGTACCAGGATAAGGTGCTCGGCATCGAGCTTCCGAATACCGTAGAACTTCAGGTGGTCGAGACCGCCCCCGGCATAAGGGGGGATACGGCGACCGGGGGCTCAAAACCTGCTAAGCTGGAGACCGGCCTTGTGGTTCAGGTTCCGCTTTTTGTGGAGGAAGGCGACGTTATCCAAGTCGACACGCGCAGCGGACAGTACCTCAAAAGGGCATAAAGGGCGCGTCGAAACCGTTAGGATCGTATCTGCAGCAACAACTAACGGACTCCGGATCGCTGCGGCCGTGCTCCGGAGTCGGGAAAGGAGGCAGCGCCATGCGGCATACTCAGGGTGGACAGGCGGCTCTGATGGTTGTTATGGTCCTGTCTGTGCTCGGCCTCCTCGGGATGGCAACAATGGTTGTAACGACGTATGCAAAACAGGCGGCGACCGGTGAGTTAAATTTAGCGCAGGCACGGTACGCGGCAGAGGCCGGAATCGAGCGGGCGGTCGCCAAACTGAAGGTGGACCCGCTCTGGCTTTATCCCGGCAGCACGAACAAGGTTGTTTATGCTGATGAGATCGAGGGGGATTCTGCAGGCGGCTTCGTGCAGGAAGTCACACTCGCGTGGTCCCAGGTCGGGGAGACTGGTGTAGGGGTTAAAATCACCAGCACCGGGGTTTGCCGGAACGCCCGCAAGACCGTGTCAGCGGAGGTAAATATAGCATATGATCCGTTTATTTGCGGCAAAGGAATCACCAATGAGGGAGGGGTGCACGTCGCTGGCGGGGATGACGGTCAACTGATTATCGGCAGCGATCACTCGATAATCGGCGAAAAAGACCGCCCGACGAACCTCATTTTCGGCGGCGATCCCGGGGGTAAGAGCACGGTACTGATCGACGCTTACGGGACGCCCGGTGAATTTAAGGTGCTCGATGTAAACCTATCGCTTTTGGGGATTAGTCTGTTAGGCAGCGGGAAAACGGAGCCCGATGCTGTGGTTTATGGAAATGTTTATACCAGCGGGGACGTACGGGCGCGCAGTTATACAAGCGACAGCAAAACCGGTAATAACGGTGCTTCGGGGAGCGGTTATTACTTAGGCGATATAAGCGGACTTGCCAACATAACAGCGCTGCTGCCGGGTGTGAACCTCGGCCTCTCCCTTCTTAATGTTGTGAATGGAATTCTTGGTCTCGGATTGAATCTGCCGATATTGGGTACAAGCCTCGGCGCGACCCTCCTCGGCCACACAGGGGGGAGCGACGGGTTAGCGGTGAAGGGCGACGTATGGGCAAACGGCGACATTGAGGCGTCTTCCGTTGATGAGAACCGAGGCCTGCTCGATATCTTTATAGGTAGCAGCACTAACGCGAGCACAGCTGCGGCGATTGACGGGACTCTTCACGAACGTCAAAACCTCCAGATCCCGGACTTCCCCGCGGGCATTGACCCGACTGACAGTAAGAAAGTGGAGGAGTTTAAGACCTACTATAAGAAGCTCGCCGAGAGTTACGAGACCGATGGTACGCAGCATTACTTTAGCAGCGGTAAACGGTTCGACGGGGATGACCTAGCAAAGATGAACGGGGTTTACTTCGTTGACGGGAAAGCGGTCATAAACACAGCGGGAATCAGCGGGATGTATAACGGCAGGGTAACCATAGTGGCTGATTCAATTGAGTTCAAAAATAATTCGGCACTTGAGAATGCCGGTGCGGGGAACGCGGTCCTGGGGCTTATTTCATTGAGGGATACGGTTTTAAAAGGAGCAAACGCCGTTGAGGGAGTAGTCCTGTGCGGCGATACCCTCGTTGTGAAAGGCGGAAGTACAACCGTTGACGGCGCGGTGGCAACCTGGGGTTTGGGCATCGGCAAGAACGAGCAGGGAGGCCGCCGGAGATCCGGCAATTGCCGGCAATGCGTCGTCAACAATATGGATGTCTCCCTTCTTTACAATAAAGAGCTGTTCTGCCGTTACCCGCCGGGAATGCCGTATGACGTCAAAGTCAACGGGTGGAAGCTGGTGAAATAATAATCTATAATTAAGGCTTTGAAAATTTATGTGATTCATACAGCCGGTGACCACCGGCCTTTTTATTGACGGGCGGGTTCCTTTTGCTGCTGCGCCGAGGCCTTATCTTATATAAATAAGGATGTGATCGCCGTTGTTTTGCATTAAAAAGCCGCACTCCTGACAATACTACTTTTCGCTGAGTATTTTAATGAGTTCAATCACAGAGGTGGCAGGAATGGCTAACATGCGTGCGCAGGCGGCTTATGTGAAGGGATTGCTGTCAGGTCTCGGCACCGACAACGACTCCAGGGAAATGCGCCTCTTAAGCGAAATCGTAAAGGTCTTGAACGACTTTGCCGAAAGGCTTGACGAACTGCGGGAGGCCCAGGATGACATGGAGGAGTATGTGCAGGCGTTAGATGAGGATCTTTACGCTGTTGAAACAGCGGTTTTCGGTGCGGAGGATGAAGAGGAAGGGATAGAAGACAGCGATTCTCAAAAGGAGCAGGCACGACAGGGCGGCAACCCCGGTCTGTTGGAGACACCGGAAACAATAGCTCCGAATATGGACGTTTTTTGACCGTATGCGGAGTTGGGTTGCGAGAAGGGTTCCGCGGAGGAACCCTTTTTCTCTTGCCCGTCAACCGGTTGGCATAAACTTACCCCCCTTGCATAACCTTATTTCGGGAGGGGGACAAACCCGTGGCCGATAAGGAGTTCTACCCTAAAGAAACACTGCTGCGTTTATTTCCGCCTACTTTGAGGGACCTTCTCGGCCGGCTTAGGGTCTGGGAGGAGGTGGAAGAAGTCAGGCTCAAAGCCCAAAGACCTCTTCTATTAAGGTTGACACGGGAGGACTTCTTTGTGTCCCCGAGCGGATCCCTGGTCAAGCACCCCGGAGAGGCGTATCAGGTTACACTTGAAGAAATAAACAACATACTGAATGTTGCCAGCGGCGCTTCACTCTATGCGTTCGAAGAGGAAGTGCGCAGCGGTTATATCACGCTTCAGGGCGGGCACCGCCTCGGTCTGACCGGCAGAGCGGTGCTGGAAAGGGGCCGTATACATACGCTCAAGTACATCAGCGGCCTTAACCTGCGCGTCGCCCGGGAGGTGCGCGGTGCGGCCGACGGAGTGCTTCCTTACGTTATTACGGGTTCGCCGCCCCGGGTCTGCCATACGCTCATCCTTTCACCCCCTCGTGCCGGAAAGACTACCTTTCTGCGCGACCTGGTGCGCCAGCTTTCTGACGGGGTGCCTGCGCTCGACTTCCCGGGGGTAACCGTCGGTCTGGTGGACGAGCGTTCTGAATTGGCGGCGTGTTTTCAGGGGGTGCCCCAGCTCGGGATCGGTGCGAGAACCGATGTGCTGGACGCCTGCCCCAAGGCCGAGGGGATAAGGCTGATGGTAAGAGCCTTTGGCCCCGACGTGGTTGCGACCGATGAAATCGGGCGTGCCGAGGATGCCCGGGCGGTCGAAGACGCCTTGAACGCCGGGGTGAAGGTTGTCGCAACCGCACATGCCACAAGTCTGGAAGAACTGAAAAACCGTCCGTTCTTTCGGTACCTCTTTGCGCTCGGGGTGGTCGAAAGATTTATTCTGCTTGCACGGCGGGAAAAGCCCGGGAGGGTGGCTGCCGTGCTTGACGGCACGGGAAAGCGGCTGCGGTAATTACTGTCGGAGGGGTACAGCGGTGTTGAAAATGATCGGGGCTTTAATTGTGGTTTTCGCGGGAACCGTTACGGGTATGCAGTTAGGAGGGTTTTACGCCCGGCGCCCGCGGGAGCTGAAGTCCTTGACGGCCGCACTGCTTTTGCTGAAAACCGAAATCAGTTACGCGGCTACGCCTTTGCCGGAGGCTTTAACTGAAGTGGCGAGGCGGGCGGACCCTGCGGTGTCCCCCTTTTTTAACGCCGCGGCATTTCATCTGAAAAACTTCCAAGGCACGACGGCGGCGCGAGCCTGGTCCGAGGCGCTTGCGGAGACCGGTCACACCTTAGCGTTGCGGGAGGAAGACGCCGAGGTATTGCGGGCTCTTGGTACAGCCCTCGGCAACTCTTGCAGAGAAGAACAAGCCCAGCATATTTCCCTTGCCATCGAGCGGATAAAAGCTGCTGCCACGTCGGCCGAGGCGGATGCTGTGCGGTATGAACGCCTTTATAAATTCCTGGGATTCGGAACGGGCGCGGCACTCGCGATACTGCTTTATTAATCGTCTGGTATCCAACCATTCAAATCTGGCTAAGTTCTATATTCGTTAAGGAGTCCCCCATGCCGCTGTCAAGCGGTACCACGAAATCTGAAAAACATTTTCATAACGTTTTGTGCCTTGAGCGCAGCGAAAGGAATGGTTATAAGGATGAAAATGGGGCGATTAGACCCGTCAGCTGGTCACTTAGATGCAGAAGAGTAACATAAACGGAACGCGGCTCATCGCCGCGCCCCACGGAAAAAGAACGCATTCTCGGAGGAAGCCCTATGAACAATATCGACCTAATCTTCAAAATTGCAGGGGTAGGCATCCTCACAGCGGTTTTACATGCGATGCTGAAGCACGCCGGTAAAGAGGATCTGGCTCACCTTGCCACCTTGGCCGGTGTCGGGATCGTGCTGATCTGGGTGGTACAGCTTTTGGGCCTGCTTTTCAGCGAGGTGCAGTCCGTTTTTAAACTAAGCTAAAAACCGGATGGTGAAATGGATGGAAATACTCCGGGTTGTCGGGTTTGCACTCGTTGCGGCCATCATGGCGCTCGTGTTGCGGCGTGAGAAACCGGAGCTTGCGCTTGCGGTGGGGGTGGCCGCCGGGCTCGTGATTTTTCTCGCCTTTCTCGGCAAGATAGGAGCAGTGATCAGAGTACTGGACGGTGTGGCGGGAAAGGCCGGCTTGAACATGGTATATTTAGATACCATCCTGAAGATCGTGGGCATTGCTTACATCGGGGATTTCGGGGCGCAGATGTGCAGGGACGCCGGGGAAGGAGCTTTAGCGGCAAAGGTTGAGTTTGCAGCAAAAGTGCTGATCCTTGTGCTCGCGCTGCCGATCATTATAGCGCTGCTCGATCTTCTGGTAAAACTGGTGACGTGAGATGAAGCATGGGGCGCTGTTTTTCGCATTGGCACTGCTTTTAATGGCGGCCTTTGATCTGCCGGCAGCCGCCTCGGCCCAAACGCCCGGCCTTGAAATCGATCCAGCAGGCGAGCTGGAGAAGCTTAACCTGGAGCGCGTGGAAAAAGAGGCCACCCGGTTTACTGAGGAAATACGGGACTGGGCTCCGGGGCTCAGTTTCCGCCAGTTGGTCCTTGACGTCTTACACGGCGATGTAAAACTCACTCCGGCGGCAGTGATGGGGATGCTTGGTCGCTGTTTCTGGGGCGAGGTGTGGGGCGGGGGCGTGCTGCTCGGCAAAATCCTAATACTTGCCATCATACTCGCAATACTTCAGCAGTTCAGTACGGCCTTTGAACGCGGCTCGACATCCCAAATAGCATTCTACGCCGGTTTCCTTGTCCTTGCGGGAACGGTGGTGACCGCGCTGGGCTTGGCGATTGACACCGGGCGCGAGGCAGTGGACGGAATGGTCTCGTTCGTTCAGGCGCTGCTGCCTGTATTGCTGACCTTATTAGCAGCTGCAGGCGGTCTTACGACTGCAGCAATACTGCATCCGGCTATTCTTACAACGCTGGCGGTAATAGGAACACTAATAAAAAACGCCGTCCTTCCGCTCATAACGTTCGGCGTGATTCTCAGCCTGATCGACCGGTTAAGCGAGGGTTTCGAAGTATCGCGCCTGTCAGCGCTCTTCCGGAACCTGGGACTGGCTCTCTTAGGCGTATTATCAACGGTTTTTTTGGGTGTGCTGACGGTCCAAGGTGTGGCCGGCGCGGCGTCTGCCGGAATAGCGTTGCGGACAGCGAAATACGCCACCGGAGCCTTTGTGCCGGTTGTAGGAGGAATGTTAGCGGACGCGTTTGAAGCGGTGGTAGGCACCTCGCTTCTCCTAAAAAGCGCTGTCGGTATCGCGGGAATGGTGCTGATATTCTTTGCGGTTGCCTTCCCGGCAGTTAAAATATGTGCGCTAAGTTTACTTTTTAAACTTGCGGGTGCTATGGTTCAGCCCCTCGAGGGACGCGTGGGGGCATCTTTGGATGGAGTGGGCAACGGGCTTTTAGGGATTTTCGCAGTGGTAGCAACGGTCGGCTTGCTCAGTTTTTTCGCGGTTGGCGTTATCGTCGGGCTCGGCTACTTGACAACGATGTTGCGGTGAGGTGAACCGGGAATGGAAAAAATAGGTCTCCTTGTCCGTAACCTTATTATAATCGTGGTAATGGCGGCCTTTCTCGAGCTATTGATCCCGGTTGGCGAAATGCGCCGGTATGTCCGGATGGTTATCGGCATCCTTGTTATATTAGCGGTCCTGCAGGTACTGGTAGGCTTGTTTGACCGCACGGGTATCCCACCGGTACCGCGGGTAACGGTAGACAAGCCGCCCGGGTTTACGAACACCGGGCAGAGCGAATTTCAAGCGGAGTATGCGAAGCGGGTCGTCGATGCATACCGGGGCGGCCTGGCGCGTCAGGTTAAAGCCCTGGCCCATCTTGCCGGGCTTGATGTGGCGGAAGTGGAGGTGGTTGTCGATGACAGCGGCGGCAAATACCCGCGGCTGACAGAAATCAGGTTACACCTTGACCCATCGGCGGCAGCCGGGGATTCAGCCGGAGCGGAAAAAGCGATAGGCGCCATTGCGGATTTTTATAACCTGCCGCACGAAAGGGTTCTTGTCGCTGTGCCTTAGTTCCGGGATGTGAACCCTGGAATGGTTCGAACGGAGGTGTGTAAAATGAAAGGCTTGATCGGGTCGCTTTTCGGAAAGAACAGCGCGTTTGGAAAGAAGCCGGAATACTGGATCAAACTCGGCCTGCTGACGGTTGTCGGCATCTTTCTGCTGATACTCGGCGGTACTGGAGGCAGCGCACCGGTTAACACCGAAAGCGTTGCCGACAGCGGCGTACCCGGGGAGGCGGAAGCGGTTTCGGGTATAAAACAAGAGGAGAAACACCTTGCGCAACGGGTTAAAGAGGTGATTCAGAGCGTTAGGGACGCGGGCTCGGTTGAGGTCAGTGTGCGCCTTGCCGGTTCGACTAAGACGGAGTATGCTGTGAACACCAGCACCGGTAAGAGGGTTACCCAGGAGAAGGAAAAGGCCGGTGCTACCAGGACCACGTCGGAAGACACAACTAACGGAGAAGTTGTTGTGGTTCAGGATGGCCAGCGGGAAAAGGCCGTTATAGTAAGGGAAGAAGCTCCACGGATCTTAGGGGTGCTTATAGTGGCGGACGGAGCCGCCGACCCGGTGGTAAGGGCGCAAATTTTTCGCGCCGCACAGGTGGCGTTAGGTGTTGAGGCTCACAGAATACTGGTATTGCCGCGGCAGCCGCAAACGGGGGTCGGCCCGCAGGCAAAGGGATCCGGGTACTGATTATAATACCCGTGTGTAACCGTTCAACTTCAAGGAGTGGGAAAGATGGCTCGGTTTATCGTTGTGAGCAGGCGGATTATGCTCGGGATCCTGATAATGCTTTTTACGGCTGGAATTTTTATCGCGGCGTGTGGAAACCATCGGGCGGTTCGGGGGCAGAAGGCGGGGTCGGTAATCCAGACATTGTATCCGGTAAGCGTTTCATCTCATCTGCAGCCGCCAAGCGATACCGACGAATTTTTCGTGGATTACCGCATCGACCGTGAGGTAAAGCGCAGCAGACAGATAGAACTGTTGCAGGAGATTGCTGTCACGGCAACCACCAGTGACAGTATCCGGACGCAGGCGCAAGAAAAGGTGATCAACCTCGTGTCGCAAACAGAAAAAGAGGCTATGGTTGAAAATCTCTTGCGGGCGAAGGGTTTTAGAGACGCCGTCGTTGCCATAGAAGACCAGGGGGTAACGGTGATTGTCCCGGGTAAGGTCACCCCGGAGGTTACTGCAACCGTTACAGCTCTCGTCTACCACAGCCTGGGTATGGCACAAGAACAGGTGATGATTCTTGGACGCGAGTGAAACTGTACCATGGACAAGAACGCACCATGTCGGCGGGCTCCGCCCGCAAACCAGGTCCCCGGCCGGGCGGTATGAGTTATAAACAGGCCGCCCTCATCTCGCTTATACCGCGGAACGGTCCGTTAACCGGTTCCAGAATGTGGGCGGGCTTTCAACGGCGGAAGGCGACAGGTTTTAGGTATGTGAAAACGTTTATTGTATACTTGCGATGCCTCTATTCCCAAGGACTTCTCTTTGGGATATAATTATCACCAGGTTTTTGCCGCGGCTGAGACAAGGTTGTCAGGTCTGTAGATGATTGCCATCTATGATACATTATTTTGGGTTGTTTTGATGGATTGGGGGGATGCGGATGCGGCCGGTAAGGGTAACGGACACTACATTGCGTGACGGGCACCAGAGCCTCTGGGCAACCCGGATGCGGACGGAGGACATGCTGCCCATAGCTGCGGAGATCGACGATATAGGCTATCATTCGCTGGAGGTTTGGGGCGGCGCCACGTTCGACGTCTGCCTAAGGTACCTTTATGAGGACCCGTGGGAGCGCTTACGAGAGCTAAAAAAGAGGGTTAAGAGAACCCCCTTACAGATGCTTTTACGGGGGCAGTCCCTCGTGGGGTACAGCCATTACCCCGATGACATTGCGGAAGCCTTTGTAAAAAAGGCTGTGGAGAACGGTGTGGACATTATTCGTATTTTTGATGCCTTGAACGACATCCGCAACCTTGAGTTTACGATGAAAGTTGCTAAGGAGGCCGGTGCGCACGTACAGGCTACGGTCGTTTATACCCTCAGTCCGGTTCATACTACCGAGCATTACCTGGAAAGTGCGAAGAAGTTAGCAGACCTGGGGGCTGATTCGATATGCATTAAGGACATGGCCGGGATGATGGCTCCTTACCATGCTTACGAACTGGTTAGTTTATTCAAGAGGGAGCTTTCGATACCGGTACAGCTTCACTGCCACTACATCGGCGGGATGTCGGTCGGCGCGTATCTCAAAGCCGCCGAGGCCGGCGTAGACGTTATCGACACAGCGTCTGTACCGCTGGCGTTTGGTGCCTCCCAGCCCCCGGTCGAAACCGTTGCCCGTGCGCTTAAAGGCACTCCATACGACACGGGCCTAAGTATCCGGAAGCTCTTTGAAATTGCCCAATACTTTGAGGAAATCCGGAAAAAGCGCGGATTTGAACGCGGGGTCACACGCATTCACGACATGAGGGTATTCGACCACCAGGTGCCGGGCGGGATGATCTCTAATTTAGTTACGCAGCTTCAAGAGCAAAAGGCCATCCACCGGCTCCAGGATGTCCTGGATGAGATTCCGCGGGTGCGCGAAGAACTCGGGTATCCGCCGCTGGTAACGCCGACCAGTCAAATTGTAGGAACGCAGGCTGTCCTGAACGTTTTGATCGGGGAACGGTATAAGCTTATTCCCGAGGAGGTGCGCCGGTATATTCAGGGCTACTATGGACGGCCGCCAGCCCCGATAGACCCGGACGTACAGAAGAAGGCACTGGCCGACCGTGAACCAATTACCTGTCGGCCTGCGGATTTACTTGCACCCGCTTTGGAAAAACTAAGGGAGGAGATCAAAGATTTGGCAACCTCCGAAGAAGACGTTTTATCGTACGCATTGTTCCCGCAGGTTGCAAGACGCTTCTTCGAGGCGCGCAAAAAAGGAGAGCCTAAGGTTATGAGCGGGGTACCAGAAAAAAAGAAGGCGGCAGGTACGGAAAAGGAGGCTAAATCGATGAATATTAAGGAAATACGGGAACTTCTCAAGCTTCTTGAAGAAAGCAATGTCACCGAGTTTTCGTTGGAGACAGCGGGAACGAAACTGACGATCCGAAAGGGAAGTTTACCGGCAAGTACCCGGGATGCCTCCGTTCGGGAGCAAGCTGCAGCGGAAGCGGCCGTAAAGGAGGAGACGCCTTCTGTTGCTGCGGAGGACCTCTACACAGTCCAGTCGCCTATGGTGGGCACCTTTTACCGTGCGCCTTCGCCGGACTCGCCGCCTTATGTAGAGGTAGGGGATAAAGTAGAAAAGGGCAAGGTGTTGTGCATTGTGGAGGCGATGAAGCTCATGAATGAGATCCAGTCCGAGGTAGCGGGTGAAGTAGTCGAAATCCTTGTAGAGAACGGGCACCCGGTGGAATACGGACAACCTCTCTTTTTGATCAGAGAAGCGAAGTAGTATCCCTGCTGCACAAAGGAGAGCATTCATGTTCAGTAAGGTTTTAATCGCCAACAGGGGAGAAATTGCGCTCCGGATCATCCGGGCCTGTAAAGAACTCGGTATCAAAACGGTCGTGGTTTACTCTGAGGCCGACCGTGACAGCCTGCCGGTGCGGCTGGCGGATGAGGCCTTCTGTATCGGACCGCCACCGGCGGTTAAAAGTTATCTTAACTTTACCAACATAATCAGTGTGGCTGAAGTCTCCGGGGCAGAAGCGGTTCACCCGGGTTACGGATTTCTTGCGGAGAATGCCGGCTTCGCGGAAGTCTGTGCAAGTTGCGGCCTCACCTTTATCGGACCGCCTGTCGAAGCCTTGGAAAAGATGGGGGACAAGGCCGTGGCCCGGAAAACCGTGGCGGATGCCGGTGTTCCGGTGGTACCCGGTTCAGAGGAAGTGGTTGTCAACGCGGACCACGCAATTAGCTTGGCCAAGGAGATCGGCTACCCGGTTATGGTCAAGGCCGCGGCAGGAGGCGGCGGCCGTGGAATGCGGGTAGTGCACACACCTGGGGAGCTTAAAACCGCCCTCCAGTCAGCTCAAAGCGAGGCTGAGGCGGCATTCGGGAGTCCCGAGGTATACATTGAGAAATACGTGGACGAGCCCCGCCATATCGAATTCCAGATATTAGGTGACCGGTACGGAAATATCATTTATTTAGGAGAGCGCGACTGCTCTATTCAGCGCCGGAACCAGAAACTCCTGGAGGAGGCGCCGTCGACCGCACTTGATCCCGCTTTGCGCAAGAAGATGGGGGAGGCTGCGTTGAAGGCCGCCCAAGCCGCGGGTTATTACAATGCCGGTACGGTTGAATTCCTGCTTGATAAATATAACAATTTTTATTTCATTGAAATGAACACGCGTATCCAGGTAGAACACCCGGTAACCGAGATGGTCACCGGCTGTGATCTGGTAAAAGAACAGATTAAGATCGCAGCCGGAGAGCCGTTAGGTTATAAGCAGTCGGACATCAGAATTGACGGCTGGTCAATTGAATGTCGGATAAATGCCGAAGACCCGAGCCGGAATTTTGTACCCTGTCCGGGAAGAATACAGGCATTCCTTCCCCCCGGCGGACCGGGGGTGCGCGTTGACACGGCGATGTATCCGGGGTACACAATTCCGCCGTACTATGACTCTTTAATCGCGAAGCTGATCACTTGGGGGCGGAACCGCGCTGAGGCCGTTGCCCGGATGGAGCGCAGTTTAGAAGAATTTGTCATTGATGGGGTGCCTACTACAATTCCATTCCACCAGCGGGTGCTGCAAAACGCCTTTTTCCGGCGCGGAGAGGTTTATACGAACTTTGTCCAGCGTCGTATTCTCAAAGAAGAAGAATTGAGGTTGCCTTAATGTGAAAAATTTAGTATGATACCATTATAGATAAGGGAATTTGGACGCCAGGAGGTATTCGCATGGCAAAAGAAGCGGTTACCGGCCAGGAGTTAGTGAGCGAACTGGGGGCGATACGAATCGCAAACGAGGTGGTCGGCATTATTGCGGGTCTGGCTGCAACTGAAGTGCCCGGGGTCGCCGGGATGAGCGGCGGCATTGTCGGCGGGATTGCTGAGATGCTGGGCCGCAAGAATTTATCCAAAGGTGTGAAGGTTGAAGTCGGTGAACGTGAGGCGGCTATCGACCTTTTTGTGGTCGTAGATTACGGAGTTCAGATCGCATCTGTTGCCGGGCAGGTTCAAGCCGCCGTAAAGCGGGCAGTTGAGGAAATGACCGGGCTCGCGGTAGTTGAGGTCAACGTACACGTACAGGGCGTGGTTTTTCCGGAGGAACAGAAAGAAGAGGAACGCCGCGTCCGGTAGGGAAAAGGCTGAAAGAGTAAGGCGGGAGTCGGGAGCCGGAAGCGAAGAGGCAGAATCAAAAGCGGGAATTACGCACCCGGAATCTAAACGCTTGAAAAGTAGAGCGTAGACCACCTGACGTTCCAACCGGCAGAGGGGGAAAATGGTCAAGGTAAATTGAGTTTTAGCCTTTAATATTAAACGTCTTTCAAAGGAGTCCCCCATGCCGCTGTCAAGCGGCACCACGAAATCTGAAAATGGGGCGGATAGAGCTGTAGGGAAGTGAGAAGTGAGAAGTGAGAAGTGAGAAGTGAGAAGTGGGAAGTGGGAAGTGCGGGCTATGAAGAAATTCGCGCAGCGAATTTCTACCTTAAGAAATCACCTCTAACCTCCCACATCCCACCTCTTAAATACTGGGCGAGCCTGACGCAGTAATGCGAAGCTGATCGCCATGCCCCACGGAAGAAGAATGCATTTCCAAAGGAGTGGTTTGATGGGACCGTTTGACCGCGGTCTCTTATTGCTTTACAGCTTATGCGTCACCATAATCCTTGCGGTATTGATACTTGTGCTGGCCGGGTGGCAGCCGGCCCTTGACCTGGCAAAAGAGGCGGGTTCGCCGCAGCGACGGGAGTTGCTGTACGTTGCTGCTGTAGCCTTCTTGATAGCAGGGTTCAGGCTAATGATTGCAAGTGTCAAGGTCCGCCGCCCGCAGAGCAGATTGGCCTTAGTAGATGACAATCCCCTCGGCCAGGTGCAGGTGGCATTAACCGCCATAGAAAGCCTCGTTTCAAAAGTTGTGGGAAACTTCCCCGGAGTGAGGGAAGTGCGTCCGAAGGTAACCCAAGTGCCCCACGGGATTGCCATTCAAATTAAAATAGTGACAACACCAAGCGCCAACATTCCCGAACTTTCCCATGAAATTCAACAGCAAGTTAAAAATATGGTCAAGGACGTTACGGGTATAACCACCAACAATGTGCAGGTTCTGGTCGAAAATATATCTACGGCCAAGCCTCGGGTTGAATAGGATGGGGATATAAGTGAACTATCAGGAACTCTTTGAACGCCACCGCGGGAAAATAGTAGGTGTGGTATTAGGGCTTGTCTTCGGCTGGTTTGCCATCGTCTACGGTTTCTGGAAGGCGCTTTTTGTTGGGGTTTGCGTTGCAATAGGCTATTTTGTCGGCAAACGGGTTGACGAAAGGCTGGATTTTGGTCGCTTTTGGGATAAATTATTCCGGGAGAAGTAGGTGGTTGCGTGAGCCGGCGGCGGGCAAGGGAGGCGGGTGTTATTGTCCTTTTCCAGGTTGATGTGGGCCGTGCCCAGGTAAGAGAGGCCTTTGAAAGAACCATGGACCAGTTCAAAATTACCGGGCCGGACAGGGAATTTGCCGAATCTCTTGTCTTCGGCGTGTGCAGGAGGCAGGAAAGCATCGACGGGATTATTGCCGATTTGAGCCGTGACTGGCGGATCGAAAGGATGAACGGCATGGACCGGAACGCAATGCGGGTCGCTCTATTTGAGCTGTTATTTCGAGACGACATTCCGCCTAACGTGGCTATCAACGAGGCCGTCGAGCTGGCAAAACGATACGGCGGCGAAGATTCTCCCCGCTTTGTCAACGGTATCTTAGGAAAAGTAGCGGAAAGACTGGATATATACAGAGAAAGAGCGAAATAGCTCATTATTTTATAACCGTCGAAGTTATAATCGTCCCTGGAGAAGGAGGACAATCCGCCCACCTGATTGAAATAAACTAATCCCAAACGGCACTCGTTCGTCCGGTAATAAACGCCGGCTAACATCAAAACGGGTAGTACATTTGCCACCGCAAACCCGACAAATAATGAGCACCGCCTGCGGAGGGAAACATGGCGATTCTGACTGTTACCGAGGTCACCAACCGTATACGCGAACAGCTTGAAGGCGACCCGGTCCTCAGCGCCCTGTGGGTGCGCGGTGAAATCTCGAATCTGAGCACTCCTGCCTCCGGACATATCTACTTCACACTGAAGGATCAGGTAAGCCAGCTGCGGGCAGTTATGTTCCGTTCACGGGCGAAGTCTTTACAGTTTCCGTTGTCCAACGGTTCAGCAGTAATAGTCCGCGGCCGCATTTCGCTTTACGAGCGCGACGGAAACGTGCAGCTCTATGTTTACGAACTGGAACACGACGGTGTCGGGCTTCAGAGAATTCTGCTCAGGGAATTGAAACTACGGCTGGAAAAGGAAGGTCTTTTCAGCACGTACAGGAAAAGGGCATTGCCGCGCTTCCCGAAACGTATCGGGGTAGCTACTTCACTCGAGGGAGCCGCAGTCCGGGACATCGTTGAGATTCTCCGGCAGCGTTGGCCGGTGGCGGAACTGGTTATAGCTCCGTGCGCGGTTCAGGGAGATCAAGCCCCGGCAGAAATTGCAGCAGCGATTGCGCGGCTTAACCGGCACGGGAACGTAGACGTCATTATTGTCGGCCGTGGCGGTGGTTCGTTAGAAGAGCTCTCCGCCTTCAACACCGAGTTGGTCGTTCGCGCAGTTTTTACCTCAAACGTGCCTGTTGTGTCCGCAGTCGGCCACGAGCGGGATGAGACGCTTACGGACCTCGCAGCCGATGCATGTGCAGCCACCCCGTCAGCGGCTGCTGCCCTGGTTTCACCCGATAGCGGCGAACTGATGCAGAAGTTAGCAGATATGTCCGGCAGGCTCCGTGCGGCAATCGCCAGGCGGTTTGAGGTACTGCGCTTGCGTTTTCAACAGGTGATCAAAAGCCGGGCCTTGGTTCACCCGTGGGATACGATTTGCGGCCGTAGAGCACAGACCGTAGACAGTATTGCGCTCCGTATTGAATACCGTATTCGCGATAGGTTGCAGAGGGCTGAAGCGCGCATCGCTGTTCTCAGCAGCAGGCTTGATGCACTGAGCCCGTTAAAGACGCTGGCACGCGGATACAGCGTATGCCGCCGTTCGGCAACCGGTCGTGTGCTCACTGATGCATCCCAAGTCAATGTAGGGGAAAGGGTGGAAGTGCTGCTTAGCAGGGGCGGTCTCCAATGCAAAGTGGAAGGTGTTACGGCTGACGGCGGTAATGCGGCTTCTTAGGCTTTCTTTTTTTCCGTTTAACTTCCGGTTCTTTACAACGCGAACACGCATGGCTGTACAATTGCAGAAAATATATGATGCTCCGAAAATAAGAGCGTCTCGGTAGAATTTAACAAAAGGGATTTATCAATTCTAAGGCATAGGGTTAAGGAGGGGCGCGGGGGCCGTTTAATTAAGGTAGGGAAGGTAAAGGCAGGCGAGGTTTTGCCGCGGTTTATTAAAAACTATCAAATAAGAGGGGGTAGGGTTCATGGGGGTTATCCTCGACGGTAAGGCGTTGGCGGCTAAGATTAAGGGAGAAATAAAAGCGGGGGTCGAAAGACTCGCGTCGCGGGGTCTGACGCCGAAATTAGCGGCGGTTTTAGTGGGGGACGATCCGGGTTCGGTCGTATATGCCCGGGCAAAGGAAAAGGCATGCGCGGGAGTGGGAATTGCTTATGAACTTCACCACCTTCCCGGAGACACCCAGGAAGCTGACGTTCTCGCTCTTGTGGCGACTCTCAATGCTGACCCGGCGGTGCACGGCATCCTGGTGGAGTTTCCACTGCCGAAGCAGGTAAACAAATGGCGTATTCTGGATGCCGTCTCGCCGCTGAAAGACGTTGACGGGATGACGGCTACGAACCGGGGGCGGCTGCTGGCGGGAGAAGAGGGTTTATTCCCGGCTACGCCGCAGAGTTGCATAGAGATTATGGAGCGCTACGGACTTGAGATTGCCGGAAAACACGCGGTACTTGTGGGACGGGGAGAAACCGTCGGACGTCCGCTAATGCTAATGCTTTTGCGGAAGAACGCAACAATTACGGTCTGTCATACAAAGACAGTGGATCTGGCACGTCACACCCGTGAGGCCGACATTTTAGTTGCGGCTGCCGGCAAAGCAGGCCTAATTACCGGTGATATGGTGAAGCCGGGAGCGGTGGTTGTCGACGCAGGTATCAACCAGACGGACAAGGGTATTTGCGGCGATGTCGACTTTGAAAGCGCAAAAGAGGTAGCAGGCTACATTACACCGGTCCCGGGCGGGGTCGGAAGTATGACCACAACGCTGATAATGCAAAATGTACTGAAGGCGGTTTCACTTCAGGGGTTGGGTTAGGAGGTGCAGGAATGGAGCAGATTTTTAACTGGAGCATAAGGCAGTTCTTGAAAGAAGCGGCCTCTAACGCTCCCACTCCGGGTGGGGGGAGCGTAGCGGCACTCTGTGGGGCTTTGGCTGCGTCAATGGCATCGATGGTGGCAAGTCTTACAGTCGGTAAAGAAAAGTACGCCGACGTAGAACCGGAGATGACGGCAATGCTCCAGAAAACCGCCGCTCTTATGAACAGGTTCGAGAAGTTGGTGGCGGCGGATATAGAAGCCTTTAGTGCCTTTATGGAAGTCTACAAGATGCCGCGAGAGACCGAGGAGCAAAAAGCCGAACGCGCCCGGAGGATGCAGGAGGCTTTAGTTAGAGCCACCGAAACACCGCTCGGCATAGCCGGCGCGTGCCTCGAGGTGCTTGAATTAGCTGAACAGGCTGCCTTGAAAGGAAACAAGGGGGCGGTAAGCGACGCCGGCGTTGCAGCCTACCTCGGGGAAGCGGCACTTAACGCCGCCCTTTTAAACGTTGATATCAACGTCCCCCTTATAAAAGACGATTCTTACAAAACAGCAGCACTTGCGAAGCGGGATGAACTAAAAGGCCGGGCTGCCTTTGTCAAGGAAAATGCGATATCGGCCGTTACCAAACGTTTGGCCGGGAGCTAAGCGAAAAGTGTTGTTGCTGTCAGGGGGGAGATACAGCAGTAATGCAGATACAACTGTTTTGGAAAGGTTGCCTCCGGAGCCGGTAAAACCCGTAGTAAGTGTCTTTACCGGTCAAGAAGAGCTGTTTCTCGAAGCCGAGAAGGCCTTGAAAGCCCGTCTTGGAGAAGCTGATTTCATTTCCGCTCCTTTACTTTTCAATAAGACACGTTATTACGAGAAAGAAATGGGCACCGGGCTGAAAAGAAGGTTCTACAGCTTTTCCCGCCTGATCGATCCGTGCGAGTTAGTCTCACTTAAGCTTTATACGATGGAGCTTGAAGAAGCATGGAGAACGCGGGGGAAACGGAGGGTGAACATCGACCCGGGATATGTGAGCCTTGCCAAGCTTGTGCTTGCCACTACCAAGGATAACGTTCACCGGATTTATTTAGGCAATAAAGTATATGCTGAAGTCACTCTCTTCTTTAAACACGGGCGCTTCCACCCCTGGCCCTGGACTTACCCTGACTACGCAAGCGCAGAATACAGGCAGATTTTTGAGCGCATCAGAGAGATTTACAGGGAACAGCTCAGGATTCGGCACGGTTCTTAGTAAAGATCGTTTAAGTTTGAACAGATGTGGGGAGTTGTCTGGTTTATTGGGGGTAGACCGGGTCCGGCTGGAAGGTTTTAGATTGGGACGCGCGGTCCAGAAATCTTCCGCGATAAGGCACCTTATGCTATACTTTTCTTAACTTGCAGTTGGAGAGTGCGGAAATGAGCGAAGATAAACCGCTTTCATTTGAGCAGTGCCTTGAGCGGTTAGAGGCTGTAATAAAAGAGATTGAGAACGGAAACCTTGACCTGGACACTGCTATAGCCCGCTTTACCGAAGGGATGGAATTGGTTAAACAATGTCGCATGCTATTGTCCGGGGCGGAACAAAAGCTTTCCCTGCTGCTGGAAAGCGATAGCGAAAAGCCTTTGAAAACCAACATAAATTTTGACAAGGAGCCCAACAATGGACTTTAAAGCAGCCCTGGCAGAGAAAGCGCGCATTATTGACCAGGCCCTTGACAAATATCTTCCCCCTGAAATGGCTCCGCCTGGTATTATCCATCAGGCCATTCGTTACAGCGTCCTTTCCGGAGGTAAAAGGTTGCGCCCGGCCCTGGTTATAGGTGCGGCAGAAGCGGTGGGGGGCAAAGCGGAAAACGTAATAACGGCGGCCTGCGGCATTGAGCTCATCCACTGTTACTCGCTGATTCACGACGATCTGCCGGCAATGGATAATGATGACCTCCGGCGCGGTAGACCTACCAACCACAAGGTCTTTGGGGAGGCTATTGCAATTCTTGCCGGCGATGCGCTTCTTACGCTCGGGTTTGAACTGCTGGCGAGGGCGGGAATGAGCGACTCGGTTTCCCCGGCAGACGGTCTGCGGGTAATCGTAGAGGTTGCCGTGGCTGCGGGAACAGAGGGGATGGTCGGGGGCCAGGTTGTGGATATAACAAGCCAGGAAGCCGGCGGCAGTCCGGAGTTGGTAAAACAGATTCATCAAAAGAAAACCGCGGCGCTTTTCACAGCTTCAGTAAGGACGGGGGCCATTCTTTCCGGTGCTTCCGAGGAAGAACTCCGAGCGCTCACCCGATACGGTGAGAAGCTCGGTCTGGCTTTTCAGGTCACCGACGATATTTTGGATGTCGTCGGCGACACAACAAAGACGGGAAAATCGGTCGGAGGGGACACCAAAAAACGAAAGCTTACATATCCGGGTATTTTTGGACTTTCTGCAGCACGGGAACACGCCAAAAAGGCCGTTGACGAAGCGCTGGCGGCTTTAGAGGGCTTTGACTCAGCGGCCGATTTCTTGCGTGGGGCCGCGCAATTCATTCTAACTCGCCAGTTTTAATACCTAATTTCCGATAGCCTGACACAGGAGCTTCGGCGGCGTTACCGTTCACCCGGGCGAGACTTGTTTCTTCGCTATTGGTGTGCTATTATGATTTTACTTTAGCCTACAGAAAAAATAAGTAAGTACGTTAAATCGTTTGCCGTTGAAGAACTTTAGATGGTAAGTGACGCAGTATCCTAGTCAGAACCTCTCTTCCAAAGGCGGGCCTAAAAATCCGTCACGGGCACATCGATGAAGTTCCTGGTGCTGGCTGCCGGCGCCCAGCCGGGGGCTGGTACTGGGAGTTAAGGCGGGAGGGCGAGCCGCAAGGGCATGCGGGCGTTGACCCTGCCGCCGCGGAGACCCAAGTGCGTGGGGAACATGCCTATGGCTTGGGATGAGAACCTGTACGTGGTGAAAAGCTGCGTGCAGTGTAGCCTGCCTTGAGTGGTCAGGGTGGATGCGGTGAAACGTTCGGGTCTTTGGTTACGGGCCCGTTCCAAAGGCCCGCGGCCTGAAACCCTGGCTGCAAAAGAGGCTAGGGAGGGACGGGTTCTGCCGGGGAAAACCCCTAGGCTGTTCGGGTAAACCGTGGTACTGCAAGGATTAAAGTGTAAGCTTAGTGGCAATCCAGCCCCGGAGGCGGTGACGCGCCGGGGATGCTCTTAAAGGGAAACCGCCGGTACGGCGACGGCCGGTGGGCATCCGGGAAAGCCTGCTGGACCTTAAGCTACAGCGTTTACTTGCAGTGCTGTCACTTACTCATCTGCATAAAGTCAGTGTCGGGTTGGTGCCACCAGCAATCAACGGTTTTATCTTTCTTGCAGTCGTAACGGCGCCGCCTCTCACTTGTGACCTCAAAACGGAGTGAAAAGTTTTTGGCAAACAGCCAGCCCCGCCATTCTTATCTGAGGCATGTTCTTCTGGTGCTTACAGGCACTTTCGCTGCAACATTATCATTCGCGTTCGTTTCGGAGTCGTTTGTGAGGCAGTTGAATGCGGCAGGACTTGCGGTTGGGTTCTTGATACTGATTATTGCGGTTAATATAGCATTCGACATTTTGGGTACGGCAGCAACAGCAGCCTCAGAGGTGCCATTCAATGCCATGGCGGCCCGCAAGGTCGCCGGGGCTCAGGAGGCGCTGATGCTGGTTAAAAATGCAGACAAGGTGGCTAATTTTTCTAATGATGTTATCGGGGATATTGCCGGTACCATCGCCGGGGCACTTGGTATATCCTTGATGGCACAAATAATTCTGTGGGGTACCAAGATTAATGAGTTATGGCTGAACGTCCTGGTGACTGCGGCGATAGCTTCCGTGACCGTGACCGGTAAGGCAATCGGTAAACGGGTAGCTTTAATGCAACCGAACCAGGTTGTTTTTTTAGCGGGACGTATAATTGCAGGTTTTAACCGTGTGATAGACCCGTTCGGCAGGCAAAATAGAAAACAGCACAGGAAGAACGGAAAGTATTTGAACAAGAAGAAGGTGCGCAGAATTGGGCGTTCTCGACCAGGTTAAAACGCCGCACGATTTGCGTAGGCTGGACCCCAAAAAACTTGAACAGCTTGCTCAAGAAATCAGAGAACTGATTATAACAACGGTGGCCAAGACAGGGGGTCATCTTGCCCCAAATTTGGGTGTGGTGGAACTTACGATTGCAATCCACCGTGTTTTCGATACACCCCGTGACAAGGTCATCTGGGACGTGGGACACCAGTGTTACGTCCATAAGATCCTCACCGGCCGGCGGCAGAGATTCGGCACCCTTCGCCAGTTCGGAGGTTTAAGCGGTTTTCCCTCGCGCGAAGAGAGCGTCTACGATGTTTTCGGCACTGGCCATGCGAGCACCTCAATTTCCGCAGCCCTCGGCATGGCGAAAGCGCGTGATCTTAACCAAGAAAGGCATGCTGTGGTGGCAGTTATCGGAGACGGGGCTTTGACGGGGGGAATGGCTCTCGAAGCCTTAAACCATGCGGGGCATATCAAGGCGAACCTTATCGTGATACTGAATGACAACGAGATGTCGATAGATAAAAATGTGGGAGCGCTTTCCGGTTACCTGACGCGGTTGCGAACCGATCCGATGTACCATCGCTCCCGTGAGGAGTTTGAGGCTCTGATTCAAAAAATACCGGCCATCGGTACTAAGATGTTGCGCATTTTGGAGCGTCTCAAGGACAGCGTCAAGTACCTGGTGGTTCCCGGCATGTTTTTCGAGGAGCTTGGTTATACGTATCTGGGTCCGGTGAACGGCCACAATATACCGGCTCTGGTGAACACCCTTCATAAAGCCCGGACGATAAAGGGGCCCGTTTTGGTACACGTGGTTACCCGAAAGGGAAAAGGATACCCGCCAGCGGAAAAAGATCCGGACCTTTTCCACGGAGTCGGCCCCTTTGACATTGAAACGGGCAAGGTAATGCCTCTTAAACAGTTATCCTACACAGAGGTTTTCGGCAATACGCTCCTTCGATTGGCGGAAGAGGACCCGCGGATTATCGCTATTACGGCGGCAATGCCCACAGGCACCGGTCTGAAGCGTTTCGCCCAGCGTTTCCCGCACCGTTTCTTTGACGTAGGGATAGCGGAACAACATGCGGTAACGCTGGCTGCGGGATTAGCCGCCGCAGGCTGGCGGCCCGTTGTGGCCATTTATTCGACTTTTCTCCAGCGTGCTTACGACCAGATTGTACACGATGTTTGCTTGCAGAAGCTGCCCGTGCTTTTCGCACTGGACCGTGGGGGTATTGTGGGAGAGGACGGGGCTACTCACCAGGGCATTTTTGATATAGCTTACCTCCGCTCCATTCCTAACATGGCCGTGATGGCACCGATGGATGAAAACGAATTGCAGCATATGCTGAAAACGGCGCTTTCATATGCCGGTCCCTGCGCAATCAGGTACCCGCGCGGTGGCGGCACCGGTTGTATAATGGATAAGGACCCTTGCCCCCTTCCGTTCGGCCAAGGTCTCGTATTGCGGGATGGTGAGGATGTAAGCATTTTTGCGGTGGGAAATACCGTGGCAGCCGCTTTGGAGGCATCAGAAAAGCTTGTCGCCAAAGGAATTGATGCGGCAGTAATAAACGTACGTTTTATCAAGCCAATGGACGAGTCGTTACTGCTGCGGTTTGCCCGGCAGACCAAGCATGTGGTAACGGTTGAAGAAGGAATCCTGGCTGGCGGGTTCGGGAGCGCTGTAGCCGAGCTTATTATGGACCGTGGTCTAAGCAACGTGGAACTGTCACGCCTCGGCATTAACGATACATTCGTGGAACACGGAGCCCCTCCAGAATTGAGGGAAAAATACGGCCTTACGGCCGAGGGAATAGTGAGGGCCGTAGGGCGGTCACGGCGCTTGTTAAGGGTAGCTCCCAGGAAAAAATAATGGGGCCGCAACGGAGCCGGTTGGATTCAGCATTGGTTCGGCAGGGTTACTTCTCCAGCCGCGAGCGGGCGCGTGAAGCGGTGGTTGCCGGCCGTGTCTTTATCAACGGCCTACCCGCCGATAAGCCAAGCCGGCTTGTTTCTCCCGACGACATCATTGAGGTTCGGGGCGACCCCCTCCCATATGTATCGCGTGGCGGAATTAAACTGGCTCACGCATTACAGGTTTTCGGCATCAGTTTGGCAGGTCTGGTAGTAATAGATATAGGTGCTTCCACTGGAGGTTTCACCGATTGCGCTCTTCAGGCGGGAGCCCGGCGTGTTATTGCTGTTGATGTGGGTTACGGGCAGCTTGCATGGAAACTGAGAAACGATCCGCGCGTTACCGTTTTAGAAAGGACAAACGTCCGCTACCTTACCCCGGAGGTGCTTGGCGAAAAGGCCGACTTTGCCGCCATCGATGTGAGTTTCATCTCCCTCGAAAAGGTGTTGCCGCCGGTCGGCCGGCTTTTAAAAGAAAAAGGTGCGGGCCTCGGTTTAATCAAGCCGCAATTTGAAGCAGGGCGTGAAAAAGTAGGAAAGAAGGGTGTGGTAAAGGACCCTGCCACTCACATAGCGGTCTGCGCCAGGATTATTTTGTTTATTACCGGCATAGGCTGGGAGGTCCGCGGGTTGACTTACTCGCCGGTACGCGGCCCGGAGGGTAACATTGAGTTTTTTGTATACTTTTCTAAAGAACACGGGAGACCCTGGCACGGCGACGTAGGGACGGTGGTCGCAAGAGCGTGGGAGCAGTTCGGAGTTAATGAGTTTGCAAAGCCTTAAGTTGTCGGGCAAACTTGCCCACCACTCAGGTCGAGCATCAATGCCTTTGGCTTCAAATGTGGAATCTTGGTGGCGGGATGCTTAACTTAACCAAGCAAAAGCGCAAAAGCAGCAGGAAAAGGAATGCGGAGGACGAAGAATGAAATAACCGGTACAATAACGGAGAAAGGTGGCAAATGGATTGGAGCAGGACAAGGCAGCCAAAAACAAGGTGAGTTTTATCATAGGTGCGGTCTGCGGGTTCGTCGTCGCCGCTTTACTCGCCGCACCGCTCTCCTGGTACACTTATAGTGGAAGAGCGATCGCAGAGGTGAACGGGACACCAATCCGGTATTGCGAGTTCCAGGGGAACTTGGAAAAATATTATGGTACCGAAGTAATTGAGTATTTGATCCAAAAAACGATCATCGAGCAAGAAGCCCGTAAAAGAAAGCTTGTTGTTGCACAAAAAGAAGTTGATGAAAGATTTAACGATTTACTATCCCAATACCCATCCAAAGAAGAATTTCAGAACTTTCTAAAACGGGAGCGCTTGACCGTCGGGGATGTTAGGGAGCAGATTGCGGTTCAGCTCCTGGCAGAAAAACTCGTGGGAAAAGTGGAATTAAAAGAAAAAGATTTGCGTGAGTACTACGAGCAGTTCAGATATTCCCGTTACCAAGACCAGCCGTATGAAAAGGTTAGAAATCAGGTTGAAGAGGATTATGAATCCGCTATGCGGGCACGTTTGGTTCCACAAACGGTACAAAGCCTGAGGAAGAAAGCAAGAGTAACATATAAGTGGTGACCGTGGGTTGCCTTTGCAGCTTAAACTTTGCGAGTTTGGAATACTGAGCGTTGGTTAATTTTCGAGTTGTTGCAGGAATAAGATTCTTTTACTCGTATACCTGAAATCTGCGCTGGAAGGCATGGGGGTAACAAAAGCCCCCGCGCACAGGTTATCGCTGGATCCTTCCGGCGCTTATAACAGGTCACTCTAAGGGCTGATACTCTCCGGAACTGGAGAAGCGGTATGGTAATAAAAACCGTCGGGCTGATAGTGAACCCTAACCTCTGGCAAGGTTTGAAAACGGTGGCCGAAGCGATCATACAATACCTCGACAAACGGGGTATAAACGTTCTACTGTTGGAGGAGCACGCGGGGCTGTTGGGAAGAAGCGGGGTAAACCGTGGAAGAATGAGGGAATACTCCGATTGTCTTTTTTCACTCGGCGGTGACGGCACGCTTCTTTCCACAGTTCCGATAGCAGCCCCGACCGGGCTTCCTGTCCTCGGGATAAACTTAGGCAGGCTTGGTTTTTTAACGGAGCTCGGCCCGGATGAACTTTTTCCGGGAATCAAAAAGATTCTTGAAGGGCGGTACCGTATTGAAGAACGGCTTCTCTTGCACGGTGAAGTAGAACGAGCAGGCGCCGTTGTCAAAGAGGTCATCTGCCTCAACGACTGCGTTATCGGCAGAGGGGCGCTCAGTCGTCCCTGCAGGCTCGAGGTCCGGGTCAACGAATATTGCGCAATGAAGTTTAACGGTGACGGAATAATAATAGCTACGCCCACTGGTTCTACCGCCTATTCTTTCTCGGCGGGGGGGCCGGTTGTTGAACCAACGGTTGAAGCTATAATCTTAACCCCCATCTGTCCCCACTTTTTCATGGTTCGGCCAATGGCGGTAAACGCTCAGGCGAAGGTTCAGGTCTTACTGGAAACCAGCGTGGCCGGCTTCAGCTTAACTGTAGACGGTCAGGAAAGCATGCCGCTCATTGCTGGTGATACGGTAAGGGTTGTGCGTTACCCGCACCGGTACAAATTGATAAGGGTGTCAGACCGCAGCTTTTACTGCATCCTGAGAAAAAAGCTAAGACTCGACGGTTTGGAAGAAGCCGGTGAAGCTAAAGGGGCGACGTGATTAGTGAAGATAACGAGGCACAACAAGATCCTTCAGATAATTAAGGAACGTCCCATAGCGAGCCAGCGGCAGTTGGTGGAGGCCTTATCGAAAGCCGGTTTCAGAGTAACCCAGGCGACTGTCTCCCGGGATGTACGCGAACTCGGGCTGGTAAAAGTGCCCTCTGAAACCGGCATCCGTTACATTACTCCTGAATCCCGGGTAAAAAATCCCCGGGAGGAAGAGCGGTTGCGCCGCATGGTTCGCGATGCTGTAATTGATATTGATACAAGCGAGAATCTTATTGTAGTTAAGACATTCCCCGGTGCGGCACAGGGAGTCGCCTCAGCCGTTGATCAAGCCAACTGGCCCGGCGTGATCGGTACCGTTGCCGGGGACGATACCTTCTTAATTATCGTCAAGTCGCGCGGCCAAGCCGCCGAGGTGCGCCAGCGGATGAAGGCCCTCTTTACCGGCTGAAGTAAAGAACACCAATGCTAAGGTTGTTAACGATCAAGAACATAGTCTTAATAGAAGACCTGACGATTGAATTCAAGCCCGGTCTCAATGTGATAACGGGCGAGGCCGGGGCAGGCAAATCTGTAATCCTTGAGGCACTCGAGCTTGCTCTTGGGAAAAGGGCAAGCGGGGAGTACATACGCACCGGTGCAGAAAAGGCGATAATCGAAGCCATTTTCGCTGTAGAAAGCGCACCGGCCTGCCTGTCTGAATACGGCATTGCGCCCGAGGAGGGCCACCTTTCCTTTTCACGTGAACTTTACCGCCAGGGTAAAAGCCTGTGCCGGATCAACGGACAGGTTGTTCCTCTCTACCTTAGCAAAGAGGCATCCGGGGAACTTATTGACTTCCTGTTTCAAGGTGAACAGCAGTTTATGCACCAACCAGCCCGGCACGGCGAGATGCTCGACGCTTTTTCAGGGCTGCTTGTGGCAAGGGCGGAGCTCGGGAGGATTTACCGGGAGTGGCGGGCGGTGAAAGAAAAGGCGGAAGCAATGATGAAGGACAGTCGTGCACGCCGCAGACGTGTTGAAACCTTGCGATACGAGATTTCCGAAATCGATCGCGCGGGGTTTAAGCCGGGAGAAGTAGAGGAACTGGCCCAAGAGCGGGAATGGCTTCAAAACGCCGCCAGGCTGACTGAGTTGGCAAACCGCGGGAGGAGCCTTTTAACAGGCAATGAGGGATCTGCGGTAGAGAGCGTTGGAGAGGCCTTTGCGATTACCTCGGAAATTGCACGCTACCGCGAACAGCTCAAGACTCACGCTGAGAATTTGCACGAAGCGACGCTTCTTATCACGGAAGCGGCACGAGAATTGGAGCGCCTGGCCGCCCGGGAGGACTATGACCCCCTAAGACTGGACGCCATTGAAGCGCGGCTTGATCTTTTTGACCGTCTTCGCCGGAAGTACGGGGATACGGTCCCTGATATTCTGCGATACAGAGACCAAGCTGAGGCGGAGCTTGAAAGTCTCGAAAGGGGAGAAGAAGAAGCCGATAAACTGCAGTTGGAAGCCGACCGGCTCAAGCACGAATGGCTGGCAGTTGCGGAGAGGCTCCAGGCAGCGCGTGAAAAAGCGGCACTTCTTCTTGAAGAAAAGATAACCCGGGAACTGGCCGCGCTCGCGATGGAGAAAACGGCATTCAAGGTTGTTTTTCATCCTATCACGGATGTTCCCAACCCGACGGGGTTAAAAGAAGCGGAGTTCTATTTCTCACCCAACCCCGGGGAGCCGTTGAGGCCTTTGACGCGTACGGCGTCGGGCGGGGAAGCGGCAAGGACGATATTTGCGCTCAAGGTGCTGACGTCGGAGAACGACAGGGTTGGGGTTCTTTTTCTCGATGAAATTGATACCGGAGTGAGCGGCAAGGCGCTGACCGGTATAGCCGGGAGACTTGACCTGTTGTCAAGAAACCGGCAGGTAATCTGTATTACGCATCAGGCTTTGGTGGCAGCAAAAGGAGCGGTCCACTTCCTGATCAAAAAAGATACAGTTGAAGGACGTGCGGTTACAAGAGTGGTACCGCTTACGGGGGAAAGCCGTATCAAAGAACTTGCACGCCTTGTCGGGGGCGCCTGGGAAACAGCCATGGAGCACGCAAGAGAACTCCTGAAGTCCACCTAATAGGGCATAAAGGATTCACCCTCCGGGAATCTTAAAACTCCGGAGGGGACCCGATTGCCACGCAACCTACGTCGTCTTATTTTACCACTTTTCCTCTGCGTTTTTTTCACCTTAACCTATGTAATTGTTGCCTTCTGGCCTGTGCAGCAACGCCTTACAGTCGGTGAAGTTTTAAGCGTACCTAAAGCGTTTCCGGAGTTCCTTCGAAATTATTTAGTTCTCACCACCAACGGACGTTATCCTGGAATGGGGGACTGCATTTCGCTTGGGGAAAGGGTAAAAGCACCGGTTCCAGGCAGATTTCAGGCCCGCTTGGCACTCCACGGCATCATCCCGATCCGTACCATCGTTTTTGATGTACAGCCGGTGCGCCGGGTTTATCCGGGCGGGCAGGCTGTCGGGGTGTTGTTGCACACCCAGGGAGTTATAATTGTCGGCTATGCCGAGGTTTTCACCAAGAACGGCGCAAAATCAAGTCCTGCGGCAGAAGCCGGAATTATGGTCGGGGACATCATCCTCAGTGTTGACGGCAAGCCAGCCGCAAGCGACCAGGCGGTTAAAGATGCTGTCCTGCGGGCCGGCGGCGAACAACGCCCGGTTGTCATAGCGGTAGAAAGGCGCGGTAAAAAAATGCATTTTAAAGTCAGACCTGTTTTTTGCAGGCGCTCAGAATCTTACCGAATCGGCCTCTTAATCAGGGATTCGGCGGCAGGTGTGGGAACGCTTACCTTTTATGATCCAGTGACCAGGACATACGGTGCCTTGGGGCACGTGGTGACCGATGTTACCACAGCCAGCCCTGTAGAACTCACCGAAGGTTCTATAATCGAGGCTTTCATTCAGGGAGTAAGGCCGGGACAAAAGGGTAAACCGGGGGAAAAAGTCGGCATAATCAGCGAGGCTTCTACCTTGTCGGGAACGATACAGCAGAACACAGAATACGGAATTTTCGGGCGGTTGGACCGCATCCCGAAGCACCCGTTCTATCAGGAGCCGATCCCGGTGGCCCTGGCTCATCAGGTCCGCCCGGGAAAGGCAACAATACTAACCGTGGTCCAGGGGAGCAGAATGGAGCATTTTCAAATCGAAATCCTCCGTGTTAACCCGTTAAATCGCGGGGGTAAAAAAGATATCATTATCAAGGTTACCGACCAGCGCTTGCTGCGCAGCGCCGGAGGGATAATTCAGGGCATGAGCGGCAGTCCAATAATTCAGGCCGGACGCTTGGTAGGCGCCGTAACGCATGTTTATATCAACAACCCGCGAAAGGGTTACGGTATATTCGCCGAAAGGATGCTTCGTGAGTGCAATTTACTCTCATCTCGAAACAAAGAAAGAGTATTTCTTAGTAATAGCTATCCCTCGACAAAAGCATGTTGTAAAATATAAAAAGAGAAGGTTTCATGTATTACAAAAATGCACCAGTTCTAAAGTTTTTTTACCCCGTAGCAGAAGGATATTTCTTTATTACAACGAATTAGTAAAATAATGTAAGTATAAAACCTTGATATAAGTCCAAAATTGAGGGGGCAGCAGCTTGATGAGCAAACCGGTACGTATTTTGATCGCTGACGATAACAGGGAATTCTGTGAATTGCTAAAGGACTTTTTTAGTCAGCAGCCCGATTTTGAGCTCGTGGGCGTAGCTTACAACGGTCTTGAGGCTCTCCAAATCTTGGAGGAAACCCAACCGAACGTAGTGATCCTTGATATAATCATGCCGCACCTCGATGGTATCGGTGTCCTCGAAAAATTTGCCAGTAGTTCACTTCCTTACCGTCCGAAGTTCATCATTCTCACCGCCTTGGGGCAGGAGGCAATCACGCAGCGGGCGGTTGAACTTGGCGCAGACTATTACATTGTTAAGCCCTTCAATTTTTCGGTGCTTGCGAACAGGATAAAACAATTAGGTGACGGTACGGCAAGCAGTCCTCCCTTCGTAATGCCGGTAAAACCGCGTAACCTGGACATGGCGGTTACGAATATCATACACGAGATAGGCGTGCCGGCGCATATTAAAGGATACCACTACCTGCGGGATGCCATATTAATGGTGATAGAGGAGATAAACCTTTTGGGGGGAATCACCAAGGAACTCTATCCGATGATCGCCCAGAAATACAACACTACTCCAAGCAGAGTGGAACGTGCAATAAGGCATGCGATCGAGCTTGCTTGGGACAGGGGCAATGTGGACGCAATATCGAAGTTTTTTGGCTATACGGTCAGCATGGCCAAGGGTAAACCTACAAACTCAGAGTTTATCGCCATGATTGCCGACAAGCTGCGCCTCGAAACCAGAGTTAGCTGAAAAGGAGACCTGACCTTAAAGGTCAGGTCTTAAAACTTAGAAGAAGAGGAGTGCCACACGCGGCAAGCCGCACAACGAAATCTGAAAATGGATCAGGAAGTAAAAGAATGCGGTCTTCCCAAACAAGGATTGGGTGACGCACTTGCCTTCCCGTGCTCTGTAGTTTACTTGTGCGACCAATTAAAGGATAGCGCACAAGCACCCATTTTCATAACGTTTTGTGCCTGAGCGCAGCGAAAGGCGTGTTTATAAGGATGAAAATGGGGCGAATAGACCTATAAGCCGGTTACTTAGATGCAGAAAAGTAATATAAACGGAACGGGGCGAGGAGCGAGCAGTACAAGGAAGGCGTAGCCTGACGCAGTAATGCGAAGCTCATCACCGCGCCCCACTTTCAGAAGGAGTAATTCTGGTGGTTCAGCCGCTACGAAGTGATGATTGCTTGTAGACGATAAACTGAAAGGCGCTGCCGCTTAGGGATACGATTTTTGCAAGAAACTGGGGATAGCGAAAGGTGAAAGGCGAGAGGCGGGCTCTTCCTACCTGTCCTTGACTTGAGCGGACAAAACATTATACTGATATGTGTAACACGGGTAAGGCGGCGAGATGATGTTAATACGGGGCCGCGTACGAGTCGACCGGCGAACAAAGAATCTGATTAAGCGCCTCCAGCCCAACGAGGTGGCAATTATCAGCCATAGCGGAATTGATAAATTAGCTGCACAGGGTCTTATCGATTCGAAGTGCAAGCTGGTGCTCAACGCAGAGGAGTCTCTTTCTCCCGACTACCCCAACGAGGGACCGTTGATGCTGGTTAAAGCCGGCATCCCGATCATCGACAACCTGGGTCAGGTGGTAATGGAAATCCCGGAAGGCTCGGAAGTAGAAGTTTTAGAAGGAAATGTTTACGTACACGGAGCTTTGATTGCGCACGGAGAAAAACTCGGTATTGAAAAGATACTCGAGAAAATGGCTGCTGCAAAAAACCGCCTGGGCGAGGTGCTGGTGCGCTTCGTTGACAATACGTTATCGTATGCACGGCGCGAGATCAGTCTTGTAGCCCAGCAGGTGCCTATGCCTCCTTTAAAAACAAAAATACAGGGAAGACACGCGCTCATCGTGGTCCGAGGGTTTGACTACAAGGAGGACCTTAAGGCTATAGCGCCTTACATCCGGGAGATGCGGCCGGTTTTGATAGGCGTAGACGGCGGGGCGGACGCCCTTCGCGAGTTCGGTTACCGGCCGGAGATCGTAATCGGTGACATGGACAGCGTAAGCGATGATGCCCTGTTGGAGGCAAAGGAGGTCGTCGTCCACGCTTACCCTAACGGTGAAGCCCCAGGGCTAAAAAAGGTCAAAGAACTGGGAATAAACGCCGTAACCCTTCCCTTGCCCGGAACGAGCGAGGATGTGGCAATGCTGCTTGCATACGAGAAGGGAGCAAGCCTGATCGTCGCCGTGGGCACACATTCAAACGTGATGGACTTTTTGGAAAAAGGACGGCAAGGGATGGGGAGTACCTTTCTGGTCAGGCTGAAGGTAGGTTCGATCCTGATCGATGCAAAAGGGGTCTCGCGTTTGTACCAAGGAAAGGTCAGGGTCCGCTACTTAGCACAGGTTGTTGCCGCAGCGCTTTTACCCATTACCGCCGTCGCTGCTATATCGCCGTCAATCAGGCAGCTTCTGAAGCTGCTTCTTATCCAATTCCGGATGGTTTTGGGACTATAGGCAAAAGGGGAGTCCAAGTTGATTATTGATATCCGCTACCACATCATAACGCTGGTTGCGGTTTTCTTAATGTTGGGGGTCGGGATTCTCATCGGTACAACAATGGTGGGGAACGAAACGCTGGTTAAACAACAGAGACAACTGGCGGACCGGCTGGAGGAACGGCTGAACGGGCTTCGCATGGAGACCCTGGAAGTGCAGGAGCGCTGCGACCAGCTTGAGGCGGAGAACAATACCTTGCGGCTTTTTGCGCAGAACATTGTTCCCTTTACTGTTGCCGGCAGGTTAAACGGTGTCCGCGTTGCCGTCTTCGAAGTCGGCGGGCCAGCACCCGACGAACTGTTGAACGATCTCAAGGCTGCAGGAGGTATTGTTGAACCGGTTGTCACGGTAATGAATGAGCTGGATGTGAAAGAGCACCAGTCAAGAATCGCACAGGATTTCGGCTGGTCTGGAACGAAACCGGAGGAACTGACCGCCCAACTGGCCCGTGAGATCGGACGGGCGGTTGCCACCGGCCGGAATCCTGCATTTATTGATTACCTTGCAAGGGAAGGATTAATCAATGCCACGGGCAGTTACAATAGCCCGGTCAAAGCGGCCGTCGTCATCGGCGGAGTTGAAGGAACGCAAACCAAGCGTATTAGGGCTGTTGATCTCAATATAATAGACGGGCTGGTCTCAGAAGGGGTTTTGGTGGCCGGTGTCGAGGAAAGCACCGGTAATGGTGTCAGTATCAAAGAGTACCAGAAGTGGAAGATTAGTACCGTGGACAACATTGACACACCGTGGGGCCGGGTGGCGCTTGTGCTATCACTGTCAGGTTATCCGGGCAACTACGGAACGAAGGAGACGGCAAAAGAGATGTTGCCGCCATATCCTGCAGGGGGAACGGAATGAAGCGGGTGTCGGTTATCATACCTGCATACAATGAAGCAGACCGGATAGCAGATACGGTAGACGGAGTTCGAAAGATTCCCGAAGTGACTGAGATAATAGTTGTTGACGATGCATCGACCGATAAAACCGGGGACTTAGCCGTGAAAGCCGGCGCGAGAGTGATCCGTCTCCCAAAAAACGCGGGTAAAGGAGCAGCACTGAACACGGGCGTACAGGCAGCCGAGGGCGATGTGATAGTGTTACTTGATGCCGACTTGGGCAAAAGCGCGCAGGAGGCGCGGAGCCTGATCCTTCCCGTGTTAAACGGAGAGGCTGATATGGCTGTCGCCCGTTTTCCTTCCCCGGCAACAAAGGGCGGGTTTGGTCTGGTACGCGGTCTGGCCACAAGGGGCATACGGTTTTTTACCGGCCTTGAGGTGAAGGCTCCTCTCTCCGGGCAAAGGGCGATGTCAAAGGAAACGCTTTCGGCGGTATTACCTTTTGCGGAAGGCTACGGAGTGGAGGTTGCCCTTACAATAAAAGCCGCCCGCCATGGCTTCCGGGTAGCAGAGATTCCTTTGCCGATGCGGCACCGTGAAACAGGCCGGAGCATCAGCGGCTTTCTGCACCGGGGCCGCCAGTTTCGCGATGTTCTGTTAACATTGGGCCGCTTTTACCGTGAATACCGGGGGACAGGCAGGGTGGCGAGGTAAATGGAGGGCTGGCATTACCTCTTAGCCCTGCTGGCCGGATTCATTGTTGCCCGTTCGGCCTGTAAGCCGTTTTTAAGCCTGCTGCGGACAGCCGGGTGCATGCATCCCAATTATCTCGGTCAGGAAATCCCAGTCGGCGGAGGAATAATCTTCTTCTTTTCCATTCTGGTGCTGTCGGTCCCGGTGCTGTTTGCCACTTCCGGCCGCTTTGCCGAAGAAAGGCTACTGCCTTTTTTGTTTCTCACGGCTGTGAGCACCCTTGTGGGGATTTTGGACGACATTTGGGGCTCCCGCAGCATATCGGGACTGAAAGGTCATTTCGGGCGGTTATTCCGGGGGGAAATTACTACCGGAGCGTTAAAAGCTATCGCAATTGGAATGAGCAGCCTGGTCATATTTCTCGCCGGAGGAAGGGTCTGGGACGGTTTGCTGAACGCGGTGCTCGTGGCTCTTTGGGTAAATACGATCAACCTGTTCGACCTTCGTCCTGGCCGTGCCGGAAAAGTTTTTCTCGTGACTGCGCTTGTCCTTACAGCGGCGGCATGGAGACGCCCCGAAATTCTTTTGCTGGCGGCGACAACCGGTATGCTGCTCGCATTTCTTCCGGTTGATTTACGTGCTCGGGCGATGATGGGCGATGCCGGGGCAAACACTTTGGGTGCGGTTATCGGGTTGACGGCTTCCTGGACGCTCGGGTTCAAGGAAAAGGTCGGCGTCTTTTTGGCGCTGCTGTTCCTGCACTTGCTGACAGAGAGATACTCTTTGACAAAGATCATTGCTCGAAACCGCGTGCTTGACTTCTTAGACCGCCTCGGTCGTGACTGAAAGACCGAGGCAATAGCTTCCGGGCCTAACATCGAGAAGCTGAGACCAAAGCTAAGCACTCAAACTCGTCAACTATTTTGAAAAAGCAGGATTTTTGCAAATTATGCCGAAAGCGTTACCATTGGTATTAAAAGAGTCAGCACTAAACGGAAAAATTGGCAGGGGCAACATATTCCTCGGCGGTATTGGAAGCGGAAAGACTACCATAGCTCTGAACGTTGCCCTTTACGCGGCTTCCTCCATGCTTTCAATGGAACCGAAAAAAGGGGCGAGCCGGGAAAGGGTTGTACTTGTCGACCTCGATATTATTAACCCTTATTTTCGTTCCCGAATCGTGCAGAGGGAAATGGCGGCGTTCGGTGTCGAAGTTGTCTGCCCTCCTGCGCCGATTGCGCCGGGAGATTTACCGGCACTGCCTGCTGCCGTCCGCGGGGCCTTGGACTCCAGTGCCTGCGCGGTATTCGACGTAGGGGGCGATGTGGTCGGGGCAACGGTGCTCGGTTGTTTCAGGCCTTATATCGTTGGAAAGGAGTATCGTCTTTTTTTTGTCGTTAACGCCCGGCGGCCTTTCACTAACACAGCCGAAGGGATAGCGGCTGCAGTGGCTGAGATCGAGGATACCATACGTCTGAAGGTTGACTTTCTGGTCAATAATACCAATATCGGCCGGGAAAACGGTTTGGAAGTAACAAAAGAAGGATTAGAAATTGTTCGGCAGGCGGCAGCACTGTTAAAAATCCCCGTGGCTTTCACCACTGTCCTTGAGGAACTAAACCTCTATGAAACGTCTGAAATCGGCAGTGAGGTATTAAGGCTAAAGAAACTGCTGCACCTGCCGTGGGAATAAGAGATTATCATAAATACGGAGCGAATTTTTGCATTTACTGGGAGTGTGTTTTGTGCCGCAAGTTTTTTTTGACAAAGAGCGCTGCAAAGGCTGTGAGCTTTGCATCAGTGTCTGTCCTAAAAAGATAATCGCCCTTTCTCCAGAGGTCAACTCCTTAGGCCTTCATCCGGCAGCCGTCACTGACAGCAGCAAATGTACGGGATGCGGATTCTGCTTTTTCGTTTGTCCGGACCTGGTGGTTACGGTTTTACGGGAGGAAGAGAGCGATGGATAAGATTCTGATGAAAGGGAATGAGGCTTTCGGAGAGGGGGCTGTCCGGGCCGGCTGCCGTTTATTTTTCGGCTACCCGATAACACCGCAAAGCGAGTTGCCTCATTACTTAGCCCGTCGCTTGCCAGAGGTGGGCGGCGTCTATCTTCAGGCGGAAAGCGAAGTGGCTGCCATCAACATGGTCTACGGGGCGGCGGCGGCCGGGGCAAGGGTGATGACGTCCTCCTCCAGCCCAGGGATCAGCCTGATGCAGGAAGGGATTTCTTATATCGCGGGCGCGGAACTGCCTGCGGTCATTATCAACATCATGAGGGGCGGCCCGGGACTCGGGAACATTGCTCCGTCACAGTCCGATTACTTCCAGGCAGTCAAAGGAGGGGGGCACGGCGATTATAAGCTACCGGTGCTGGCTCCCTCTTCGGTACAGGAGATAATTGATCTGGTTGGACTGGCCTTCGAACTCGCGGACAAGTACCGTAATCCGGTGATGGTGGTAGGGGACGGCGTTCTTGGACAGATGATGGAGCCGGTTAAACTCGGTCCGGTGCCCGAAGTGGTTTTGCCCCCGAAGGCGTGGGCCACTACCGGCACAGCCGGACGCAGGACACGCAACATAATTAACTCCCTATACATTGAGCCGGAAGAGCTTGAAAAGGTGAACCTGCGCTTGCAGGCTAAATACCGGGAGATGGAAAGGGAAGAGAAGCGGTGGGAAGAATACCGGTTGGATGGTGCGGCGCTGATCCTTGTATCTTTCGGAATGGTAGCCAGAATTGCTAAGGCTGTTGTCGATAAATTAAGGGCAGCAGGCATTCCCGCAGGCCTCATCAGACCAATAACCCTGTATCCTTTCCCTGATATACCGCTGACTACGGCGGCGGAAACGGCGAAGGCCTTCCTGGTCGTAGAAATGAACGCGGGGCAGATGGTGGAGGATGTCCGGCTGGCGGTCAGCAGCCGAAGGCCGGTGCATTTTCACGGCCGAACCGGCGGGATGCTGACAACCGTGGCCGAAGTGACAGCAACTGCGAGGGAGATCTGGGAGGTGGCGGAGTAATGGCCGTTTCACTGAAGAGGACAGAAGGCCTTACAGATAAACCTTTTCATTATTGCCCGGGTTGCACGCACGGAGTCATCCACCGTCTGGTCGCTGAAACGCTGGTTGAGTTGGGTGTGTTGGAGCGGACGGTCGGCATCTGCCCGGTCGGGTGCGCCGTTTTTGCCTATGATTATTTCAACTGCGATATGATTGAGGCGGCACACGGACGCGCACCGGCCGTGGCTACCGGGGTGAAAAGGGCGCTACCGGACAGGGTGGTCTTTACCTACCAGGGCGACGGCGACCTGGCAGCCATCGGCACCGCGGAGATTATACACGCGGCCTCACGCGGAGAACGAATTACCACAATATTTGTAAATAACGCCGTTTACGGAATGACCGGCGGCCAGATGGCGCCGACCACTCTTTTGGGTCAAAAAACGACTACGACCCCCTTCGGTCGCCGTGCAGCAGATGCAGGTTTTCCGTTAAAGGTTGCGGAAATGCTTTCGGTCGTTGAAGGTTCCGTCTACGTTTCCCGGGTGGCTGTGAACAGCCCTAAGAATATCCTACGTGCAAAAAAAGCCGTCCGGCGTGCGTTTGAGATCCAAGTCCAGGGTTTAGGGTTCACCTTCGTAGAAGTTTTATCCACCTGCCCGACGAACTGGGGGCTGAGCCCGCCGGAAGCGATGCGCTGGCTGGAGAAGAACATGATTCCGGTTTACCCGCTTGGTGAATTTAAGGTCCCGGAGGTAGAATAGCTATGTTGGAGGAGGTTCTGTTAGCAGGATTCGGCGGGCAGGGAATCTTGTCCACCGGGATGCTCTTGGCCTACGCGGCGATGGCGGAAGGTCTTCACGTTGCGTGGATTCCCTCCTATGGACCGGAAATGCGCGGCGGGACTGCGAACTGCGGTGTAACTGTATCCGATGCACCCATCAGCTCACCGATCGTTGCAGAGCCGACAACATTGATCGCTATGAACAAGCCGTCGCTCGAAAAGTTTGAAAGCGCTGTGGTTCCGGGAGGCCTGGTGCTGTACAACGCTTCCCTTATCAATCGTGGAGTTACACGTTCAGACTTGCGGGTGTTGGCTGTAAAGGCTACCGAGGAGGCGGAAAAGATCGGCGACGTCCGTGTAGCGACAAACGTGATGCTCGGTGCATTCCTTGAAATCACCCGGGTGGCTTCGCTGGAGAGCGCGGTTGAAGCATTAAAGAAGGTGCTGCCCGCCCGCCGGTACAGCCTGATACCGCTAAACCGGCAGGCGCTTGAGGCGGGGGCACGCATCGCGAGAGAGATGGGAATGAAGGGCGTAAATTTGGACGGCGATACGGACGGAGAGGGGTAATTTCTTGGTCAATGCGGACCGTTTGCTGCGCGAGTTTATAGAACTGGTTCAAATAGACAGCGTATCGGGATATGAGCGGCAGATTTGCAGTCTTTTAAGGGAACGGCTTGAATCCCTCGGGCTCCATGTAGCAGAAGACGGTGCCGGTGGAACGCGGCCGGATGCTGCCGGAAATATTGTCGCCAGTCTCCCCGGGACGGTAGACGGGCCCCGACTGCTTTTTTGCGCCCATATGGACACTGTAGAGCCGGGGAGGGGGATTAAGCCGGTGGTGTCGGCAGACGGGTTGGTGCGTTCCGGCGGGGAAACGATCCTGGCAGCGGACGACAAGGCGGGAATCGCGGCGATCATGGAGGCTCTGCGTTTTATTGTTGAAAATGGGATCAGCCACAGTGATATTTTAATTGTTTTTACCGTGTGTGAAGAAACCGGTCTTCTCGGTGCGAAGGCGCTTGACCCGTCATTGAAGGCCGATTTCGGCTTTGTTTTGGATTCTACAGGCCCTCCGGGGCAGATCGTGGTACGGGCTCCGTCTCAGGATAAAATCACCGCCACCATTTATGGCAAGGCTGCGCATGCGGGAGTCAACCCGGAGAAGGGCATCAATGCAATATACGTTGCGGCGCAGGCAATTGCCGCCATGAAGCTCGGCCGGATCGATGCGGAAACCACGGCCAACATTGGCGTCATCAGCGGCGGTAAAGCGATAAACATTGTTCCCGATTCGGTATACCTTGAAGGGGAGGTCCGCAGCCTGGAGAGTAAACGGCGGGCGGAAAATACAAACCTGATCTGCCGAATTCTTGAGGAAACCGCTCGTAAGGCAGGGACGCGAGCGGAAATTAAGGTAGATCTCCTTTATGAAGGTTTTCATTTCCCGGAGGAAGCGCCGGTTATTGAACTTGTGCGAAAGGCTGTGCGCCGCTGCGGTCTGGAGGCGGTTCTGACCCAAAGCGGCGGGGGAAGTGATGCCAATATCCTTAACGCCCGCGGAATACCAACGGTAAACCTGTCAACCGGGATGGAGAACGTGCACACACAGAATGAACAAATCGCTCTCGCCGACATTGTCACGACGGCGCAACTGGTGGTTGAACTGATACAGTGCGCACGCGGCGTGCAATAATTTATGCAGGGTGTTGCTGCAGTGCAAGGTCTATGACGGCATCTGAAAACAAGACTTGCACCCGCAGGTTACATACCCGGTGCCAGGCGGCCTTGCAGGATGGTATTGGCAGTGGGTAGCAATGTACAGGAGAGGATTTATGCGGTTTATTAAGATGCACGGGTTAGGAAATGATTTTGTGATAATGGTGGGAGAGAGCATTGCCCCGGACCCGGGAGATCTTGCACGGCGGATATGCGACCGGCATTTCGGGGTCGGCGCCGACGGGCTGGTCTTCATACTTCCTTCTGAAAAAGCGGACTTGCGAATGCGTATTTTTAACCCTGACGGTTCGGAGGCTGAGATGTGCGGCAACGCTATCCGTTGCGTCGCAAAACACGCCTTTGAATCCGGAATAGTAGACAGGACAGAACTTCGTGTAGAAACGGGCGCCGGAGTACTTGTACCCCGCCTTTTTGTTGACAGAGGCCGTGTCCGGGAGGTAGAGGTAAACATGGGAAGGCCCGTGCTGGAGCGGAATCTCATCCCCATGCAGGGGCCGCCCGGGAGGGTAATAAACGAGCCGTTCTACGTTGCGGGGACGGAGTATCAGGTTACCGCTGTTTCGTTTGGGAATCCCCACTGCGTCATATTTGTCCCTGACGTATCCGCTATGGATCTCCCGAGTATAGGTTCCGCAATCGAAAACCATCCCGCATTTCCCCGCCGCACGAACGTCGAATTCGTCCAGGTACTAAGCCCCGGAGATGTTCGTGTGCGCGTATGGGAGCGGGGTGCGGGCGAAACGCTCGCCTGTGGTACCGGCGCCTGTGCGGCGGCGGTTGCCGCAATTTTAAACGGGTTAACCGGTCGCCGGGTTCTGGTACGCCTTCCGGGAGGGGAGCTCTCAATAGTATGGTCTGAGGATGATCACGTATATATGACCGGGCCGGCTTTGGAAGTTTTTCGCGGCCAATGGCCGGAATAATTAATGATAGATACTTTTTTCTGATGGCATAACCTAAACACTATTTTCATTGGGGGGTTTTTATTGCCGGAGGTAGCCCAAAGAGTGAAAAACTTACCGCCGTACCTTTTTGCCAGAATCGAACAACTCATTGAAAACAAGAAGGCGGCGGGAGTGGATGTCATCAGTCTCGGTATCGGTGACCCGGACCAGCCTACACCGGAGCATGTTTGCGCAGAAGCCGCACGGCAACTTTACGAGCCAGAAAACCACCGTTACCCTTCCTCGGTGGGAACGCTTGCATTTCGCAATGCCGTTGCCCAATGGTATGCCCGGCGTTTCGGGGTCGAACTGGACCCCAAGAACGAAGTGGTTTCCCTTATCGGGTCTAAAGAAGGAATCGCCCACATCTCCTGGTGCTACGTTGATCCCGGAGATACCGTGCTGGTACCCGACCCGGGATACCCGGTGTACGCGGGCGGGACAATACTCGCCGGCGGCGAACCTTACGCCTTTCCGCTTCTGCCTGAGAGGGGTTTTCTCCCCCGGCTGGAGGACATCCCCACGGAAGTAGCGAAACGGGCGAAGCTACTCTTCCTAAACTACCCAAATAACCCCACAGCCGGGGTGGCAAGCAAAGAGTTTTTCAGCGAAGTGGTATGCTTTGCACGCGAGTTCGATATTTTAGTGTGCCATGATGCTGCTTACACGGAAATCGCCTTCGACGGTTATAGGCCGCCCAGCTTTCTTGAAGTTAAAGGAGCAAAGGATGTCGGGATAGAGTTCGGTTCAGTCTCCAAGCCGTATAACATGACCGGATGGCGGTGCGGCTGGGCGGCAGGCAGAGGAGACGTTATTGATTATTTGGGAAGGCTGAAGTCTAACATTGATTCGGGTGTTTTTCAGGTCGTCCAGTATGCGGCAATAGCCGGTCTCACCGGCTCGCAAGGCTCCGTGGCGGAGGTTAATGCCCTTTACAAAGAGCGGCGGGATATAGCGGTTAGGGCACTCCAAGAGATGGGATGGCCTGTAGACCCGCCGAAGGCGTCGTTTTATCTGTGGCTGCCGGTTCCTAAAGGCTTTACCTCGGAGTCCTTTGCCGAAGAATTAATAGAAAAAGCGGGTGTTGTGGTTACTCCAGGGAACGGGTACGGCAAGTACGGTGACGGGTATTTCAGGATTTCGTTAACGATACCGACTGACAGGCTGCGGGAAGCGTTTGATCGAATAAAAAGGGTATTAGGCCGGGTCAGTTTTGAGAAGTGAGAAATGCAGCGGACTCTTAAGGCGCTGCAATACTAAGGAATGCCACGTGCGGCAAGCCGTACAACGAAGAGTGAAAATGGGGCGGATAGACCCGTAAGCTGGTTACTAAGATGCAAAAGAGAACATAAACGGAACGGGGCGAGGAGTAAACACTACAGGGAAGGCGCAGCCCGGCACTCGGATTGCTATGCAAGCGTAGCTTCGCGGGGCGGACAAATATGTGCTTCCTTAAAAGTAGTATCTTGATCAAGACGTAACTGAGTGCTGGGTGAGCCTGACGCAGTAATGCGAAGCTCATCGGCGCGCCCCACGGAAGAAGAACGCATTCTCGGAGGTGGAGGAAAGCACCATGCGGCTTTCAAGTCGTGCCCGGGGCATCAGTCCCTCGCCGACACTGGCGGTTGACGCCCGGGCTAAAGAGCTCGCTGCGGCGGGAGAGCGGATTATCAACTTCGGGGTTGGAGAGCCGGATTTCGACACTCCCGAACACATAAAGGCTGCGGCCGCCGAAGCAATGGCGCAAGGCATGACAAAATATACTGCAGTAACGGGAACATTGCAGTTAAGGGAAGCCATCTGCCGGAAGTTTTGGTACGACAACCATCTTACGTATAAACCGGAGGAAATTGTCGTCTCATGCGGCGCCAAGCATTCCTTGTATAATGCCATTCAGGTGCTGGTTGAAAAAGGGGACGAAGTGATTGTACCCGCGCCATACTGGGTGAGTTATGTTGAGCAGGTGAAGCTTGCGGGTGCTGTACCGGTAGTTGTTGAAACCCGGCCCGAAAACGACTTTAAATTGACCGCCGAAGAATTATCCGGCTCCCTCACAGCCCGCTCACGCCTGTTGATCCTGAATTCGCCGTCAAACCCGACCGGCTGCGTATACACCAGGCGGGAGTTAGAAGCTATAGCCGATGTGGCGGTAAAGGCAGGCATCTGGGTGTTGTCGGATGAGATTTACGAAAAGTTAGTATATGACGGTGCCACTCACGTCAGCATAGCTTCGCTCGGCCCGGACATTAAAAGACAAACGGTGGTAGTAAACGGGGTTTCGAAATCATACGCCATGACCGGATGGCGGATAGGTTATGCCGCTGCCCCTGCTCCGGTAGCCAAGGCAATGGCAGATATTCAGAGCCACAGCACCTCCAACCCGACCTCTATTGCGCAGGCTGCAGCCGTTGCAGCACTCAACGGTCCGCAGGAACCGGTTGCCGAAATGCTTGCGGCCTTTGCCGCCCGCCGGGCCTACATTCTCGATCGCTTTAATGCCATCCCGGGCATTACGTGCCGGAGACCTGCCGGTGCTTTTTACGTCTTTCCCGACGTTTCCGCATACTTTGGATGCCGCTTTGGGGAGAGGGTGATTTCAAGCGCCACAGACCTGGCAACCCTTTTTTTAAACGAGGCGAAAGTGGCGGTTGTACCCGGCATTGCTTTCGGGAACGATCATTGTTTGCGGTTCTCCTACGCCGCCTCTCGTGAGATGATCGCCGAAGGCATAAACCGGATTGCCGCTGTACTAAAAAGTTTAAGATAACGCAGCCTAAGGGCTTTCGGGCTGCTTTTTCATGCCGATCGGCTGTCGGAGGCATCCTATTCGGCTTTGGAAAAACCACCTCAAAGCCCGCGGTCTGAAACAATCCTGATGCGAGTGAGAATGTGTTCTCGTAGCTTAAGAACGGTATAAAAATTACAGAAGCCGTTCTCGATGAAACGAGATGCATAAAACGTTGTTTCGGACGATTCCGGCATTTTTTCTTGAGATTTTGCAGGGATTTTTTCCTTAAAGCAGAAAAATAAATAAAGTTAAAACGAAAAATAGAGGTGGTGAGAGAGAAATTGCGTAGTATGACCGGGTACGGCTGCGCTGAGGCAGTTACCCCGGAAGGGAGGGTGACAGTAGAGATAAAAGCGGTAAACCATCGGTTCTGCGATGTAATGATTCGTTTACCGCGCAATTATATGTGTTTTGAAGATCCCTTGCGCAAGCTTATCCAGGAGAGCGTTGCGCGGGGACGGATAGAGGCTTATATTACCATTAGTGAGATAGCGGGTAAAAAAATAACAGTACAAGTTGACAAAGAGCTTGCAATTGCATATTATAAAGCCTTGGAGGATCTAGGCAGTTACCTCGGCCTCAAGGAACCCGTTAGTTTGCAAAGCATAATTGGCCAGCCGGGGGTCATGAACCTTGTTGAAACAAACAGTGATGTCAGCATGATGCTGCCCCTTGTGGAAGCGGCTACAAAAGAGGCATTGGCACAACTCATCCGAACGAGGGAAGCTGAAGGGGCCAGCCTGGCAAGGGATATCAATTACCGTCTTGCACGCATCAAAGAGATTTGTAAGCTGGTAGAAGAGGAAGTGCCGCGCGTTGTTCAATGTTACCGAGAAAGGATTTTAGAGCATCTGAAAGATGTGTCTCATCTGGTAGACCCCGGCCGGCTTTTGGCTGAAGTGGCACTTCTCGCGGAACGGGCGGACATCACGGAAGAGCTGGTCCGCTTAAGAGGCCACATCGAACGGGTCGAAGAGACCCTTGTGTCCGAATCCCCGGCAGGGCGGCGTCTGGATTTTCTATTCCAGGAGATGTTCCGGGAATTTAATACCATTGGTTCCAAAGCCCAGAACCTGCATGTCAGCCAGCTTATCATTGATGCGAAGGGCGAGCTTGAAAAGATGCGGGAGCAGGCTCAGAATCTCGAATAACAAAAACGGGTAGTTGGTGTAACGCCTCACCCGGAGGGAAGGAGGGAATATTTTGGATATCAAGCTGATAAACATCGGTTTTGGGAATATCGTTTCCGCTAACCGGATCATTGCTATCGTTAGTCCCGAATCAGCACCTATTAAAAGAATCATCACCGAGGCCCGTGACAGAGGGATGCTGATTGATGCCACCTACGGCCGGAGGACGCGGGCGGTCATAATTACTGATTCGGATCACGTGATTTTATCCGCAGTCCAGCCGGAGACAGTAGCACACCGCCTAACTCCGAAGGGTTCGGGGGCAGAGGAGCCGAAGGAGTGAACCAAGGACTTCTCCTGGTGATCTCCGGGCCTTCCGGAGTCGGTAAAGGCACCATCTGCCGTGCACTCAACGAACTGGACCCATCCGTCCACCTCTCAATTTCTGTGACAACCCGCCCACCACGTGAAGGAGAAAGAGAGGGAAGAGAGTATTTTTTTCTTTCGGAAGAGCGCTTTCAGGAATTAATTGAGAAAGACGAATTATTGGAGTGGGCGCGGGTTTACACCTACTATTACGGGACTCCCCGAAGACCGGTTATGGAGGCAAGAAATGCGGGCAAAGACGTAGTCCTGGAAATCGACGTTCAGGGGGGGTTTAAGGTTCGGGAAAAATGTCCGGACAGCGTTTTGATTTTCATCTTTCCTCCATCGATCAGGGAACTTCGTTCTCGATTATCCAGAAGGGGCACCGAAGACGCTGATGCAATTGAGACCCGCCTTCGCTGGGCCCAGGAGGAACTGCGTTGTTATAACCGGTATGACTACGTTGTGGTAAACGACAGGGTAGAGGAGGCTGTGGCAAAAATAAACGCCATCAGGACAGCGGAGAAATGCCGGCCGCGTTATCAACGGTTTCTCACAGCCGATACCTCCGACCAAGGTCGAGAAGATTAGGCGCTTCAACCGTTCTGCTGGACATCTGCATGATTCGTAACGCTTGAACACTGGCTTGTAACCAGATGATTTTCTGGACTGAATTGGCGCTTTTAACAGAAAACGGTCCTTCGCGATCCATCGTTTAAGCAAATGACAAGGAGGGGAAGCTTACTTAGTGTTTATGCCGATGAACAATCCTCCGATCGACAAATTGCTAAAGGTGTCGAGTAACCGTTACGTTCTGGCCATTGTGGCCGCAAAGTATGCCCGCGCGATTACGGACAAGATAAACGCCGGGCTTTTGGACGAAGGTGTGAAACCCGTTACTAAAGGTCTTGAAGAAATATCCAAAGGTAATGTGAAGTTTACTCTGCCCGGCCGAGGGATCAAATAAGTACTGTATATTTCGTTTGAGTGTTTTTGCCGTACAACATGCCCGAGGAAAAAGCAATAATGCTTAGCGGAAAACAGGTCATTGTTGGTGTCACGGGAGGCATAGCAGCTTACAAGGCTGCGGAGCTGGTCTCCTGCTTGCATTCAGAGGGTGCATCCGTGCAGGTTGTATTAACGCGCGGTGCACAGGAGTTTGTCCGGCCGCTTACCTTTAAAGCGCTCAGCGGCAACGAGGTTTATACCGATCTGTTTAACGGTCTCGACCCGTTGCCGCACGTTTCCCTGGCCGGCAAAGGAGACCTTCTTGTCGTTTACCCGGCGACGGCCAACTTCATCGGACAAGCCGCCTGTGGCCTTGCTCCCGATCTGTTGACGACGCTTCTCTTAGCCTTTAAGGGGCCGGTAATTATCTGTCCTGCAATGAACACAAAAATGTATACCAGCATCGCAGTGCAGGCAAATCTTCGGTTGCTTGAGGAAAGAGGCTTTACAATTTTACCCCCTGAGACCGGCCGCCTGGCGTGCGGGGAAACCGGGCCGGGACGCCTGCCTGCACCGGCGCGCGTAGTGGAGATGGTCCGCGGGGCGCTGCTCGTCAAGGATCTCAAGGGTTTGAATTTCCTCGTAACCGCGGGGCCCACCCGCGAGCCGATAGATCCGGTTCGTTACATTACTAACCGCAGCTCAGGCAAGATGGGGTATGCGGTGGCAAGAGCCGCCAGAGACAGAGGTGCATGCGTCGTCCTGATCAGCGGTCCAACAGCCTTACCTGAACCTCCCGGAGTCTCCTTCGCGCGGGTAGGTACGGCCTTGGAGATGCGCCGGGCGGTTCTGGAACACTTTGATGCCGCCGACGTAGTGGTTATGTGCGCTGCGGTAAGTGACTATCGTCCAAAAGAAGTCCGGCAAGAAAAGCTTAAAAAGTCGGGCGAAGAGATTACGGTGACGTTCACCGAAAACCCCGACATTTTGGCCGAACTCGGTAATAACAAGCGACACCAGCTTTTAGTCGGCTTTGCGGCTGAAACCGGTCAAATACTTTTAAATGCGCGCAAAAAACTTGAGGCAAAAAACTTGGATCTCGTCATCGCCAATGATATACGGCAGGAAGGTTCAGGGTTTGAAGCAGATACCAATACCGTATGTTTAGCCTTTCGTGACGGGCGCTTCTTAGAACTGCCTACAATGAGCAAATATTTGGTGGCCCACCACATTATCGATGCCGTTTTGGAGCTCCGGGGGGAAAAGATGGCGCATGGCTGAACACAAACTCGCAAGGGTTGTGGTAAACCGGCCTCTGTACGGTACTGATGGGGTTTTTACTTACAGTGTACCGGCGAATTTGCAGGAAAAGATCGGCCCCGGCTCAGTGGTGCTCGTTCCCTTCGGAAAGCAAACGACTACCGGTTTTGTAATATCCTACTGCGAAGACGTACTATCCCGAATCAAGGTAAAAGATATTATTCAAGTACTCGAAGAAACCCCTCCGGTGTCCGCCACACTAATCAAGCTTGCCCAGTGGATGAGTGCAAGGTATCTCTGCACGCTCCGCGAGGCCCTGATTGCGGTTTGCGGGTCGTTAAGTAAACGGCGGAAGCGGGAGGTATTTTTCTGGCCTTCCGGGGATTTTCACGACATTTTGAGGCAACTTGAAACCCTTAAAGTTCCGGCCCAGGCGCGCGCACTCAGTGTTGTCGCCGCGCTGCCGGGTATCAGCCGGCAGGCTTTGCTGCGCGAAGCAGGTGTCAGCGGGAAAACACTTGATACCCTTAAAAGAAAAGGCCTCATCACCGAGGTCGAATCCGCCTTGCCCAAAATGGCGGAGGGGATGGTGGCCGTCCCGAAAGAACCACCTACACTCAACCCGGAGCAAACGGCAGCGCTACAGAAAATCAACTCCGCAATCGAAGCCAAACAGCATAAGGTGTTCTATCTTTACGGTGTAACCGGAAGCGGTAAGACGGAGATTTACCTTCGGGCGACTGCAGCCGCCTTGGCTTACGGTAAGCAGGCGATAATCCTGGTTCCGGAAATCACTCTTGCCCACCAAATGATTCTCCAGTTCAAGGGCCGCTTCGGCAACCGGGTAGCCGTAGTCCATAGTGCAATGAAACCCGGTGAACGGTGCGACGAGAGGGAGCGTTTACGAAGTGGCGAAGCCAGTATCGTAATTGGCGCACGGTCAGCCGTTTTTGCTCCCGTGAAGGACCCGGGTCTCATTGTGGTCGACGAAGAACACGAACCGGCTTACAAACAGGAACAGGCGCCGCGTTACCACGCGAGGGAAACAGCGCTGGCACGTGCCGCTCTTGAAGGAGCTGTGGTTATCCTCGGGAGCGCTACGCCGGCCCTCGAATCCCTAGCCCGCTGTTTAAGCGGGCGTTACCGGCAGTTGAGACTTCCCGGCCGCGTCGACGGGCGCAGCCTGCCAAGCGTTCGGATTGTAGACCTGCGGGAGGAATTCCGGTCAGGGACGGTAAGCCTGTTCAGTAAACCTCTTGCCGACCGCGTCAGGGAAAAGCTCCGGCGAAAAGAACAGGTTCTGCTCTTCCTAAACCGCCGGGGCTTCGCTGCGTTTGTTCTCTGCCAGGCATGCGGTTACGTGACCCGCTGTCCCAACTGTGATATAGCTCTTACTTACTACCAGCCGGACACGCTTTTGTGCCATTACTGTCACTACCGGACGCGATATTTGCCGCGTTGTCTCCGGTGCGGCAATCCGAAGGTTGGCCGGTACGGTGCGGGAACGCAGCGGGTGGAGGAGGAGGCGAGAGCCCTTTTTCCGGAAGCGCGTATCTTGAGAATGGATGCTGAAACCACAGCCCGTCGAGGGAGCCACGCTTCCATCCTCGAGGCCTTCCGTGCCGGTGAAGCTGACATACTCATAGGCACGCAAATGGTTGCTAAAGGGTTGGATATCTCGGGGGTGACGCTGGTAGGTGTTATCAACGCGGATACAACGCTGTTCCTTCCGGACTTCCGGGCGGCGGAGCGAACCTTCCAGCTCCTCTACCAGGTTTCCGGGCGAGCGGGCCGCGGCAGCCTCCCGGGCGAGGTTATTATCCAATCTCACTGCCCGGAGCATTACGCAGTGCGTTTCAGCAGCCGTCACGACGTAGAATCTTTTACAAGGCGGGAACTTGAACTGCGACGCCGGTTCGCCTACCCGCCTTACTCTTCCATGGTGAGAGTGATATTCAGCGGCGAGGAAGAGGAAAGGGTAGTCCAACAGGCCGACCGTTTCGGGACAGTTGTAAGAGAACTGACCAATGACCAAAGCATGGTTTTGGGGCCGGCACCCTGCCCGTTCGGGAAGCTGAAAGGTATGTACCGCTGGCATATTATCATGAAAGGCAAACGTGGGCAGACGGTACGGGATCTCTGCAAGGAAGCATTAAAAGATTTTGCGAAAAACAAGATCGCCAAAGTACGGGTCACCGTCGACGTTGACCCACAGACCATGCTGTAAAGTGAATAATTCCCGCCCGAGGTCCGCCGCCCTGAATGTTGACAATATCTTGATTATTATGACATACTTGACTACTGAGCGGTGAGTTTGTAGGTTCCAGAACGTTTTGGCCGGCCTTCCAAAATCAGAGAAGATTTCAAGCGACTTATTGTTACCCCTGGTGAATAATATAGATCATGTTCACACGCTTCACTGGGGCGCCAGGCAGTTTGGGCAAGGACCGCAAGAACCCTGAGTGCCGGGAGCACGACGAAACTGGTTCTTTAAGGAGTTTTTACAATGGCGGTTTTTAAGGTTTTGGAAATCGGAGATTCTATACTCAGAGAAAAAGCTCATCCGGTAAAAAAAATAAACCCGGCGTTAATACGCCTGCTTAACGACATGGCGGAAACGATGTACGCCAATAACGGCGTGGGGCTGGCCGGACCGCAGGTGGGAGTTTTAAAACGGGTAATTGTTGTTGACGCCGGTCAGGGATTATACCAGCTTATCAACCCAGAAATCACAGCCGCCGAAGGGTCTGAGAAAGACAGGGAGGGCTGCCTCAGCATTCCCGGGGTCTGGGGTGAGGTTACACGGGCTGCCCGGGTTAAGGTCCGGGCCCTAAACCCGCGCGGGGAAACCGTGGAAATTGATGCCCAGGGGCTTTTTGCGCGGGCTCTCCAGCACGAGATCGACCACCTCGACGGCGTATTGTTCGTAGACCGGGCGGTTAGAATAATCCGGAGCGGGGGCTGAACCTTGCGGTTGGTCTTCATGGGGACACCAGAATTTGCTGTACCGTCGCTCCAGGCGCTGCTTGAGAATGGTTACCATATCGTCCTTGTTGTTACTCAACCAGACAAGCCTAAGGGGCGGGGGGGACGAAGCACCCCGCCACCTGTAAAGGAGGCGGCCGTTGCCTACGGCATACCGGTGCTCCAGCCGGTGCGCTTAAAAGAACCGGGGTTTTTGGAAAGCCTTTATAAGGCAGCACCCGATGCCATAATCGTTACGGCATATGGGAGGATTCTCCCGCCGGAGATACTCAGACTGCCCCGCTTTGGCTGTATAAACGTCCACGCCTCTCTGTTGCCGAAGTATCGCGGCGCGGCGCCGGTCCAGCGGGCCCTGATGAACGGTGAACGCGAAACCGGGGTTACCACAATGCTGATGGACGAAGGCATGGATACCGGTGACATTTTCCTTCAACAAAAAGTCCAGATACCGGGCGATGAAAACTTCGGCTCGCTTTACTCACGCCTCTCCCGGTTGGGCGCAGGGCTGCTCATAGAAACCCTGCAACGGCTTGAAAGCAATCAACTTGAGCGCCGTCCCCAGGAGCATTCCAAGGCGAGCTACGCTCCTCCGCTCACCCCTTTAGATGAGGTTATATCGTGGAAACAGTCTGCGGAAACCATTAAAAATCAAGTGCGTGCACTGGATCCCGAGCCGGGGGCGCGAACCCTCCTTTCAGGAAAGCTCCTAAAAATATGGCGGGTTTCGGCAAAAGCCGGGGATTTTCCCGGGGGGCCGGGTGAAATCATTGAAACCGGCAATGAAGGTATAATGGTGCGCGCGGGGAAAGGAGCTGTGATGGTTCACGAACTGCAGCTTGCCGGCGGTCTTCGCCTCTCGGCCGCCGCATTCCTCCGCGGGCACCGTTTGGCACGGGGAATCGTTCTTGGTAACCTTTAGCACCCTCGGGGTATGCGTAGGTTTTAAATGGCCCAACCTTCCGCTCGAGAACTTGCGCTGATGGTATTGAACGCCGTAGATACACGCGGCGCTTATGCAAATATTGCACTCTTTGAGATCATGGACAAGTACCGGCCTGCGGGGCACGAACGTGCGTTCCTCACGGAACTCAGCTATGGGACGCTAAGGCGTCTGAACACAATCGACTGGATCCTCTCGAAGTTTATTCAAAAACCGCTTAACAGGCAAAACCCGTGGATTCGAAATATTTTGCGGCTTGCGGTCTATCAAATATTATACCTTGAAAGAATACCGGAAGCGGCTGCCTGCAATGAAGCCGTTAAGCTCGCCAAGAAATACGCCCAGCCCTGGGCCGCAGATTTTGTTAATGCCGTCCTGCGGCGTGTCGTGCGGGAGAAGAAGGATATTAGGTTTCCGGATATTGAAAACAGCCCGGTGGATCACATAGCCTTAAGTTACTCGCACCCTCCATGGCTGGTTGCTGCATGGCTGAAAGAGTTCGGGATTGATGAAACAATTCGTATATGCCAGGCAAACAACCAGGCTCCGGCAACAACCATCCGCACGAACCTGTTGCGGACGACCAGAAAGGAACTCCTTGGGCTACTTGAAAAAGAGGCGAAAGTGACGGCGTCGGCGACACCCTACGCACCCGAGGGGATAACCGTACAAGGTTTTCAAGACCTGCAATCGCTTCGGGCCTTTAAAGACGGGCTTTTTTTTGTCCAGGACGAAAGCTCTATGCTGGCAGCACATGCCCTTAGGCCGTCACCCGGTTCTTTTGTTTTGGATGTCTGCGGCGGACCGGGGGGCAAAGCTACGCACATAGCGGAACTAACCGGAGACAAATGCAGGATAATAGTATTGGATATCCACGCCCACCGGCTGGCGCTCGTGGATGAGAACTGTAAGCGGCTCGGGATAAAAAGCATAGAAACCCTGCGGTACGACGCGCGCGACAGCCACACCTTGTTCTCGAAGGCGGCTGATTACGTGCTTGTTGACGCTCCTTGTTCGGGTCTCGGCGTCCTTAGGCGGAAACCGGACAGCCGGTGGCGCAAGCAGCCGGAGCAGATTCCTGCCTTAATCACGCTTCAGCGGCAGATTTTGTCCAGCGCTTCAGCTTGCGTTTGCCCGGGCGGGGTCTTGCTTTACACCACATGTTCAATCGGCAGCAGCGAAAACTTAGAGCAGATCAAGCATTTTACCCGGCAGAATCGGGAATTCGTCCTTGAAGACCTGCGCCCTTTTTTACCACCAGAACTGGACTTGAAGCGGACACTGGAGCTTGGTTACATACAACTGATGCCTTACCAGGAACTTGACGGCTTTTTTATCGCCCGGCTGCGCCGGAAGGGTTTATCATCTTAAAGGGCGAATTATACTCTGGGAGAGATGTTATACAACTCTAATTTATCAAACGCGGGCTCTGTCTATTCGCAGATGCCAAGCTTTGTCAGAAAGTCTGGAAACCGCGAAAAACGAGCATGGCAAAAACAGATGTCAGATGCAGGATGTCAGAGGTCGGAATCTTCATAGAAATTCGCTATGCAAATTTCCTTTGAATTTTCTGACTTCCGACTTCTGGCTTCTGAAATAGCCAGGCGAAGTTTTACAGCGGTCTCCAAGTGATTCGCGGTCGGGTTCCGCGCAGGATGCCGTCAACAGGGTTAAGTCCGGTAACGGATACTGATAATTAGGAGTGCGACCATTTCTGGTGGTAAAATGAAGGTGGATATTAAATCCCTTTCGTTCGAGGAGATACGGTCATTTATTACCGGTTTGGGGGAACCCGAATTCCGGGCGCAACAGGTATTTAACTGGCTTTTTGCAAAAGGAGTCGTCAATTTCGAATCTATGTCCAACCTGCCCGCGCGGCTGCGGGAAAGGTTATCCGAGGCTGCGTTTATCTCTGAACCTGTATTGGTTTCCCGCCGGGTAAACGGTGACGGGTTAGCGGTTAAATTTCTGTACAGGCTGAGTGACGGCGAAACTATAGAGACGGTCTTTATTCGGCGGCTTTGGGGCCGTACGGTCTGCATTTCGACACAGGTAGGCTGCCGGATGGGGTGCCGCTTTTGCGCTTCAGGGGTCGGCGGTTTGGTCCGTAACCTTACGGCCGGAGAGATGTACGACCAGGTGCTGTTTACCCAAAAAGAAACCGGCGAGCGGATCAGTCACGTTGTGCTGATGGGAATGGGTGAACCGTTCGATAACCTGGAGAACACGTTCCGTTTTTTGAGAAATATTACTCACCCTGCAGGACTCAAAATCGGCGCCCGCCGCATAACGGTGTCCACCTGCGGGGTCGTACCGGGGATTTATGCCCTGGCGCGTTTGAGGCTGCAGGTGGGCCTCGCTGTTTCATTACATGCCCCAAACGACGATTTACGCAACAAGCTTATGCCGGTGAACCGTCGGTATCCCCTAAGCGAGCTAATACAGGCATGCAGGGAGTACGTGAGATGCACAGGGCGCCGGGTCACTTTTGAATACACTCTGCTTTCCGGCATAAACGACCAGCCGCAGAAAGCGGAGCAACTTGCGAACTTGTTAAACGGGCTGCTCTGCCACGTTAACCTTATTCCACTAAACCGCGTAGCGGAGCGGGAGTTTTTGCCTGTGCCGCCCGAGCGGGTTGTAGCTTTCAAAAATGCACTTCGTGATCGGGGCGTTGCCGTAACCGTACGGCGCTCGGTCGGCGGTCAGATTGCTGCTGCCTGCGGACAACTCCGTCACTACCACGAGCGAAGTGGTCGATGACGGGAAGGGTATGCAGCAGGGCAGCAGAAAGCGGAGGACTCAAGGAAAAATCCAACTAATAGCATGGAGGACGCTGTTTGGTCCCGAAGCGGAACCATATGTAAGCGGTAAGTCTAATTAAACTAATTGGAGATGAGCCTCTAAGCCTTAATATAAGATTACTACAGCGGTCCATCCGGGGGGAGAGTAATGGAGTGGGCTGTACTCAGCCACAAAGGGCTGGCAAGGGCAAAAAACGAGGATAACCTTCTTGTGTGCGCTGATATTGGACTCTTTGCCGTAGCCGACGGCATGGGAGGACACCAGGCAGGGGAAGTGGCCAGCCGGCTTGCCCTGGAGTCTTTAGAGAGAGCTGTGCGGCAAAATGACGAGTCAGACCTGTTAGCTGTGTTGACGAACGCCTTTGAACAAGCTAATCAGAATGTGTATATGGCTGCTCAGTCTAACCCGGAATGCGAAAAAATGGGAACCACCCTTACGGCTTGCATTATCAGAGCCGGTAATTTATTCTGGCTACATGTCGGTGACAGCCGCGGCTACTTGGTGAGGAATAATGAAATAAAACAGTTTACCGAAGATCACTCGTATGTTTCGGATTTCGTACGAAAGGGTGAGTTAACGCCCGAGGAGGCCGAAGTCCATCCATACCGTCACGTTCTAACTCGTGCGCTTGGTACCGAGCCTTTAATCCAGGTAGACAAGGGTATAGTGAAGCTTGAACCTAACGACGTTGTCCTTCTGTGCACCGATGGTCTCACCCTTCATCTCAACGACCACGAAATCTTGGAAATAGCGCGAAACGGGAGACCCACCGAGCAGGTAAGAAAACTTGTAAAAACTGCGTTGGAGCGCGGAGGTCTTGATAACGTCACCCTAATTCTTATTAAATTCTGGGGTTTTAACTATCCTGTTACCCCGGCACAACCACAGGAGTGTTAAGGGGGAACCATCACAAGCTGCATAAGGCAGAGAGCCGGGGTTAAGCCGTTCAATGATAGAGTATTTGGAGGAAGTTCCGCATGCGGCAAGCCGCACAACGAAATCTGAAAAAGATTTTCATAACGTTTTGTGCCTTGAGCGCAGCGAAAGGCATGGTTATAAGAATGAAAATGGGGCGAATAGACCTGTAAGCTGGTTAACAAAGCTCATCGCCGCGCCCCACGGAAGGAGAACGCATTCTCGAGGGAGTTTGCACAAATCAGGAGTATCCGCCTCGTACGCAATAACAAAAGGGAAGGAGTATCATTTACAAAAATGCTGGACCGGGTCATAGGAGACCGGTACAAAATCATACAGGAACTGGGCGGTGGCGGCATGGCCCTGGTCTACCTCGGCGAAGACTTAGCATTGAACCGCCGTGTAACTATAAAGGTGTTGCGTGATGAGTATGCGCGTGATGAGGACTTTGTACGCCGTTTTAGGCGGGAAGCCCGTTCTGTCGCCAGCCTCTCGCATCCCAACATCGTGAGCGTCTTCGACGTCGGCTGTACTGATGGTGTACATTACCTCGTAATGGAATACGTTGAAGGTCGAAACCTGAAGTCTCTGATAAAAGAAGGAAGGATAAGTATAAGCTCCGCCCTGCAGATCGCCAGTAATATTTGTGACGCGCTGGAACACGCGCACAAACGGGGCATCGTACACCGAGATGTCAAGCCCCACAATATCCTGGTAACCCCGGAGGGCAGGGCAAAACTGACCGATTTTGGAATAGCCCGCGCCGTAAGCAGCGGCACGGTTTCAGCGACAAAGGCCCTTTTGGGTTCCGTACAGTATATCTCTCCGGAACAGGCAAGGGGTGAACCTGCAGATGCAAGATCCGACATATACTCTCTTGGTGCCGTACTGTATGAGATGCTCACCGGGAGACCGCCGTTTTCAGGCGACAATCCCGTGGCTGTGGCAATCAAGCACATCCAGGACAACCCTACGCCGGTTAACCAGGTGAACCCTGCGGTGCCTAATGCTGTGGCAACGGTTGTAGAGAAGGCGATGGCAAAAAATCCAAATCTTCGTTACCAATCCGTTACCGCTATGGCGGAAGATATCATAAACCTTTTGAACGATCTGCCTGATGTCGATTGCCCTACCAAACCGCTTAACAAAGTATCGAACAAGCGTCGCTTGAAGCCTGCAGGCTACATAGCTATAGCCCTGTGTTTTGCCCTTTTATTAATAGCCGGCTGGTGGGGCCTAAAATGGTATGTTTATGTACCTGAGGTTTCCGTGCCGGACGTTCAAGGAAAGACGGTGGAAGCAGCGGAACGAACCCTGAATAATCACGGGTTACGGTGCCAAGTGCAGGAAATCAACAGTTCAGAAGTAGAAAAAGGAAGAGTTATCAAGCAGGATATTGAACCCGGCAGTCAAGTTAAAAGAGGGCGCCTGATTACCCTGCTTGTCAGCTTAGGACCCCAAATGTTGACTGTGCCGGACGTTCGCAATAAGTTGCTTCAGGATGCCGAGCTGGTTCTGGTTAACGAAGGTTTTACCGTCGGTAACAAAAAAGAGGTTTTTCACGACAGGGTCAGCGAAGGTATGGTGATCAATCAGAACCCGGCTCCGGGCACGTCAATGCCGAAGGACAGCCCTGTCAACCTCGTTATAAGCAAAGGCCGGCAGCCGGTTCTCAAACCGGTGCCCGAGCTTGTAGGCCTTGTGCTTGCAGCGGCTCGGGAAAAACTCGACCAGGCAGGTTTTGTTCTCAGCGACAATATCAAGAGGGAAGAAAGCACGCAATACCTTCCGGGCTACGTTTGTGCTCAAAAGCCGGCGCCAGGTACGAATCTTGAAACTGGAGCAACAGTTGAGGTTACCGTCAGCGACGGCCCGGGACCGGTGCCAAAAGAGGCCACCGTTTATCTTCAAGTTCCCGACGATGGGCAGGATCACAACGTCCGCATTACCATTAACGATGCACGCGGGTTCACAGAGGCTTACAACAGCACCCATGCAGCAGGAGAGCGGGTTGTCCAGGCCGTAACATATTACGGAGAAGCTGCAATAAGCGTCTATGTGGACAACAAAATGGTTCGAGAAGAAACCCTCCCGTGACAGGGGTGACGTTTTGGCTACAGGGCAGGTGGTAAGATTACACGGCGGATATTATTACGTACTGTCGCACGAATCCGGGGAGATACAAGAGTGTGTCCGGCGTGGCCGGCTGGCAAGAGAGCGGTTACTTGTGGGCGACTACGTAGTAATCAGCGAGGTTGAACCCGGGAAATGTACCATTGAGGAGTTGGTGCCGCGCAGGACGAGGCTTCTCCGCCCACCCGTAGCAAACGTTGAGCAAAGTCTCATCGTTGTCGCATTGCGGGACCCTAAGCCGAATTTTAGGCTGCTGGATCGTTTCCTGCTTGTAAGCGGCGCAGCCTCGGTTGAACCAGTATTATGCTTCAATAAGATCGACCTGGTGCCTTCAAACGCCTATTCAAGGTGGATCGATGCATATAAAAGCGCAGGTTACAGTATCGTTTTAACCAGTGCCAAGACGGGGGAAGGGCTCGACGCATTGCGTGCTGCATTGGTTGGGCGCGTTACGGTAGTTGCCGGTCCCTCGGGGGTAGGAAAGTCGACCCTTTTGAATGCGATCCAACCCGGTTTGCAACTGAAGACAGGTGAAATTAGTAAGAAAACGGGAAGGGGGCGCCACATTACTCGTCTTGTCGAACTGCTTCCGCTGCAGGGCGGGGGGGTTGTCGTGGACACGCCGGGATTCACACAGTTGAACCTGCCGGATATTCCGGCAGTCACGGTTGCAAGGTACTTCCCGGAGATTTCTCGTCTAAGCGGAAACTGCCGGTTTAACAACTGTTTGCATAATAACGAACCGGACTGTGCGGTCCGAAAAGCCGTGGGTGAAGGGCGCATACCAGCATTTCGTTACCGTCATTACCAGAGTTTTCTTTCAGAGGCGATTGAAAAAGAAAGGGGATAAAACAGCATTGGTCAAGATTGCACCCTCAATTCTGGCAGCCGATTTCGCCCGCCTGGCGGAAAGTGTTGACAAGGTGGAAAGCGCAGGGGCATCCTACCTTCACATTGATATTATGGACGGCCATTTTGTACCCAATATAACAATTGGACCTCCTGTTGTGGCCGCACTACGCCCTTGTACGAAGATGGTCTTCGACGTTCACCTAATGGTTGCTGCACCGGAGCGGTATCTTGCGGATTTCGTTGCTGCGGGTGCGAATATTTTGACTGTCCATGCAGAAGCCTGCCTGCATCTTCACCGCACATTGGGTGCCATTCGTGGGCACGGTGTAAAGGCGGGAGTAGCGCTGAATCCGGCCACGCCGCCGCAGGCGGTGGAGTATGTCTTGGATCTTGTAGATCTGGTCTTGGTAATGACCGTCAACCCCGGTTTTGGGGGACAGCGGTTTATTCCCGAAATGTTGAAAAAGATCGCCTATCTCCGAACTGTTCTTGACCGCAATGGGATAAAAGCTGAAATTGAAGTTGACGGCGGTGTTAACCCGGAAACTGCAGCCGCGGTGATAGACGCCGGCGCAGACGTGTTGGTTGCCGGATCAGCGGTATTCCTTTCAGAGAATCCTGCCGAGGCGGTAAGACGACTTCTTCAACAATCCCCTTCGTGATAGTTTTCCCATAATCATTGACACCCGAACAACAACTCCAGTACAATAATGGCAGCAAATTTTTTTTTTCCGGCTTCAAGAAACAACAGTTAACGACAAAGTTCCCTTTATTCGAAGCTGGAATACTCATTTTTGAAGAAGCCGTTTAAGTAACGGTCCCCGCAATGGTTCAAGAATATTGGAACTATGGCAGTTGATTTTGGCCGGTGGACGGCTCATTTGCGCTTGAAGCTGAGGAAACCCGGTTTGAACAATTTGACACAATTCTTGACTTCCGACACCTACACTGTCAGAATTGCTTGAGGTCCGTTCACTATTGTTGCGGAGTGCCGCATGCGGCGAGCCGCACAACGAAGAGTGAAAAACTTAAGTGCCTGTCCTCGGTCTTTTATAAACGTCGAACGTCGAACGGACCCTAAAGCCCTGTCAGTATAAGGTTGAACGTTTATTTTCGGAGGAGGCATCGGTATTGAAGGTGTTGCGCGTACCGGAGGCAACGGTAAGCAGGCTGTCGATTTATTCGCGCTTTCTTGAGCGACTGGATAAAAACGGTGTGGCCACTGTCTCGTCGAACGAAATCGCAAAGGGTGTGGGCGTAAGCCCGGCTCAAGTCCGTAAAGACTTGGCTTATTTCGGAGAGTTCGGCACCCGCGGAGTCGGGTATAACGTTAAAGACCTTATTCATTACATTCTTAAAATCCTTGGATTGACACGTTCCTGGCCGGTGATACTGGTGGGCGCGGGGAACTTAGGTACCGCGCTTTGTGCGTACCGTGGTTTCAGGGACCGTGGTTTCAATATTGTGGCCGTCTTTGACAACGATCTTTTAAAAATAGGAAAGCGGATTCAAGACCTCGAGGTGCTTCCTGTCGAGCGTGTTCCCGAAGTGGTGGCGGAATACGGGGTTCGTATCGGTATTATTACCGTTCCTCAGTCGGGTACGCAGGAAGTGGCTGACCTTTTGGTGAAAAGCGGTATAGATGCGCTGTTAACCTTCGGTCCGGCTGTGGTTCAAGTCCCGGAGCATGTTATCGTAAGAAACGTCGACCTTTCCATCAAGCTTGAGATTCTGACTTTCAATCTTACATTTCGGGAACTTCATCCGTCCTACTTGTTTGAACCGAAGGGATAAGCTCAGATGTGGGCAAAAGCTTATTACTTGGCAGTTGTGGGATCAGCCGGCTCTACACCAGAGGTTGAAGAATTGGCCTATCAGGTGGGCTTTGCAATCGCGCAGCGAAACTCAGTGCTCTTGTGCGGCGGAAGGGAAGGGGTGATGGCTGCCGCGGCACGCGGCGCCCGCGATGGAGGGGGTATAGCTATAGGCATTTTGCCTGGTACGGATAGGTCGGAGGCAAATCCCTATCTCCACATAGCCTTGCCGACGGGCTTGGGAGACGCGCGTAATGCGGTGATCGTATGTGCCGCCGACGCCTTAATCGCAGTCAGCGGCGGGTACGGAACGCTCTCGGAGGTTGCATTGGCCCTGAAAAAAAGAAAACCCGTGATTGCATTGGAGTTTTCCTTCTCTGGGATACCCGGCGTTTGCCTCGCAAAAACTCCCTATGAGGCAGTAGAATTAGCGATCAAAAAGATTACATGAGGCCGATCATGTCCACCTCCTTACCGGTCAGAAATGCCGGCTCGCCTTGAGAACTTTCCTTATAAGCTACCACCATATTCTTACCCATCAGCTTTGCCTGGTACATTGCCTCGTCAGCTCGCTGAATCAGGTCTTGACTCGTAAGTGCTGCTCCCGGCGTATACTCTGCTACACCAAGGCTGACGGTAAGCGAAATACAGCCGCCTGAATCGATATGTACCGTGGTTGTTGCTATTATACGCCGGATTTTTTCGGCCACGTTGATCGCTCCTTCCAACGTTGTGGACGGAAGGATGATAATAAACTCTTCACCGCCATACCGGACTAATAGGTCCGTTTCACGGAGCGTACGCCTTATCGTTTCGGCGACTGTTGCCAATACTTTATCGCCGACCTCATGTCCGTAAGTATCGTTTATCAGCTTGAACTGGTCTATATCAAAGAAAATTACGCCGAAAGGTTCTCGCCGCCGGTTGGCTTGGGCGATTTGTTGTGTAAAATAGCCTTCAAGGAAACGCCTGTTGTACAGGCTTGTGAGCGGGTCTGTCAGGGACAGGTAACGGTTGAGTTCGTTTAGCCGCAGGTTTGCGATCATGGCGGAAGTGAATGATATGAAACCCTTAACGGTATTCATGGTATCGGTATCAAAAAAGTTTGGTACACGGCTCGCTATTTTTACCCACCCGAGTGCTTGTCCGCGAACCGTCAGGGGGTAGCAGGCATAACTTTTAACTTCAGGATCGGTAGCAACGGCGAAGGGACATCCGAGGTCATCGTCAGCGTTCTGTACCACATAGGGGTTTAAGACCCGGACGGCCGGGCAAAGTTCAATCTGGCGCAAAACAGTGAAATTAAAACGCGCAACCGGTTCTGAATAATACTGTTCCTCTCCCAAGGGGCGGGAATAATACGATACCACCCGGGCACGGCGGTGACCTTCGTCTATCAATGCAACAATGATTTCGTCAACACCTAACTTCTTCAGGTAATGAACGAGGAGTTTATATGCTTCTTCCTCGCGTAACAGTGCCACGGCCCGCATTCCGAATTTTGTAAGGTTTTGCAGCCGGTAAAAGCTTTCTTTGATATCTGCCCTCATACGCTCAACCGATTCAACAATTCCCTCGAATTCAACGTATCGAGGGTTTTCTATTGGCCGGTCGTAATCCCCTAACGCAACTGCCTTTAACGTCTTTGAAATGTGTTGCAGGGGGCTGAGCCATTTTGTGAAAGCTGCGCTCGTCAGAAGACCGAGAACCAGAAGGACGATTAAGAGCATAAACGCTTTACCCAACATTAATTTTCCAACCGTCTGGTGAATCTGCGCTTGCGGTGTGCCAACATAAAGAATCCCTATTACATCACCTTTAGCATCTTTAATCGGCCGGTAAGCGGTCTGGTAAGTCTGTCCGACCACGACCGCCTTTCCATAGTAGTCGGTTCCTTTGCCTAAAACGGCCAGACGTACCGGTTCTGATACGCGCGTCCCGATTGCCGGTTTGCCGGACGGTCCGGGAACGGTGGTGGCAATACGGACGTCGTGAAGAAATATCGTACAGGTGTCCCCGGTTAACTCGGTGATCCGGTTAACAATCGGGTTGCCGTTCATCAATATGCCACCCTTATAAAGACTATCGCCTCTCACCTCCCAGGAACCGGGATAGAGGATATCAATCAACTGTTCCGTCATAGCAAGGTCACTCTTGACCTTGCTTACCATACCTTCTTCCGCGCAACCCCTAAGGATGAATATGGTAGCAATGGACGCTACAAAGGCGTATACTGCAAGACTTGCCACAAGCAGTGCCAGAACCTGGTTCCGCAATGAGCGCAACAACATGCTACGACTCCTTTAGACAGCTTCTGACAACGAAGTTTAAATATATTGTAAGCGAGATTTAACCGGTGTTCAAGTATTATATTACCAAAATATCCGTTAATACCCAGCCTGTGCGTAAACAACTTTCTCTAATCTTTCGTAAAGAAGACTCTTCAAGTGTACCGGGAAACTTCAAGTGTTAAAGCAGCACACCCCCCTTGACTTTACCGGAAACTTGGGTGATAATTGAATATTGTATAGGGCGGGATGTAGCTCAGCTTGGCAAGAGCGCACGGTTCGGGACCGTGAGGTCGCAGGTTCAAATCCTGTCATCCCGACCATTTTTAGGTCTCCGGCTAGTACTGGATTTCACAAAAAACATTTTTTAGGAGGGGGAGAGCGTGAATCTGCTAATCATGGGGCCGCCAGGTGCCGGCAAGGGGACTCAGGCTGTAGAGGTGGTTAAAGAGTTAAAGATCCCGCATATTTCCACCGGGGACATGTTGCGTGAAGCGGTAAAGCAGGGCACCGAAATGGGAAAGAAAGCAAAAGAGTATATGGACAAAGGCCAGCTTGTTCCGGATGAGGTAATTATAGGCGTAGTTAAAGAACGGATCGCACAACCTGATTGCAAGACCGGCTTTTTACTCGATGGTTTTCCCCGTACACTTCCCCAAGCCGAAGCGCTTGACGCGACCCTGAAAGACCTGGGGGTCAAACTCGACGGAGTTATCAATATCAAAGTGCCCCGGGAGAGAATTGTGGCGCGTATTACAGGGCGGCGGGTGTGTCGCTCTTGCGGAGACACTTACCACATTACAAATAAACCCCCAAAGGAAGCAGGCAAGTGTGATAAGTGCGGCGGTGAACTTTACCAGCGGAGCGATGATACGGAGGAAACAGTCAACAAGCGGCTTGACGTGTATGAAGCCCAAACGAAGCCGCTCCTCGACTATTACGGCAAGCAAGGCTTGGTTTTAGACATAAACGGCGATCAACCGATTGATAAGGTGCTCCAGGATATCCTGGCAGTGCTAAAGAAATAGCGCCGATCATCCCACAGTCGATTCTTTCCACCGCATTGACAGTCCTTAGTATTCAATGATATAGTAAGGCCGAGCTTCACAGAAGTCCGGCCTTAACTGTTAATTCCCTCCATAGTTCATTCCTGCTTATCTTTGTAAAGGGGGAGGCGTATGCTTCAAGTTGATATTCCCGGGCAGGGGGTGCTTAAACTTAAACACATCGTGCTGGATTTTAACGGCACGTTCGCACTTGACGGCGCTGTTCTTCCAGGGGTCGTAGAGCGGCTCAACAGCATTGCCGAAAACTTAGATGTCCACATTTTTACCGCCGATACGTTCGGCACTGCAAGAGAGGCGTGTGCGGCCCTCCGCTGCGTCATTAAGGTTGTCAGCCGTGAGGTTGTGGGGCCGGAAAAGGAGCGGTATGTTGAGGAATTAGGCGCTGCCAACGTGGTCGCGGTTGGAAACGGTGCTAATGACGTTTTAATGTTGCGCCGGGCTGCACTTGGAATTCTGGTGCTTGGACCGGAAGGAACGGCCGCGGAAGCCCTTCATGCTGCCGATGTTGTGGTCAAGGATATAAACGACGGACTCGATCTTCTGGTAAATCCTAAGCGACTGGTAGCCACTCTAAGGCGGTAGATCTAAGCTTTCAGAGTCGGCTGTTTTGTGTTTTGGGCAAGCCTCGTGTAAATAGCATAGAATGAAAAAGTGGCGCCTTGTTGATAACGGCGGCGACTGAAGAGTTTTTCGAGCGGCACTGTAAAACACGGTTAATTTTTGGTAGCAGGAACGGGTCCTTTCTTGTCGAACAAGCCAGGAGATCGGGTAAAGGTAATTCGAACTAACGAGTGCTGGATAAAAATCTTAAAGAGGGAGTCTCCCATGCCGCTTACATCGCCGCGCCCCCACGGAAGAAGAAGGACATTTTCAAAGGAGTCATTCACGACGATTAGTCGTCGCCACCGGGGATGAAAATGGGGACCCGCAAGCGTGTTACTTAAATGCAGTAGTGTAACATAAACGAAACGCGGTGAGGGGCGAGCAATGCGAGGAAGGCGAAGCCGGCCGAACCGGAGCGTACATAGAAGTACGTGAGGATTCGGCCGGCGAGCCTGACGAAGCAGGGTGAAGCTCATCGCCGCGCCCATCGAAAGAAGTACTATTTTCAGGGGAGGAGTTTGATCTATGGAGCGACGTTGCATTCTTTGCGGGCGCAAGTTCGAAACTGACGCACTGGAGGATGTGCTTGCAAAAGAAGAAGAGGACATCTTTGAGGTCCCCAAAAAGCCTGCTACAGTATGTCCTTTATGTCAGGCAAAGCTGAGACACGAGGCTGAAGAGTCGCAGAAGAATCCAAAGCCGATGTAGTGCAGGGGAGGTTTTACTGTTGCAAAAACGCCGCCGATGGCCGCTGCTTGGCGTTCTTATAGTTCTTCTGACGGTTTATCTGCTGTTGGGTAGCGGAGCACGGTTTTATACAGAATTGCTATGGTTCCGTTCGCTTGGGTTCCAGAGCATTTTTATCAAAATCTTTTTGAGTGAAATTGGCTTAAGGCTGTCCGCAGCAGTCCTTTTCTTTGGTTTTCTTTTTGCAAACCTGCTGTTCACTCGCAAGTATATTTTAAAATCCATAAGATTAACCGCTGACGGCGCAAACGCCATAGAAATCAGCCCTTGGCAGCAGTTTATCAGTCCGCGTCTTGTAACGCTGGTCTTCTTTTTAGGGAGCGCAGCGGCAGCACTGGCCTTCAGTTCATTCCTCGGCCACAAGTGGCTTGTCTTTTACCAATACCTTAACCCGGTAAGTTTCGGAGCAACCGACCCGTTTTTCGGCAGGGAGATCAGTTTTTACACTTTCTCTCTTCCCTTATACGTGCTGCTTTACCGGTTGAGTATCGGTGCCGTTCTGTTTACTGCCGTGATAATCATTTTAATATACTCGGTGACCGACCCGCTGAAAGGTTACGGTTTCTGGCGGTCGCGGCACGCCCTCCGGCACCTGTCCTTTCTTGCGGCCCTCATTTTCGCACTTAAGGCCTGGGGTTATTACCTCAACCAGTTTCTCCTTTTTTACTCGGAACGGGGAGCGGTTTTCGGCCCGGGTTATACCGACATCCATGCAAGCCTCCTGGCCATACGCGTCCTGATTTTTGTCGCGCTCGCCGTAGCTTTGCTGTCTGTTTTCGGGACCGTTAAGGCTTCGCTAAGATATCCGCTTTTCGGTCTGGCAACACTCGTTACTGTTTCCTTTGCGCTGGGGGTTCTGTATCCCGCAGTTGTACAAAAGTTTGTTGTCGAACCGAACGAACTCAACCGGGAACGTCCCTATATAGAAAAGGCGATTGCTTTCACCAGAAAGGCCTACGGCTTAGACGGTATCGAACGCAAGTCTTTTCCTGCCGGAAAGACGTTAAGCCTTGAAGATATAAAGGAAAACCGGGAGTCTTTTGAGAATATCCGTCTCTGGGACTGGAAGCCTCTTAAGCAAACATACAGTCAGATGCAGGAAATGAGGCCTTATTACCAGTTCCACGACATTGACATCGACCGCTACCGGGTAGACGGGAAATACCGCCAGGTGATGCTTGGGGCTCGCGAGCTCAACCAGGACCGGCTATCGGCCCAAGCAAAAACGTGGATAAACCGCCACTTAAAGTACACCCATGGTCACGGGGTCGCGATGAGTCCGGTGAATGAGGTGACCGCGGAAGGTATGCCGGCGTTCTTTATCAAGGACATCCCGCCCCAGAGCCTGACAGACCTTAGAGTAACCAGGCCTGAGATTTACTTCGGCGAACTTGAATCGCCCTACGTGGTAGTAAACACAAAGACAGGGGAGTTCGATTACCCGAAAGGCGACGAAAACGTTTATACCCGATACGCAGGAAAAGGCGGCGTCCGCCTCGACAGTTTGCTGCGGCGTTTTGCTTTTGCGCTATCCTTCCATGATTACAAGTTGCTGTTGTCCACAGACATCACAAGGGATTCGAGGGTTCTTTACCACCGGGACATTCAGACGCGAGTAAAAAAGATAGCTCCCTTTCTCAGCTACGACGGAGACCCGTATATCGTTTTGGCCGGCGGCCGGCTCTATTACATGTGGGATGCATATACCACTACGCGGTGGTTTCCGTATGCCGAACCCTACGAGGGGTTCAACTACATCCGGAATTCCGTAAAGGTTGTTATCGACGCGTACAACGGTGATGTACACTTTTACCTGACCGATCCCGAAGACCCATTGGCTCAAAGCCTTAATCGCATATTCCCTGAACTTTTTACGCCTTTTAAGGAAATGCCGCGGGAGCTGGCGGAGCATATCCGGTACCCCGAAAAACTGTTTCTGATCCAGTCAAAAATGTACACGGTATACCACATGCAGGACCCGCAGGTTTTCTTCACCAAAGAAGATAAATGGGTCCTTCCCAGCGAAATATTCGGGGGAGAAGAAATAAGAGTCGAACCTTACTATGTCATTACGCGGCTTCCGGGTGATAAGGAACCCGAGTTTATGTTAATAATCCCGTTTACACCGCAAAATAAGAACAACATGATCGCCTGGTTTGCTGCGCGCTGCGACGGGGAGAACTACGGCAGGCTCCTGGTCTATGAGTTCCCCAAACAGGAACTTGTATTCGGACCCATGCAGGTGGAAGCTCGGATCAACCAGGACACGCAGATTTCTCAGCAGCTCACCCTTTGGGATCAGCGCGGTTCAAGAGTCATTCGCGGTAATCTTCTGATTATTCCGATCAAGGACGCTCTCTTGTACGTGGAGCCGCTTTATCTCCAGGCGGAGCAGTCCAAGATGCCGGAACTGCGCCGGGTGATAGTGGTACACGGCGACAAAGTCGTAATGGAGCCGACACTGCAGTCCGCTCTGGAAAAGATCTTCGGCGGCCGGACGGAGCCTGAACCTCCAGCAGAAGAACGTGAAGAAAAGCGTTCTGCATCGGAGCTTATCCGCAAAGCCAATGAGTTTTTCAAACAAGCGGATGAATCCCTGAAGAGCGGTGATTGGGGCGGTTACGGGGAAAACATTGAAAACGTGAAGCGAGTTTTGCAGGAGCTTGAGGAACAGATCCGGTAGGCCGAATACTAACCAAAGCGCGGTTTTGTTTAGGCAGGGACGTCGTAGCGAATAAACGGCCGCAAAAGCAGTACAAAATGAAGCGAAGTTTACAATAAAGGCGAGTAAGTGGGAAGAATCCTGGAGACTGTGAAAAACGATCCGGGACTCAACTCAGGAAAGAATGGCAGTTGCCGTACAGGTGGAAGTTTTTAACAACCTTCCGTATTGAATTAAGGGTTTGAGGAACACCGAGTTAAGTACCGGGCAGGTGAAGTTTTGCGCGGTCTCCTAAAGGGGGAAGGCTATGCCACGTAACAAGGTCCAGATTAAGCGAATCGGCGTTCTTACCGGAGGCGGTGACGCTCCGGGCTTAAACGCTGTCATCAGGGCGGTGGTTAAGGTTTCCATCAGGGAATACGGGCTGAGCGTCTTCGGTTTTATTGACGGCTTCGGCGGACTGATTGAAAACCGGGCGCGGCGTTTAACAGAAAAAGACGTAATAGGAATACTGCCACGAGGCGGAACCATCCTGGGTACGACCAACCGGGACAACCCTTTCCATTACCCTGTTCAAGAAGATGGCAAAACCGTTTACAAGGATATTTCCGGCAGATTAATGGATAACATTGCATCTCAGGGTATTGATGCGATGGTTATCATCGGCGGCGACGGCAGCCTGAAAATAGCGAGTGAACTGTGGAAGCGGTACAGCCTTCCTGTGATCGGGGTGCCTAAGACCATTGACAACGACATAGCGGCCACCGATCAAACATTCGGCTTCGACACGGCGCTGACAACGGCTACAGAAGCGATCGATAAGCTACATACCACAGCGGAATCGCACCACCGGGTGATGGTCTTGGAGGTAATGGGACGGTACGCCGGCTGGATCGCGCTGCATTCCGGGGTCGCCGGGGGCGCTGACGTGATCCTGATCCCCGAGATACCGTTCACGATTGATAAAGTGTGTGAAAAAATTATAGAACGTCAGAAAGCCGGGAAGCATTTCAGCATCGTGGTTGTAGCGGAAGGAGCTGTACCTGTAGGCGGCCAGGTCGTGGTCAAAAGAGTGGTAGAGGGAAGTTTTGAACCCCTCCGTCTTGGTGGTATCGGGAGCGTGGTAGCCGAGCAAATCGAAGAACTCACGGGAATCGAGACAAGAGTTACGGTTCTCGGGCATTTGCAACGGGGCGGGAGTCCTACCGCATTTGACCGAATCCTTGCCACCCGTTTCGGTGCGGCAGCGGTCAACTTCTTAATGGAAGGACGCTACGGAGAAATGGTTTGCTTGAGAACCCCGGATATCGGTTCAGTGCCGTTGGCCGAAGCAACCGGGGCAATTCGGCGTGTTCCGCTCGGAAATGACTTGCTCCGCGCAGCACGCCAGATGGGAATAAGCTTTGGTGACTGAGAATATGGCGGCAAACAAGGGTGTTCGGTCCCGGCCACTCGCATCCGGTATAGCATTCTGGTACCACCTGGCGGGACTTCCGGATATTCCTTGATCATTAATTATTTTCGCACAAAGAGCAGGAATTTCCGAATATATACCGAAACTACTCCAGAGAAGATTTTCGAGGCGAGGTAATGCGATGGAAAATCCACGACATCTCTTAGTCTTGGGGGTTGGAAACGTTCTTTTACAAGATGAAGGCGTAGGGGTACACGCGGTTCGGGAACTGATGAAACGAGAATACCCGCCTGAGGTATCGATTGTCGATGGTGGCACGGCGGGACTCGACATTTTGTATCTTATTGAAGAGGCAAGCGACCTCATCATCATTGACGCCACAAACGGTAACGCCGAGCCGGGAACCATTTTCCGTTTCAGACCGGAAGAACTGGATGACTTTATTCCATCTATCAGTAATTCACTCCACCATGTCGGTCTCCTGGAAGTGCTGCAAATAGGCAGGATAACGGGCGTCCTTCCGCCAACCGTTATTTATGGCATCCAACCGGCCGTCATTGACTGGGGAATGGAACTTACTCCTCAATTATCGGCAAAGTTGCCCCGGTTGGTATCCCTTGTCGAGGAAGAGATTAACAACTGGCTGTCTCGAAACAACAATCAGCATGGTGATCCGACAAAAAGAGAATGAGGAGGGGAATTAATGTTTATTCCGAAGATAGGTGTTCCTGAATTAATCCTTATCTTGGGTCTTGTCATCGTTATCTTTGGTCCCAAAAGGCTCCCCGAAGTGGGACGGTCGATAGGAAGAACACTGCGGGAATTCCGGAAATCAAGTAAAGAGACGGCGGAAGAGGACCTACCGAAAGAACTGCCGGAGGCAGCGGACGAAACGGGTGAGCCGGTCAAAGGTTAAGGTTGGTTGTGCGGTCTAATATCAAACATAAAAGACAGGCAGCATCCGGACAATCGCATCAACCCGGTTTAACCTTCGTAATTATTCTTTATGATAATTAACCGGGAATCTAAAATGGGAGTGAGGTGGGTTAGTCGGGAACAGAAATTGTGACATGTGCAAAATTTTCGATGTCTCTGATTCGCTTTACTGCATTACCCGTTGGACCTACGGCTTTATATTTTAACGATAAAATTCCGGCAGACCTCACTTAAGGTCGGTAAGCCGAATTTAAAAAAGCTTGTTTTATTTAAAGGTCCCCTTTTTCAACGTCAACCGTAATGCCGGGCCTTGATGACCAAAGTCTTCAGGGGCGGCTATCATTTGTGGGGAGGGATGATTGGTGAGGCGCATCACGCGTCGTGAGTTTATACGCCTGTGTACCGGGGCTACGGCAGGAATAGGATTGTTAAGTGCGTTGGAACCCGTAATTCTTGACACCCTTGCCCATGCCGCGGAGGGTAAACCCCCCGTGATCTGGCTCCAGGGAGCCACCTGCACAGGTTGTTCAGTATCCTTATTAAACACCGTGTCCCCAAGCATAGAGAAGGTTCTCCTTGAAATAATCAGCTTAAAATTTCACCCCACGGTAATGGCCTCTGCAGGCCACCAAGCTCTGCATGTTTTGGAGGAAACCGCGGCGAAACATGAGGGGGAGTTTTTCCTTGTTGTTGAGGGAGGCGTGCCTGCGGCTGACGGCGGAGTTTACTGCACCATAGGAGAAAGACACGGGAAAGAAGTGACCTTCCTCGAAGTCCTCCAGGAATATGGTGATAAGGCCGCCGCAGTTGTGGCTGCCGGTTCATGCGCCGCGTTCGGCGGTATTCCGGGGGCCGCCCCAAACCCGACCGGGACGGTGGGAGTATGGGAAGTGATTAAAGATACGCCGGTAATAAACATCGGCTGCTGCCCGATGCATCCGGACGATTTTCTCGGTACGCTCGTGTACGTACTGAAATACGGTGAAATACCGGAGCTCGATGAATATAACAGGCCGAAGATTTTCTTCCCGGATATTATCCATGTTGGTTGCCCGCGGTGTACCTATTTCTCCCAGGGTATTTTTGCGCAAAATCCGGGTGATGAGGGATGTTTAGCATTTGTTGGCTGCAAAGGCATGGTTGCCCGCGCCAGGTGTAATACCCGGCAATGGAATAACGGCACCAACTGGTGTATCGCGGCAGGGGCGCCGTGCCAGGCATGCTCTGAACCGGCTTTTCCTGATGAATGCAGCCCGTTGTACGGACGATACCGTATACACGAGTAACTCAGTGAGGGGGGAGACTAAGTGCCCAAGGTCGTAATTGACCCTGTAACCCGGATCGAGGGCCACCTGAAGATCGAAGTGGACGTTGAGCACGGTAAGGTTATTGACGCCCGTTCTTCCGGAACCCTTTTCCGTGGTTTTGAAATCATACTTAAAGGCCGAGACCCGCGGGACGCGCAGCACATCACCCAGCGCATCTGCGGCGTCTGTCCTACTTCACACGCCATAACGTCGGCCCGTTGCCTTGACGACGCTCTGGGTGCAGAGGTGCCGCCTAACGGCCGGATCGTCAGGAATTTAATTCATGGCGCAAACTACATTATGTCGCATGTGCTTCATTTTTACCACTTAGCGGCACTCGACTACGTAGTCGGTCCGGATACAGCCCCTTTTATACCGAGGTACAAAGGGGATTATCGGTTGCCGCCGGATGTTAACAACATGGCGGTAGATCACTACGTCCAGGCCCTGGCCATCCGCCGCAAGGCTCAAGAGATGCTCGCTATTTTCGGCGGGAAAATGCCCCACATAACTACCATCATTCCGGGTGGGGTCACCGAAAAGGTAACCCAGGAAAAGATCGATAAGTTCCGCGCCATCTTACAGGAAGTTACCGGTTTTGTTGATAACGTATATCTGCCGGACGTTTTTGCGGTAGCCGATGTATATAAAGACTATTTTGACATCGGCCGCGGTTGGAAAAACATGTTGGCGTTCGGTATTTTCCAGCTTGACGATGCCAAAGACCCCACGGGACAGAATATGCTCATTAAGCGTGGCGCCTACACAAACGGTACGTTTTCAATGGTCGACCCCAAGAAGATAACCGAGGATCTGAAATACTCCCGGTACAACGACGAAACAAGCGGCTTGAACCCGATGGAGGCAAGGACCGAGCCCCAGCCGCACAAGTTAGGAGCGTACTCCTGGATTAAAGCGCCGCGCTACGACAAGTTACCGCATGAAGGCGGTCCCCTGGCCCGGATGTGGGTCAACCAAGTTCCGGAAATCGCCAACTTGGGAGAGAAAGCCTTTTCGGTGATGGGCCGCCATGCCGCCCGCGCCGTTGAGTGTAAGCTGATAGCTCACGCGATGTTCGGATGGCTGAACGAGCTTAGACCCGGCCAGCCGACACACCTGCCTTGTTCAGTACCTAAAGAGGGTCGGGGATTTGCGCTGTGGGAAGCGCCCCGTGGTTGCCTCGCCCACTTTATCAAAATAAAAGACTATAAAATCGATAATTATCAGGTCACCTCGGCAACCATCTGGAATGCCTGCCCGCGTGACGATAGGGGCCAGCGGGGTCCAATTGAAGAGGCACTTGTCGGTACTCCGGTCGATGACCTTGAAAACCCGATTGAGGTGGTAAGGGTTGTCCGCTCGTTTGACCCCTGACTGGGTTGTTCCGTTCACCTCGTTGAGGTGAAAGACTCCTGGGGACGGAAAGCGGTAATAAACATATAAAAACCGACGAGTCAGCAAAGATTACCGGGTCCTGTCAGAAGGCAGGACCTTGGATTTGGGGTTGGCATTTTCAGGATTGCTGCTGGAACCCACGTTTTGGCCGGATTAGGAAGTAATTTCAACTACTCAGGCTCTGGTGGGGGGAGGATTTTTTCGCTTCCTGGCGAATCTTTAGTTGATAATCCCTTCGAATTGTAATTACAATAGTCGTAGGTTAAGATTTTATACATTAAAGGAGGTGACGCGTGCTATGTTCTCCGGAATCGGCGCACCTGAACTGATCTTGGTGCTCGCTCTTGCCCTGATTATTTTTGGACCCGGTAAGCTGCCCGAAGTGGGGAGATCGCTTGGTAAGACCATTCGGGAATTCCGGAGGTCTACCCGAGAAATTACGGACGATATTGCATCAGAGATTAAAGACGTGAAGGAAGAGGTTCAAGAGGTGAAGAAAAGCGTTACCGAAAGCGTCAAGGAAAGCGATGCTCCGAGAGCATAAAGGATAAGTGGACAAGACGTTCGAAGGAACGTGTTATTGTCTGTGAGAAGAGGTTTATAATGGGCGACTCATCCAAGAAAGAAATGACAATTATAGGACATTTAGGAGAACTCCGCAAGGTGCTGATCGTATCCATTGTGGCGGTAGTCGTCCTCGCATGTGGAGCTTACGCTTTCAGTGAAAAGGTAATGCAGGTACTCCTGAACCCAATAACCAGCGCCGGTTACAAACCGGTGGTTACCGCCCTCACCGAGGCTTTCATGGTCAGGATTAAGCTATCACTCTTCATGGGGTTCATGGCGGGCCTTCCGGTAATCCTCTGGCAAATATGGAGCTTTGTTTCGCCCGCACTCGAGCAAACAGAGCGGCGGTACTTTGTTCTTTTTGTTTTCGGCTCTTTCTTTCTCTTTATGGGTGGGGTTTTGTTCGGCTTCTTCGGGGTTTACCGGTACGCTGTGTCCTTTCTGCTAAAGTTTACCGGTGACGTAATTGTCCCCATGCTGACTATTGATAAATATATCTCTTTTACGATATATTTGCTTATCCCCTTCGGTATAATCTTCGAGCTGCCTCTCGCCAGCTTCATCTTAGCACGGCTCGGTTTGCTCTCCAGCGCTTTTTTAGCTAAGAACCGGAGGTATGCTCTTCTCGGAACCGTAGTGCTTGCGGCGGCAATTACACCGACGCCCGACATTATCACCTGCCTTATGATGACCGGTCCAATGTACGGTCTTTTCGAGGTCAGTGTGTGGATTGTCCGGCTGACGGAACGAGCTCTCGCAAGAAAGAAGGCCCGCGAGGAGGCGGAGGAAGCGGAAAAGGCCCAAACAGCCGCTACCCATGTTTAATACTTAGGAGGAGACAATGCGCCGCAGCAAGATAACCATAGTAGGCAGTGGCAATGTCGGTGCCACAACCGCCCATTGGGCCGCTGCGAGGGAACTTGGCGACATCGTTCTTTTCGACGTGGTTGACGGAATGCCCCAGGGAAAAGCCCTTGATCTGATGGAAGCCGCGCCCATCGCCGGTTTCGATTGCAGGATAAAGGGCACGACCGATTGGGAGGATACCGCGGATTCTGATGTAGTAGTCGTGACCGCAGGAGTGGCGCGTCAGGCCGGCATGAGCCGTGACGACCTGGTTCAAACCAATGCAAATATTATCAGCAGCGTTGCCAAAAAAATAGCCCTTTATTCGCCCAGGGCGATTATCATCGTAGTGACGAACCCCCTCGACGTCATGACGTACCTGACTTACAGGGTAAGCGGTTTCGAGCCCCGACGTGTAATGGGGATGTCAGGGGTCCTTGACACCACGCGCCTCCGGGCTTTCATAGCACTCGAACTCGGGATATCCTTTCAAGACGTAACGGCGTTGGTACTCGGAGGCCACGGCGACCAGATGCTGCCGCTTTTGCGCTATACCTATGCGGGCGGAATCCCGGTGGAACAACTGATCCCGGCCGATCGTCTGAACAAAATCGCAAACCGGACGCGATACGGCGGCGGGGAAATTGTGGAGCTTTTGAAAACAGGAAGCGCGTACTTCGCCCCCGGAGCTGCCGTAACAGAAATGCTGGAAGCGATTTTGCGCGATAAACGGCGCATTTTGCCGGTAGCAGCCCACCTGAATGGTGAATACGGGGAACGGGATATTTACGCCGGAGTGCCTACCATCATTGGCGGAGATGGGGTCGAAAGGGTAATTGAAATCGCCCTTAACGACGAAGAATTGCAGTATTTTAAGGCCTCAATTAAAGCCGTGCGTGAAATCCTTTCAAGGTTGGTTTGAGAATATTTTTATTTTTATCGAACCGTGACAACTGCATATGAAAGTGAACAGGTGCCCTTAATCGAGAAGTCGGAAATCAGATGCCGGAGGTCGGAGGTCGGAGAAAGCGGAAGAATCTGCTTTCGCGAGTTCTCCAAAAAGTTGACGGCTGACGACCGAGTTGGGGAGAATAGGGAAGACCGGTGCAAGTCCGGCGCGGTCCCGCCACTGTAACCGGAGAGCGGTTCCGAAACGCCACTCATCCCGGTACTCAATTGGGAGAACGGTACCCTTTGCCTATAAATGTGGAATTTGAAAGCAAATATAACACGTTAAAGGTAAAAGGAGCAGGTCTCTTTAGGTTGAGTGCCGGGTGGGGAAGGCCGGAACCCGCGGTGACCCGGGAGCCAGGAGACCTGCCTGTTTGCTTTAAATTACTCTCCTTCGCGGAAAGGGGGTTGTTTAGCCGACATTCAGACAGATACTCCCGGTCCTTCGCGGCCGGGATCGTTTTTTTCGGAGGGTGTCAGCAAAAGGACTGGAGACTTGGTAGCAACAGAAGAAAGAGAGGTTTTTCAGATGAGAAAAGTATTAATTATTCTCGCAGCACTTGCAACATTAATGGTTTTGCCTTTAATATCGGGCTGCGGCCGGCAGCAGTCCGGAGGAACCAGCGGGGGGGATTCTCCTGTTACCCTCCGCGATAACGTTAACCGTACAGTGGTAATAAAAAAGTTTCCGGAACGTATAGTATCTCTTGCTCCGAGCAATACCGAGATTGTATTTGCGCTCGGCCTGGAAGGCAAGTTAGTTGGCGTAACAACTTACTGTAATTTTCCACCTGAAGCTGAGAAAAAGCCTAAAATCGGCGGTTTTGCTGATCCCAGCCTTGAGAAGATACTTGCGCAACAGCCGGATCTTGTGTTGGCCTCCGACCAACAAGGGGAGATCGTTAGCGCACTGGAGAACCATGGTATCCCAGTGCTCGTTATTGCCCCTGAGACTGTGGAGGATATAATTAAAAACGTACAACTGGTGGGCAGGGCAACGGGAGCGACCCGTGCTGCCGGAAGGCTGGCCGCGGACTTAGAGAAACGAATTGATGCTGTAACATCAAAAACCTGCTCCCTGCCTGAAAGCAAGAAACCTAAGGTTTTTTACGAACTCTGGTACGAGCCGCTGATGACGGCCGGGCCCGGTACGTTTATCGACGACCTGATTACCTTAGCCGGAGGGATTAACATCGCTTCCGACGCCCGCAAAAAATACCCTGAGTACAGCTTGGAGGCGGTGTTGGCGAAAAACCCCGACGTCTTGATCAATTCATACGGCCACGGGGAAGGGACCCCCACAAGGGAACAGGTTAAAGCACGCAAGGGATGGCAAAACCTCAACTGCATCAAGAACGACCGCATTTATACGGTACATGCCGACCTGGTGAACCGTCCCGGACCACGCATCGTTGCCGGTCTTGAGGCTTTTGCGCGGGCCATTCACCCTGAACTTTTTCGGTAGCGGGGAAAGCATGTGCGCGGCTGACGATAAAAGCCGGTATTTCACGTCGTTAACATTTGGGCGCAGGCGTGCAGCGGTCTTGCTGTTGCCGTTTATCCTTACCGTCACGATTATTGCAGCAACCGGCACCGGGGCAGTTCCTGTTCCGCCCGGGGAAATAGTTACCATCATATTTGCTAAGCTTCCGGTCGTGGGAAATCTATGTAACACGACCGTATCACCGGTGCATGAAACAATCATCATGTTGGTACGGCTGCCGCGCGTTATCCTGGCTGCGCTGGCCGGAGCAGCGCTGGCTGCGGCAGGTGTAGTTCTGCAGGCGCTTTTCCGAAACCCGCTTGCCGACCCGTACCTTATCGGTGCATCTTCGGGTGCGGCGCTTGGGGGCTGCCTTGCCATCCTCATTTACCCCGGCTTCCTCATCGGATCATTCGGAGCCCTGCCGGTTTTCGCCTTTTTGGGTGCGTTGGGTGCCGTAATGATGGTTTTCAGTTTAGCGCAAAGTACAAACAGAGTGTCAGTGGGAGCGCTGCTTCTTGCAGGGATCGCCGTAGCCTCCTTCTTCGGCTCCGTCGTTTCGCTGTTGGTCTTCGTTAGCGGCAGCCGTCTTCAGCCGTTGATTTACTGGCTTATGGGCAGCTTTTCCGCACGGAACTGGAGTCATGTGGCTATTGCGCTGCCGTACATCGTTGCCACCCTCATGCTCTTGGCCTGCCTAACCCGCGAGCTAAACGTCCTGCTGCTCGGCGAAGAGAATGCGCAGCACCTCGGCGTACCGGTAGAGAAGGTTAAAAAACTTCTGCTGGGTGCCGCCACGCTTCTGACCGCGGCTTCTGTTGCCGTAGCCGGACCCATCGGGTTTGTGGGGCTGATTATCCCTCATGTTGCACGGTTGGTCTTCGGTCCGGACCACCGGCTTCTCCTTCCGGCTGCTGTTCTAACAGGGGCAACCTTCCTGGTCGGAGCCGACCTTTTGGCACGGATGGTGATCGCCCCTGGAGAGATACCGGTGGGCATCATCACTGCGATCTGCGGGGGGCCGTTCTTCGCATATCTCCTTTGGCGGAGGCGCGGTGAGATTTAAAAGGGGGTTCCGTTCTTGCCTAACCTGGCTATGAGAAACGTCAGCTTCAGTTATAACGGAACGACCGTGCTCTCGGGGATCAGCTTTGAACTGGGCGGAGGTACGCTGCTTAGCCTAATTGGACCAAACGGGGCGGGGAAGACCACGCTCATTAAAATAATTTCAGGCATACTGCGCCCAGAAACCGGCAGTGTACTTCTTGACGGCCGTGACCTCTCTTGTATGAAACAAATTGAAGTAGCCCGCCGGATGGCCGTAGTTCCCCAGCATAACCCTATGGACTTCGGATTTACGGTACAACAGGTGGTGATGATGGGGCGCTACCCGTACCTGAACCGGCTACGGCGGGAAGGCGGAGCAGACTTCGCCGCCGTTGCGGAAGCCATACGTGCGACCGGACTGGGGCACATGGCTCAGCGTCCGGTTACCAGTCTAAGCGGGGGAGAACGGCAGCGCGTGGCCATCGCCCGCGCCCTTGCCCAACAGCCGGAAATCCTCTTGCTGGACGAACCTACCGCCCACCTCGATATCGCCTGCCAGGCAGCAACTCTCGAACTGTTGCGCCGTTTAAGTACTGAGCGGGGTATAGCCGTCATAGCCGCTTTGCACGACCTTAACCTCGCAGCAGCATACTTCGACCGGCTGATTCTCCTGAAAGAAGGTCGCATAGCAGCTCAGGGTGCGCCGGACGCAGTGCTAACTCCCGAAAACATTCAGGCGGCATATGGAATAGGGGTAACAATCTGCCGTCACCCTGACCGGAACTGTCCACAGTTAATGCTCTGACGGCCGGTTCTCACTTAATTTAAATGGGGGGAACACCTCGTCGCGTTCCGCTTATGTTACTCTTTTGCATCTAAGTAACCAGCTTGTAGGTCTATTCGTCCCATTTTCATACTCCGTGGTACCGCTTGAATGGGTGCTGTTTCATTCGTTTTGCTTTGGGACGCCTAAGGGGCAACTTTTTCGCCGCGGAACAGGTACTGGTGATAGAAGTATTCCCCTATCACGATCAATACGGCAAAAACTACCAGGGCGGCAAAAGTCGTATCAAAGGCTGGGATAAGCAGATTCAACACCCAAACCGTCAGCACCCCGACTATGCCGTTGCCAACAGAAGCAACGATATTGCCGTAGTTTGGAAGCAGCCAGAGATCGCCTACCAGGTAGTTCATGGCGGTAGCAGCCAAAGCAGCGAGAAAAATCCATCCCCATGCGTTTTGGTTGATAAGGGCAAAGGCGAACCCGGCGAAAACAAAGGTCATGATAAATTTGATCAGAAGAGCGTATCCCGTCTTGCTCATAATATCACCTCCGCTTCTTATGGTTTCACGTTTTCAATTAATTTATCCTGACGGTAGGCTTCTGTTCCAGCCGGACGGCGCGTTGAGATTGACTTCAACGGTAACTTCGTTTATAATTCAAAATTGGGGATTGCGGGGGAGTGGCTCAATTGGTAGAGCAGCGGTCTCCAAAACCGAAGGTTGTGGGTTCGAGTCCTGCCTCCCCCGCCAGAAGAAGACTGCAAGCGGATTTGAGCGTTTTGGCAGAGCAGCGGTTTGAATTAAGCGTTGCTCTAAAAATGACCGTAAAAGCGTGAAAACCGTTTTCCGTAAAGCCCCGTTTAACGACAACGGTCTCCAAGGTTATGCCAAAAGGAGGCCGTTTTTTTTATCCAAAATCCCCACCTTCGAAACATGGGCCTTGCCTTTTTCGGCCAAAGGCGGTTAGGCCATCCCATTTAAGCTGTGGGGAAGGTTTTGTTCCCGCCGCGTTAGAAAGGCCTTTTCCGCAATCAAGGGAGGCGCTATTCCCGGCTGAAGCCATGAGGGAGAAGCGAGATTGTTCGAGTATGTTATAATGCGGTAAAAACGAAGGAGGGAAAGTTTTGGAGGGGTTGTTCTCAAACGAAATTTTAAAGGTATGGAAGGAATGTATTAACGTTGCAGATACCAACCCGCAGGTTAGGGAGGAGGCAGCCAAAATCGGCGCGGAAATCGCCGCCCTGCTTGGCAAGCTCGAAGCCAGTCAAGCGGCAGGCATCGCCGCCCTTATAATCTTGGCATATGGCGGAGCGTTGAATTATCTGGGGCAGGCACGGAGGGAAGCCGAACAGGAGGGTTTAAAAGCCGCCTTGGAAGAGTGCGGGTCGGCCGGAGAAGACGATCTTCACCTTCCGGCGAACAAAGCGGAGGAGGATAAAGCTTTCGAGAAGCTGTTTATCAAGGATATGGCGCCACTTTGGGAGAGTTTTATGTATACCGCCGGTATAGATCCGGAAGTACGCAAAAAGGCCGAGGAAACCAGTGAAAGGGTAGCCCACCTGTTAGAGGAGCTCGAAGTAGTCCCATTAGTGGGCATAACCGCCTTACTGAGCATCTGCTACAACGTAACGTCGAAACTTATTGAGCAGGCCAAGCAGGACATGGAAAGGGGCGGGGCCGCCCCGCTTCAGTAGGGCGGGTTAGATCGCCGTCTAATTGAGGGCGCTTCCTCTTGAGGTGCGCTCGGCGGGCCTGGAAGAGACCTACCCACCGTTTGAGACTGGCTGGAGTCAATGACAAAGGCTCGATCGATTTGAATAATCAGTGTTTTTCCTTCCTAAAGAAAGTGGAACAACTTCCCGGCGATTTGCAGGGAATAATGTAAAAATGTCAAAGATTGAATCAGGAGATCGCTTTGACAGTACTGCCTGACATGCGCAAGCCCCTGCTGCCGGAAGCATCGGCCTGCGAAAAACCGTCAAAATGCCCCGATTACGGCACGCTTTGCGATACTGCCGTTTCCAAACGGCAGTGACAAGCCGCTTACGGTTATTATAAGTCAGCAATCAGAGAATTTTTTAAAACTATTTTAAAAATCCTTAAAGCGGTCGTTTAAAGCGGGAATAGCAGGGTACCCGTTGCTGCGTTATTAGCTATATCAGGAGGCGGACAAGATCGGTACTGATTTTCCTGGTATGGGACGACCCTACGAAGAGATGAAGCGGGTTTCGCGCATCTTGGAACTGGTTCAGATTATCGCCACATCCCCGCATCGTTACTTACGCAGGGACCTGGCCGCCCGTTTTGAGGTCAGCGAGCGGATGATCCAGAAGGACCTGGAGGTTATCCGCCACGGCCTTGTACTGCCGCTGGCACGCTCACGGGAAGGATATTACTTTGAGAAGACCCCTTGCCTGCCGGCGCTGCAGTTCACTTTCGCCGAGGCGCTGGCTTTACTGCTTGTTCTTCAGGCGGCGCGTCAGGTGTCCGGCATCGGGTCGGGAGAACTGTCGGCGGCACTGACCCGGCTGGAAGCCCTCTTCCCACAAGAGTTCGCCCCGCTGCTGCGTCAGGCGGCCAGCACACCGGTGGTTTCCGCGCAGCGCGAACACCGGCAGCAGATGCTAATGCTCCTTAACCAGGCACTGATCCAAGGCCGCAAGGTGCGGATGATCTACGCGACTCACTCACGGGGCGGGAAGGCAAGCGAAAGGGTGGTCTGTCCCTACCATGTTATGCCTTATGTGCGAAGCTGGCATCTAATCGCCTACTGTGAATGGCGGCAGGCCGTACTGGTCTTCAAGGTGGACCGCATCCGGCAGGCCACCTTGTTGGATAAGCGGTATCGGATTCCCGAAGAATTCGACCTGGCGGCATACCTTGGCCCGGCCTGGGGGATAATGCGCGGCGCCACAGGCGAAGCGGTGGACGTGGTGCTGCGTTTTGAGCCGGAGGCGGGGCGGCGTGTGGCCGAGGAACACTGGCACCCGAGCCAACAGGTCGAGGAACAGTCGGACGGCACCGTCCTTTTCCGGCTGCACATCGCAGTCACCCCTGACTTCCTGAACTGGCTGCTTTACTATGGCAGCCGGGTAGAGGTCCTGGCACCGGCGAGCCTGCGGAAGCTGGTCGCAGCGGAACATTACCGGGCGGCTGAAGTGAACCAACCGTAGGGTGGGCAGAAGCGAGTAACGGTTTTTCAGGAAGGTACGTGCTTTCTTAAATGCGGCCCCCGAGCCGGTGGGGGTGGCCGCGAAATGTTTCCTCCTTTGCGGGAGGAATTTTCTTTTATAGAAACCAGCATAAGAAAAAAATTCCTGTTGTAGCGGGTTAGCCAGCGAAAAGGGAAGGGCATCCTTCCCGCTACCTGTTTATTGCAAAATAGAACTACCGGGAATTGCAGAGAATAATTCCCTGAAGTTGCAAAGAAAATTCCCTGTTATTGCAGAAAGGCCATTGCAGCGTCCCCCAAAACCCTTACCCTTGTAGTTGAGAGAACTATGAGGGGAGGAGAATCGGAGGTGCTGCGAATGACCCAAGTTAATCGTATCAGAGAACTGTTTTTTGAGAAAGGCCTAAACTATGCCGAGGTATCCAGAGTGACGGGATCTGATGTAAAAACCGTGAAAAAATACATCCACCAGGAGGACTTTAACCCACCGCCGCCGGAGGTACTGGGAAACCGGGTCTCGAAGCTGGACCGGTACAAAAAAGACATCGATGAGTGGTTGGAAGAAGACAAGCGGGCCCGGAAGAAACA
>JBFLYP010000002.1:0-181771 GCA_040756575.1 Bacillota bacterium | reverse complement strand
GCATATCTAAATATCCCCTTAAATGGTTATTGAAGTCAGTAATCTATTTCGCCACGCCATTGCATAGTTCCTGCAGCTTTCTTTAGATTTTTGGCTGTTTACGGGGAGTTTTGCAACACTCTCCTAGGACTCTTTTCGTTAACCGCCTGGTTCTCGGTATACTTCTCGCTGCTTTGATTGCTGGTTCCGCCTTCCTGTTAGGTCACGGGGGTCACACCTTTTGGGGATTGCCGTTGGCGAAAACCGGTTTTGTTGCGGGAATAGTGTTAGGCGCGGCCCTGGTCTTCTCCATCCTGCGCTTCCGGTCTTTTTAAGAGCAAATAATTCTAAAGCTATGAAACCGCTTTCTAATTCTTTTTTTAAAAAAACAGCAGAGATCCGCTTGTTTACGCACGGGGCACTGTTTGGCAAGAAGGCGTTCACCATTCCAGCCGCCCGTTACCGTAACCAGGCATCGATCAGCATCCCGGAGAAGAGCAGGAAGAGGTAAGGGCTGGAGAACTTAAAGAGCCGCCAGGCGTTCGCCCGGGTGGGCCTAACATAGACGTAAACACTCAGCACTAAAGTTACAGCGCCCAAAAACAGCGCTGTGATCCAGTAAACCGGGCCCCAGCTTCCCACATAACCGATCCACAGCGATAACGCGACCATCAAGAGCACCGTCAAGACCAGACAGTGCAGCGCCTTTGAAATATCCGTAACGACAGGAAGCATAGGTACCCGTACGCGGGCGTAGTCGTCGCGGTAGAAGATCGCCAAGCTCCAGATATGGTTCGGGATCCAGAGGACCACGAGCCCGGCAATCAAAACCGGGAGCAACTCCACCCTTCCGGTAACCGCGGCCCAGCCGAACAGCGCCGGCAAGCCGCCGGAGAAACCGCCGAGGATAATGTTCCAGGCGCTCTTCCGCTTCAGCCAGAGGCTGTAAACTCCCACGTAACCCAACATTCCGCCGCAAAGACAGAAACAGGCTATGGGATTGAGTATCCAACCGAGAAGGACCGCCGTAAAAAAGAGCAACAACCCCCAGTATAAAGCTTTCTCCGGGGGGTTTATCCGCCCGGATGGAATCGGCCTCCGTGAGGTCCGTAGCATCGCCGCATCGAGGTCGCGGTCAACATAACAACTGACCGCATTTGCACCCGCGCAAGCGAGTGTCACTGCCATGAGTGCCGTATATATTTGCGTCCAGGAAAGGGCCGATTCCCGCAACGCCACCACCAGCGGGACCACTGCCGTAAAAACCAGGAGAAAAACCGAACGGGGCTTTGTTACCTCAATGTAAGCCTTAACTCTTTCCCATCTGCCGAGTACCCGGCCTTCCGTTAAAATATGCAGCGTTCCCTCCGGCAAATCAAACACCCTCTCAATCCGGTTTATCTTTTTTTATCCCCGCTTGCCTCCGGCCGTAGTCAGGCTTCCGCGGGCGAACTCGCCGCTTTCCTGCACATTTGCTAACTAAGCGCTATCCCTTTTCTTAATTGTCTATTATAATCGGCATATAAAGCAATCGCAAGATTTTAAACCCTTTAAGGGGCGTTTCTCCAACTGGAGAACTTTTTTATAATTATAATTGAATTTTCGCCCAGCGTGGCATTATAATGTAGTTAACCATTTTTTAAGATTTTTTAAGGAGGGGGAAAGAGTGAGCGCCGAAGTAGATGCTCTGATAAAAACCCTGCGGAACAAGAGCGAAGACTGGCAGGTAAGGGCGATTGCCGCAGCAAGACTGGGGTCCCTTGGTGACGCAAAAGCCATAGATCCTTTGATAGAGGCTTTAACAGACGCGGATGACGACGTCCGCGAAAGGGCGGCAGAGGCCCTCGGAAAACTTGGCGCCAATAAGGCAGTGGACGCGCTGATCACGCTCTTACAGGACCCGTCAGGAGAAGTAAGATGGCGGGCCGCCAGGTCGCTCGGGGAAATCGGCGACGCAAAAGCGGTTGACCCCTTAATCAATGCTCTGCAAGACGAATACTGGTTGGTACGTCATTACGCAGCACTGGGTCTCGGGCAATTCGGTGACCCCAAGGCGATAAAGGCGCTGGCCCGCGCCTTAAAAGACGATTACTGGGCGGTGCGTGCGGTCCAACCCAGCATCGCAAGAGCTCTAATGCAAATGGACCCGGCACAGGTAACAAAACCCGTACTCACAGCGCTTACCGAAAAGGTATAGTAAATACCCGCAATCATATTCATTTACACTTGCAGCAATTACCTGGGGTACCCCAGGTAATTGCTGCGTTTCTTTACAACTGGTTCGGCCTACATCACCAAAGTTCCCGCCGGTGTGTCAATAAGTTTCAGAATCTTAGCTTCCTCACCATTTGCGGCATCAATATACACCAAGAACGTATTCGGACCAGTGGTGCCTCTGAACTCATAGGTTAGCTTTTCTTTTCCGGCATCCGTAGGAATTACCGCCAGGCGAGCGTGGTCCACTTTAAGGTGGGGACTTACAAATGAACGTGCCTGCTGAAGGGTCAGCGCAGGTTTAAAGGGCCCACGGCGGTGATGCGCCATCAGGTAACCCGCAGCGTCCATACCTATGACCCTGCCGTTGTCTAAAGCAACCGTTACCTTCACGAGATCCGGGTAAATTATCGCCCCCTGCTCCTCCCCGGCAAAGTTGAAAATGGCGGTGCCGTTCTGGCGAATACGATAAGTTAGGCGCATGGCCGAATGACCGAGCCGCCTCAGATAATCCTCTGCACGCCTTTGTGCCTCGGCCATATCGATACGGCCTCCCCCTATATCCCGGTCCACTAAAAGCAGCACCGGGTGTCCGCCTTTTCTGCTGATGAGGAAAACGGCCTTTTCATCAGCTCCTGGACGGCGGCCGGTGATCTCAACCCTGTACGCCGGGATGCGGCCTCTCACCGTCCCTACCACTCTTGCTGTATAATTGGTACCGGGAACCCGGTCTATGAGGGACAGTGCACGATCGCGGGCAGTTGTAGGGGAAATCATGTCTCCGGTCAGTCCGAGAGGCTGCTTCCGTTCCAAGTGATCCGAAAAGGGCCCGTCGTAAATCAGCGTGGGGTAGGTTTGCATTTCACGGTTAATTGCACGGAAGTCAGCATGTGCCCCCGGCAGCGGCATGCTGACAATGCCTTTTTTTGCAGCGATCACGCGTGGGATTTCCCAGAAGCGCGCTCCGTTTGCGGCAACCCGTGCCTCCACCTTGAAAAGCTCCCGGTTTAAAACCGCGGCCTGGTTATAAAGCTGGTTTAGACGTTCCCAGTGGTCACGGGTTACGGGTGTTCCGGTTCCCGCGCGCCTCAACAGGGTGTTTGCGTAGTCCGCCGCCTGCGTTAGGAACTTAGCCGTGCGTTCGGTAAACTGAGTCGATACGGGAAGCTGTCCGAGATTCGCCTGGGCCGTCATTGCCTGCTGCCAAATGGAAGCAAAAATAGCGCTCGACTGCTCACGCCCGCCAACAACCAGGCTTTTCCCTAACAGAACCTCGAGGTTCTGGGTTCCCGAAAGCAAGTCGTAGAATGCGCGCTGGTACCGGTTATTAAGATCTGTTTCTACATTCCGTCGCAACGTGTACTGGTTGTAACCCCAGGCCGCTATGGCCAGAGCAACCAATCCGGTCAAAAAAATGGTGAGGTATCTGAATCTCATTTCTTTCTCCTCCGTCTTGGCCAAATTTAAAACCCCTCGCTAAAGTGCAAAGACGTGGCGCCCGATGCGGGCTACTATCGTCCGCGTCCAAATCCAAGCCGACACCGGCTTTGCCGGGTTCCAGAAAAACAGTGCCCCGCCAGTCGGGTCCCAACCGGCAAGCGCCAACTCCGCCGCCCGGATAGCTTCCGTTGAAAGCTCACGCCAGATATGTCCGTTGGAGACCGATTCGAACGCTCCGGGCTGAAAGATGACGCCGGCTATTGTATGAGGAAAGGAAGCGTTGCGCATCCGATTTAGGATGACCGCCCCCACAGCAACTTTTCCTTCAAACGGCTCGTCTGCCGCCTCTCCCATAATCACCCGCGCGAGCAGCGTCACCGAATCACGGTCGGAAACATACCCACGCGAGACGGCCGGCGCTGCACGCGCAACGGGAAAGCCGAGCGCCGCCCACGTTTCCGGACCGACTACCCCGTCGACTCTAAGTCCGTTCTTCCACTGGAAGGTTCGCACCGCCTTTGCCGTCTCGTTTCCGTAAACCCCGTCTATCGGTCCGTTATAATACCCCCAAGAGGCCAGCCGCTGCTGTACCTGGGAAACCTGCCAACCTGTAGTGCCCCAGTAGAGAACTGGGTTCTGTGCTCTCGCGCGCGAGGCGAGCGCAAAAACAAGTACGCAACCCACCAGCACCATTATGCTTAAGAGGACCCGCCGCAAATTCATGTATAACCCTCCCGCTACCTATTTCCCGTCTTATCTTAGTTTTACCCTTTAATGGAGGAATATAAATAAAAAGAGGCGGTCCTCTTCCGGCCGCCCCAAGCATCAGGGTACACAATACCGCTAAGTCTTTCTGTACGCCTGTAAAAGCCTGCGGCCCAAATTATGTGCCGCGCGGACCGGTTCCGGCAATCTAAACCTGGTACAGAGCGCGTACGCGAGCCTGGTGGCCTCTCGAATTCCTACCAGGTGGCCCGGAGAAACAAAAACAGGCTTTGCGCCTGCCCTTGTCCGCAAGGCCGCGCCGACGGCCTTTTCACGGTAAAAAAGTAACGTATAAGCGCCCTTTTCCGGCGGGGGCATCGTATATTCCCCGACCAAAAGGCTCTTAGCCACGCCTATAGAAGGGCATTCCAGCAATATGCCGAGGTGGCTGGCAATCCCGAGCCCTCTGGGGTGAGCGATTCCCTGCCCGTCAAAAACTAAAAGGTCCGGAACCGTGCAGATCCCTTCAAGCGCTTTAAGCAAGGCCGGTCCTTCTCTAAAAGCGAGCAGACCGGGAACGTACGGGAACTGAGAAGCCAAAACCGCCGTCCCTTCTTCCACCACGGTAAACCCGGGTACTCTTAATACCACCACCGCGGCGAACAGGAGTCCCTTTTCCCGGCAGAAAGACACGTCGAGCCCTGCAACCGTACGGAGCGCTTCGGGTGAAGGGCCGCCGCTGACAACCACCCGTCTCCTCAGTTCCTCTTGTAACCGTCGTGCAGCGGCGGGTGTTACCTCCCATGAAAACGCAGTTACCGGCCGCAATTGCCCACCTCGTTTGAAACCCATTCAATAAAGGCCTTGTTCCCGTCCAAAACCGGAAGAACAAGGATTGCCGGCACGGAGTAACTGTGTCCTGCCCGTATCACTTCGATCGCTTCCGGCACCTTGTCCTGGACAGTTTTGGCCACCATAACGGCCTCGTTGGCCTGTTCCAAATTACCTTCCCAAAAGAAGATCGATTCCACTGCCGGAAAAATGTTTATGCAGGCCGCAAGGCGCCGGTAGACCAAATCCCGCCCGATACGCCTGGCTTCGTCCTTGTCGGCGCAAGTTGCATAAATCAGTACCATGCTCTCCCGCCCCATCTTACTGTTTGGTGTGTTGCCCGCCGTTTACAGAGCGTTGAGTACGGGCCGGCCAGTGCGTCAAGGTCCCCCTGAGACCAATCGGGTTTGAATGGTCCTCCGAAAGCCCAAACCTACCGCCCGGACCCGAGAGGCACCGCACCCTTCAATTTCTTTTCCTGTACACTCCGGTAAGAGAAGGCTTTCGCCACAAACACAGGCGCCCATTCCGGCACGGCAAGCGCGTGCAGGTGGCAGTATGAAGCCATGGTGTTCTTATAAACAAACCCGTCTACGCTTCCGTTTATCCCGTAGCCCCGCTCCACCTCATAGCCGAACACTGCGCCGTCGGGCAGACTTGACACCGACGAATGGTGGAACTCATGCCCCCTGATCTGTTTTCCCGGTGTGAAATAAGGATTGCCCCTCAATACCTTTAAGCGCATGTAACCGTGGCCGCGCGGCTCGGTCCCCATTTCCACGTCGAAGGGAAGCGCGCCTGCCATCGCATACCTTTTGCCGTTGTACAGAAGCGAGCGTGCAAGGTACATGAGCCCCCCGCACTCCGCGTAAACGGGCATACCCTCTTCAATTTTGCGCAGGACCGCTTCCCGCAAGGTTTTGTTTGCCTGGAGCTCTGCAGCAAAGACCTCGGGGAACCCCCCTCCGATATAGAGTGCGTCAACGTCGGGGAGTGCATCGGACAGGGCGTCTATGAATACGAGGTGTGCACCGGCATCCTCCAGGGCCTCAAGGTTTTCCGGATAATAGAAACTGAAAGCGCGGTCGCGGAAGACTCCAACCCGAACCCGCCTTTTTATCCGCCCCACAGCCTTTGGAACTACCTGCTTCCACGGGAGCGGTGGCGCCGAGCGGGCGATCTCCAATACCGAGTCTATGTCAATATACTTTTCGGCACTTCCACGAGCCGCCTCTACAGCCCGAAAGAGCCGCTCGTCCTCTCCCGCAGGTATGAGCCCCAGGTGCCGGTCCGGTATCTCCCAAGCTTTGTTTTTGGGAAGGGTACCCACTACAGGCAAGCCGCAATATGTCTCCACGGCCGCCCGGAGCATCTTCTCGTGACGCGGGCGGGCCACGTTGTTTAAAATGACCCCCCTTATATTTACTTCCGGGTCAAAATTCTGACACCCAAGAACGATTGCCGCAATGCTCCTGGTCATCCGTACCGCATTTACAACCAGCAGGACCGGACTCTCGAGTGCTTTCGCTATCTCGGCGGTGCTACCGCTTCCCTGCAGGTCGACTCCGTCGAAAAGGCCCATCGCTCCTTCAACAACCGCAATGTCCGCACCGCGAGAGCCCTTCGCCAGGCAATATCGAAGCGCTTCCCTACTCATAAAAAAGGCGTCAAGGTTGCGGCAGGGCCGTCCCGCCACCTTGCTCAGCCAGCCCGGGTCGATGAAATCCGGCCCCTTTTTGAAAGGTTGCACCCCAAGCCCCCGGGCCGATAAAGCGGCCAGCAGCCCCATTGTTACCGTCGTTTTCCCGGAACGGCCCTGCGGGGCACCGATTACTATCCGCGGGATATTAAGTAATGTCTCCAAAAGTCAGCCCCCTGCCTCCGAGCTAATGTGCAAAAGCCACGCCATCCCGAAGACTCTTACGCATCATAATACATTATTGCCCGAAAAACCCCTTAACCCGGGGACATCCCCGGGTTAAGAAACAGCTTAACCGGCAATATCTCGCTTAAACGCAGCCGGTGGGCTTCGGCAGGCCGGCTATTTTGCATGCGCCCTTAGCCGGACCCGTTGGGAATAGCTCGTAGATCTGTTTCAGGGTAAAGCCGGTATCTTTACACAATTTCCGGATCATCGGTGCCACACCCGTCCGCAGGTAGTACTCCCGGATCATGTTTATAACCTTCCAGTGGTCTTCGGTTAATGTAGGCACCTCCTCCAGGGGTGCCAATGCCTCTGCAAGTTCCTTATCCCAAATTTCGGGATCCTGAATGAACCCGTCCTCGTCGACCTCAACCTGTTTCCCTGCTAATGTGATCATCGCCATCCTTCGAACACCTCCGTAAGATTAAATATTGCTATCGGCATTCTTTTGAAGATCGCCTCGCACCCAAGCAAGGGTGTGGCTCCGTTACACGGTGCTTGCGACATCACCCCCTATATCTGCCTGTGGCCTTTAAATACTAACGCTGCTCCCACAAAATCTATCAAACCGTTTACCGGCATAATGGTTTTACCATCTTCCGTGGTCAGGTTATGCTCCTTGACCATCGGATAAAACTGTGCCTTACAGATCGAGCAAGGGGCGCAGATATGGTTTGCTCCCGAAGCCCTGACCTGGTCCGCTTTTTTCTGAAAGAACTTAATCCGGAGGTCATACATCTCCGGGTCGTCATAGAGAACCGCTGAACCGCCGCCGCAACAGAAGTTCTTTTCGTTTCTCGGTGTCATCTCACGTACTGCCGGTACAGAATTGTACAGATTGTACCGGAAGACGTCGCCGAGGCTGTCCGCGCGGACATAGTTGCACGGGTCGTGCAACGTTACATATGTTCCCGACGGCGCGAGCCGGTTGTTCTTCGGGTCGAGTTTCAGCTTGCCCGCCTTAATTAACGCTGCCACTTCCTGGTGAATATTAACAAGCGGCACACTCTTATAAGTGTAACCGGGACCGGCAACGGCATAGTCGGTGAGCGCCTCAGTGTACATCTTCCAGGCCCGCCAGCCGTGGCCGCACTCACCGAAAACAACCTTCTTAATACCGAGGTCGGCAACCACCCACCATAAACGGCGCACCAACTCCCGCTGAACCGAGTGCTGGTCTGTGAGGAGGCCGAAGTTGCCGGCTTCGAGCATGTAGGAGGAAATGGTCCAGTTCGCTCCGATGTACTCGAAGAACTGCGCCGCGCCCTTTAGCGTCTCGGGGTTCAGCAGGTAGTCCGCTGACGAAGGCACGTAGAGGATGTCCGAATTTGGTTTGTTAACCGGGAACTCAATCCGGAACCCGCGCTCTTCTTCAAGCTCATCGCTGAGAAACTCGTGGGTATCCACCGCACCCGCCTGCGTCATTGCACCTTGGTTGCCGCGCTCGAAGACCGCTGCCGACGCCGCACCCTGCAACTCCGGAACCATTCCCAAACCCCAGAGTATCTCCCGGCCAGCCATGGTGACCTCGCAGGTATCAATGCCGAACGGACAGACGTGTCCGCACCGCCGGCATTCAGTACACTGGTAGAAGTAACTGAACCATTTTTCGAGGACATCCATCGTCATCTCTTCGGCGCCGACCAGCTTTCCGAAGAGACGCCCCTGTACAGTGAAATACCGCTTGTAAACCCGCCGCATTAAATCCGCCCGGCCCGCCGGGATATTGTTGGGATCCTTCGTCCCTAAGTAGGCATGACATTGTTCAGCGCACACCCCGCACTTGACGCAGGATTCCATTGCCATGGTGAGCGAACGCCGGTTCTTCCGGTAATAGTCGAGCCACTTAATCGCCATTGCCGGCTTTTCCGCATCCGGGACCTCCCGGACATGTAAGCGCTTCATTAACCGGTCCGGTGCCCTATGCGGCTGGGCAACTTCTGTTCCGTCCGATAAAACTTTCTTTGGCAAGACACTCCACCTCCTTCCGCCACTACAACGTAATCTTAGTACCGGGAAGCCCCATCGGCGGTTGCTGGTAAGGACGGTTGTAAATCCACCGGTTCCAAAGGATCCCGAACGGATGCATCAGCTTCGAGAACGGGAAGATGATCAGCATTATCTGCACAAGCAAAAAGTGCAGGAAGAAGTAAAAATTCTCGGGCAGCGGTTGCGGGTTGAAGGTGAAAAGACCTGCCATGAAGTGCCGCGCTTCCTCGTAATGCAGGCTGGCGCTGGACACAAGCCGCATGTAATCGCCGATGCCCACAATCGCAAGAAGGAGAAGGAGGTGTAAATAGTCGCTGGTGGCAGAAATAACCCGTACCTTTTCAACCGCAAAACGCCGGTAAAGGAGGTAAAGCAAGGCTACGAAAAAGATGATGCCGAACGTCGTTCCCAAGGCGTTGGACGCCGCCTCGCTCGCGTGCTCGGATACCAGCCAGGGAAGCAAGAGGTGGAACTGCATCCCGAGGGTATACACTCCCAATACGTGACCTCCGGCAATGGAAGCAAGCGCCACGTGCATAGGCCAGGCGCCGACCCAAAGCGGCCTGTCAAACTTCAGTATGTTCCAGAAGGCTACCATCTGCCACAAAATCCATACCACTGCGGCCCCCCAGGAGGAAGGGAAAGGAGGAAGCGTGATATTAAACTTAATCCGGCCGATCATCCACCGCCAGATGCGCCAGGTAATACCCCCGAGTAGGATCGCCACTGTGATGTAAGGGAGTATCTTTCCGACAAAAAAGTACAACCCTCAACACCTCCTTATAATAACATTCCGACCCAAGACCGTTACTTGAATCCTTCGGGGGAAATTAAACCTCCTGAATGGTAATGGCACCGGTCGGGCAAACCGTGATGCAGGTTTCGCAACCGAGGCAGGCCGTCTCATCTGTGATCTGTACCTTGCCGTCTACCATCTCAAGAATTCCTGCCGGGCAAGCCTCGACACATTCCCCACAAGCTTCACACTTGTCCTGATCGCGTGTAACTACCCACATTATTTCAGTACCCTCCTAAGTCAAAGTATTCAAATCTAAATCTTGACACCTCCGGGACTACAGAAGTAAACCTTTATTCTTCGCAAAAAGAGAACATCCATCCCGGCGGTTCACCTGGCTTCACAAACTATAAGCCAAGTTTTGGAAAGATCCTTTTCTACAACTTCTTCCTCGAAGATGCATCCCAAGACTTATTTACATAATTTGAGCATGCTTTAACACTTGGTTTTACTGTGTCTGCGCTCAGAATAACAGGTCCGGTAATCTTGGGCTGCATCTGGATCTTCACCCCCTTCCAGGAAAAGTAAATTCTGTTTGGAAGTTGGTTAATTTTGTGATTAAAAAAGAATAGAAAAAAGTCCCACCACCTTGTGACTATCACAAGAAACCTTAATCTCTTATTCGAGGTATGTCGGAATATTCCTCCTACCGGTGATACTTTTTTCTCCAAAAGCGAAAAACGGCTCGGTGCTCGCGGCGGACAAGATGTTTGCGCCTAAGCCTGAAAGCTTCTTTTCAAAATCCTTGTAACCGCGGTAAATGAGTTCGGCTTTGCTTATCTCTGTTTCCCCTTCGGCCATCAAGCCGGCGATCACTAAGGCTGCCCCTGCCCGCAGGTCCGTCGCACGTACCTGTGCGCCGAAAAGATTGGGCACGCCTTCTACTACTGCCACGCGGCCCTCAATCTTAATCCGTGCCCCCATCCGCCGCAACTCCGGAACTACTTGAAAGCGATTCTCGTAAATGTTCTCTACGACCATGCTCGTTCCGGGAATGGCACTGAGGCGAGCCATAACCTGGGACTGCATATCGGTTGGAAATCCGGGGTACGGCATTGTCTTGATGTTTACCGGCCGTAACTCCCGCGGACACTGTACATAGAGGGTGTCTTCTCCCTCGGTGATTTCCGCCCCCATTTCGCGGAGCTTCGCAGTAAGCGGCTGGATATGCCGCGGGATGACGCCTTCAATTTGAACCTCGCCATGGGTCGCAACCGCTGCCACCATGAAAGTGCCGGCTTCAATACGATCGGGTATTACGCTGTAATGAATGGGGCGTGTAAGCTCCGTTACTCCTTCTATCCGAATAACATCCGTTCCGGCGCCGAAAATCCTGGCGCCTAACCCGTTAAGGAAGTTCGCCAGGTCTACAACCTCGGGCTCCTTCGCCGCATTCTCAATTAGGGTCTGCCCCTCGGCAAGGCAGGCCGCCATCATAATATTCTCCGTGGCCCCGACGCTCGGAAAATCCAGATAAACCTGGGCACCCCTGAGCCGGCGCGCACGCGCCCAAACACAGCCCTTTTCTAATTTCAACTGGGCACCGAGAGCGCTGAGTCCCTTAAAATGCAGATCCATGGGCCTTGCCCCGATATTGCAACCACCCGGAAGAGGTATGCGCACCTCTCCGCAACGCGCCAGCATGGGACCGAGAAGAAGGTTTGAGGCCCGCAGCTTTTTGACAAGTTCATACGGTGCCTCTTTTGATCGAAAAGCTGGAACGGTAATCGAAAGCATATCTTCTCTCAGCCAGGACAGGCGTGCACCTAAATAGGTTATCACCTGAATGATATGCTGCACGTCACTGATATTAGGAATGTTCTCCACAATAATGTTTTCGCCGGCAAGGATTGAACCGCACAGAATAGCCAAGGCAGCGTTTTTGGCACCGTCGACCCGCACCCTTCCTTTTAATGGTCGCCCGCCGCAAACAACAATCTTTTTCTCCAATCAACATCCTCCGTTCAATAGAGCGTTTAAGAACTTCGCTTCAAACTCGGGGACACCAAAACCCATTGTCCGCTGTAAAGCTGAGGGGAAAGAACGGCCATGGCCGAGCTCCGTAAGGAGCCTGTTTACTTTCCCGTCGCCACAATGTTCAAACAGGTATCTAACCATTAAATAAGACTGGTGGTAAGCCAGGTGCTGGTCCGGTAAGGAATCGAAATCATTCAAAGCCGAAAAAGGGTAATAATTAGAAAGCTTTTCCGGAGGGCCAAACCCGAATCCCGTCAGACGCCGTTCCATCTCCTGTGCCAGGCCCTCAGTCAACCAGCGAGGGTAGTTTCCACGCGTTTGATAATCGACCATTAAATGAACCGCCTCGTGCACTATCGGTCCGTTCTTGCTAAAAGCCTCCTCAAGCGCAGCTCCATCCGAAACGTCCAGCCAGGACTTCGGGCTCAAGACGCGTACCACTCCACCCCAGTAAACTCCCATGGTCCCTTCGTCGGCAGGCCACCCGAAAATCCGGTTCAACTCCTTTTGATCCCGGTAGAGCACGATCGGTACCCTGCGTCTTAACGTCAGCCCGAACCCGTTTGCCACCACAGGGAAAAAACGCTCGGCGGTTCTGAGAACCAGCTTTGCCGCTTCCTCTTCCCCCTGCGGATAAAACACAACGCTATAGTGACCACCGATCCGTTCCAATCCCCTGCATTGAAGGGGCACCAGGCTCCTATTAATCTCCCGCACGAATTCATTAATATACATCCTGGCAAAAGCGGGAACTCTTAACAGTAAATATGCGAGAAGAACAATTCCTACGACAACAAGTTGTCCGGTCCGGGGTCGCAAAATTTGGTACGCCTGTAAAATTCCGAGTGTCAATTCAGCTTTACCCCTTCAACTCCAACTAATTAGCAGGACTACGATTAAAGCTCCTGGTAAGAACCGGGTTTTACTGCTTGGCCGACCACTCCTTAATTTGCTCCTTTGCGGCATCTACATCCGGACCGCTCTTAGCTAAAGAGACAAACCTTTCGAGATCCGATACTGCACCGGCATAATCTTTCTTCCCGAAACCGCGGCTCAAACCGCGATAGTAAAGCGCTTTTTGGTGATCGGGTGATTTTTCAAGGATTGCTTCAAGCTGAGCCAAAGCATCGTCATACCGGTTGTTCATATAGTACATCTCTGCAAGACTGAGCCGTGCCGCCTCATTTTCCGGTGCAATCTTCAGCACCTTTTTATAAACTTCCTCCGCCCGCTTAATGTCGTTGTTTTCAGCACAATAATTCGCTAACAACAGCAAGGTTCCAACATCCTTACGAGCCTCTGCTCTCGCTATCTGCGAATCCATCGTGTCCCGCTGCGGGGCCGCTTCCTTCGCTGCCTCATCCGGCATCGTCCAAATAACAGAAGAACTGACAAGCCCTATGCCGAGAGCGATTGTCAATACCCAAAAAACACCTTTTATGAACCTCTTCCGCGTCTTAAAAGACAGCACAAGCGGACCTCCCAAGAGAATGGTGCATGCTAAATAATGGCTGCTGCTTTTTCAAGTTGAGCGCTGGGTTTGCAGCGGTCCCCCCAGTACCCCAATCGAGATAAGTATATCATAACAGCCGGGACAGGTGTGAGAAGATAGTGCAAACAGACCAGAAAAAAAATCTGGCTCTGCCGCCAGATTTTTGGTTCTTTTACAAAAAAGGCCCACAGTTAGAGGTATTTCAGCGGGTTACGCGGTGAGCCGTTGACAATCACCTCAAAATGCAAATGCGGCCCGTATGAGTGTCCGGAGGAACCCACGCGTCCGATAATCTGGCCGCGTCCCACCGCCTCACCGATTCCCACGTTAATCCCGGAAAGATGCGCGTACCGGGTAACGACCCCGTCGCCGTGGTCAATGTCAACCGTCCTGCCGTAACCGCCATACCATCCGGCCCGAATGACTGTACCGCTCCCGGCCGCCCCTACCGCTACGCCGTAAGCGCTTCCGATATCCAGGCCTGTATGCATCCTCCCCCACCGCATTCCGTAACCTGAAAGTATCGGCCCGGAGACCGGCCATCCTAAACTCGCACGCCCCTCGCCGCGAGAAGCCAAAAGATACCTGCTCCCCCGCCGCTCAACTTGCTTTACCGGTGCAACCAGTTCCCGCGTCGCGATAACTTCCCGGGACACTTCTACCCCGTTTTTAACTGTTACCCTGTATTTAATTTCCTTCTTACCGGGCTTGCCATATTGTATAACATCGATCTGCCCCCGGTTAAGCGAAGTATCATAACGTATCTCTTTGGGGAACGGTATATGCTCCACCTTCGAGGTCTCGTACTTCTGGACGACGGTTAAAACGGGCTTTTCTCTGCGCAGCCTTATAAGCTGGCCGATTGATAGGTTTTCGGGGTCCACCCCCGGATTTGCAGCAATAACGTCCTCTACGCTTAAACCCTGCGCTGCCGCAATATCCCAAAGAGTATCCCCCTCTTTTACCGTATACCGCCATTTTTCCTCTATCCCGCGCCGTACGGCTGACAGGGCGTCCTCTATACTCAGCACGCGGCTGACAGGCGCGTCTAAGACCGCCGTTTCCACCTGCTCGTCGAAAAAGGCCTTGTTGTCCGGTTTCACCGCATACATTCGCCGCACCGTGTTTAAAAAGGTCTCCGCCGTATCGATATCCTTAAAGTAAAACAGGTCCTTTCCGTCGACCCGCACCACCGCGGCCCGGGTATACAAATGCAGAGCGTCTTCCAGACGTGTTTTCAGTTCTCCGGAGGTTAAGACCGCGTTCTGGGCCACCCGGACCCGCCGGTAAGTAACCTCTTCCTCCGGCATGACCGGCTGACCCAGTACAGCTTCCCGGGCTCTTAAAATCTCTTTGATCACATTCTCGGCAACTGATCGTTTCTTCACCACCCCCACCGGTTTTCCTCCAACTTCCACCGCCCAACCGCTGCCAGCAAAGCAAATGATTACTAACGCACTGAGAATTGCTGCTCCTACCACCAAAAACTGTTCTATCAATTCCCGCCGCCGGCAGCCGTCAATGCCCTTTAAGCGCCATCTGTTGTTTTTAAACAAGTCCTTCGCCACGGATACCATCCCCGTTCTCAACTTTATAACCGGTTTTTCTGTCACAGAGAGACCGGCGAAAAGCCATCACGCAGGAGCCAAGAAAGGCTCAGTAATTAATTGTATCATGTTACAGAGAGCTAACAAGTCCGAAATTCGCCAAATATCTGCTTGTTTTCCTACTGAAGTATCGTATCAGCCATTTTCACCGGCATTCCTAAAAATCTTCCTTGGCTCTTGCGTTTGAATATACAGGGCACACTCGAGGCGTTTTCGCATTAATATGCACCCGACCTCGTACGGCTGTAATATATCGCCGTTCACCCTATATGCCGCCGCATGGCATCCCCCGCCGCAGAAAAACCGCGCCCAGCAAGCGGCGCAGGGCTTGTTGTACACGTGGGCGTGTCGAAAGGAATCCACTACGTCGTTCCGGCTCACTCCCTTGTCGACATCTCCAACACAAAACTCGCCCATGCCGACAAACTGGTGGCACGGATACAGCCGCCCGTCAACCCCGACGGCTAAATAAGCGAAACCCGCGCCGCAACCGGTTAAACGTTTCGTCAGGCAGGGGCCTCCGGCAGGGTCGAGTTCGAAGTGAAAAAACCGCACCGGCGTGCCCCTTTCCCTAAAACTCAGGTACTGCTTAACCAGGATCTCGTATTCGGAGGCCGCAACTGGTGCGTGTTCCGGGAGAATGGCGTATGGGGCCTCCGGTTCAGACACCACCGGCTCAAGTGAGATGGCAGTGAAACCCTCCCCGACCAGGTGGCGGAAGTCCCGCGAGAAGTCGAGGTTCATCCGCGTGTAAGTCCCGCGGAGATAACAGTAGGAAGACCGCGGTTCGGCCGCCCAAGCCGAGAAAAACCGCTTGGCCTTCTCTAAAACGGCGTGGTAGGAACAACTTCCATCAGGGAACCGGCGGAAGCGGTCGTGCACTTCCTCGCGCCCGTCGAGGCTTAGCACTACGTTAATTTCCCGTTCCAGCAAAAAGCGCGTCTTTTCTTCGTCCAAAAGGAGCGCGTTTGTGGTCAAAGTAAAGGAGATCTCCTTTCCTGTGACCCTCGCCCGCTCTGTGCCATAAGCCACAACCGCCTTTACCACGTGAAAGTTTAAGAGCGGTTCGCCACCGAAGAAGTCTATCTCTACCGCACGTACGGAACCGGATGCCTCAAGCAAATAATCTACCGCCTTTAATGCTGTTTCCCGGGACATCAAACCGCCGCCGCCGTAATTGCCCTCTCCGGCGAAGCAATAAGCACAGCGCATGTTGCACTCTTGAGCCACCATTAAACACAAAGATTTGGGAGAAAAATCCGGCGGGGTATACAGCTCGCGGCCTTTATCGGGGGTAAAAAGGGAGCCTGCGGATTTGAGTTCTTCTACTTCCCGCAACACCTCGGCAACCACTGCCGGTGGGTACTTCGGCGGAACGGGTTTTCCCTCCGTAAGCGAAGAGACAACGTCCCAGGCCACATCGTCAACCGCGTGCAACCCTCCGCTTGCCGGGTCGAAAATCAGCCTTTGACCGAGAATTTCAAAACAATGCACCATGATTGGTACCCCTTAAGACGTAAGCATTCCGTTCGCAGTCTTGATCCTCCTGAATATTTCCGCGCTGAAGCCCTGTCCTGGCGCCCAAAAGCCTTGTGTGTGAAGTTCCACCGAGACCGACTCTAACGAACAGCAGCCGGTTGTGATCGGGAATATTATACCAGTCCACTGCTGGAATATCTGGAATGTCGGAAGGAGTTTGTGTTTGTACAAGCTTTTATTTGATATGATATGACTCTTAACTTAAAGTTATTCACAAAAAAGGGCGTGTGCAAAACAGCGCCCTTTTCGAAAAAGGCATCCACAGTTCCGGTGGCTTAAGATTTTTGCTTGCAGGCCTGGTTACCAACCGTGCAAGATGTCTTACAGGCCGACTGGCAGGAGGCATGACACTCGCCACAACCTCCCTTGGGCATGCTTTTTCCCGGTATTATCGTCTGAATGTGCTTCCTCATTCTCCCCCTCCTTTAGCTCACAGATATTACTTTACAACCCACCTTTTCAAGATCTGCGACCAAATCCCGCGCATCCGCGATACTCAGCCGGAACGTGAGATGATACAGTCCGGGTTCCCGCTCAAAGGTTGCGAGGCTGCGGATGCTCACTCCTTTATCCTTAAGTATGGAGGTTATTTCATAAAGCACCCCGACCCTATCGGTAACTTCCACCACCACGCGCGAGCCCGCAGTACGCAAACCAAAGAGGCGTACCAGCGCCTCGACCATATCGGTTTGAGTAATGATACCTACTATCTTCTCGCCTTCAACCACAGGGAGGCAGCCAATTTTGTGCTCCCTCATTATGAGCGCCGCTTCCTCGATCGGTACACCCGGGCCGACGGTTATGGGTTTTTTGATCATCGCTTCCGAAACCGTAACCTTCGCCAGGATGTAATTCAATTCGTAAACGCTAAGGGTCGATGCCGGCGAGGGGGAAACCTTAAGCAGCCCGCGTTCCGTTACCAGGCCGATCAGTCGCCCGTCCCGGGTTACGGGAAGGTGGCGTATTTTGCGGTTTTGAATAATTTCCAGCGCCTGAAATATCGGCGTATCCTTGGAAATGGATATCGGGTTGGCGGTCATGCAGTCCCGGACGAACATGTGCTCTCCCCCTCACTTAACGCTGCGGCTCTCTCCCCGTTGAGATTCAATTTTCTTAAAATTGATTATAGCCCGAATAATACCCCTAAACAATAGTCCGCGTAAAGAAAACCTTTCAAATCTTGATAGAAAAAGACTTGAAGCCCCGGTCTCCTTGACCGGGGCTTCTCTTTCAAGCGGTTAAACCAAGTTCATGTTTGAAAGCATTCGCTTAAGCATCACCGTGGCCTCGGCGCGTGAGGCCTGGGACAGTGGAGCAAACGCCCCGTCCGGCATCCCCTTTACCACGCCTGCCTTGACCGCCGAAGCAACGTCCCCGGCGGCCCAGCCAGGGATCTCGGCCTTATCCTTAAAGGCGCTCAGCAACTGCGCCGCCTCACCGGCAGCCAGCGCCGGATCGGCACCGGCTTTCCTCAGAGCGCGGGCTACCAGCACCGCCAGTTCTATCTCAGGTTAAAAGCTGACTTTGATCGTAACGTCATTCAATGGATTAATCAGAAAGAGGAAATCATAGCCTCTGCGCCTTATGCTTCCGGTCCCCTCAGCTACGAGCTTTCCGGCATTCGCCGCTTTAAAAGCGGTAAACTTCGTATCTTGTATGCCCTCTCCACAGAAAACGCAGAACTTTGGAAGACAACTCCCGAAGAGCCGGAGGTTCTCTTCCTGTGCGTAACTCTAAGAAGCGAAAGAACCTGTAACGAAGTTTTGAAACTTTTGAGGAAGCATCGAATCATTTAACCGTCGCTCTTTGTGCGCTAGTAGTGTCCATAATATGGTGTAAAATTGGTGGTTTGAAGCAGGAGAGTTTTACGGGAAGTATTCTGCCGCTAAAGTCCAGCAAGTAAAGAAGCCTGCATTTATGCGGCTTTGCAAAACTGGAAATATAATACAAATGGGAGTACCTTTTCACTCCGGTTGCAGTAAAATTGCAGTAAAAACCGAGGCCGTTAATGCGGTTGTGGCAAGGGTTAGCGGGCAACGGAGATGAAGGCCCGGGCGCTTAGCACCCTGGAAGGAGTCCTTTTCGCCGGCAAAAAATAACCCCTCCGCAAACCGGAGGGTAAACCAACTCACCCGTCCATCAGGACGGGATATTTTTTTCGGTAAGGGTAAGGTAAGGGTAAAACCGCTTTTTCTTTCTATTGCCCGAACCCTGAAACCCTTGGTGTTCCTGGAGCGGGCGACGGGGCTCGAACCCGCAGCCCCCAGCTTGGGAAGCTGGTGCTCTACCGTTGAGCTACACCCGCAAACCAGATATCGGATGCAGGATGTCGGATGCAAGAACCCTTGTAGAAATTCGCGTAGCGAACTCCTTACTAATTTCTGACCTCCGACCTCTTGCCTCTGACTTCCGAATTGGTGACCCCACCGGGATTCGAACCCGGGTTACCGGCTTGAAAGACCGGTGTCTTAGTCCACTTGACCATGGGGCCCTTTCAATGAGCCATTTAGCTCTGCGAAAACATTTTACCCAATAAAGCACCGCTCTGTCAATATAAAACCGCCCCTACGAAAACACACTATGAAAAACAATGGTCTGTTCGCGGCGTGTCCCTACGCCGACCAAAGCGATCGGTACTCCGGCGAGTTCCGAAAGCCGCTCGATGTACCGCCGCGCGTTTCCCGGCAGATCCTCGAGCCGTCGCGCCCCGGTTATATCTTCTTCCCAACCCGGCAATTCTTCATAAACCGGCTCGCACGTACTCAGTAGGTTAAGGCTGGCGGGGAAATGAGTTATTTCTTCGCCACCACAGCGGTAAGCCCGGCAAATTTTCAGCACAGGGATACCGGTCAGTACGTCAAGTTTGGTGACGGAAAGATAGTCGAGGCCGTTAATCCGGACGGCATACCGGGCCACAACCGCATCAAACCAGCCGCAACGCCGCGGCCGGCCGGTAGTAGTGCCGAACTCCCGCCCGCGGACCCGGATTGTTTCTCCTAATTCGTCTTTAAGTTCGGTCGGGAAGGGTCCTCCGCCCACACGTGTAGTATACGCCTTCGCTATTCCCATCACTGCATTTATTGCTCGCGGCCCCACACCCGTACCGATACATGCAGCTCCCGCTGTGGGGTTGGAAGAAGTTACGAAGGGGTATGTGCCATGGTCGATATCTAAGAGGGTACCCTGGGCGCCCTCAAACAAAACGTTTTTACCCTCGGAAATCGCCTGGTGAAGCACCGCCCCGGTATCGGCAACATACCTTCCCAGCTTCTCAGCATAAGCCTGACATGCCCTTTGTAGTTCCTCCACAGATACTCCCTCCGTGCCGTAGACGCGCGCGAAAAGATTATTTTTGAATGCTACGTTTTCCTCCAGGCGGCGGAGCATGTCGGCGTCAAAAAGATCAACCATTCTTATCCCTATCCGTGCGGCCTTATCCATGTACGCAGGGCCGATGCCGCGCCCTGTCGTACCTATGCGCCCGTTTCCCTTGCGGTTTTCCTCTGCCGCGTCCTGAAGAAGGTGGTACGGCATAATCAGATGCGCACGTTCGCTGATGAGCAACCGGGCCATCTTCACCCCGCGCTGTTCAAGCCCTTCTATCTCGGCAACCAACACAGCGGGGTCTATCACCACCCCGTTCCCTATGATGCATGTCTTATCGGAATGGAGGATGCCCGATGGTAACAGGTGCAGCTTGAACTCTTTATCGCCGACCACCACCGTATGCCCGGCGTTGTTTCCTCCCTGGAAACGAACAATGATGTCTGCCTGGGACGCCAGGAAGTCAGTTACTTTTCCTTTTCCTTCATCGCCCCACTGGGCGCCTACCAGTACTACCGTAGCCAATTAAACTACCCCCCAAGTCGTTTCGATATTTCCCGCGCCGCCACAACTCCGGAAGCGGAGGCCTGAACAAGCCCTCTGGTCACCCCGGCACCGTCGCCGGCGGCGAACAGGTTCTTCACCTGGGTCTCCAGGCTTGCGCTCAGATTAAGCCGGGAAGAGTAAAATTTCACCTCTGCACCGTATAAAAGCGTATCCCGCGAAAAGACGCCCGGAGCCACCTTGTCAAAGGCCTGCAGCATTTCCACGATACCCACGAGGTGGCGGTAAGGAAGGACCAGGCTAAGGTCCCCGGGCGTCGCCTCGGTCAGGGTGGGCCTTACAAGCCCTTTGGCGAGCCGCTCCGGATTGGTCCGCCGACCCGCGAGCAAGTCCCCTAATCTTTGTACGATAATGCCGTTGCCCAGCAGGTTGGCCAAGCTGGCAATGTAACGGCCGTAAGCGATCGGCTCTTTGAATGGCTCCGTAAAAGTCTTGCTCACTAATACCGCAAAATTAGTGTTCTCCGTTTTACGGTAAGCGTGTGTGTGCCCGTTTACCGTAACAACGCCGTCGTTGTTCTCCATCACCACCTCGCCGCCGGGGTTCATGCAGAAGGTGCGCACCTTATCCTCAAAAGTCCTGGAATAATAAACGCACTTTACCTCGTAAAAAAGCTTCGTCAGGGGCTCCAACACCGCTGCGGGGACTTCCACACGGACACCGATATCCACCGGGTTGATCGCCATCTTGAGGCGCAGGTGCTTGGCTTCGTGACGGAGCCAGCCGGCTCCCTCCCTTCCCGGGGCCACAATAACGTACCGTCCCGCAAGGACCTCCCCGCCGGCGGTCTTCACGCCGTGTACCCGGCCCTTCGAAGACAGTATCGATTCTACCGGGCACTGCATCCGTATTTCCACCCGCGGGGCCAGGAACTCTTTCATCCGCGCAAGAACCTCGGCACAGCGTCCCGTACCCAGGTGTCTTATGGGCACCGGCACGACCTTCAGCCCCGCGAGGATGGCCCGGCGCATTATCTCCTCATACTCCTCCTCACGGCCCGCACCGTAAACCTCCGGGGGTGCGCCGAACTCCTGATAAATGCCGTCAACATAGCTGATAAGCTCCTTGAGGTACTGCTCGCCGACGTATTCCCCGAGGCTTCCTCCCACTTCGTGAGAAAGCGTCAGCTTTCCGTCGCTGAATGCCCCGGCCCCTCCCCAGCCGCATACCGTCGAGCAAGGGGTACAATGACGACAGACACCGCCGTTTGTTTTCGCCGCGCAGATCCTGCTCTTGATATCCCAACCTTTATCAAGCATGACGATCTTACAGTCGGGTATTTTCCTGATAAGTTCAACAGCGGCGAATATTCCGGCAGGCCCGGTGCCGATGATGATTACGTCGTAGAACTCCTCCGTCGAAAAGTCTCCTTTCTAAAACCTACAGCGGTTAAACCCACCAGAGTATATTAAAATCCAGGGTTTATGTCAACCGCTGTAGCCGGTCAGCGCCGGCCGGACGGCGTATTTTTGGAACAGGGATCTTTCCTCATAGCTACTCTATAAAAGCAAGAGCATTATTATCGCGGCAACCGTACCGGTTTTTGTACTTTAGCTTTGGAAGAATGTTGAAAAGCACTAATAACGAAAAAAGCCAGGTCATCTCTTCGCCGCCCGGCACTAAACCGGGAGAAACAACTCTTCGGCTTCAAAAAGAATTTTCTCGCAACTTCCACATTCTTGGTAGCACCTGCTTTAAGCCGAGTGCTGGGTTTTGCACCGGTCTCTTAAAACTCCCGCGCGAGATTCACGAAACAGGTGAACTCCTTTAAAAAGGCAAGCTCTACCGTTCCAACCGGACCGTTGCGCTGTTTGGCGACAATAATCTCGGCGATGCCCCTTTTTTCAGTCTCCGGCCGGTAATACTCCTCGCGGTAAATAAACATTATCACGTCGGCATCCTGCTCCAGCGCCCCTGATTCCCGCAGGTCGGACATGACAGGTTTTTTCTCGTGTCGCTGTTCAACCGCACGACTGAGCTGCGATAGTGCCAGAACAGGGATGTTCAGCTCCTTCGCAAGCGCTTTCAGAGAGCGTGAAATGTCGGCGATCTCCTGCTGCCGGTTCTCAGTCCGGCGGGTGGACTGCATGAGCTGCAGGTAGTCGATAATGAGCAGCCCCAACCCCTGTTCGGCCTTGAGCCGTTTGGCCCGGGCCCGCATCTCCCGAACGTTAAGGCCCGGTGTATCATCGATGAATAAGGCCAACGGGGCGATATTATCCGCTGCTTGGGTAAGGCTCTGCCAGTCTTCATCACCGAGGTGGGCCGTACGGATGCGCTTATGGTCTATTTTTGCCTCGGCCGTCAAAAGCCGCTGTACAAGCTGCTCCTTGGACATCTCAAGGCTGAAAAAACCGACCGGAACGCCTTTTTTTGCCACGTTCATGGCGATGGAAAGCGCCAAGGCGGTTTTGCCCATGCTCGGCCGGGCGGCAATTATGATCAGGTCCTGGGGCCAAAGTCCGCTGAGGATCCGGTCCAGATCCGCAAACCCCGTAGGAAGGGCCAGCATCTCCCCCTGCGCATGGTAGACCTTCTCAATGTGCTTCAGGGTCGCTTCAATAACGGCTTTCAGAGAAGAAAACGTGGAGATTACCCTATCCTGCGCCAGTTCAAGAATCATGCGCTCCGCTTCGCTCAGCAGTTTCCGCGGGTCGTCGCCGGCCTCGTAGCCCATGTCCCGGATCCGGGTTGCCACCTGTATCAACGTCCGTAAAAGCGCCTTTTCAGCGACCAGCCGGGCGTAGTGTTCAACGTGCGCCGTCGACGGTACGACGTCCGTCAGCGCGACGACGTAACTCGCGCCGCCTACGCGCTCAAGGTATCCTGCCCGGCGTAAGGCATCTGTGACAGTGATGATGTCTATGGGGGTGCCCTCATCGTCAAGTGAAAGGATGGTTTCGAAAATAAGCCGGTGCGGCTCCTGGTAAAAATCTTCCGGTTTTACCGTTCCCACCACCTGGTGGATGACATCCGGGTCTAAAAAGATCGCCCCCAGGACCGCTTGTTCAGCGTCGATACTCTGTGGTGGTTGCAGATCCGTTGCGGTATTCATTTCTTCACCCGCTTTACTCTGGTTCCACGATCACCTGGAGTTTCGCTGTGACACCCGGTGCAAGCCTGACTCCTACGGGGTATTTGCCGATCTCCTTCATCGGCGCATCAAGGACGATTTGCTTTTTGTCCAAAGCGATGCCGAACTCCTTCATAATGGCGGCGGCTATGTCCTTGCCGGTTATCGCACCGAACAGCTTGCCACCCTCGCCCGTTTTGACCCGTATCCGTACGGTTGCGCCTTTCAGGTTTGCTGCGGTCTCGGCCGCCCGCCGCCGGCTTTCCTCGGCCTTTTTTTCGCGCTGGCGGCGGAGACGCTCCAACTCCTCGAGTTTGCCTGCCGAGACTGGCTCTGCCAGCCGTCTCGGTATAAGGTAATTGCGGGCATAGCCTTCGGCCACCGTGACCACCTCGCCGGCCCTCCCTAAGTTCGGCACATCCTTTAACAACAGAACCCGCAACGATAATCACTCCTTGCAGAGATGTCGGCTGTATACGGTCTGACTCCAATCCACCTTTAGTGTGATATCGCGGCTGACGAAAAAGATGCTCTTGGTCCGGAGTATCCGGATAGTTTAGGTTTTTCGGCGCAGAGATACATAAATCCTCCTGGTCGGCATCCGGTGACAAAGCAGTGAAATTGCCAACAACGGATTTCCCCTGGAACCCTCTACAACATTACCCTCCGTAACTTTCCAATCCGCCAGGGGCAAGCAGCAAACCGTATTTTTTATTGTACGGCTTCCGGGCGGCGTGGGCCGCTCCTTCAAAGAGGGCGCTCGTAAAAAAAAGTAACCTGGTCGCCCTCGGTGCAACCAGGCCAGGCTCTTTCACGGCCAACTTCCCAGCTTCAGTCACTTACAAACGGCAACAACGCCATAATTCGGGCACGCTTGATCGCCACGGTAAGCATGCGTTGGTGATACGCACAGTTTCCGGAAATCCGCCGCGGGAGAATTTTGCCCCGTTCGGTGATGTACTTTTTCAACCGGGCTACATCCTTATAGTCTGCTGCCGGAATCTTTTCAACGCAGAAACTGCATATCCGTTTCTTGCGGCGGCCGCGGCCGCGATCACGCTTCATTTCACAACCTCCTTTATCAGCCCTCGGGTTGTGCTACCCCGGCACGCTTCCCGAAAAGCCCTCGATTCTCAACATACCGCTTTAACAACATCCCGGGCGCAATTTGTGTTCTTGTGCATCATGTATGCCGTAAATACTATTATAACTGTATTGACGCGGTTTTCAGCCGTCTTTAAATGGCACCTGAAAGCACGGTTATCTCTGTCGTTAAAAGGGAATGTCGTCGTCAGAAAAGTCTACTGCTTCTCCGAAAGGCTCCTGGAAAGGCTCGTCCGCTTTACCGACCGGTTCCGCCCCTGGAGGGCGCTCGCCTTCGCGCGGACGGTCGAGAAACCGTACTGAATCGGCCACAACTTCCGCCGCCTTCCTTCGGATGCCCTGGCTATCATCGTACGACCGGATCTGCAGCCGCCCCTCAATTGCTACCAGACGTCCCTTGGCAAGGTTCCGGTGGCATACCTCGGCCTGTTTCTGCCAAACCACAATATCAATGAAATCGGTCTGGCGTTCACCCTGCCTACCGGAAAAAATCCGGTCAACGGCGACGGTGAAACTCGCCACCGCGGTGCCGCTTGGCGTATAACGGAGCTCAGGGTCGCGAACCAGTCGCCCGATTAAAATCACTCTGTTAAGCATTCCGCCGCCCCCTAATCCTCCCGAATAATAATGTGGCGGAGCACGTCTCCTGAGATCTTAAACACCCGGTCGAGTTCCTTCACAGCCGGTGCTTCCGCCTTAAACCGCATGACCACGTAATGTCCTTCCCGCTCTTTCTCGATCTCATAGGCCAGCCGGCGCTTACCCCACCGGTCAATACTGTCAACGACTCCGCCCTGTTCCTCAACTATACCCCTGAACCGTTCTACCGCAGCGTCGAGCCTTTCCTCTTCGAAGCCGGTGCGCACGATGTACATTGTCTCATACTGACGCACTGAATCACCTCCCTTCGGTCTGAGCGGCCCCGCTCTTAACGGGGCAGGGAGTAAAAAGGCCTAAGACCTTATTCCTCCTGTGACCAGCCTTTGTTCTACATCAATTACCCGCATGAATTAACAGTCATCGGTGCACACTCGTTTTACCGAAAACAAAAGCGCAATTATTTTACCACAGGAGCTAAGCCCTGGCAAGTACCTTTTCCGCCGGTGTTATCGGACTGTGATATTGTCACCCTATAAGCGGTCTGAGAAAATGTCACTTTATGTTTTGCCGGGCAATTTGTTTGGTCTTCAGGATCCTAAGAAACTTCTCTCTGGGTATAAGAATGACCCGCCCACAACCACAACACTTGAGGCGGATGTCAACTCCGGTTCTCAGGATCTCCCACTCCTCGCAACCGCAAGGGTGGCGTTTCCTTAGACGCACGACAGCGCCGACTTGCAGATCAAGCAAACCGTCACCTTCCTATGAGCCGCTTGATCCCTGCAGCCCAAATGTTTTCAGGCTTACCCCGGGTAAAAACCCTATTACTACCCGTAAAAAACCTTCATAGTAAGGGACCAGCGAAGCTGCCTTTATCCCCTGGGTCAAGAAGTTCTCCGGGCCTTCAAAGTAACTGAGCAAACCCGCTACGTACATGAGAACCATAAGCAGAACCGCTCCGCCGATTATTCCCCAGAAGGCACCTAAAAGCATGCCCCCGGCGCGATCGAAGGGCTGAAAGAGTACCCACCTGCGGGGAAAAGTCAAGTGAGCCCCGACAAAAAACCACAAGCGCTCAATCCCGGCAAAGAGCAGTACAAAAGCCCCCGCATTAACAATTGCGCGTGCCACGGCGTACAAAGGTTCGGGCCCGGCAGCGGTCCCAGGATGAACCGGCCCCATCCCGAAAAGGGTACCCTGAAAGAGATTCGTGCCCAGCAGTATCGAATGGTTACCGGTGTAAACCGGAACGATCGCGTCGGGTAGCTTAAAGAAGTTTGCAAGCCAGGCGGCAAGGATGTCCGCCAGGTGCCACTGGTTCTCTACAAAGCCACTGACCGCCCGGTGGTAACGGGCAGCTATCAGAAAAGCTGCCGCTATTCCTGTAAGCCGGATGCAGCTTAAAACAAAACCCGTTTTTAGTCCTCGATAAACGCCGCTTGCCAGGATAACCGTCAAAACCGCATCCAGCCAATTCACTTGTTCCCCCTCCGATTCTTCTTACGGATGGTTCGCGATAGGCAGCCTGAATTCCTTTTTTGTTGCTGTAATGCCGGTCTAATTCACTACCATAATATTACCCCAATATTACCCTTTTGCGTGTGGTTTGCTTCATAAAAAATTAGAGGTAAAAACGGGAATAAACACTCCGCCCCCAGGCAATAAATATATTAGTTTTACCATATGGGAATGTTGGGAGCAATAGCCCAAGGCAACATGGTGTGAAACATTGAATACATAACTTCTAACGTCCTGTAACACGTTTTGGTAAAGGGTGGCTTAAATGGAGGAATACCCCGCGATTACTCACGTGACCGCAGAAGCCTTACCGCCAAGGTTCCAGGTTTACTATGAAGAACCCGATGCCGCTCTGCTTCTTGCAGAGAGCATACGTGATCGCCTGCGCCTGTATAATTTGAGCAAAGATAGGCCGCTTGTAATTTTGTGCATAGGTACCGACCGCTCTACCGGCGACTCCCTCGGACCGCTTGTGGGAAGCAAGGTTGCAGCGATGAATAACGGGTGTTATCACGTTTACGGAACCTTAGCCGAGCCGGTGCATGCCACAAATCTTAAGGAAAAATTAAAGGAGATTACCCTGCGTCACCGGAACGCCTTGATTATCGCCGTGGATGCCTCCCTGGGCTACCCCGAGAACGTCGGCGCCATCAATGTAGGGCTGGGCCCGCTTATTCCCGGGGCAGGCGTCAATAAGTCTTTGCCTCCTGTTGGGCACCTTCATATTACCGCGGTAGTAAATGTCGGCGGGTTTATGGAATATGTGGTTCTTCAAAACACTCGCCTCAGCATTGTAATGCGCCAGGCTGAAGTGATCGCGGATGCCTTCGTGAAATTGGCGCAAGAAGAGGAAGCGCCGGTCAGAGGCTAAACCGGCACAACCCGGTAAAGGTAGAATTAAAACAGTTATACCCCGACTGCTTTCAAAGGGGGATCATCTGTTGAGTCCCCGGTGGCTCAGGGTGCGTTTACGCCGATCCGTTTCGGAACATGACCGGATACATTTGGTACATTTGCTTGTCGTGTTCTACCTTTTTTCCAGAAAAGCCTTTAACTGGGCCAGTATCTCCGCCGGGGTTTTCCCGCGGGCATCGATTACCGGGCCACCGAAGGTTACGTCCTGGATATTCAACATGTTTCTTTGCGCCCCATCGGTTACCAGTGCCACTGCACCGTGAGCCCGCTCCGGGTGAACTACCTCAAAGCCTTCGTTACGTAAAATTTCTTTTACCCCCGACAATCCTTCATCAACTGCCACCTTAGGCACAGACCCACCTCCGAAAGCGTAACAACGTTGTTTCTTGTTAGGTTTCAAAATAAAGTACAGTTTCCAAAGGGTAGTATGGACTTTCTTACCATGGTTTATGCGGGGAGGAGAAGCGTTTTTAGAAAACTGGACCGAGTTCTTTAAGGAGGGAGACCACCTCTTGGTCTGAAGTCTGATCGAAATAGTGGTAAAACTGCCCTACAGCCATGAAAATCTCCGGAACGAGCAGACAGATCAGCTCGTCAACCTCGGAGCGCAGGTTTTCCAGCGCCTCCGGGGGTGCCACCGGTACGGCAAGAATTATTCTTTCCGGTTCCGACTTACGAAGTGAACGCAATGCTGCCATAACAGTAAAGCCGGTGGCGATTCCATCATCGGTAAGGATTATAGTGCGGCGGTGCCACGAAAGAAGGGGTTTATCACCACGGTACAGGCACATGCGGCGGTTGATCTCCGCAACCGCATCGGCGACAAGTTTCTCCTTCGCCGCCTGTGTAAGGGAGAAGTGGCGGAGAAGCTCTTCGTTGAAAATGGCTGTCCCGTCCTGCGTCACAGCACCGATCGCTAACTCCGGGTTATACGGTGCACCTATCTTCCGGGGAATGATGATCTCAAGCGGCAGGCTTAACGCCCGCGCTATCTGAGCACCGACCACTACACCCCCCCGCGGGATGGCAAGCACCAACCCTTGAGGATACTCTTTGCCTGCCAGGCGTTCTGCCAAACGGCGGCCAGCGTCGACACGGTCCTTAAACATGCCGTTACCTCCCGTTAAAGTATGCTGCCCGACCGTCAAATAATGATGCAACTGTACCGGGAGACCACTGCAAAACCCTAACTGGTCTAACTGCACGAAAGTTTTAACCAGGCACTCAACTCAGAAAAAAAGCCTCTTGTAACACCAATATGGAAGCCAGCCAAAAAGCTTCCACTCGACGGGTAGCTGCTACCGTCTCCCTTAGTTGAGCGCCGTAAAACCCGGCGCTGTCCTAATTTTGAGAGCGCGCTTCCCTCAGCACTTCTTCTTCCTCGACAGAAACGCGCGTCGCCGGGATACCGCCTGAAACCTTTTTGGCGTATGTACGCGTCTCTTCACGCCCGTAGAGGCTTGTGAGTATAAGCCCGTTTCCCTCCCCGTCAAGGAGCGCTATGCTAAAACTGAGGTCGCTCCCCACATCATCAAACGCGTTGAACCGCTTCATGACAGGCGTACGCGTGCACTTGCGCAGCAACAGGGAGAACCTCTCCTGTTCCGCACTAAGAGCGTCAATGCGCCTTTTCAGGCGTTCAAGACCTTCAACCGACTTCTGTAGGTGCAACAGAGACTCCTCATTACGTGCAACCTTGTTCAAGAATTTATAACGGCGGTCGAGACCGGCTATTTTGAGGTAATTTATTATGCTCAAGGAAAAGGATATGAAGGCCAAAATCGTAGCACCAATTAGCAGAAAACCTCCGTAACGCGAGTAGAGTTCAATACCCACTGTTGGTCCTCCCTCGAAGAATGCGCAATTACTACTGGGCCTGCTGCGGTTTCCCCTATAGAGCATCCGGCATTCAGCAGGTAGTCTTCCAAGCGAACGCCGCCATAATCTTATCTGTCATTCAACTTCCCGGCAGCAAGGTTGTCCCTGTACCGGGCCGGGCGCGGAGTCGGCGAAGGTGGTGGACCCGGCATTCAGTTAAAGGGGGCCGTTTTCGCCGGCATTTTTCGCTCTGCTCAACACCTTGTCCGTTCCCGCGTGGCTACCTGCTTAACGCTGGATAATCTTCGATCATTTTCCGTAAACGAGCATATGTAGGCGGGTCTAACTCTTTAAGCCGATCAGGGTCTATGTGGCTGAGCAATTCCTTTAACGCTGCGCCGCGGACCATCCATTGGAAGTATGCGCGGCCGCCGTGGTTATATGGTCCGTAAAGCCTTGAACCCGGGACATTTGCTAACAACCAGGAGAAAAGCGTCGCATGGCGGACGTGCATTCTTAGTGTTACCTGCGCCTGCCGGCCGTCACCGCCGAAGTGACCCTCGCCTATCAGCAACCCCAGGACCAGCCCTCTTGCAAAGTCATCCATTGCAATCTGTTTCACCGTCAAGTTTCACGTGAAACTTTTGTTGCTTTTATTACCCGTGTAACGAACTCCGTTATCTCATCTTTATCCCGGAAAGAAATCTCCAAACGCCAGCGCTTCCGCACCAGCCGAAAAGCAACCTTTTTATCCAGTACGCGCGAAAGGGTAGATGCAGCAGCCGTTATTTCTTCGTCTGCCGGAAGGCCTTCCTTAACGCCCTCTTTCGCCGCAGCTTGCTCCCTCTTCACTGCCTCCTCCAACTCACGCACCGATAGCCCCCTTGACGCTGCCTTCTGTGCAAGGGCTTCCTGTTCTGCGGCATCTTCTAAACCGAGCAGTGCTCTCGCATGTCCCGCGCTTAACCTGCCTGTCTTCACAAGCTGCATTACCCCCGCCGGCAGAGTTAACAGCCTCAGCGCGTTCCCAATGGTAGCCCGGCTCTTCCCAACCTTGCGCGCAACCTCCTCCTGGGTCAGTTTAAACTCATCTATTAGCCTCTGATACGCCGCTGCTTCCTCAAGCGGATTCAGGTCCTCCCTCTGCACGTTTTCCACTAAAAGAGCAACCGCGCTTTCTGTATCATCATACTCCCTAACCAGAGCCGGAATCGCTTCCCAACCGAGCAGTTTGCACGCACGCCACCGTCTCTCTCCAGCTACCATCTCGTAACCTTTCTCCACGCGTCGTACCACTATAGGCTGCAAAAGCCCGTGCTCCCTAATAGATTCCGCGAGCTCCGCAATCCCCTCCTCGTCCCATACCTCCCTCGCCTGCCGCTGGTTGGCCCGTATCTCTTCGATCTTAATCTGACGCAACTCCTCTCCTGCTTCGTCAAGCACGGGTATTAACGCGTCCAACCCCCGACCTAGTCCCCTTAGCTTAGCCATTCCTACCGGCCACTTCCCTCGCCAGTTCAACGTAAATTTCCGCTCCACGGCTCTTTGGATCATACACTACCACCGGCTTGCCATGGCTTGGTGCCTCGCTGAGCCTCACGTTCCGCGGTACCACGGTCCGGTAAACCTTCCCCCGGAAATGTTTCTTCACCTCTTCAGCCACCTGGATGGACAGGTTCGTCCTGCCGTTGAACATTGTCAGCAACACTCCCTCCACTTCCAGCCTCGGGTTTAGCCGCCTTTTTACTAGTTGAACGGTATTCAACAAATGTCCCACCCCTTCAAGCGCATAGTACTCGCACTGGATTGGGATTATTACCGAATCTGCGGCAGTAAGCGCATTCAACGTCAGGAGACCGAGGGACGGCGGACAGTCCACCAAGATAAACTCGTACTCTTCTCTAATACGTGAGACTGCCCCGCTTAAAACCCCTTCCCGTTTGACTTCGCCGACAAGTTCCACCTCTGCGCCGGCAAGGCTCAGATTTGCGGGCACTACATCCAGGTTTTCAACCCAAGGACACGGCAACCGGGCACTCCGGACTGCAACACCGTTAACCATTACGTCGTAAAGAGAATGCTTTATCTTTCCACTGCGAATACCAAGCCCGCTCGTTGCGTTGCCCTGCGGATCGGCGTCAATTACCAGCGTCTTGTAACCCATTAACGCGAGGCAGGCCCCGAGATTGACCACCGTTGTTGTCTTTGCCACGCCCCCTTTCTGATTGGCAACCGCAATCACCTTACCCACATTCCACAGCCTGCCTTTCCTGGGATTGCTGAACCAAACATACCAAAAAACTATTCCACATCTCCAAATAAACTCCTGCTTTTAAACGTCTACCTCGTTGTCAGAATGCAGTGGAAAGAGCAATGTGAATGCTCCATAGGCCGAATATTCACTCCGTATGTTGAAACTTTAATCCCGACGGGGCGATGCGGTTTATAGGGGTTTTTTCCGCGGAATTCCCGCACGCCGCGGGTAAGCGCTCGGGGTCTGGCTTTCTTTCACGATAAATACGAGGAGTCGCTCGTCTCCTGTTATAGGTAATCTGTACTCCTTCACTTCCGCTATTCGCCCCCCAAGTATACCGACCGCTTTAACCGCACTTTTTACCTCTTCTTTTCCCTTAGGCCCCTTAAAAGCGATACATGCACCTCCTACCCGAGCAAACGGGAGCATATACTCCGCCAATTCCCTCAAAGGCGCAACAGCACGCGCGACAACCCACTCGAACCTCTCACGGTATTCGCCTTCCCGCCCGCACTCTTCCGCCCGCCCCCAGATAACCTCTACGTTTCGCAGCACCAACGACTCAATGACCCTCTGCTGAAAATTCGATTTCTTTTTAACCGCTTCCAGAAGTACTACGCGCACCCCTCCTTGTACAATCCCCAGCGGGATGCCCGGGAAGCCTGCGCCGCTGCCGACGTCCATCAAATGATCCCCCACCGCAAAAGATACCCACTTAAGGACCGTTAGCGAGTCAACGAAATGCTTGATCGCAGCCTCCGCAGGGTTCTTAATCGCAGTAAGGTTTAGAAACCTTGACTCTCTCTCTAAAAGTTCGTAGTAGGAAATAAGAAGCGTTTCCGCTTCATTCCCAACCGCTATACCCATAGATTTTAACCCCTCGCGTAACGCTTCCCTAAACCTCATCGCCGATTCACCGCAGCCGATAAAACTCCTAATAAGGCCCTTAATTTAAGCCTAAATTCTCTTACGTGTATGGCGGGCTGAACAACCCGAACGGCTCTCTTCGCCTCCGGTGTTTTCATTCCTCTATACCGCCTGAACTTTTCGTTCCGCTTCCCCGTTTAAGATAAACCAACAGCGCGGCAATATCCCCGCTCGATATGCCGCTGACCCGTGCCGCCTGGCCGATGGAGACAGGCTTTACCCGCTTCAGCTTCTCTCTCCCTTCGTTTGACAGCGCTTTGATGGCGTCATAGTTAAAATCCGCGGGTATCTTTCTTTCCTCCATCTTACGGAAACGCTCTACCTCTGCTATCTGCTGCTTGATGTATCCTTCGTACTTTATCTGGTTTTCGACTTCGCAGACGACATCAGGCGGAGCCCCTTCTCCAAGCACACCCACCTTAACTACGTCAGTGTAATGGATCTCCGGCCGGCGCAGCAGTTCTGCAACCTTCATCGCCCCTCCAGGGACCTCCCTTCCCTTTTCCCGGAATATCTGCGCCATAAGTTCGCTGGGCACCACTACCTCTTTAAGCCGTTCTATCTCACGAGCTATTGCCTCCTGCCGCCGCACGAACACACGGTAACGCTCCTCACTAACCAATCCCACACGCCGCCCCTTCTCCGTTAGCCGCAAATCCGCGTTGTCCTGCCGGAGAAGCAACCTGTATTCTGCTCTTGCTGTAAGCAAACGGTATGGCTCATCCGTTCCTTTTGTTACAAGATCATCGATCAGCACGCCGATATATCCTTCTTCTCGCCCTATTACCAAGGGTTCCTCGCCGCGGACAAAAAGCACCGCGTTAATCCCGGCCATTATTCCTTGAGCTGCCGCCTCTTCATACCCTGAAGTCCCATTTATTTGTCCGGCAAGAAAGAGCCCCGGAATTTCCTTAACCATCAGCCAGGGAGTCAATTGCGTGGGGACAACGTAGTCGTACTCGATGGCATAACCAGGCCGGGTTATTACCGCCTTTTCAAGCCCGGGTATGCTCCTGAGCACTGCTACCTGTACATCTTCCGGGAGGCTGGTGCTCAACCCCTGGATGTACATCTCAGGTGTGTTCCTGCCTTCCGGTTCGATAAAAACCTGGTGCCTATCCCGTTCGAACTGAACCACCTTTCCTTCGATCGATGGACAGTACCGCGGCCCGCGTCCCTCGATAACTCCGGAAAACAGCGGTGCCCGATGGATATTCTCGCGAATCAGCCTATGTGTCTCGGGCGTGGTATAGGTCAGCCAGCATGGATCCTGCTCTCTTATGCACTGCTTTCCTAAAAAAGAAAACGTACCCGGCTGAGAATCGCCGGGTTGTGGGATCATCTTACTGAAATCGATGCTTCGCCTGTCTACCCGCGGCGAAGTTCCTGTTTTAAACCGGCCCATCTGCAGCCCCAGTTCCCGCAAGCTTTCCGCCAATCCTACTGCGGGCTGCTGCCCGTTCGGAGCCCCGGGGTAGGTTGTATCTCCAACCACTATTCGCGAGCGGAGGTATGTGCCTGTCGTAACCACCAGGGCGCGTGCAGCAAAGAAGACTCCCGTCTCTGTCACTACTCCACGTACGCCGCCTTCCCCTATGCTTATTCGCTCCACCCTTGCCTGCCTCACATGCAATAGGGGCTCCCTTTCCAAAACACGGCGCATTTCCTGCTGATACCTTTCCTTGTCCGTTTGCACGCGCAATGCACGCACCGCGGGTCCCTTGCCCGTGTTGAGCATCCGCACCTGAATCGCCGCTTTATCTGTATTAACGGCCATCTCCCCGCCAAGGGCATCTATCTCCCGTACAAGGTGCCCTTTAGCGGGACCCCCCACCGCTGGGTTGCAAGGCATTAACGCAACGTAATCAAGGTTAAGGGTGAGCAGCAACGTCTTCATACCCATTCTGGCTGACGCCAGTGCAGCTTCACACCCGGCATGGCCGGCACCTATTACAATTATGTCGTATTCCCCTGCCGTAAACAATTCTTCCACCTCACTTGCCCACACAGAAATCCCGAAAGATGCCTTCGATTACATCCTCCGTCACAGTTTCCCCGGTGATTTCCCCAAGCGCAGTCGCCGCTGAACGAAGATCGAGAGATATCAAATCCTCCGGAATCCCCCCGTTCAACCCGTCTATCGCCTTACTGATCGCGGAGACATAGTGTCTCACAGCATTCCGGTGGCGCACCCGGCTAATAAGCACCTCTTCCGGCCGCAAAACCCTTCCTTGGAATACTTTATCCGCTATCGCCGTCCGCAGGGAATCCATTCCTTCTCCGGTCAACGCCGACAGATTCACGACCGGTGCCCTATCTGCCAGCATTTGAATCTCCGCTGCAGAAACACCATCCGGTGCAAGGTCTATCTTGTTCACCGCCACAATGCGCTCCCGTTGCTCACACGCCTGAAATACCGCTTTATCCTCCTCGGTTATCCCACTCGTCGCGTCGACCACGACAACAACCAGTTGCGCACAGGACAACGCCTCCCGCGCGCGGGCCACACCGATCTTTTCCACCTCTTCAACCGCTTCGCGTATCCCAGCAGTATCAAGGACTCTTACTGGTATCCCTTTAATGCTCACTACCTCTTCTATAATATCCCTGGTTGTGCCAGGCAACCCGGTTACGATGGCCTTTTCCTTCCCTGCAAGGGCGTTTAAAAGCGATGACTTCCCTACGTTCGCTTTCCCTGCTAACACCATGGTTATACCGTCTCTGTAAACCGCCCCGGCTACCGCGTTTTCAAGCAACCTCGTTCCCCGCGCTTTTAACCCGTGCAGTCGAGAGAGTAAGTCCGCGCGTTCCAATCCTGGCACTTCATCTGGGAAGTCAATTCCCGCCTCAACGGCAGTCAAAACTGAGACGGTTGCCTGGCGCAGTTCTTGAATTTCTCGGGTCAATCTGCCTAATAATTGGCCCTGCGCCACCCTGAGCCCTTCCTCTGTAGCCGCCCGGATAACATCGAGAACAGCTTCTGCCTGGCAGAGATCGATTCGCCCCCCGAGTAATGCACGCCGGGTGAACTCACCTGGTTCGGCCAGCCGCGCTCCCGCTGCAAGTACTGCCTCCAGCACCTTTTTTACTGCAATAAAGCCTCCATGGCAATTAAGCTCAACCACATCTTCGGTCGTGAAACTGTACGGCGCGCGCATAAAAGAAAGAAGGACCTCATCGATAACCGCCCCAGTCTCCGGGTCTAATACGAACCCGTAAACCAGGCGATATCCCGGCCCCTCCGCCCAGGCGCGGTTTTTCTTTGGCACAAAGACCTTTTTTGCTATGGCCACCGCATCCCGGCCGCTAACCCGGACAATTCCGATTCCTCCCTCACCGAGAGGCGTAGAAATAGCAGCAATAGTATCTCCGTGCAATACATCACCTGCTACTTCCGCGGGGATATTACTATCTTTCTGAACGGCTCCTCCCCTTCGCTGAAGGTGTATATATCATCCCGACCTCTTAACGCCATATGAATCACCCGCCGTTCGTGCGGGTTCATCGGTTCCAAAACCACGCTCCTGCCGCGACGTTTTGCCTTATCCGCCAATTTTATCGCCAACTCCCGCAGCGTCTCATCCCGCTTCTTCCGGTAACCCCCTACGTCGATCTGCACCCGTTTCCTCTCTCCCTCGCTCCTATTAACGGCTAAACCAACAAGGTACTGCAGCGCGTTAAGCGTCTCTCCCCTTCTTCCGATCAATGCACCCATCTTTTCTCCGCTTACCTCGATTTCAATGGTTTCCTCGCTCTCCCGCACGACCACGTTACCCTCCAAGCCCATAGCGGCTATTATATTTTCCACCAGGATCCGTGCTTTCTCCCCTAATCTCTCTTTAACCGTAACTCTCACTACCGCCGGCTTTCCCCCGATTATTCCAAAAAGTCCCTTTGCGGGTTCGCTTAGCACTTCAACAGTCACATTATCAACCGTTGCACCCAACTCAACAAGCGCCGACTTCACCGCTTCCTCTACAGATTTACCGCTTTTTACCACTTCCTTCACTCTCTAAAGCCTCCTTCCCGGCACCGATCAGGCGCTTGTTCATGATATACTGCTGAGCAATGCTTAAAAGATTGAAGACTACCCAGTAGAGGCCCAACCCTGCCGGCAGTGTTGTGGTAATGTAAGTGATAAAGGCCGGCATGGTCAGCGACATCATCCGCTGCATCTGCTCCTGCCCGCCGGTCTGTGGGGTAAGGCGCATCTGCCAGTAAGTAGTAACGCCGGCAAGCACCGGAAGCAGTATATCCACCGGCTGGTGGATTCCCTTTTGCCCAAGGCTTGCGATCCAGAGGAAGTTCAGGTTCTGCACACCGGGGGTCCGAAAAAGTTTCAACAGCGCCCGGTACAGTGCTATTAAAATCGGCAACTGAATTAAAAGCGGTAGACAGCCTGCAAGTGGATTCACGCCGTGCTCTCTGTATAGTTCCATCATCTTCTGTTGAAGCTTTTGTGGGTCCTTCTTGTACTTTTCCTGTATGTCCTTAAGTTTTGGCTGTAACCTTTGCATAGCCACCATAGACTGCATCTGCTTGTAGTTCAGCGGATACAATACCATCTTTACAATTATGGTCAACAACACTATCGCGAGACCGTAATTCGGTACTCCGATAGTCGCAGTAACGCCGTAAAGCCAGTTCAGTATCAAGGTCATTCCGTCCACAAGCGCCCCAAATATTTCGCCCAATCCACTACCTCCTCGAAAGCTCCGGCACAGGATCATAACCGCCGCTGTTGAAAGGGTGGCACCGCAGAACACGACGCACAGCCATTAGCCCTCCGCGTATAACCCCATACCGTTCAATCGCCTCAAGCGCATACCGGGAACAGGTTGGATAGAAGCGACACCGCGGCGGCAGACACGGAGAGATGATCGCCTGATAAAGCCTAATCGCCTTTAAAACGAGTCCCCTCATCGTTGCTCACCTTCAAGCGGTTTATGGCTTTCTCCAAAGCACTCTCCATCGATTTGTAATCGGCTTTTCCCGCGGAAACCCTTCCTAATACCACGTAATCAAAACCTATCCTGAACCAATTAGTGTGGAGCCTGCATACCTCTTTGATTAGCCGTCTTACCCTGTTACGCCTTACCGCTCCTCCCGCCTTGCGACTGACAGCAAATCCCACGCGACAAACGTGCAGATTGTTCGGCAACACATAAACCGCTACGTCTCCAACCGCACCCTTCCTGCCCTTTTTAAAAACCTCATTGAACTCCCTGCGTCTTAGCCTCTCGTGTTGCATGGTCTTGCGACGCTCCACGTTCTCAAAAATGACGGGTCGGGTTACCGCACAGCATGTTTTCAGCAACCTACATCTTTGGAGCCCCGCCTATTTTCCCGAACCGCCTTTTGCTTCCCGTTCCTATGCAGTTAGCCTTTTACGGCCCTTTAGCCTTCTCCTGCGGATGACTCCCTTGCCTCCGCGGGTGCGCATTCTCCTTAAGAACCCGTGAACGCGCTTCCGCCGCCTTACTTTCGGCTGGAACGTCCTTTTCACTTTTTCACCTCGAACGAAACAGAATAGTACCTTTACCAGATACAGAGAAATTATATCCCACCGGTACCCGACGGTCAAGAACAAAGCCGTGTTTGCAACCTCCCGGGGATAAAGAGCAGTTGATAATCTTCTCCTTATCTGCTACGATATAGACTAACTGGTGAAAGCTATCTACCTTTTCCACAGACTGTGAAAAAGACTGTGGATCGATTTGTTAATGCGTGAAAATTTTTACGGAGGGACCACGGTGATTGGTGCGGAGATAAGCCACCTGTGGAGGGAGATACTCTCTAACCTTGAAAAAGTTGTGGCCAAGCACTCCTTCGAAAATTGGCTTAAGCCTCTTCGTCCCGTCTCTTATGCCGATAACACCGTTTATATCGCAGTCCCTAATAACTTTTCACGTGACTGGCTTACCCAGCGTTACGCACCGCTTCTTAAACAAGCTTTTACAGAAGTTTTGGGAAACGAGTTAGCGGTTCGTTTTATATTAGCTAACGAAGTCCCTTTTTACGCTTCCTCATACGGACGACCCGAGCATCTCACTCCTTTTCCCGGACTAAACCCTAAGTATACGTTTGACAACTTTGTCGTAGGCAATTCCAACCGCTTTGCGCACGCTGCATCCCTTGCTGTCGCAGAAGCGCCGGCACGCTCCTATAACCCTCTTTTTATTTATGGAGGTGTTGGGCTGGGGAAAACCCACCTTATGCACGCCATCGGCCAGCATATTATTTCAAAGGGCAACCTGTTAAAGGTTGTTTATATTACAACAGAAAAGTTTACAAATGAGCTGATTGATGCATTAAAAATGAATGAAACACTAAAGTTTAGGGAAAAATACAGAAACGTAGACGTTTTGTTGATTGACGATATACAGTTCCTTGCCGGCAAGGAGCGAACCCAGGAGGAGTTTTTCCACACCTTCAACACCCTCTACGAGTCTTCACGTCAGATCGTTATTTCAAGCGACCGTCCCCCGAAGGAGATTCCTACCTTGGAAGAGCGCCTCAGGTCACGCTTCGAATGGGGACTTATCTGTGATATTCAACCACCTGATCTCGAAACCAGAGTGGCAATTCTCAGAAAAAAATCTCAGATGGAAAATATAGAAGTCCCGGATGAGACGCTTGTTTATATCGCCGACAGGATACAATCAAACATTCGCGAATTGGAGGGAGCCTTTGTCCGCCTGGTTGCATTCGCGGCACTAACTAATAATCCCGTGACACCTGAAGCCGCAGCGACCGTTCTTAAGGACGTCTTCAAGGTTTCCCGCCCCCAGCGCATAACCGTTGATATGATCCAGGAAGCGGTAGCCAAGTACTTTAACCTTAAACCGGAGGATTTAAAAACAAAAAAGCGCACGCGGGCTGTTGCCTATCCACGGCAGATTGCCATGTACCTGACGCGCGAACTTACTGATATGTCGCTTCCGAAGATTGGTGATTATTTTGGCGGCCGCGACCATACTACCGTCCTCCATGCATACGAAAAGATCACTGTGGAAATTCAGAGTGACCTGACGCTGCAGAAAGTCATTACCGATATCTCTAATATGATTAAAAACTTTTCTTAACACTAAATTTCACAATTACTTTGCTCCATTCTCTCGCTTTGAACTAAGATATCAACATAATCACAGCTATTACTACAACTATAATGCTCTATATTATTTAGTTTTATAATCATCTTGATCAGGACGGTGACCGTAATAATGCATTTTACCGTAAACAGAGAAACCTTGATGATCGCAGTGAGCGCCGCCCTCAGGGCTGTACCTTCACGAAGCCCGTTACCAATAACAGCGGGTTTTCTAATGAAGGCAGAAGAAAACTCAGTGGAACTGACCGGAACAGACCTGGAGCTAATGATACGGTGCCGGGTGCCGGCGCTCGAGGTGTACAGAGAAGGAGAGGTAGTTGTTCCGGCAAGGCAGGTATCCGAGATAATAAGGCGGCTCGGCGAAGGGAAAATAGAAGTACAGGGAAGCGGTCCCAATGTTGTAATGACCTACGCCGGCGGTGAAGTTCAGTTGGCAGGTTATCTGCCAGAGGAGTTCCCTCTTCTTACATTGGAAGGAGAAGAGAAACTGCCAATAAAACCCGGGCCGGGATTTAGAGAGGCACTAAGGTGTACTCTCTATGCAGCAGGGAAGGATGAACTCCGTCCGGTATTTACCGGTGTCCAGTTCGAAGTAAGGGACGGTGTACTAACGCTCGCAGCCACTGATGGTCACCGACTTGCCGTCCATGAATCGACGGTCGGGTCCGGAGCCGCTGCGTCAAGTATCATACCGGCTAAAGCACTACGGGAAGTGGAGCGTGTCATTGGGCAGTTGTCGGAAGATTTAACGATAAGCCTTGCGCCCGGCCAGGCGGCCTTCTTCCTTGACGGCGTAGAGATTTACACGCGACTGATAGAGGGACGTTTTCCTGAGTGGCGTGCAGCCATACCGCAGAACCAGGCCCATACGCTTATAAGGGGCAACCGTTTGAACTTTATAAACGGTGTAGAGAGGGCACAAGTAATGGCGGGAAGTGACGTCCCAAGTGTGATAATTAGAGTTTCTGGCGGTAATCTCAGCGTCCATGCGCAATCAGAAGTAGGAGGACTGAGAGAAACACTTTCGATGCAAACGGAAGGAGAAGATGTTGAAGTTGCCTTTAATTCAACCTATCTTTTGGAGGCGCTGCGTGCTGCAGAGAGCGAGTCTGTAGAGGTCGGTTTCAATGGAAATATGGGGCCGGCAGTAATCAGGTTACCGGACAGCCCCGGCTACCTTGCTCTTGTGTTACCGTTGAGACTATTGTAGCCCACAGGGTAAAAGTGCGCCTGGTATCACTGAGCTTGCGAAACTTTAGAAACTACAAGGAGGCCGGCTTCGGCCCTGCGGAGGGCATAAACCTGCTGATCGGGGAAAATACGGCGGGAAAGACAAACCTCCTTGAGGTGATTCATTTTTGCCTGTGCGGATATTCCTTCCGGACCGTGCGGGAATATGAAGCTATTCGCACCGGGGAAAACAAAGCCGTTCTGCGTGCGACTGTTAACAAAGGCGGGCTTGATAGCGGAACAGCGGTTGAAATAAGCTCTAGCGGAAAAAGGTTGATTTTAAATGGAAAGGAGGTGAGCAGGCGCGCTTTCCCCGGTTATTTAGCTGTTTTACTATTTCGTCCCGAGGATCTTCAAATAACGGCTGGGTCGCCGGGCGAGCGGAGGCGATTTTTTGATAACATTTTTATGGGAACACTACCCGGTTACTACAGTTCATACCGTAAATACCACCAAGCCCTTAGCCATCGCAATGCTCTTCTACGCCGCTTTCAAGGTTCAGATAAAGCCACGCCTGAGCTCAGGATCTGGACCGAGGCAGTTGCAGATACCGGCAGCGTCTTAACCCTGCTGAGGTTCAAGGCACTCGCTTCTATAGCTCCTATTGTCGCGTCTTACTACCGTGAAATAGCCGGTGCCAAACTTTCTGTAAGGTATCTTGGGTCCGCGGGAGTGGCTGAGTCGGAATCTGCCTTTAAAGAAAGGTTTTTTGAGAAGTTGCTTTCCATTGAGAAACAAGAGTTGCAATCCGGACAGACGCTGGTAGGTCCGCACCGTGATGACTTTTCTTTTTTAGTAGACGGCAGGGATTTGCGCCACCAAGGTTCGCGTGGCGAACAGAGAACGGCCGTACTTGCTACGAAGCTCGCAGAAGCCCGACTGCTCGAACAGAGAGAAAATGAACGGATTGTGTGCCTGCTTGATGACATCTTTTCTGAGCTTGATTACAAGCGTAGAGGAGCCCTGTCGTCGGCATTGGCAGGAAGGCAGGTTTTTATCACAGCCACGGAACCGGTTGCGGATCTCAAAGGGTGTACTTTTTGGATAGAATCGGGAACAATTAAAATAAAACCGGGGGGTTAAATGATGCTGCTGCACATTGGAAACGAGGTAGTTATACCGAAGAAGGATCTGATTGCGGTGCTTGATTACGACGTCCATGTTGCCGGGCCTACCCGGAACTTTCTGCGTGCGATGCGCAGCGAGGACCGTTTTACAAACCTTTCAGAAGAAGGGAAAGAGCGGTCGATTGTATTGACTACAGACCGGGTGTTCATCAGTTCCATATCCTGCTACACATTAAAGAAGCGGGCCGAATCTGTCTTGTTAGATGAGGGGTAAAACCACGGCGCGTTTTATTGGCACACAAAGGAGGCATCTCCCGTGGTATAATCTTTTTGGTGCTTTTCGTTAAGTTTTTTTAGAAAGGAGCTTATATCTTTGAGGCAAGAAAAGGATCCGGTTGCCTACGATGCAACGCAGATCCAGGTTCTCGAAGGGCTTGAAGCAGTACGCAGGCGCCCCGGTATGTATATAGGCAGTACCGGGTCCAAAGGGCTTCACCACCTTGTGTATGAAGTGGTGGACAACAGCATCGACGAAGCACTGGCCGGTTTTTGCCGGGATATACGCGTGACGATCACCCGTGACAACACCGTTATTGTTGAGGACGACGGAAGAGGGATTCCTGTTGATATCCACCCGCAGGTAGGACGCCCGGCAGTTGAGGTGGTCCTGACGATGCTGCACGCGGGCGGAAAGTTTGGCGGTGCCGGCTATAAGGTATCGGGAGGGCTACACGGGGTCGGTGTATCAGTTGTTAATGCTCTGTCGGAGTGGCTCGAGGTGGAAGTAAAAAGGGACGGGAGCGTTTGGTATCAGCGTTTTGAGCGCGGTTTGCCTGTTACCGGGCTCACGGTGACTGGAGCCACAAACTTAACAGGAACCACGGTCAGGTTTAAACCGGACGCCGAGATTTTCGAGGAGACCGTGTTCAATCAGGAAGTAATTGCGCAGCGCTTACGAGAACTATCCTTCCTAACGCCTGAGATCCGCATAACATTGCGCGACGAGCGGGCGGGTTCAGAGCAGGTCTTTCACCACAGCGGCGGGGTCAAGGACTTTGTCCGTTATTTAAACAAGAGCCGTGAAGTCATGAATCCTGAACCGATATACATTGCGCGGCAGCAGGGAGGCGTATGGGTTGAGGCGGCGATCCAGTACCACGACGGCTACCTTGAAAACATCTTTTCATACGCTAATACCATAAGAACGGTTGACGGCGGCACGCATGAGGCCGGGTTTAAGGCTGCGCTGACCCGTGTGGTCAACGAGTACGGTAGGAAATACGGGCAGTTGAAGAACGGACAGAGCCTCGGGGGCGAGGACATTAGGGAGGGCCTGACCGCGGTCATAAGCGTTAAGGTGCCGGAGCCTCAATTCGAGGGCCAGACGAAGACTAAACTCGGCAACACCGAGGTTAGAGGCATAACAGATACGGTCGTCTCGGAAGGCCTTACCTCTTTTTTGGAAGAAAATCCGGCGCTTGCTCGCCGGATTGTCGAGAAGGCGATCTCCGCCGCCCGGGCGCGAGAGGCTGCGCGTAAAGCACGCGAACTGACCAGGCGGAAGAGTCTTTTGGAAAACACGACCCTCCCGGGGAAATTGGCGGATTGCTCGGAACGAAACCCCGAGTTAAGCGAACTTTACATCGTAGAGGGGGATTCGGCCGGCGGTTCGGCGAAGCAGGGACGCGACAGGCGCTACCAGGCGATACTGCCGCTGCGCGGCAAAATTATCAACGTCGAAAAGGCGCGCTTCGACAAGATTTTAGCCAATGAAGAAATACGGGCTCTCATTACAGCGCTCGGCACGGGAATCGGGGATGATTTCGATTTGGCCAAGGCGCGTTACTGCAAATTGATTATAATGACCGATGCCGACGTGGACGGGGCGCATATCCGGACGCTGCTGCTGACCTTCTTTTACCGTTATATGCGTCCCCTGATCGAAGCGGGGTACGTATATATAGCCCAACCCCCGCTCTACAGGGTAAAAAAGGGTAAAGAGCAGTTTTACGTCTATAACGACGCCGAGTTGGAAAGGTTGTTGGAGCAGGTAGGACGAAACGGTATTGCGATTCAGCGCTACAAAGGCTTAGGTGAGATGAACCCCGAGCAGCTTTGGGAGACCACAATGAATCCCGAGCGTCGGATAATCCTCCAGGTCAACTTAGCCGATGCTGTGGCAGCGGATCAGCTTTTCAGCACTTTGATGGGGGACACCGTTGAACCGCGACGGGAGTTCATCCAGCAGTACGCCAGGCACGTGCGAAACCTTGACGTATGACGTGCCAGGACTTCTGTCAAAGTGACGGTAACAAACGTTTACCGGACTAACAGATTGGTTAAAATTAAGGATGGATGGGCCCCGCTAAAAGCGCAGACGGTATAGCGGCGGGCAGGAAGGGAGTTTAACACATTTTGGGTAAGGTTGTTCCAGTTGATATCGGCGAAGAGATGCGGCAGTCCTACCTGGACTACGCCATGAGTGTGATTATCGGCAGGGCGCTACCGGATGTCAGAGACGGACTGAAGCCGGTGCACCGGAGAATCCTGTACGCTATGCACGATATCGGTATGACTCCTGACAAGCCGCACCGGAAGTCAGCTTACATCGTAGGCGAGGTCCTCGCACGGTACCACCCGCACGGGGACGCGGCGGTATATGATGCCTTGGTGCGCCTTGCGCAGGATTTCGCCAGCCGCTACCCTTTGGTTGACGGGCATGGGAACTTTGGTTCTGTGGACGGCGACGCTCCGGCTGCAATGCGTTACACGGAAGCCCGGCTATCGCGGCTCGCCACAGAGATGCTCAGAGACATCGGCAAGGAGACGGTGGACTTTGTTCCCAACTACGACGGCTCCACCAAGGAGCCGGTCATTTTGCCCTCCCGGGTTCCAAATCTTTTAATTAACGGTTCTGCAGGGATTGCAGTCGGTATGGCTACGAATATACCCCCGCATAACATCGGCGAGGTCATCGACGGGGTTCTTGCGCTGATTGACAATCCCGGTATCAGCGTGGAGGAGCTTACCCGTATTATTCCCGGTCCGGACTTTCCAACTGGAGGGATTATCTTAGGACGTGAGGGAATCCGCTCAGCTTATACCACCGGGCGTGGAAGCATACTGGTCAGGGGCAGGGTGGAAATTGAACGGCAGGGCGGAAAGAATGTCATCGTCGTGACAGAGATCCCGTACCAGGTAAACAAGGCACGCCTGCTCGAAAAGATTGCGGAGTTTGTCAGGGAGCGCCGTTTAGACGGCATTACTGATTTAAGGGATGAATCCGACCGGCGCGGCATGAGGATCGTTATTGAGCTCAGGCGGGATGTGGACCCCCACGTCGTCTTGAACCGCCTATACAAACATACGCAGCTACAGGATACCTTCGGTGTCATCATGCTCGCGTTGGTCGGCGGTCAGCCAAAGGTCCTGAACCTCAAAGAGGTGCTGCAGCACTATCTTGACCACCAAAAGGAGGTCGTTACCCGCCGGTGCCGGTTTGAACTCCGGGAGGCGCGTAACAGACTGGAGATCGTGGAAGGGCTTAACATCGCCCTCGCCAACATCGATGCAGTGGTTGCGCTCATCAAGGCGGCGCCGGACGTGCAGGCGGCGCGCACAGGGTTAATGGAACGTTTCGGCCTGACCGAGCGACAGGCACAGGCGATCCTTGACATGCGGCTGCAGCGTCTGACCGGATTGGAGCGCGAAAAACTTGCTGAAGAGCTTAACGAGTTGCGCAACACGATAAGTTACCTTGAAGCGGTGCTTGCAGACGAAAAAAAGATCTTAGGAATCATTCGTGAGGAGATAACGGCTTCGAAACAGCGTTTTACCGACAAGCGGCGGACGGAGATCAGCGATGAGCAGGTTCAAGACCGCCCCGAAGACCTGATTCCTGATGAGCAGGTGCTGGTGACCATCACCTACCAGGGTTACATTAAGAGGCGCAGCCAGGCAGCTTACCGCAGCCAGCATCGGGGCGGGCGTGGTATAACGGGAGTTGAACCGCGGCAGGAGGATTTTGTCAGGCACCTTTATGTTGTAGGGACGCACCAGTATTTTCTGTTCTTTACCAATGCAGGGAAGGCATACAGGCTTAGAGTGTACGAGATCCCGGAAGCGGGCAGGCACGCCCGGGGTACGCCGCTCATTAACCTGCTCCGGCTCGGGGCGGAGGAGCGGGTCACTGCCGTCGTACCAGTTAAGGAATTTGTGAAGGATAGGTATGTTTTCCTGACAACAAAAGGAGGCGTCGTCAAAAAAGTAAACCTCGAGGCCTTCGCCGCCATACGCCGTGACGGTTTAATTACCATAAACCTCGATGACGGTGATGAGCTTGTCGGCGCGGCGCTAACGAACGGCGACAACGAGGTCCTGCTCATCTCGCGCAAGGGTATGAGCATCCGCTTCAGCGAAAGGGAAGTGCGCCCGATGGGCCGCACAGCACACGGTGTAAGGGGAATCCGGCTCCGCGGGGATGATGCGGTTGCCGGCATGGTTGTCGTAGGAACAGGGAGCGAACTCCTGGTTATAACGGAGCGCGGTTACGGGAAGCGCACACAAATCGCTGATTTCCGGCGGCAGTCACGGGGGGGGATTGGGATCATTGCCGCGAAGGTTTCGCCGAAAAGCGGTTTTGTGGCAGGCGTTGAGGCCGTAAACCCGGATGAAGAGGTTGTAGTGGCAAGCGCGGGTGGTACCGTAATCCGTTTAAAGGTTAAAGAAATCCCCGTGTTGGGGCGGCCGACGCGCGGCGTAGTCGTGATGCGACTTGCCGAGCAGGACAGCGTTGCCACCATCGCCAGGGTCTTTGAGGAATAGCTTAGCAACTGAAGTGTTGCCGAGCCAAGGTTTCTCGGAAACGCGTTCCATTTATTTATTCACAGTTGGTAGTCGGTAAGCTTTGGCCCCAGCGCTCGGTTAAATACATGTCCGGGACTCGGCTAAAAGAAGCCTCCAGTCTGAAGAAAGTGACCACCGCTGAGCACCGGGTTTCAAAGCGGACTCTGAGGCGAAGATTTGGCTCTGATCGAAGGTTTGGGAGAAGGTTATTTATGGGATATAAGATTTTGCTACCCACCGACGGTTCGGTAACATCTCGTAAGGCAGCGGAATTTGCCGCTGAACTTGCGTCAATTATCCCCGAATCGGTAATAACCGTGCTTACAGTAATAACAATACCCAAGACGCTGTATAGCCGCCGTCTGTATTGGCGGGCAAAAGACCAGCCGGTCGACGGCCAGGAGCTAAAAACACTCTTCGTGGAGGAAGCGCAGCGCCTGGTCGAAGAGGCTGTAGAAATCTTACGCAGGCGGGGCATAAAAGCAACCGCCGCCGTGCGCGAGGGAGACCCTGCGGAGGAAATAGTCAGGCACGCACATGAAGGCGGGTTTGACCACATAATAATGGGAACGCGCGGCCTGGGAGGCGTGCAGGAACTGATCCTCGGAGGAGTGGCACGCAAAGTAGTGCATTTGGCCTCTGTGCCCGTCACCCTGGTTAAATAGAGTCCTTTTTCCTATTGCATTTTGTCGAAGGAACGGTGTACAATTTAGCCTGTAGCCGGCCTCTGGTCGGGCCGGGGGTTTTTTATTTCGGGAATTTTAACTCGCAGGTCAGTTAGATAATACTCCCATTTACTTCAATACGGAGGGAGGGGCTATGGAAAAAGGAACCTGGACGGTTAAAAAAGGCTTGGCGGAGATGTTAAAAGGCGGAGTTATCATGGACGTGACAACGCCGGAACAGGCAAAAATCGCCGAAGAAGCCGGGGCGTGCGCCGTTATGGCCCTGGAGCGTGTCCCTGCGGATATCCGGGCGGCCGGCGGGGTAGCGAGAATGGCCGATCCGGCGGTTATCCTGCGCATTATGGATGCGGTTACAATCCCCGTAATGGCTAAGGTCCGCATCGGCCACTTTGTGGAGGCACAGATCCTTGAAGCTCTTGGAGTTGACTACATCGACGAGAGCGAGGTGCTAACGCCCGCGGACGAGCAACACCACATAGATAAACACGCCTTTAAGGTGCCGTTTGTATGCGGGGCGCGAAACCTGGGCGAAGCGTTGCGCCGTATTGGCGAGGGTGCAGCGATGATCCGCACCAAGGGGGAACCGGGTACCGGCAACGTGGTCGAAGCCGTCCGCCATATGCGGCTGGTCATGGGGGCGATCCGCAGGCTTCAGGGAATGCCAAGGGAAGAACTTATGCGCGAAGCAAAAGAAATGGGCGCCCCGTATGAATTGGTTCTTAAAGTTGCCGAGACCGGAAGGCTGCCGGTGGTAAACTTCGCTGCGGGCGGGATTGCTACGCCGGCAGATGCAGCGATGATGATGCAGCTCGGTGCCGACGGGAACTTTGTCGGATCGGGGATCTTCAAATCAAAAGACCCGGTGAAACGCGCCCGGGCGATTGTGGCGGCAACCACACACTATAATGACCCACAGGTTCTGGCTGAGATCTCCAAGGATCTTGGTGAGGCGATGCCCGGAATAGAAATCCCGACCATCCAGCAGCACGAGCGGATGCAGGATCGCGGCTGGTAGCCGTTAAGCTGAACTTTATTCAACACACCAACCTTTTAACGAAAGAGTGCGCAACATTGTCAAACCCATCTCTTCCATCCCCGCGCATAGGAGTGCTCGCACTCCAGGGAGCATTCAGGGAGCATAAATGGACCTTCGAACGGCTCGGGGTCGAGGCCTTTTTAGTTGCGAAACTGTCGGACCTTCAAGAATGCGAAGCGCTGGTGATACCGGGCGGGGAGAGTACTGCGATAGGACGCCTGCTGACGGTCTTCAACCTTATGGAGCCGCTGCGCGAGAGGATCCGCAGGGGGATGGCGGTTTTTGCAACGTGCGCCGGGATGGTACTCTTAGCGCGGGAAATAGAGGGATCGAACCAGCCCAGGCTGGGGCTCATGGACATCAGAGTGCGCCGGAATGCCTTTGGCCGGCAGGTTGACAGCTTCGAGACGGATTTGGAAATCCCGGTCCTCGGCAAAGAGCCGTTCCGCGGGGTTTTCATAAGGGCCCCTTACGTCCTTGAAGCGGGGCAGGGGGTCGAAGTTCTTTGCTCGATAGAGGGCAAAGCAGTCTTGGTGCGCCAGGAAACACTCCTGGCAGCGGCCTTTCACCCCGAGTTGACCGATGACCTCAGGCTGCACCGGTATTTTCTCGACTACGTCGTCCGGTCAAGGATATAAGCTGTTGATCCGCGGCGGTTTAAAAAACCGAGGGCCCGACTGTTCAGCCAGGCGGTCCTTGTTTAGAAATCAATTCGCTATTGGAGGTCAGATAATAGAATGCTCCAGAAGATGCGACTGTTTATCCCAGGACCTACGCCGGTGCCACCACAGGTTGCGGAGGCAATGGCCCGGCCGTTGATCGGGCACCGGACGCAAGATTTCGCGGAACTCTATGCGCGGTTAGAGAAAAAGCTACAACAGGTTTTCGGCACGCAAAATGAGATTTATATACTTACCTCCTCGGGTACCGGCGGTATGGAAGCAGCAGTGGCAAACATCCTTAATCCCGGGGACAAAGTCCTGGCCCTGGTGACCGGAAAGTTCGGCGAGCGGTTTGCCGAGCTTGCCAAGATCTATGGTGCGGCGGTTGATGTGGTGGAGTTCGGCTGGGGGAACCCGGTGGACGTAAACGTAGTAGAAAACAGGCTCAAGGCCGGGAATTATAAGGCTGTTTTGGCAACCCACAATGAGACGTCGACTACTGTGGTAAACGATATCAAGAGCATAGGAGAGCTGACGCGAAAGCAAGGCTCCCTTCTGCTGGTCGATGCGGTATCAAGCCTGGGAGGGATAGAGATATTGGCGGACGACTGGGGTGTGGATGTTCTGGTTACGGCATCCCAGAAAGCGCTGATGGTTCCCCCGGGTCTGGCGATGGTAAGTGTGAGCCCGCAGGCATGGGAAGCTGTTAGAGGGGGGCACAGCCCGCGTTACTACTTCAGCCTGTCTGCGGCCAAGAAGTCTTTCGCTAAATACAATACCCCTTATACACCGGCGGTATCGCTTTTTGCAGGACTGGATGTTGCGCTGGATATGATACTGTCCGAGGGGCTGGAGAAGGTTTACCGGCGGAACAGTAACTTCGGCAAAGCGGCCAGGGCAGCGATGAAGGCCCTCGGGCTCCGGCTGTTGGCCCCGGAGGAATGTGCGTCGCCGGTTGTAACTGGTGTCTGGGCGCCGGAAGGAATGAACGCCGACGACTTTCGCCGCACCATCCTGAAAGACTATGGTATCCTGCTGGCCGGAGGCCAGGAGCAGCTCAAGGGGCGCATTTTCCGGATATCGCATATGGGGTACATTGATATTGTGGATCTGCTGGGAACAATTTCCGTTATGGAGATCGGGCTGCAGAAGCTCGGCTACCCGTTAGAACTGGGAGCTGGAACGGCGGCAGCCCAGGCCGTTCTTGCGGGGGGGAGCCATGGTGTATAAGGTGCTTGTTACCGACGGTGTAGAACCGGAAGGGCTTTCGGTCTTGGTGAACGATCCTGATATTGAACTTGATATTAGGCCCAAAGTTACGGCGGATGAATTGATGGAAATCATCCCAGAGTACGACGCTCTCATCGTCCGGAGTGCGACGAAGGTTACAGGCGAGGTTATGAGACGGGCGAAAAAACTGAAAATTATCGGCCGCGCCGGTGTGGGCGTCGACAACATCGATGTTCGCGAGGCAACGGCACGCGGGATTATTGTAGCTAACGCCCCCGGTGGAAATACCATAGCGGCTGCAGAGCACACTATTGGGATGATGCTGGCACTCGCCCGGAACATCCATGAAGCCAACGCCCGCATGAAGGCCGGCATCTGGGATAAGAAGTCCTTTGTGGGAGTAGAGCTGCGCAACAAGGTCCTCGGGGTTATCGGCATCGGGAGAATCGGTTCTGCGGTGGCCAGGCGGGCACAAGCGATGGAGATGGAGATATTAGCCTACGACCCTTATATCACCGAGGAGCGGGTTAAAGAACTGGGCGTCCGCATGGTATCGCTTGATACGCTGTTCCGTGAGTCCGATTTCATTACGATTCACATTCCCATGAGCAAACAGAACTACCATCTGCTCAATAAGGAGGCCTTCGAGAAAATGAAACCCGGCGTGCGTATCATTAACTGCGCGCGGGGCGGTATAATAGACGAAGGCGCCCTTTACGCAGCGCTCAAAGAGGGTAAGGTCGCGGGCGCAGCACTGGACGTTTTTGAGAAAGAGCCTCTTACAGAGAGCCCGCTGTTTTCCCTGCCCAACGTAGTGGTAACACCGCACCTCGGTGCCTCAACGGTAGAGGCGCAGCTCGGGGTGGCAGAGGTAATCGCCGAAGAAATCCTCGTGGCTCTCCGTGGCGGGTTTGTCCGCAACGCCGTGAACGTCCCGTTCGTACGGCCGGAGGTTCTGGCTGAGATCGGCCCGTTCGTCGGCCTGGCAGAGAAGCTTGGCCGGTTTGCCGCGCAGTTGGTAAGCGGGCGGATCAACCTTATTGAAGTTACGTACAGCGGAGAGATTGCCCGGTACGATATCAGCTTGCTCACCACCGCGGTTGTAAAAGGTGTTCTGAGCGTTGCGCTGCAGGAAGCGGTTAATTTCGTAAACGCCAACGAGGTAGCCAAAAACCGGGGTATCCGCATTAAGGAAACAAAGCAGCAGCAGGAGGAGGATTATGTCAGCCTGGTTACCGTGCGTGTGGTTGCACCCGAGGGAGAACGGATGCTCGCGGGCACGCTGCACCGCGGCAAGGAGCCCAGGGTGGTGTCGGTGGACGGTTACCGGGTGGACGCCGTGCCGGAGGGACACATGCTGTTTATCCCGCACATGGACAGACCGCGGATCATCGGGCGCGTAGGATCCTTGATCGGCGCCCACGACATAAATATCGCAGCGATGCAGGTCGGCCGGAAGGAGATCGGCGGACCGGCCGTCATGCTCCTATCGGTTGACAGCCCGGTACCCGAAGAGACCCTGAAAGAGATCGCAAAGGTGGACGGTATCATGGGCGTTAAAATGGTAAGTCTTTAAAGGACAGGAGTCGGTGGCCTGAAGACAGCAGTCGGAATAAAGGACTATGGCATAGAAGATGGGAGGCACAGGAGCAGTCTATCTGTGGGCCTCTTTTGTTGTGCTGAATTCCGACCATACAGTTTTCCCCGGGAGGAATTCAATGATCGAGCTAAAGTTTGTCCGGCGGAACCCGGAAAAGATACGCGAAGCGCTCAAGAAGCGACTTTGTGAGGAGGGTGTTGTTGACGAACTCCTCCGGGTCGACGCTTCCTGGAGAGAGAAGCTTGCGGTGATGGAACAGCTTAAAAACCGGCGGAACACGGTCTCGGAAGAAATCGGCAAGCTTAAAAAAGCCGGGCAGGACGCTCAAGAACTGGTGGCAGAGGTGCGTGCAGCCGGGAACCGCATAAAAGAACTGGAAGCAGAAGTCAGGGCACACGAAGAAAAAATCCGTGAACTCCTGCTCGGGATACCAAACATTCCTCACCCCTCCGTACCGTTTGGTCGCGACTCGAGCGAGAATCCGGTGGTAAGCTGGTGGGGGGCACGTCGCCACTTTAATTTCACGCCCCGGCCGCACTGGGAAATCGGTGAAATTACCGGAACCTTGGACTTTGAGCGCAGCAGCAAAGTCTCGGGAGCGCGCTTTGCCTTCTATCGCGGGGCGGGCTCAGCCTTAGAGCGTGCGGTAATCAGTTTCATGCTGGACCTCCACACCAGGGAGCATGGGTACACGGAGCTTTTCCCGCCTTATTTGGTCAACGGCGACAGCATGACCGGTACCGGGCAGTTGCCGAAGTTTGCCGAGGAGATGTTTAAAGTAGAAGGGAAGGATTTTTACCTCATTCCCACCGCAGAGGTGCCAGTTACCAACTACCACCGCGAAGAGATCCTTGACGGCGATCTGCTGCCGCTGAAGTACGCCGCTTACAGTGCGTGCTTCCGTGCCGAGGCAGGTGCAGCCGGCCGCGACACCCGGGGACTGATAAGGCTGCACCAGTTCAACAAGGTGGAACTCGTTAAATTCTGCCGCCCGCAGGAGTCGGACGAGGAATTAGAGAGTCTGCTGCGGGACGCGGAGGAGGTGCTCCGCAGGCTCGGGCTTCCTTACCGCGTGGTCGTGCTGTGTACGGGCGATCTGGGTTTTGCGGCGGCAAAAACATACGATATTGAGGTCTGGTTCCCAAGTTTCGGTGAATACAAGGAAATTTCCTCCTGTTCGAACTTCACTGATTACCAGGCCCGGCGTGCAAACATCCGATATCGGCCGCATCCGGGAGCGAAAGCCGAATTTGTGCACACCCTGAACGGCTCCGGTCTCGCGGTAGGGCGCACTGTTGCCGCGATCCTCGAAAACTACCAGGAAGAGGACGGGTCTGTTGTGGTTCCTGAGGTGCTAAGGCCGTATCTCGGCGGGCTTGAGCGCATTCCGCGGGCTTGAAAATCGTTTTCCCCTTAAACAAGGAGTAATTTGCCCCGCGGCGGCTCCTCGGAAAATGAATATTTTTCATCCCTCCTTTTTGTTGCCATTCTGCAACGATTTGTAAGCATACTGTAACATTTTTCCCGCCTAAAAATCGTTATAATTGTTTCAGCACCGGTGTTTTTAAGTTGTAGAACGAATTAAGGCAGTAATCTTTGTCGGAGGCATAAGGATGTTTGTGCATAACCCAAAGTTCAAAGCATTGCTGGTTTTCTTGCTTATAATAGCGGCAACGCTGTTAGGCGGGTGCGGCCGCCAGACGGCGGAGACCGGTCAAGCGCCGGCGCCGTCTGAGCAGCCAAAGCGGCAGCTTCAGCCGCTGCCGGAAAAGACGGTGGAGATAGCCGGAGTCCGGGTGACCACCGGCGGCGGTTCTGTACGAGGCGGGGTTATTGACCTTGCCCGGTTCGCCGTTCCCGGAGGAACTTTTTACTACACCCAGGCAACTTTAACGTCCCCGGACGGGCGGTGGATCACCTTTCACGCCACGCAGGATAACCGTACGCCCGGACTGTGGGTGATGTCCCTTGACGGGTCGGACGGGAGGCTGCTGGCCAGGGTAGGGGAGAGGGGGCACGAAGCCGGCACGCTGTTCTTGGAACTGCTTGGATGGACCGAGGACAACCGGGTGGTGTTCATCAGGCAGGGTACCCAACCCGATGGGCCGCACAAGGGGGAGAGGGGTATTTCGCTGAGAGCGGCACACCCTGCCGGGGGCGAGCCGCAGGAGGTCTGCTGGCTGCCGGTACCCAGGGGGATAGTGCATCAGGTAAAGTTCTTGCCTGAAAAGGGAGGCGTCTTCGTGCATATATCCGGTGCGCTGTGGCGGATGGATATCGCAAACGGGTTGCTCACCCTAATCAAAGACAAACTCCCTACATACGACGGTCTTTTCATTCCCCGGCTGTCGCCGGACGGCGGCTATTACGTTTATGAACTGCACGAGCCGGGCAAAAAGGGCATTTACCGGCTCAGCACTCAAACCGGCGAGGAAACACCTTTGGCGCCTAACGGGGCAACGTGGAACTTCTTTCCCCGGATTTCACCCGACGGCAATCATATCGCTTATTACGCCGCCCCGCTGAAGCCGGGCCGGTCCGGTCCCGGTGCGGATGATTACGACCTCATCCCCATGGAGGACGGCCCTGCGCCGGTGGCCGCAGGCGTGGATATAGTATCCGCTGGCGGGCGGAAAGTCGCGCATTTGCAGGTCCCGGGAGCGAAGATCGGCGATATCCGCTGGTCGGCGGACGGCAGCCGTCTGGCCTTGGTGGCCGGGATAATTAAAGGCGACAACAACAGCCCCGGTGCCGATCAGCCTGCAATTGAGTGGCAGTCCATCTGGGTTGCAGACCTCAGCGGGAATCTGAAAAAGCTCACCGATCTCCTCCCGGAGACCGCGGGCCGCATTCACCGGTACGCGGGTATCGACGGTTACGTAACAATACTGAGTCTAAGCCCGGACGGCAGGCAGGCATACTATCTGCACATGAAGGAGAAAAGCTCCCTCTGGCTGGCCCGGGAAGGGAAAGCCCCGGTGGAGCTGAAGCCCGGGGCCCGTGGCTGGGAGTACAGCGATTCAACACCCATCTTTGGCGAAGATCTCTTCCTCTGCCAGCGGGGGTCCGACGGAGAGCAGGAAATTTTTCGCATTCACGGTCCCAGAGTCGTGCAAGTAACCGCCGACGGCGGGATGAAGTCGAACTTGCGGGTGGAGGGCAGCAGGATCCTTTACTTGCGGGAAGACAAACAGGCTAATAGAAACCAACTCGCCGTTCTCTCTATCGGAGCGGCCGGTCATGCGCCGGTGTACGGCCATTATTAATATTTGACGGATAAACTGTATCGTATGATCACCAGTAGAATTAATTTGGGGCCGGAACCGTAACGGTATATGTGGAATGGGTTAAACAGTTACTTAGACAAAGAGGAAGGGGATTGCACCCTTCCTCTTTTTTCAAGAACTCTGATTATCGACTTACAGGTCTGCGTCAGCAGCCCTCCTTGCAATGCGCAACCGGCCTGAGCATGAAGCGCCTTTTGAGCATGTAGCAGCCCCCTTTCACCTAACGATGAGATTTTTCTGAAAGTTCACCGTTACTAAAGATAGATATGTAAACGGCGAATTATTTGTGCCAAAAACTGCCAGCATTAAATGCCCGCATACGGCGCAGGTGACTCCTTGCGGTCGGTCAGTAAAAGCAGTATAATGCAAGTGAGCGCTCACTCAGATAGGGGGGGTGACGGTTATTCCTAAGAGAGCGGAAAGTACGAAGCAGCGGCGACGGCAGATCCTCGAAGCGGCCGGCCGGGTCTTTGCAAGAAAAGGTTACGAGCGCAGCACCACAGCCGAGATCGCCCGCGAGGCCGGAGTGGCGGAGGGGACGATTTTCCGGCACTTCGAAACCAAGAAGGCGCTGCTTGTTAACCTTATAGCCTCTGTCATCATGGAGTCTTTGAACGCCCTTCTGAAAAGAATGGAAAACAAAACCCTCGAGGAGGTTTTAAGGGAAATCCTCCACAACCGCCTTGAACTGATCAGGGAGAATGCTCCTCTTTTCAAGCTCTTTTTCGCGGAGTCCCTTTTCCAGGAGGATTTGCGCGATAAGTTCGTCGAAGAGGTTGTGCTGAGGGCCACCGCGACGGCTGAGGCGTTTTTCCGGCAGCAGCAGGAGCAGGGCAACCTGCGGGAGTTAAACCCACAGATTGCGGTCCGCTGCCTTATGGGGATGCTTGGCATCTTTGTTGTATGGAGCGAGTTTCTTGGAGGCGACAAGTATATCCGCTTTGAGGACGAAGAGGTCCTCGATACCATAATCGCCATATATTTGGACGGGGTGAGAAGACGTGGCCGATAGGAAAAGGGCAGGTATCGTTCTTGTTCTGCTCCTGGTAGCTGCTGCCGGTTTTGGTGCTTATTACTATTTTTCGGTGTACCGCGCCGGTGAAAAGGGTCTTACGGCTTCCGGCTATGTGGAAGCTACCGAAATACGCGTGGCGTTTGAAACGGCGGGGCGGGTGGAGCGTGTGGACGCAGCGGAGGGCGACCGGGTGCGCCCGGGGTCGGTACTGGCGCGGCTTGATCCTGCCGGGGCGCGGCTGCAGCTCAGGCAGGCCGAGGCTGCTTTGGCGGAGGCCGAGGCTCGGTTAGCGGAGATGAAAGCGGGTTCGCGGGAGCAGCAGGTGCGCGCGGCACAGGCGGCCGTAGATCAGGCGGCGGCGCTTGAGGAGCAGGCGGCGGTTGCGCTGACGGCGGCGGAGCGGGAACTCGCCCGGTTGGAAGAACTCCGCAAACACGAGGCAGTTCCGCCGCAGCAGGTAGACGCGGCGCGGGACGCGCGGGACAGCGCGGCGGAGCAGCTTGCCGGCCGCAGAGCTGCAACCGCGGCAGCGCGGGCGCAGCTCGACCTTGTGAAGGCCGGTGCCACAGCGGAGGCGGTCCGCGCCCTTGAAGCCGCTGTTGCCCAGGCGCGGGCGGCGAGGGACATGGCGCAGCTTAACCTCGACCGTACTATACTCAAATGCCCTGCGGCCGGGACGGTAACCGGCCGTCTGGTGGAGGTCGGCGAAACCGTGACTCCGGGAACGGCAGGTTTTACCCTCGCCAGGCTTGACGACCTTTGGGTGAGGGTATTCATCCCCGAGCCGGTTATAGGACGTGTTTATCTTGGGCAGCGGGCCGCAATCAGTGTTGATTCGTTCCCCGGCAGGAGGTTCCCCGGGCGCGTCGTTTACATCTCGCCGGAAGCAGAATTCACGCCCCGGAACATTCAGACGCGTGAGGGGCGGGCGGAGACCGTTTTTGCCGTGAAGGTGGCGATTGAAAAAGGGGAGGGGCTGCTGAAGCCCGGAATGCCCACAGACGTGGTACTGGAGGAGAGATAGTGCCGGCGATTTTGGCTGAAAATCTTACCCGGCGCTTCGGCGACCTGGTGGCGGTAGATAACATCAGCTTCAAGGTAGAAGAAGGAGAAATCTTCGGTCTCCTCGGGCCGAACGGCTCCGGAAAATCGACAACGGTCAGGATGCTGTGCGGCATCCTCCGGCCCTCCTCCGGGCGCGGGGAGGTGCTGGGATACGATGTAACCCGCGAGGCGGAGCGCATCAAAGCGAGCATCGGCTACGTCTCTCAGCGGTTCAGCCTCTATGAAGACCTAACCGTAAGAGAGAATTTAGAGTTCTACAGCGGAATTTACACGGTCCCGCTTGACCGGCAGGAGGGAGCGATTGCTTCGGCGGCGGAGTCTGCCGGCCTTGGGGAGCGGGTAGGGGCACTGGTCCATACGCTTTCCGGCGGCTGGAAACAGCGCGTTGCGCTGGCCTGTGCACTGGTGCACCGGCCGCGGCTCCTTTTTCTTGACGAACCGACCGCCGGGGTGGATCCGGTCTCGAGGCGCGAGTTCTGGGAGATCCTGCGGGGCCTGGCGGCAAAAGGCGTCACGGTATTAGTGACGACTCATTACATGGACGAGGCGGAGCAGTGCCACCGCGTGGCCTTCATGTACCGGGGCCGGTTCCTGGCCATCGGCGCTCCCGGGGAGTTGAAATCGGCCGAGGGGGTACTTCTGCTTGAGGATGTTTTCATTGCACTGGCGCGCCGGGGCCGGAACCTTGAGGCGGCGGCTTTGCAGGCGGGGGGAGGAGGAAAAGGTTAAGGATGAAAGATGAAGGATGAAAATGAACCGCCAAGACGCCAAGGGCATTAGAGAAAGGTAGAGTCGCCAATCCAACTTTCGCACTTAATTTGTAGCTCAGGGATCACGAACAGCACGGCTGTTCAACCAAAACTGAATAGGTTAAGTTGCAAATAATCCTGGCGATCTTGGTGCCTTGGCGGTGAAAAGGTATATAGTTATGAAAGCGGGAGCAGGAAGCAAGAAAGGTGAAGGGAAAAATGAGACTGATGCGGCTGTGGGCGGTGGTTAAGAAGGAGGTCCTCCACATAAAAAGGGACCGGCCGAGCCTGATCATAAGCTTTATGCTGCCCGTGATGATGCTGTTTCTCTTCGGGTACGCCGTCACCATGGACGTTGACGAGATCAAGACCGCGGTACTGGACGGCGACCGCACCCGGGCCAGCCGGGAACTGATCGCGGCGTTTTCGGCGTCCGGATACTTCAAGATCACCGCCTACCCGGTATCCCGCCGGGAGGTCGAAAAGCTTATCACAGGCGGGAGGGTAAAGGCAAGCCTGGTCATACCCGCCGGTTACAGCCGGACCCTCGCGAGGGGAGACGCGGCGCCCGTGCAGTTCATAATTGACGGCAGCGATTCCACCATCGCCCGCACGGCGCTGCAGGCCGGAGAGCTTGTTGCCGGCGCATACTCCCGCAGACTCAAGCTGGCGGCGATAAACAAAAGCGGTAAGATCCTACCCCCGGCCGGCGTCGACCTCCGCGCCCGGGTATGGTATAACCCAAACATGGAGAGCGCCCGGTTTTTCATCCCCGGGCTGATCGGGCTGATCATGCAAAACATCACCGTGATGCTCACTGCTTTTGCCCTGGTGCGGGAGCGGGAACGGGGTACGCTGGAACAGCTTATCGTGACGCCGGTCCGGCCGGCGGAGCTGGTAATCGGCAAGCTGATTCCCTACGTGGTTATCGCGTTCATTGATGTATCGGTCATCTTTTTAGTCGGCACCTACTGGTTCGGTGTAGGGGTCGCCGGGAACGTGCTCCTCCTCGCTGTGCTTGCGCTATTCTTTCTTCTCGGGGCGCTCGGTCTGGGGCTGCTCATTTCCACGGTTACGCGCACCCAGTTGCAGGCGATGCAGGCAACAATGGGACTCATCCTTCCGAGCGTGCTGCTTTCGGGTTTTGTTTTCCCGAGGGAGGCGATGCCGGCGGTGATCCGCTGGCTCGGCAACTTCATCCCGCTCACGTATTTCCTCGAGGTGTTGCGGGGCATTATCTTGAAGGGCGCAGGACCCGACGTCTTGTCGGTACAGGCTGCCTTCCTGGTCGCTTTCGGCTGCGGCACCCTGATGCTCGCAGCATTGCGTTTCCGGAAAACACTTGATTAATAACGCACGGAGGAAAATTATATGTCCTGCGCTTGTCCCCTTAAGCGAAGCTTGTTATAATTGTATAGATAGTCAATATTGTATTAACGAGGTGGCTATGGAGGTACGGAAAATCTTCCGCGCCGGAAACAGCCTCGTGGTATCCCTGCCGCAGGAGATTTTGCAGGAGTTGGATTTGGGAGAAGGCAACCAGCTCACCGTCTCGGCCGACCGGCAAAGAGGTGAAATTATCCTCAGACCGGTCGCAGAAACCGGTACGGGTCATATTACAGGCGAATTCGCCCGGATGGTCGAGGAGTTCATCAACGAGTACGCCGGGGTGCTGCGGGAATTGAAAAAGTGAAGCCTCTGAGGGTCGAAGAGGTTCTTTATCTCCATTACCGTATCGCGAAGCAAACGGGCGGCCGGTACGAGGTAAGGTCGCCAGCGCTTTTGGGGGGTGCGGTTGCCCGCCCCTTTGCCCAGGTTCGCGGGCAAGACGTTTACCCTACCCCGTTCGATAAGGCCGCGGTGCTTCTTGTCGGCATTATCTCCTGCAAGCCCTTCTACGATTGCAACGATACGGCGGCAGTCGGGGCTGCATTGCTACTTTTGCAGCGATTTGGCTTTAAGGTAAAAGCCAACCCGGAACTTCCGGGGTTGGCTGCAGCGGTTGCGGACGGAATGGGCGATTGGCGCCGGGTTGCAGCCTGGCTGCGCGAACACAGCCGTCCGAAGGAAGACGCTGCAGCCGGTTGTTAATGATGCTTTTGAGCCTTCATTGACACTCTGTCGGTCTGTATGCTATAGTAGATAGTACCTGGAGGGGTGTCCGAGCGGCCTAAGGAGGCGGTCTTGAAAATCGTTGAACCCTGTTAGGGTTCCGTGGGTTCGAATCCCACCCCCTCCGCCAGAATAGTCGTCGGTCTTCGGTCGTTAGAGTTCCGTTGAGCAAGGGTGGACTTTCGCGTGGGCTAATTCCTACAAGAAGGTCCGACGACCGAGATAAAAAGGGGAAATCACCCGGCTATTTCCTTCGAGAGTCCGACGACCGACGTCTGACGTCCGACGACCGATATACGGAGAGATGGCCGAGCAGGTCGAAGGCGGTCGCCTGCTAAGCGACTATAGGGGGCATAAACCCTCTATCGCGGGTTCGAATCCCGCTCTCTCCGCCATTAATTCGGAAGCAGGAAGCAGGAAGTCGGAGGTCGGAATACCGGATGGAACTGGCATAGCCAGTTCCTACCAAATAATTCTTGCATCCGACATCCTGCATCTGACATCTGTTACGCGCCCGTGGCTCAATGGATAGAGCGACAGACTACGGATCTGTAGGTTGGGGGTTCGAGTCCCTCCGGGCGCGCCATTTTCGGAAGCAGGAGGCAGGAGGTCGGAGGTCGGAAAAGCAGAGGGATTCGCGTCAGCGAATTCCTACAAAAAGGTCCGACGACCGGCGTCTGGTGTTCGATAACCGATATAAAAAAAGGGGAAATCGCCCCGGCGATTTCCTTCGAGAGTCCGACGACCGACGACTGATGTCCGGCGACCGATATATGCGCCCGTAGCTCAGGAGGATAGAGCAGCGGTTTCCTAAACCGCGTGTCGGGGGTTCGAGTCCCTCCGGGCGCACCAGTTTCGGAAGCAGGAGGCAGGAGGTCGGAAAAACAGAGGGAATTCACGGGCGAATTCCTACCAAAAATTTTTGCATCCGACGCGATGCCTCTTGAATTCGAAATCGGGTTGTAAAAGAGGAACGAACTGGCAAAGCCAGTTCTATTCATAATTGACGGTCGGGCGCAGAATCGGATGGGTGAGCAACCTGGGTTGACGAAAGACCATGCTTTTATGCGCGAGGCGCTGCGCGAGGCGGAGAAGGCCTACACCCTGGGGGAGGTTCCCGTCGGTGCGGTAGTAGTGGTGGGCGAGGAGGTTGTTTCCCGCGCCCACAACCTGAGGGAGAGCCTGAAGGATGCCACTGCGCACGCCGAGATAATAGCGCTGCGGGATGCGGCGCAGAAGCGCGGCGACTGGCGCCTCGAAGATGCGGTTGTTTACGCCACGATGGAGCCGTGCCCGATGTGTGCCGGGGCGATGGTGCAGTTCCGCGTAAAAAAAGTTGTTTACGGCGCGGCGGATCCCAAGGCAGGAGCCGCCGGGTCCGTGGTCAACCTGCTCCGGGAACCGCGGTTTAACCACCAGGTTGAGGTTAAGGCCGGGGTGCTGGAGGAGGAGTGCCGGGAGATCGTTCAGCGATTCTTCCGGCAGTTGCGCCAGCGGGCTTGACGCCTGGCCGGCAAGACGGTACAGTCCCAGATAGAAAATCAGAGGCCGGACGCCGGAGGGCGGAGGTCAAGAAGGGGAAATTGCTGTGCGGGTTTCCACAATCAATTAACTTCGACTACGCACTTCCCGTTTCCTAAGCGGTGGGCATAGTCCAGCGATTACCACTCCGACATAGAAATTTGGCGACAGACGACTTTAAACGCGGAGAGATGGCTGAGTGGTTGAAGGCGCTCGACTCGAAATCGAGTAGGCGGCCGAAAAGCTGCCTCGTGGGTTCGAATCCCACTCTCTCCGCCAGCTCAAGAAAAGCGGGGGTTCTTGCGGGTAACGCGAGGCCCCGTTGCTGTTAAATTAAATCCGAAAATACAGTAGCCGGTGCTCAGTTTCTTTGGACAATACATGGGCAGTAAGTAGAAAATCAAGAGTCGGTTATGTGAGTGGCGGAGGTTTCACCCTAAAGTACATTAACATTTTTGGGATGTGGAAAGGGTTCGTGACCAGAGCTTGGGTTGCATAGTCGCCTTCAGCCTCTGCCTAACAAACGGTTAACACCCTCCGGGCTGCCCTGGAAATTTCCCCAGATAAGCAGGAATATGCTCCCCCGCGTTAAAATTAGGAACGAAACAGTCCCAGAAGGAGCGGAGAAAATACTCAAGAAATTTTTAGCCTCGGTCGGTATAGGCGCAGCGCGGATCGATCTTATGTTACCGCAGGAGACTTACCGTGCCGGCGAAGAGGTGAGCGGCACCCTGCGTATAGAAAGCGGGAAGGTGGACCAGGAGGTAAACAGCGTTTACCTTCAACTGCTGGTGAAATCCCGGTACGGCAGCGGCGATGACGTGAAACACGTGAGCAAGATTTTGGACACCGCCCAAATTTCCGGGGCGCTTTCGATCAGAGCGGGTGACCCGGCGCAGGAGATCCCGGTACGCTATGGTTTGCCCGTGAATGTCCCGCTTTCCGCGCGCCATACAAAACTCTTCCTGCTGACAGGGCTGGATGTCAGCAAGGCAGTCGACCCGGGGGACGCGGATCCGATCGTGATCCGGCCCGATTGGAGGCGCGAGGCGGTGTTTCGTGCCCTTGAAGAAGAGTTGGGCTTCTGCCCGAGTCATGATTCGGGCGAGTACAACGGGCGCTTCCAGGAGTTTGAATTCAAGCCCATGCGCTTTATGCGCGGGAAGCTCGACGAGCTCGAGGTTGTTTTTGATGTACAAAATGACGGCGTCCGGCTCTACCTCGAAATCGACCGGAAAGGGAGATTCCTCGAACTCTTCGACCTCGACGAGACCGAGGTATCCTGCTTCGTACCCGACAGGATGCTGCGCTCGGTGCCGGAGACCGCACGCTTTCTGGCCGATTTCATCGCGAGCCGCTATTAGTGTTTCTTTTGCAGAAGACAAAGGGGCTTTTTCTCATGTTACACGTACAGCAGGGGCAGGGAATCTGGCTCCTTACTTTTTCAGTATAATTTGTTCTAAACGGCGGGAATAACGTTACGGCAAAGGTGTATTGTCTACGTTAACTTAATGCTTCGGGGATTTTACCGGAGGGATCAACCTGCAACTGCATTTTAACGGTATCTTGTTTGGTTTTGATTCTGAAGGGAAATCATTCTTCCTGTAGAAACTATTTGCAAACCCATAATGTATTGAGGAGTCGATTTCAATGGCCCTTTCGGTATGCCCGAAGTGCAGCAAGCCGGAGTTCGAACTTGCCGAAAGCCGCACATTGCAAGGCGGCGGGTACAACACTAAGGTGTGGTTTGTCCAGTGTGCATCGTGCGGGACAGTGGTAGGCGTGCTTGATTACTTTAATCTGACGCACCGGATTCGTGAGTTAGAAGCAAAAGTAGACAAAATCTTAGATAGGATTTAGGAGTCCGCTGCAAAACTTCGCCTGGCAATGAGAGGTGTGAGGTAGGAGGTTAGAGGTAAGATTTTTTGAAGGAATTGGTAAGCGAATTCCTTCATTGATTCCCACTTCCCACTTCTCACTTCTCACTTCTCACTTCTCAAACGGTCTCCAGGCTTTCTGCCGAAACCTGGCGTCTGCGAATAGACAGAGCCCACTTTCGATAAATTAGGGTTTTGCAACACTCTCTTAGGGTAACATTATTAGACAAAAGCAAAAGGCCGGCAAGAAGGTTTGCTGCTCGGTCTGCGACTAAGGGGACTATCTTCAGGTTAAGCACAGGCGGTTTTCTTAAAGATAGGAGTTTAGATCTTTCACGACCGGGCGTTCTGACAGTTGACTCCGGGCTGCACCAGCCGCCGGGCAAGGTAAGACTTTAAGTGATCATAAACCGATCTGATTTCTTCGGTGTCGGGAAGGCTGCGTACGATTGTCTCGATATAGCCGTTCCGGGCGATCTCCGAAAGTGTATACGGAAAGTTAATGTCGTAGACCCAGGACAGGTGCAATAGCTTACGGTCGTTCACATTTGTTACTGCGGCGTAGTTGCAAGGCTGATACCGAAGCAGGTTTTGTGCCAGTACCGCCGAGTACCCCGGTGTGTTAGGTAAGTCGAAGCCCGCCAGGGGATCGGGCGCTTTTCCCCGGTGGGCGCAGTCCGCCGAAACAAGCTTCAGGATGTCTAATTTGTCCGCGTCCCGGATCAGGCGGGTGAACAACAGCAGCCGCTCCGGCATGCCGACAGGCAGGTCCCGCAGGTTGTGGTACTCGATCGCGTGGGTGACTATGACCTGTTCGTCGGGCGTAAGCACCGACAGGATCCCGGCGCGTTCCAGTTCACGCAGCCCTAAGAGCGCGTGGTTTTCCGACTGGTGGTCTTTAAAGGTGCGGTAGACGGCGTACTGCTTAAAACGCCCGACGTCGTGCAATAGCGCAATGGTTTCGGCGATGAGCAGGTCCCCGTCCTGGAGGTCAATCGACCGGCCGATGCGCACGATATTGGAGCAGACCCTGCCGGTGTGCTCCTTCTTAAAACGGACGGCGGCGCGCGTCTCAGCGCCGCTCTCGTAAAAACTCTTCGCATAATTAACGAACCAGGATCGGATGGCCTGATACTGCTTGTTGTCCAAGATTACCCTCCTCGGCGAGTGTTGCAAAACAACTTAACCGCCCCAAAATGAGTTCGCCTGCTTTTGGGTGGTTAAATTTGGGAGTGGACTGGAGGCCGCGAAAAACGAGCATCGCACAGAAGCCGGGAGGGGACGGGGCGGAGCGTACTTGGTGGTACGTGAGCACCCGGACCCGACCGGCTGATAAAGCCAGGCGAAGTTTTGCAGCGGTCTCCTCGGCGAGTCGAAAGCCTGCCGTATAGTCTACCATATTTCGGCTGAGAGGTAAAGCGCCCCGCTCGGGGCGAGGTTGCTAAACCGGCTTGAAGTTTGGTGAGAAAATACGTATAATATAAAAGTATGAATGGTTCCGAATTACCGGAGAGCCCCGGAAGAGGGGAATAACTAAAATAAATACTTGGCTGCGCGGGGAAGGAGCCGGGCAAGACGGAGAGATGGCCGAGAGGTCTAAGGCGCTCGCCTGGAGAGCGAGTAGACGGGCAAACCCTGTCTCGTGGGTTCGAATCCCACTCTCTCCGCCAGGTTAAAAAAGTAACCTCAAGAAATAAATCTTCAGGCCCAGCATTCAGCCCAAAAGGCCTGACGACGGCCTTCCGTATAGAAAGGAACCTTCCCTTCTGTGGGTTGGGTGCTGGGCTACGAATTTAGAGGTTAGAGGCGGGAAGTCAGCGGTAAGATTTTAATTAATAGTGAATTCGCTATGCGAATTCACTATCTTACATCTGACTTCGTCATCCGACATCTGTGATGCCTGTAGCTCAATGGATAAAGCGGCAGCTCAGATCTGTAGCTGGAGTTCGGATCTTTCCGGACGCTATAAGTTAATGGCAGAATTTTGGCCGTGCTAAACGGGGAGGTAGCGGTGCCCTGTACCCGCAAACCGCTGTAGCGGGGTTGAACTCCTGCCCCCGGAATCGGCTTGTGGAGACGGCCCCCGTAAGGAGCGAAGACGGTTGGGTCTCGCGCGACGGAGCTTCCTGAACCGTGTCAGGTCCTGACGGAAGCAGCACTAAGGGAAATCCTCCGGGTGCCGTGAGGGTGCCTGGCCCGAGCCACCTGCGGCGTGGTGACGACCGGAAGCCGGTATTCAAAGGCAGGTGCACGGCCAAGTTTATTCGCTGCTTTTCTGAATGTTTCAAAGCAGCGCTTTTATTTTTAGCATGCGATTTTTATAAAGATTCGGTTATCGACGAGGATTAGGCTGTCCCGTGCAGAAATAGTTCCTTTTAGATCGTAGGGCTCATTTGAGGCCACCAGCCGGAGGTAAAAGAGTGGGTAAATTAGAGTCCGCCCAGGTGGCGCTATACCGTCAGTGGCGGCCGCAGACGTTTGCGGAAGTTGTGGGTCAAGAACACGTGACCCGGACGCTTAGAAATGCTCTATCGAAAAACAAGATGGCACACGCCCTGCTTTTTGCCGGGCCGCGGGGCACCGGAAAGACGAGTACTGCCCGGATCCTGGCTAAGGCGCTGAACTGCGCCGAGGGACCGGCTGCCGGGCCGTGCAACGCTTGCCATCACTGCCGTTCGATAACGGCGGGCACCGCGCTCGATGTTCTGGAACTCGATGCGGCCTCGAGGCGCGGCATCGACGAGATGCGCGAACTCCGGGAGCGGGTTAAATTGGCTCCAGTGGTAGCGTCGTACAAGGTATACATCATCGACGAGGCGCACATGCTCACTACGGAGGCCGCCAACGCCCTTTTGAAGACGCTTGAGGAACCGCCGCCCCGCGTGGTTTTTATCCTTGCTACCACGGAACCGCACAAGATGCCCGTCACGATCCTTTCCCGCTGCCAGCGCTTTGACTTTCACCGGCTTCAGCCGGCAGATATCCGTTCGCACTTAGAGCGGGTCGTTGAAGAAATTCGGGGCCGGGCCACACCGGCAGCCCTGGAACTGATATCCCAGGCTGCAGAAGGAAGTATGCGTGATGCGCTCGGCATCCTTGACCAGGTTTTGTCCTTAGGTGACGGAGACGTGAACGAGGATACGGTGGCCGACCTCTTGGGGAAGGTGCGCCTGGGGGCATTAACCGAAATGGCGGAACTCCTTCGGCGGGGAGATACGGCGAGGGCGCTCCGGTTGGTTTCAGAAGTGGACGAGGCGGGAAAGGACCCCGGACTCTTCATCCGTGACCTGCTGGCCCTGCTGCGGGAGGACCTTCTACGGGTGGTCGACCAGGGTAAAACGGTGCCGCGCCGCCTAATACGCTGCCTGGAGGAACTCAGCCGTGCAATGGAGGAGACGAAGGGGGCGGCGATAAGAACGCTGCCGCTGGAACTAGCAATTGTCAGAGCACTTTACGAGAGTACGACGGCAGGGGAAAACGAAGAGGAACCTTCCCTGCAGCGGGTAAAAGCCGCTTGGGCGGATATCCTTAAAGGAGTAAAAAACTCCCGGCCGGTGACGTTCGGATACTTAAGCCGCGCGCAGCCGGTAGCCGTGTCCGGGCACTGTTTAAGGGTTTCCCTGCCCGATGCTGCCTCAAGGGAGGTTCTGGCGCAGCAGGAGCACCGCACAGTGGTGGAGCAGGTTTTATCGAAGTTTTTCGGCGAGAGGTGGAAATTGGAGGTTGGAGGTTAAAGATTTTTAAAACTGATTTCGGGAGGGCGGCGAACTTGGACATAGGTAAAATGATGAAGCAGGTCCAGAAACTGCAGGGTGAAATGGCCAAGCTCCAGGAGGAACTTGGACAGCGGACGACGGAGGCTACTGCCGGTGGCGGTGTAGTTAGGGCCGTCGCCAACGGGCGACAGGAGATCGTGGCGCTCGAGGTCAAGCCGGAAGCGGTAGACCCGGAAGACGTCGAGATGCTGCAGGACCTTATCATGGCGGCGGTCAACGAGGCGCTCAGGCAGTCGCGGGAGATGGTGGCGCGTGAAATGGGGCGGCTGACAGGGGGACTGAGCATGCCGGGTCTCTTTTAGAAGGCGGCTGCTGTTAGGCGCCAGCTTTCTTAGGAGAATTCGGGCAAAAGATTAAGAAATTAAACTAATAATATTAGGGCGAGTCCCCCGGAGTCTCACGGGTACGGTAACGCTAACAGCAGGTTTTCAATTACACTTTATTTCCGGCTACAGGGGAGTCGTTCACAACTGCAGTCGCCACGGGAATGGAAATTGCTTGTGCTTCAGTCTTTATAAACGCAGGACGGACCCTAAAGGTCTGCAGTATAAGGTTAAACGCATTTTCAGGGGAGCGTTTATATTTATGGCTTACGCCCGCTCTGTTAACAGGTTAATAGAGGAGCTGAAACGCCTCCCGGGGATCGGGCCCCGGACGGCCCAGCGGTTGGCGCTCTATCTTTTGAGTGCGCCGCAAGAGCAGGCCCAGCGCCTTGCCGCCGCAATAAGGGAGGCCCGGGAAACGACGGTTTACTGCTCGGTATGCGGGAACTTCACCGATATAGATCCCTGCAGCATTTGCACGGATGCCGCGCGCGACCGCAGCATTTTATGCGTTGTTGAGGAACCTCGCGATGTGGCGGCGATCGAGCGGTCGGGCAGTTACCGGGGTGTTTACCATGTCCTGCACGGCGCGCTTTCACCCCTCGACGGGATCGGGCCGGAGAAACTGCGGATAAAGGAACTTCTGGCGCGCTTGGATAAAGGCGGCGTAGCCGAAGTGGTTTTAGCCACGAGCCCGGATACCGAGGGTGAAGCGACGGCCCTTTACCTCAAGCGGCTGCTCGATCCAATGGGTGTGAAGCTGAGCAGGCTCGCTTACGGACTGCCGGTAGGCGCTGAGATCGAATTCGCCGATGAGCAGACGATCGCCAGAGCAATAGAGGGGCGGCGGGAGATAAAATGAAGGGCGGTTAATCCGATAGCATAAGTTTTCGTAATCTGTAGGAATAATTTACCTCCCTGACTGAATAAGCTTGCAGCAGATGTTGTCCAGTTGCAACGGCCACAAGGGGGTCAAAGATAAGTATTCCGGTTTCCGACCGTAGAGGGGGTAAATTATGGACTGGAAAATGGTGGCTTTGGGGGCGGTAGGTCTTTTAGGCTTGTATTTGATAGGCAGCGCCCTGGCTGCGCCCTTCAGGCTGCTGCTGCGATTGGCTGTGGCTTTTGTCGTAGGGGGGGTTCTTTTAGCCGTTGTTAACCTTGCGGGCTCGGTGTTTAACTTCCACATTGCGATAAACCCCGTGACGATGCTTGCGGCAGGTGCTTATCCTGTCCCGGGGCTTCTGCTGCTCAGCTTATTAACTATTTTCACCGTCTAAGCGTTGACGCTGCTGTTGTTTTAGAGTACGATAGTATGTAAACCATTTTAGCCGTAGCAGCATTTTCTAATTCAGGAAGACCCTGCTGTGTATCAGGCGAGTGTTGTGAAACAACTTAACCGCCAAAAGTGAGTTCGCCTGCTTTTGGGTGGCTGAATTCGGGAACGGCCTGGGCCGCGAAACGAGCATGACGAAAACAGATGTCAGATAGGATGTCAGAGGTCGGAATCTTCGCAGAAATTCGCTACGCGAATTTCCCTTGAATTTTCTGACTTCCGACTTCTAAAATAGCCAGGCGAAGTTTTGCAGCGGTCCCCTAGGCAAACCTTTATACCGGAATACGTGCGGCGAAAGCGAGAACGGTACTTTGCCGGGGCAAGGCGAATCTCTGGTTTGGCTTAAAGGTGTCCAAGCCCTTGTTTTGTTTAGATATACCAAATTCCTCATGAAGATTTTTTGTTAGAAAGGGGATGCTTATGGGGGATACTGTTGAGATCCGGTGGCATGGAAGAGGAGGGCAGGGAACGGTAACCGCGGCCAAGGTTCTGGCGGATGCTTGTCTTGCGGGGGGAAGGTACGTCCAGGCATTCCCGGAGTACGGACCGGAGAGGTCCGGTGCACCGCTCAAGGCGTATAACCGGATAAGTTCCAGGGAACTCCGGATGCACTGCCCGGTGCTCGATCCCCAGGTGGTAAGCGTGGTTGACGCAACGCTGCTTGACACCGTTGACGTGACCGAGGGAGCCACGGAAGACGCCATTTTTTTAGTAAATACGTCCAAAGACGCGCGGGAGATAAGGGCAAAACTGAAAGCTAAGCCGGGGCAAAAGGTCTTCACGGTTGACGCTACTAAGATAGCGGTCGAATCAATCGGGAGGCCCTTCCCGAACTCGCCGATGCTCGGCGCGGTTTGCCGGGTAACCGGTCTTGTCAGCCTTGAACATCTCCTCGAGGATGTCAGGAAGAGTTTCGGCAAGAAGTTCGCGCAAAAGATAATAGACGGGAATCTTGAAGCAACGAGACGGGGTTATGAGGAGGTAAATGAAGGATGAGCGCGAAGGGATGGCAGGAGCTTCCACCGGGGGCGGTGATTCTCGATGCGGGTAATTCGCGCGAGCTGAAAACCGGTGCCTGGCGGACCCTCAACAAGCCGGTTTTTAAGGAGGAGAACTGCAGCCAGTGCTTACTTTGTTGGCTTTTCTGCCCTGATATGGCTGTGCGGGTGAAGGACGGAAAGGTGGTCGGTATCGATTACGACTACTGTAAGGGTTGCGGCATATGCGCCGCGGAGTGTCCGGGCAAGAAGGGGCAGAAGGCAATTGTCATGGAGGAGGAAAAGAAATAATGGCAAGGGTAGCTGCGGTTACGGGAAACGAGGCGGTAGCCGAGGCGCTGAGACAGATAAACCCGGACGTCTGTGCCGCGTATCCGATAACTCCCCAGACGGAACTGATGCAAAGGTTCGCGGCCTTCGTTTCTAACGGCAAAGTCGACACCGAGCTGATCCTGGTAGAAAGTGAGCACAGCGCGATGAGCGCATGCATCGGCGCTGCGGCCGCGGGTGGCAGGGTTGCCACCGCAACCTGCGGTCCCGGGCTGGCGTTGATGTGGGAGGTGCTCTTTGTTGCTTCTGGAATGCGTCTCCCGATTGTAATGGCGGTCGTCAACCGTTCGCTTTCGGCACCGCTGAATATCCACGGCGACCACTCCGATGCGATGGGCGCACGGGACTCCGGGTGGATTCAGCTCTGGTCGGAAAACGCACAGGAGGCCTATGACAACACCATTCAGGCGTTCCGGATTGCTGAGCATGTGGATATAAGGCTGCCTGCGATGGTCTGCATGGACGGGTTTATCATCAGCCATTCAATAGAAAGGATAGAGTATCTGGAAGACGAGCCGGTCAAGGGTTTTGTGGCTGAGTATAAGCCCATGAACCCGCTGCTCGACATCGACAACCCAAAGAGCTTCGGGCCGCTTATTTTAACGGATCAGTATCACGAGTACAAGCGTGCCCAGCACGAGGTGATGTGGACCAAAGTAAAGGATGTTGTGCTCGAGGTGGCTGCGGAGTTTGAAAAAGTCAGCGGGAGGAAATACGGTCTGTTTGAGGCCTACCGGCTCGATGATGCGGAAATAGCTCTCGTAATACTCAACTCGGCCGCGGGGACGGCAAAAGACGTAGTGGATTCCTTCCGGGAGCGGGGGGTTAAGGCCGGCCTTCTTAAGCCGCGCCTCTTCAGGCCGTTCCCGTACGAGGAGATCGCGCAGGCACTAGGCCGCCTCAAGGCGGTCGCGGTCCTGGACAGGGCGGATTCCTTCGGCGGCTACGGCCCTGTATTCATGGAGGTCTGTTCTGCCCTGTACCCGCTTGCCGAGCGCCCGGTGGCGATAAATAAGATATACGGACTGGGCGGCCGTGACTTCCTGCCGCAGCACGCGGAAGGGGTCTTAAAGGAACTGGAAGAGATAGCGCGCACGGGCAAGGCGAGCGTTACGAAAGAGTATATAGGAGTGAGGGAGTAGATATGGCTGTTGAACTGAAGTTAAAGGAGCTTGCCCAACGAGAGGTTCTTTTAGCGCCCGGGCACAGGATGTGTGCGGGGTGCGGTGCACCCACCATTGCGAAGATGGTGTTGCTTGCGGCGTCGGATTATCCGGTGGTTGCCGCCTCACCGACCGGCTGTCTCGAGGTCTCCACCTGCATTTCGGATCATACGGCCTGGATGGTCCCCTGGATTCACAGCGCGTTTGAAAACGCCGGCGCCACGCTTTCGGGGGTTGAGACGATGTACCGGGCATTGAAGAAAAAAGGTAAAATAGATAAAGAGATAAAATTCATTGCCATCGGCGGCGACGGCGGCACCTACGACATCGGTTTGCAGAGCCTGTCGGGGGCGATGGAGCGGGGCCACGATCTCCTTTACGTATGTTACGACAACGGCGCTTACATGAATACCGGTATCCAGCGTTCGAGCGCGACCCCGCTCGGCGCGGACACCACGACAAGTCCCGCGGGGAGCGTCATCCCCGGGAAAATGCAGCGCCGGAAGGATTTGACGAGAATCATGGCAGCGCACAACATCCCGTATGCGGCGCAGGCATCACCGAGCCACTGGTCGGACTTTATGAAGAAGGTGAGAAAAGCGGTTTCAATCAAGGGGCCTAAGTTTATTAACGTCATTTCCCCCTGTCACCGCGGTTGGCGGTCGCGGGTCGAAGACACCATCTTGCTGAGCAGGCTGGCGGTTCAGACCTGCTATTGGCCGCTTTACGAAGTGGAGAACGGTGTTACGAGGATAACATACAAGCCCAGGGAGAAAAAACCAATAGCGGAGTTTCTTAAGCTTCAGGGGAGGTTCAAGCACCTCTTCACCCCTGAGAACGACTGGATAATCAAAAGGTTCCAGGAAGATATCGACCGGGAATGGGAAAGGCTGCAAAAGGAAGAGACCCTCTACGCCTGATGCGACAAACGCGCTGCCCGCTGGTGGAGGCGCTGAAGCGGTACGCGGAAAAGGAGTTCACCCCTTTTTACACGCCCGGACACTTACAGGGAAGGATGGCTCCACCGGTTCTCCGCCGCTGGTGGGGCCGTCTGGTTTTCACGGCGGACGTGACCGAAGTCCCCGGACTTGACGATCTGCACGCCCCCTCCGGGGTGATCCGGGAGGCGGAAGAGCTTGCGGCGAAGCTGGCTGGCGTGGAGAATGCATTTTTCCTGGTCAACGGAAGTACCGCCGGTATACAGGCGGTGCTCATGGCTGTCGCCGGTCCGGGTGAGAAGCTGATTCTTCCCCGAACCGTGCACAGGTCTGTTGCGGCGGCACTGGTGCTTAGCGGTGCAGAGCCGGTTTTCTTACCTGTCGGGTGGCTATCTGATTACGAGATCCCGCTGCCGCCCGGACCGGCTGTTTACCGCAAGGCCCTTGCTGAATGCCCGGACGCCCGGGCGGTTTTGTCGGTTTATCCGGACTACTACGGAGTGGCGGTGGACCTGGAGGCGGTGGCTCGGGAGGCGCACTCACGGGGCCTGCCCCTCCTCGCTGACGCTGCGCACGGCGTCCTTTTCGGCCGTCACCCCGCAATGCCGCCGGGAGCAATGGAGTCCGGGGCAGACGCGGCTGTTGAAAGTGTGCATAAACGGGCCGGTGCGCTAACCCAGGCCTCCTGGTTGTTGTTACAGGGAAACAGGGTGTCTCCCGCACGGGTTCGCGACGCTCTCAGGCTGATTACCACCAGCAGCCCTTCTTATCTTCTGCTTGCTTCATTGGACGCGGCGCGGCGGCAGTTGGCCGTTTCGGGCGGGTCGCTTTGCCGGCGGACTATTGAGCTCGCGGGGAATGCCCGCTCGGCGCTCTCCCGTTATCCCGAGGTACAGGTTCTTTCGGCGCACGGGGAGTCGTACCGGCTTGACCCGACACGGCTGGTGCTGAATTTTCGGGCGGCCGGCCTAAGCGGTTTTACAGCGGCGAGGGTGATGCGCCGTAACGGCGTGGTCGCAGAGATGGCCGATTTCCATAACGTGGTACTGCTGCTCGGTCCCGGGCACCGCGTGCGGGATGTAAAAACGCTGGTGCGGGCGGTCAGGGCGGTCCTGGCGCAACCCCGTGAACGGGTCAGCGCGCCGCGGTTTCCGCAGGCGCCGCCTAAAAGGCTCGGCCCAAGGGAGGCCTGGCTGGCGCCTTCGCGCACCGTGCCGCTCGCGGAAGCAGTCGGCCTGGTGAGCGGGGAGATTGTTGCGCCGGCTCCCCCCGGCGTGCCGGTTCTTCTTCCTGGGGAAGAGGTAACGACGGAGGCGGTCGCTTATCTTGAAGCTGTGCGCGCAGCGGGTGTGAGGGTTCACGGAGTTCAGGATACAGAGCTCAATACGCTTCGTGTGGTGCGGTGATGGGGTGCGGTTTTTTTATCTCTTTCGAAGGAATCGACGGTGCGGGAAAAACCACGCAGGTGAAAAGGCTTGCCGCGAGGCTCGCTGCACTCGGCCTTGAAGTTCTAACCGTGCGGGAGCCGGGGGGAACGGAACTCGGGGAAGCGATAAGGAGGATCCTGCAGGACCCGGGCAACGTGATTAATGCTCGCACGGAGACCTGCTTGTATGCAGCAGCCAGGGCGGAGCTTGTGGCCCAGGTGATCCTGCCGTCGCTCCAGGCGGGAAAGGTGGTGCTGGCCGACCGCTTCGCCGATTCCACGGTCGCTTATCAAGGTGCGGGGCGCGGCCTTCCGGAGGAGCAAATCGTACTGGTCAATGCCCTGGTTACCCAACGGCTCAAGCCGGACCTCACCATTCTCATCGACCTGCCGGTGGGAGAGGCGCTGGCACGTGCAGGCAGGACGAAGACGCACGACCGCATGGAAATGCTGGGCCACTCCTTTTTCGCGCGTGTCAGGGAGGGCTACCTGCGCTTGGCGTCGTCAGACCCCGCCCGTTTCGTCGTGTTGAACGGGACTAAAGCACCGGCCGAGTTAGAGGGCGATATATTTGAAGCGGTTCAGGAGGCGCTCAAGAGGTGTACGGGGATATCCGGGGACAAGATGCAGCGGTAGCCTATTTAAAAGCCGTTGGCAAAAGCGGGAGGCTCTCGCACGCGTATCTTTTTACGGGTCCTGCGGGGGTCGGCAAACATACTACGGCCAGGGCCTTCGCGGCGGCCCTGCTTTGCACTTCGCCCATCGGGGGGGACGCCTGCGGCGAGTGCGGCCAGTGCACGCTTTACTACGGCCCCGGCCACCCGGACCTGCTTAGCCTTGATCCCGGGGAGTCGACGTTGAAGATCGAGCAGATCCGTCAGGTGGTCTCGGCGGTCGGGCGGAAGCCGTATCACCGCAGGCACGTGGTGATTATCGATCAGGCGGAGAAGACCACTGTCGAGGCGCAGAATGCCTTTTTAAAAACGCTTGAGGAGCCGCCGGGTGAGGCGGTGTTCCTGCTAATTTCGGCGCACCCCGACGCTCTCCTGCCGACGATTGTTTCCCGGTGCTGCGCGGTGCGCTTCGGGAGGCTTGCACCGGGGATTGTCGCGGATGAACTGATCAAGCGGTACCACGTGGCGGAACGAGAGGCCAGAGTGTTAGCCGCGCTTTCAGGGGGGAGTATCGGTCGTGCGCTTGAGTTGACGCATCCCGGACTTGCGGCGGTTAGGGAAAGGGTTTTAAAGCTTGCCGCTGCACCCTTGTTAAGCGAAACTCTGAGGAATGCGGTACATAATAAGAAAGAGGCCGAGGCGTGGCTGGAGTTTCTCGGTCTCTGGTACCGCGATCTTTTGCTTTACCGGCTGACCGGAGATCCGGATTTAGTGGTTTACACCGATCACCTTGCGGCGATCGAGTCAGCAACCCTGCCCGTAGCAAGTCTCCTTGAGGCAACCGAGGCGGTGGCGGCCGCGAGGAAAATGCTGCGGGCCAACGTTAACCCGCGGTTGGTGATTGAGGGACTCATGATCCGCCTTGATGCTACTTTAAGTGCGGCACCATAATAACAGTTAAGTTATTATGGTCCGTCAGGGGCGATGTACCAGCCTCCTCTATCAATGGTACAGCTGGTATAACGACTGACAAGGGAGTCCCTCATGCCGCTGTCAGCGGCACCACGAAGAAGAAAAATGGGGCGAATAGACCTGGCTGGTTACTTAGAGGCAGAAAAATAACATAAACGGAACGCGGCTCATCGCCGCGCCCCACGGAAGAAGAACGAATTACATGAGGAGGTGAAATTGATGCAGGCGGTAGGCGTCCGGTTTAAAAAGGCCGGCAAAATATACTACTTCGATCCGGGCTTCTTAAAACTTAAACCGGGTGATAACGTGGTGGTGGAGACCGTTCGAGGAATGGAATACGGTTGCGTAGTAACCGGGCCGGTGGAAGTTGATATAGACGCTGCGGCGTTAAAACCGGTCCTCCGGATAGCTACACCTGAAGATATAAAACAGGTTCTGTCGTGCAGGGAAAAAGAGAGGCAGGCGTTTAAGATATGCCAGGACAAGATCACCGCCCACGGTCTCCCGATGAAGCTGATCGGCGTTGACTACACGCTTGACGGGAGCAAGGTAATCTTTTATTTTACAGCGGAAGGGAGGGTTGATTTCCGGCAATTAGTAAGGGACCTTGCCGCGGTCTTTAAAACCCGGATCGAACTGAGACAGGTAGGGGTTCGGGACGAGGCAAAGATATTAGGAGGAATCGGTTCCTGTGGGCGGGAGTTATGCTGTGCAACCTGGCTTTCCGAGTTTGCGCCGGTTTCCATCCGGATGGCTAAGGGACAGAATCTCGTGTTGAACCCGAACAAGATTTCCGGGGTTTGCAGCAGGCTCATGTGCTGCCTGCGGTATGAAAACCTGAATTACCGGGATGAGGAGATTGAGTTTGAAGAAACCGAGGAAGAAGAGGTATAGACTGTATCACGCTTGTACTTCGGGAATCACGCTCAGCGGCGAAACGCAGATTTTAGCGGAATGCCTGGAGGCGGCCGACGAGGATGCTGCCGCCAGCGCACCCTGCGGGGCGCGGCCGGCCCGCCCGAAACCGGCTGAGGACCGGCCAAGAAATGATAAAACTGTTGAGCGGACTCAAAAGGGAACGCTTTACGTCTGCTCCACCCCCATCGGAAACCTCGAGGACATCACCCTCAGGGTGCTCCGGGTACTGAAGGCGGTATCTCTTATCGCTGCCGAGGATACCAGGCATACCCGGAAGCTGTTAACACATTTTGGCATACGAAAAACACTCCGGAGCTACCACAGCCATAACCAGCAGGTGCGGGGAGAGGAGCTGCTTGCGAGGCTTTCCGCGGGAGAGAGCATCGCATTGGTCTCTGACGCAGGGACGCCGGGCATTTCAGACCCGGGTGCGGCCCTCGTTAGGGAAGCGCTCTCGCGGGGGATCCCGGTGGAGGTCCTGCCCGGGCCGAGCGCGGTATTGACCGCACTGGTGGCTTCAGGTTTTGATACCAGCCGCTTTGTTTTCGAGGGTTTTCTTCCGGTGCAGCACCGGTGCAAAGCTTTGGAGGGTCTTCTTGCTGAAACGCGTACAATTGTAATCTTTGAAGCTCCCCATCGCTGCCTGGCCACCCTAAGCGATATCCTGAAAGTATTAGGTGACCGGCCTGTGGCGGTAGCCCGGGAGCTTACCAAGGTCCACGAAGAGATCTTTCGCGGCTTGGTGTCCGAGGCGATAGAGCATTTCAAAGAGAAACCGCCGAAAGGGGAGATAACCATCGTCCTCTGCGGGCGGGGGCCCCAACCGGAAGAGCGCGGGGGGGTCGCCGACGCGGAGGTCTTTGTTTACGTGAAAAAGTTGGCGGCTGAAGGGATGCAAAAGCGGGCAGCCATCAGGGAGGCAGCCCGCCATTTTTGTTTGTCCCCTAAGACCATTTACTCAATCATAGAAAGAGAAAAGGCTAAAGTGGATGCTACATAGCCTTGGCCCGTTCGGACATTGCAGCAGCGCACTCACGGCAGACAAGTCTCCCCCGGTAATGCTGAACATCAGCTGCGTTACCGCAGAAGATACAGGCTGGCTCGTACTTTTTCAGGATGATTTTTTCGTTGTCGACGTAGATTTCGAGGGCGTCTTTTTCTTCAATACCAAGCGTCCGGCGCAGTTCAATGGGAATAACCACTCGCCCAAGCTCATCTACCTTGCGCACAATGCCAGTCGACTTCACTCCGCTTTCCCTCCCTTTGAAGAAATTGTCAAAACAAATCCGGCACGATTAAATGTTACCAAGCGTGTCATTTAAAGTCAACATTTTTTGCAAAGATCCTTTTAAAATTTTTCCAACACTTCCTGTTCATATGGTATTAAAAAAGCCTATCCGTCACAGTTCGTAAAAAATTTTTGGATAAACTTAAGCAGGCCTCTGCTAATGCCGAAGAAATTAATCGAAGCACGCAGCCGGGAGATGAGGCCGGTGAAGGAATTGAACCGCGAGAACCCGTCGGTTATCGGGAATATCTTCTCGTTAAGGAAGAAGAACTGTTGGGACTATTTAAATTGTCCGCAAAACCGGAAAGAGAAATGCCCTGCTTATACCCAGGGTGCAGGGAGACGTTGCTGGAGATTGCCGGGAACGTTTTGCGGCGGCGAAGTTCAGGGCTCGATTGTGGAAAAGCTCGCCACCTGCCTGAAGTGTGAAGTCTACCACAAAGTAAACCAGCTCAGATGGTTTGACACGGTGTATGTTCGTTTTGAACTTTTTGTAGTCCTACCGGTTTTGGCGATCCTCGATGCAGCCCTTGTCTATACCTATTTCTTTGTTCACTCTTTGCCGGTTTTTATTACGGTTGCTGTTGGTGCCACGTTCCTGAGCGGGTGCGTTGCCCTGGCGCCGGCGTTTAAGGTGGGAAAGCCGATTAGAATCCTGAATGAGAAGGTCTATCAACTGTGTTTGGGTAACTTAGCTTCGGAGCCCGCAATGGTGCCCAGGCGCGACGAGTATATGCTGGTGGCTATTGCAATCAACGATCTTGGCGAGGTGCTGCGCGATGTAATAAAGACTTTTAAGAAGAATGCTGATATTTTGGCATCTTCCTCTGAGCAACTTACTTCCAACATGCAACAGCTTTCTGCCGGAGCTACGGAGACTGCAGGAACCATTAGTCAAATTGCGGCGACTGTGGAGAACGTCGGCGACGACATTAAAGCAGTAAGCGAAATGGCGGAAGTAACGGCGCAGAAAGCCGGTGTGGGTACAGCGGCGCTGTCGGAAGTCAAATCCCAGATGCAGGCCATCGAAGAAGCTGCCAACCATGTCGGTAAGGTGGTAGAAGAACTGGAAGGATTCACAGGGCGGATTTCCAGGATAACGGAACTCATCACGGAGATTGCTGACCAGACGAATCTCCTGGCCCTGAATGCGGCCATCGAGGCTGCGCGGGCCGGAGAACACGGCCGGGGTTTCGCCGTGGTTGCCACCGAGGTGCGCAGGCTTGCCGAACAATCGGCAAAAGCTGCCGAAGATATCCGCAACCTTATCGTAACTGTTCAGGGACAAACGCGCAACGCTGTCGGGGCGGTAGCCGAAAGCTCAAAAATGGTTGAGGCCGGCACGGCCGTCGTGGGGAAATCTGCAGCCTCGTTAGAGGCGATTATCCATAGCGTTAAGGACTTGACCGGGCGTATTGAAGGCATTAATAGAGCAGCAGGGGAAATCGGCAGTGCGGTCAACAGCGTCGCGGCGACCGTTGAGGAGCAGACTGCGGTAACCGAGGAAGTAACGGCGGCGGCTGAAGAGCTGGCGAAGATTGCTGAAGAGGCACGGCGGTTAGTCGAAAACTTTAAGGTGTAAACTGCTGTTAAACCGCTGATTTCACGGGTCCTCCGGCAAAAACCGGAATTATTTTATCAATCCGGCTTGTCTTAAGATCCGGCCCAAGATTTATCTGTTGGTGTTCCGGTAAACCACGGTGATAGTGCCCGGTTTGCCGCCGGCAACGGTGCCGATTACGGCGGCGGTTGAAACTCCGCGCTCTTCAAGGGCACCGAGAAGCCGGTCGAGCCGGCTTTGCGGCACAGCGATGAGCAGCCCTCCGGATGTTTGCGGGTCGTGCAGCAGATCTTGCAGAACCTGCGGTACGCCGGGAGCAAAGCTCACGTGCGGTGCGACGTAATCACGGTTGGCGTAAGCACCCGCCGGGATAAGCCCCGCAGCCGCCAGGTCCGCGGCGGCAGGCAGAAGCGGGAGGGCTCCCGCATCAATCGTGAGTTGAACCCCGCTTGCACAGGCCATCTCAAGAGCGTGACCGAGCAGCCCGAAGCCGGTTATATCGGTGCACGCGCTCACTCCCACCTCCTGCATCGCCTCCGCGGCGCTGCGGTTTAAGCCCGCCATTTCCCTGGATGCCTCTTCAACGACCTCAGGCGGGGCAAGTCCGGCTTTTACGGCGGTCGCGATGACGCCGGTGCCCAAACGTTTTGTAAGCACCAAAAGATCCCCCTCGCGAGCGCCGCGGTTGGTGATGAGTTTTGCCGGATGCACTACCCCGGTGACCGCCAGCCCGTACTTGGGTTCCTGATCCTCGACGCTGTGCCCTCCGGCGAGCACGGCGCCCGCCTCCTGAATCTTGTCGGCACCGCCCAGGAGAATTTTTTCGAGCGTTTCGAGGTCCCTGCAGGCGGTAGGATAGCAAATGATATTCAATGCGGTAACCGGGCGGCCGCCCATCGCGTAGACATCACTGAAGGCATTGGCTGCCGCGATCTGCCCGTAAAGGTAGGGGTCGTCCACCACCGGGGTGAAAAAGTCTACTGTTTGAATTAGAGCGATGTCTTCAGTAAGCAGATAAACCCCGGCATCGTCCACGGTCTCAATGCCTACCAGTAGGCGTTCATCGGCTGCGACCGGGATTTTACATAACACCTGGGCCAGCGTCCCGGGCCCGATCTTGGCCGCTCACCCGGAACTGGCGGTCATCGCCGTTAATTTTGGGTGCATAAAAGTGCCCTCCTTTGGTTTATTGATTCGCTGTTGGACTGCAGAAATCCTTGTAAGGTTATCTTTATCATACATGCAGAAAGATGACTTAATTCTTGATGTTTAACATTGAGATAGCGTATAATCGCAAATAAAACAACAGGAACCGATCAAACTTCGGGCTGAGGGAACGGCGCTTGCGCGTTAATTTGTGGGCTCGAATGGTTTTTGCGTCTGAGACGCCGGGTTGATGGATTCGGGAGCCGGTTTCCCGGGCTTTTCAGTATGAAGTGCCGGTAAAAGAGGCTACCGGCTTGATTTCCGGGTGTTTTCCCAATCTTAACCGTTGCAAAAGGAGTGGTGCCAATTGGTACGCCGTGCTACGGCAGAAGAGGTGCGCGCCGTCTGCGACCCGCAGGAACCCGGGTGCACGCATACGGACGAACTCTCCCCGCTTGATACCATTATTGGGCAGGAGAGGGCGGTGCGGGCGCTCGAATTCGGGCTGGAGATTGACGACAATGGGTTTAATATCTTTGTCGCCGGTCTGCCTGGCACAGGGAAAAATACGGCCGTCCAAAGTTTTTTGGAGAATTTAGCGAAAACAAAGCCCACTCCACCGGACTGGTGCTACGTTTACAATTTTAAAGAGCCGAACAACCCCCGTGTGATCAAGCTGCCGCCGGGTAAGGGGGTCGAATTCGCACGCGACATGAAGGAGTTTGTTGCCGCGGCGCGGCGGGAGATCCCGCGGGCTTTTGAAAGCGAGGAATACGTCAAGCAGCGGGAAGAAACGGTGGAAGCCTTTAATACAGAACGCAGCAAGCTTTTTGCCGAACTTAACCAGCGTGCGACCGAGGCCGGTTTTATGATCCAGCCGACGCCAACCGGCCTGTACATTATTCCGTTAATTGACGGGGAACCGGTTAAAGATAAGGATTTCGCGGCTTTACCCCCCGAGCAACAGAGAGAAATCATACATCGGCGGGAGGTGCTCGAGGAGGATGTCGCCGGCACATTCAGGGAAGTGCAGAATATCGAGCGCAAGGTCCACCAGGCTGTACGGGACCTCGACAAACAGGTGGCAAGTTTCGTTCTTGGGCATCTGGTAAAAGAGTTAACGGAGAAATATACCGAAATCGAGGCCGTCTTATCTCATTTGGAATCCGTTCAGGAAGATATGATAGAAAACCTCGGCATCTTCCGCGGCCAGGAGTCAGAACGGCAAACCCCGCCCTGGATCAAGGAAGACCCCTTTCGCCGGTATGAAGTGAACGTCATTGTCGATAACAGTGAGGCCAAGGGAGCGCCGGTTGTAATGGAGTACAACCCCACCTATAACAACCTGATCGGCCGGATCGAAAAGGAGGCGGTTTTCGGGGCGTTGATTACCGACTTTACTATGATCCGTGCGGGTTCACTCCACAAGGCGAACGGCGGCTATCTTGTCATTCCGGTGGAAGAACTTCTGCGCAATTACTTTTCCTGGGATGGTCTTAAACGTGCGCTTCGCGAACGCCAGGTTGTGATCGAGGACGCAAGCGAGCGGCTGGGCTTTGTTGCTACGAAAACGCTCCAGCCGCAACCAATAGAACTTAAACTCAAGGTCATTCTATTAGGAGACCCCTTGCTTTATTACCTTCTTTATCACTATGACCCGGATTTTCAGGAGCTGTTCAAGGTAAAAGCTGAATTCGGTACCCGGATGGACCGGACGCCGGAAAATATCCGGAAGTATGCATCATTTTTTTCCATGCTCTGCAAGAAAGAGCATCTCCTGCACCTCGATGCGTCTGCGGTGGCCAAATTAGTGGAATACGGTTCCAGGCTTGCGGAGGATCAGACCAAACTGGCCACCCGTTTTTCGGAGATAGCGGACGTGGTGCGGGAAGCCTGCTACTATGCCGCTAAGGACGGTATGTCTTACGCCTCGGAGATCCACGTCCGCCGGGCGATCGACGAGCGTTTTTACCGCTCGAGCCTTGTCCAGGAGCGGATTCAGGAGATGATCACCCGCGGGACAATAATGATCGATACCACCGGTGAAAAGGTTGGGCAGGTGAACGGCCTTTCGGTTCTCAATCTTGGCGACATAAGCTTCGGAAAGCCCCAGCGGATTACGGTCACGGTTGCCGCGGGCAAGGAAGGGGTTATCGATATTGAGCGGGAGGCCAAACTCGGCGGGCGGATTCATACAAAAGGGGTGCTCATCTTAAACGGCTATCTTATAGAGAAATACGCCGCAGAGGCGCCGCTCACCCTTACGGCCCGCCTGGTCTTCGAACAAAGCTACGAGGGCGTCGAGGGAGACAGTGCCTCGAGTACCGAGCTTTATGCGCTTCTTTCCGCACTGGCCGGTACCCCGGTCAAACAGGGCGTCGCCGTTACCGGTTCGGTCAACCAGAAGGGGGAGATTCAGGCAATCGGCGGGGTCAACGAGAAGATAGAAGGGTTCTTTGACGTTTGCAAGGCCAAAGGTCTGACCGGCGATCAGGGGGTGGTTGTTCCGGCGGCCAATAAAGATAACCTGATGCTCCGGGAAGACGTGGTCGATGCTATAAGAGAGGGGCGCTTCCATATATACTTTGTCCACAACGTGGACGAGGGGATTGAGGTCCTTACAGGCATCCCGGCGGGGGAACGCGGCCCCGACGGGACTTTTCCCCCTGACACCATCCACGGCCGGGTTGCGGCGCGCCTGAAAGAAATGGCGGCAAAGCTGCGGGAGGAAAAGGAAGAGAAGGGTGGCTCGGAAAACGGGAGTTCTACCTGTCCAGCGGATTGCCCTTGCTGACGGTGTCTTCACCGCAGTCTGGAGCGAACGGGGGCTTTTCCGGCTTATTTTTCCCCAGACGGTGAGTGTGCCCGAGCGGGCGGCACCGGGTACCCGGCTGCCGGAGAAGACTGCCCTTTCGGCGTGGCAGGAGACGCTGGCGGAGTTGCTTGCGGTGTATTTTTCCGGAAGGGCGGTAGATTTTTCGTCCGTCCCGGTCGACTTCGAGGGCTACACGCCGTTTCAGCGGCGGGTTTTGAGTGTCGTACGACAGGTACCTTACGGTAAGGTAACCACCTACGGGAATGTTGCGAGAGAGATCAAGCAGGCGCGCGCTGCACGTGCTGTCGGGCAGGTGATGAAGCGGAACCGTACCATGCTGGTTATCCCCTGCCACCGGGTGCTCGGTCAAAACGGGCTCGGGGGATTCTCCTGCGGGACCTCCTTTAAAGAGTGCCTGCTTCGGCTGGAAGGGATTCTATGCTGATACTGATACTGGTGGAGACGATTCCGGCACTTCCGTTTTGGGTTAATGAGCTTGCTGCAACAACGCCCTCCGCTGGGTGCCGGGCAAATGGGCTTTTCTGTTGGGTCTTCTTGACACGGCAGCTTTTTATGGTACAATAGAATTCGGTTTTAAGATCACCGCACGGAACGGGTCTTTAAGAGGTTCAGCCCCCACCCTTTTCCGGCGTGTCCCCAAGATCGCGGAGGAGGAGATCGGATTGCACGCGGTTATCGAAACGGGCGGTAAACAGTACCGGGTTAAAGAAGGTCAGCGGCTTAAAATTGAAAAACTGGATGCAAGGGTAGGAGAAAAGGTAAACCCGCGGGTGCTCATGGTAGCCGGGGACGGCGAAGTCCGGGTTGGAACGCCGGAGCTTGAGGATGCTAAGGTTGATTTAAAGGTGCTCCGGCACGGCCGTGGGAAGAAGATCATCGTTTTTAAGTATAAGCCGAAGAAAAATTACCGTCGTAAAAAGGGCCACCGGCAGCCTTTCACCGAGGTGCTGGTAGAGAAGATAAGTTTTTAAGGAAAGAATCGGTTTTTTTACTCATGAAAATCACCGGATGCTGAATTCCGGCATCTGATTCCGGGGACCGGCACTGACAAGGGAGTCCCCCATGCCGCTGTCAAGCGGCACCACGAAGGATGAAAACGGGGCGAATAGACCTGTAAGCCGGTTACTTAGATGTAGAAGAACGTGAACGGAACGGGGCTCATCGCCGCGCCCCACGGAAGAAGATCGCATTTTCAGAGGGGGTGTTCTTATGGCTCATAAAAAGGGTGTAGGCAGTTCGCGTAACGGGCGCGATTCAGCGGCAAAGCGCTTGGGCATTAAGCGTTCGGACGGCCAGTATGTAACCGCTGGCTCAATAATTGTCCGGCAGCGGGGAACGCGGGTGCACCCGGGGAGGAACGTCGGCAAAGGCGGGGACGATACTTTGTTTGCGCTTGCGGACGGTCGTGTGCACTTTCACTCCCGCGGCGGCGAGAGAAAGTTCGTAAGCGTAATCCCGGTAGCGACCAGTTAAGTAAAGGTTTTGCATTGCAAAGCGGGAATCCGTTCGGGTTCCCGCTTTACGTTTCTTAGCTCCTGGGGGATACCAAAATGAAGTATGTTGTGGTTGTAGCTGACGGAATGGCTGACTATCCTGTCGCGGAACTCGGCGGGAAGACACCGCTTGCGTACGCGCATACGCCTCATATGGACCGTTTGGCAAGCGGTGGTGCGGTGGGCATGGTGCAAACCGTACCGGAGGGTTTCCAGCCGGGAAGCGATGTGGCAAACCTTTCGGTGCTCGGGTATGACCCCCGAAGGTGCTACAGCGGGAGGGCGCCGCTCGAGGCGGCCAGCATGGGAGTAGACCTCGGCCCGGAGGACGTGGCCTTCCGGTGCAACTTGGTCACCCTGTCGGCAAATGAACCTTATTGTGCTAAGGAAATGCTGGACTACAGCGCCGGGGAGATTTCTACGGACGAAGCTAAGGAGATTATCTCGGCGGTCCAGAGACGCTTAGGGAACGACGCGCTTACCTTTTATCCCGGCGTGAGTTACCGCCACCTCATGGTCTGGCGGGGCGGTCCGGCGGATACGCTCCTCACTCCGCCCCACGACATCAGCGGACGGGTAATCGGGGAGTACCTGCCGCAAGGTGAGGGTAGTGGGATTTTGTTGGCACTGATGGAAGAGAGTGCCCGTTTTTTGCCCGGGGAACCGGTAAACCGGAGGCGGGAAGCCGAAGGGCGAAATCCCGCCAATTCCATCTGGTTCTGGGGGCAGGGCCGGCGGCCGTGGCTCCCGCCTTTTAAAGACAGGTTCGGGCTTGCGGGGAGTATTGTCGCGGCGGTGGACCTCATCCGAGGAATCGGGACGCTTGCAGGGATGCGGGTGCCGGTGGTTCCCGGGGCCACCGGCAACATCCACACGAACTATTTAGGCAAGGCACGGGCTGCGCTCGAGGAACTGGCGAACGGGCAGGACTTCGTCTTCATTCACGTAGAGGCTGCAGACGAGGCCGGGCACCAGGGAGATCTGGAGGCCAAGGTGCGCGCCATCGAGGAGATTGACGCCAAGGTGGTGGGGGAGGTTGTTCGGGGACTCAACAGCAGCCACCCCGACTGGCGGGCCATGGTACTCCCGGATCATCCCACACCGCTGGTCATCCGTACGCACACCGCCGAGCCGGTGCCTTTTTTCATCGCGGAGAGCAAGGTGCCGGCTGCCGGTACCGGAAGAGGTTTCAGCGAAGAGGCGGCGCAAGACACCGGTTTGTTCTTCGCCGCCGGGTGGGAACTGCTGCCGCATTTCTTGAGGAGAACCGCCTACACCACCGGGGTGCCTGAGAGATAACGGTAACGGCTTTTGGGTAATCTGTGGTGAGTGCAAAGCCGCTCCGTAAGGAGAACAACCGCGCGGCGGATCGAATTGCCGGGACCACCGGGGCGGGTGCGCTGAAGAAAGAGGTGGTTGCTCTCGGGTCGCTGCCTTTATACTGTCCTTCTGCTTACACAAGCCGGGAGGCTTTAAACAGCCTCCTTTTTTTGTTATCATAGTAAAAACAACCGTAGGTGAGGCAATTGCAAACAGAAGAGGCCCTCAGGGTTTTGCGAGCGCAGTACCATGATTTTTTAAATTGTCTGCAAATCATTTCGGGCCTGCTGGAACTGGGCCGCCCGGAAAAAGTAAAAGATTATGTGCGCCGGGTGGCGGACGAGTTTAAGGCCAGAGGGAACGTGGTAAAAATTGGCATTCCTCCGGTAGCGTGGGCGCTCCTCAGGCTTCAGGCGGAAGGCGTGAGCGCGGGGGTTAGGGTTGCTTATGCCGTGGAAAGGGCGCGGGATGAGGTTGAAGTTCGGGAAGGAGAGTCTTCGCAAGCTGCGGCCGGACCGGCTGGGCGCTGGGAGACGGGATTGAATAAACTGCATCGAGCAATAATTGCGCAGGCCTCCGGGAGCGGAAAAGAAAGGCTTTTAGAGATCACCGGAAAAAACGTTACCGAAGGTTACGTGCTGACATACAGCGGCGATTTCGTATGGGACGATATTGTAGAGGCGACGAAGGAGAGCATTGCCGCTTCCGGCATAGGACTGACCCTTTCAGGGGAAAAGAAAGTTGAGGTTCTCCTGGACCGAGTTAACAGGGGGCAAGCATGTTCTACGATTACTTAAAAATACACGTTAAAGCCGGTGACGGCGGCAACGGCTGTGTCGCCTTCCGCCGGGAAAAATACGTACCTTTGGGTGGACCGGCGGGCGGCGACGGCGGGAAGGGAGGTGATGTCGTTCTTCGCGCCGATGGGGGTTTGCACACTCTGGTTGACTTCCACTTCAAGCGTCACTTTAAAGCGGAGCGCGGCGGGCACGGGGAGGGGAAAGACCGGCATGGCAGGAACGGCTTGGACCTCGTCCTGCGGGTTCCGGTAGGCACCGTGGTACGCGAAGCGGAAACGGGCGCTGTGCTGGCGGATCTTACAGCCCACGGCCAAGAGGCGGTCGTGGCCCGGGGCGGCCGGGGCGGCCGGGGAAACGCCCGGTTTGCCACGGCGAGGGAGAAGGCGCCCCGGTTTGCGGAAAAGGGGGAGCCCGGGGAGGAACGCTGGCTCGAGCTGGAGCTAAGGCTCTTAGCGGACGTGGGGCTCGTCGGGTTCCCAAATGCAGGGAAGTCCACCATCCTATCCCGCCTTTCGGCAGCACGGCCGAAGATCGCGGATTACCCCTTCACCACCCTGGAACCCTGTCTCGGTGTCGTCTGGGCGGGGGAAGGGGCGAGTTTTGTGTTAGCCGACCTTCCGGGTCTTATTGAGGGGGCACACACCGGTGCGGGCCTGGGGCACAAATTCCTGCGTCACATAGAGCGTACGCGGCTGCTCATCCACGTGCTTGACACGGCCGGAACCGCGGGACGGGACCCCGTCAGGGATTTCACAGCGATTAACCGCGAGTTGGCGCTTTATAGCCCGAAACTCGCCGACAGGCCACAGGTGGTGGCGGCCAACAAGATGGACCTGCCCGAAAGCGCACCAAATCTTGACCGGTTGCGGCAGGCTCTAACCGGCTACGAAATCTTTCCCGTATCGGCCGTTACCGGGCAAGGTCTTGATTTGCTGGTCTCCCGGGTGGCGGCTCTCTTAAAGGAGTTGCCCCTGCCTGAATACGAACATGAAACGGAGCAGGTTACGACCGGTGCCGGCTCTTTGCACGTCCGGCGGGAAGACGGTGTCTCTCTTGTTGAAGGTGATTCATATACGGAAGGAGCCGGGAGGATTGGGCCTTAAAAGAGATTTTGAACGGCTTAGGCGTATAGTCGTCAAGGTCGGCACGAGTTCCCTGACACATAAAAACGGAAAACTCAACCTTGCCAAAATAGAGAAGCTCGTACGTGAACTCGCTGACCTTCATAATGAAGGACGGGAGGTGCTCCTGGTCACCTCCGGGGCGATAGGTGCCGGTTTGGGGCGCTTGGGCTTGAAGACCCGCCCGCGGACCATCCCGGAGAAACAGGCGTGCGCCGCTGTGGGCCAGGGCCTCCTGCTTCAGATTTATGAGAAACTCTTTGCCGAAAACGGGATTACGGTGGGCCAGGTGCTGCTGACGCGGGACGATCTCTCTGATCGCCGCCGGTTTTTGAACGCGCGCAACACCCTTCTTACCCTCCTGAAATACAGGGTTTTGCCCGTTATCAACGAAAATGATACGGTGGCCGTCGACGAAATCCGCTTCGGCGACAACGATACCCTTTCAGCGCTGGTTACGAACCTTGTCGACGCGGAGATGCTGTTGATCCTTTCCGACGTGGACGGACTGTACACCGCAGATCCCCACACCAGTCCGGAGGCGCAGCTTATCTCCGAGGTTACCGCCATTACACCGGAACTACAGGCGCTAGCTACGGGCACTGTTTCGCGCACGGGTACCGGCGGGATGGTCACCAAGTTTCAAGCCGCTCAGATCGTGGGCCGGGCCGGGGCGGTAATGGTTATCGCCGGTGCCGGGACGGACCGCATCATCCGCCGGGTGCTCGCGGGTGAAAACGTGGGAACGGTCTTCTGGCCGACGGAGCGCCTTGAGGGCCGGAAACGGTGGATCCTGTTCGGAGCAGCCGTTCAGGGGCGGATTTACGTTGATGAGGGAGCGGCGCGGGCGCTTCGCGAGAACGGTAAAAGCTTGCTGCCCTCCGGTGTTATCCGGGTGGAGGGTGAATTTGAGGCCGGGCATCCGGTCAGCATCTTTGACCTTTCGGGGAATGAAATCGCCCGGGGTCTGGCCAACTATTCAGCCGCCGAGGTGGACCGGATAAAGGGTGTGAAAACCGAACGAATCGGCGAGATTATCGGGGCACAGCCCTTTGACGAAGTGGTTCACCGGAACAACCTTGTTTTAATGCACTAACTGGAGGAACAAAGATGGAAAGACTGTGGGCGCCATGGCGTGCGGTTTATGTCACCCAGACCAAAGACGAGGATAAGGCGGACTGTATCTTCTGCGCCAAGCTGAACGACACCAAGGACGCAGAAAACTTCCTTCTGGTCCGCCGGGAGCTGTGCTTTGCACTGATGAATCTTTATCCATACAACAACGGGCACCTTCTGCTGTCGCCAAACCGGCATGTGGCCGACATCACCGAGCTTACACCGGACGAATCCGTCGCGCTTTTCCGCCTTACGCAGGAAATGGTGGAATTAATACGGCGGGTTATGGGACCGCACGGCTTTAATATCGGCATCAACCTGGGGCGGGTTGCTGGCGCAGGTTTCCCGGGCCATTTCCACATCCACATCGTGCCCCGGTGGGACGGTGACACCAGCTTTATGCCGGTTGTTGGGGATGTTAAGGTGATATCTGAGGGTTTGGAACAGACTTATATGAAGCTGAGGCAGGGACTTAAGAGTATGGAAGAGGAGGCCGGAAAATGAACGAGATTGAAGCGGCGGTGTTGGAAAAGGCGAAGCGTGCGAAGGAAGCTGCACGGCGCCTGGCGTACATGTCGACAAAAGAGAAGGACGCGGGGCTTTTAGCGATGGCTGGCGCACTCGAGGCGAATATGGCGGAGATCCTCGACGCGAACGCGCGGGACCTTGAAGCAGGCAGGGCCGGTGGGCTGAGCGGTGCGCTTCTCGACCGCTTGATGCTCAACGAGGCGCGGGTGAAGGAAATGGCCCAGGGGCTGCGGGATGTGGTCCGCCTGCCGGACCCGGTGGGCGAGATAGCGGCCATGTGGCTGCGGCCCAACGGCCTTCAAATCGGCCAGATGCGGGTGCCGCTCGGGGTCATCGGGATGATTTACGAGGCGCGCCCCAACGTAACCGTTGACGCAGCCGGGTTGTGCCTTAAAGCCGGCAACGCGGTGGTGTTGCGCGGAGGATCAGAGGCCATCCACTCCAACACCGCCATCACCCGTATTATCGCACAGGCTGCTCACCAGGCCGGCATTCCCGAAGGGGCGATCGAGTTCATCGACCGGACGGAGCGGGAAGCAGCCCATGTGTTGATGCGGCTCAACGAGTATGTGGACGTGCTCATTCCCCGGGGCGGCGCGGGGTTGATCCAGACCGTAGTAAAAACCGCCACCGTGCCGGTTATCGAAACCGGCGTCGGCAACTGCCACATATATGTGGACGAGTTTGCCGACCTGAAAAAGGCCGAGCCTATCGTCATTAACGCCAAGTGCCAGCGCCCCGGCGTCTGCAACGCTATGGAGACACTTCTGGTGCACCGCTCCGTCGCGCCCTCCTTCCTGCCGGCAATCGCCGGGCGTCTGAAAGAGCAGGGCGTGGAGATCAGGGGGTGTCCGGAAACCCTGAAGCATGTTCCCTGGGCAACTCCCGCTGTAGAAGACGACTGGTACACGGAGTTTCTCGACCTCATTTTGGCGGTGCGGGTGGTGACAAGCCTGGACGAGGCGATCGACCACATTTACCGGTACGGCACGAAACATTCGGAAGCAATCATCACAGAGAACTACACAAACGCGCGGCGCTTCCTGAAAGAGATTGATGCCGCCGCGGTTTATGTGAACGCTTCCACCAGGTTTACCGACGGGGGGCAGTTCGGGTTCGGTGCGGAGATCGGCATTTCCACTCAAAAGCTTCACGCTCGGGGGCCGATGGGGTTGAAGGAGTTAACCACCATCAAGTACATTGTTTTCGGTGAGGGCCAGGTCAGGGGGTAACCTAAACCCAAAACGGCCATAGAATAAACGGAGACGGCGGGGGACGAAACAGCAGAACCGGGTCATTGCGGACTTTCAAGAAATGCCGGTTATGAAGTAAAAACTGGTAAAGATACCAGTAGACTCCGAACAGGTTGAATGTGCAAGGTATTCCTTAACATCACATTTTCCGGACGAAAAAACCGGTTAAGAATTGATTATTCCTGGTTAGGCAGTTATAATGGAGGGCAAACGGAGTGTTACCATAAAGATGCGACTCGGCTTAATGGGAGGGACCTTCGATCCTATCCATTACGGCCATTTGGTTGCGGCGGAGGCGGCACGGTACGAGTTCGGACTCGGAAAAGTGGTCTTCATCCCGGCGGGGCAGCCGCCCCATAAACCGGCAGGGGAAGTCACGCCTGCGTTTCACCGCGTGGCGATGGTGCGGCTGGGGATAAGTACGAACCCGTACTTCGAGATTTCGACTAAGGAGGTAGACCGCCCGGGGCCTTCTTATACGGTGGACACCGTCGCTGAATTCCGCCGGCTTTACCCGTCCGCGGCGCTATATTTTATCACCGGCGCGGATTCGGTGGCGGAAATCCTTACCTGGTACCGGTTTAAAGACCTGTTGCGGCTTTGTTTGCTGGTGGGTGTTACCCGTCCGGGCTACTCTTTAGGCGACCTGCGGGAGCGGCTGGCCGGGCTCGATGAGGAGCTGTTGCAGCAAATTCGCGTCCTGCCGGTTCCCGGCGTGGCCGTTTCTTCATCGGAAATTCGGGAGCGGGTCCGCGCAGGCAAACCCATAAAATACCTGCTGCCGGAAGCGGTGGAGGAGTACATCACCCGGCAGGGGCTCTACCTTTAGGGGTGTATCGGGGTTTTACCCGTTGCCAATAATACTACCGAGAAAAGAGGTGAACTCAGTGGCTCGGACCCTTTATGTGGGCAACTTACCGTGGGCGACACGGGCGGAAGACTTGGCTGCGGCCTTTGCGGCCTACGGTGAGGTGCTGTCCAGCCGGATCATTTCCGACCGGCAAACAGGGCGTTCCCGTGGCTTCGGCTTTGTCGAAGTACGCGACGAGGATGCGGAAGCAATGATTGCCGCGCTGAACGGCAGCGAGTTGGGCGGCCGCGTAATCGTCGTAAACGAAGCCCGCGAGCGGCAGGCGGACGCCAGGCGGTAAGCTTATTAAAGAAGTGCATGTCGGGAGAATGTTGCACCGGGCATCTGATAAGCAGGTGGGGTTTTGCAGCAGTATCCTTGAGGGGGAATGATATTGGACCTTAGTCCCCAGGTGTTGCTGAACCTGGTTATTCAGGCCGCCGAAGAAAAGAAAGCCTTTGATATCGTGATCCTGCAGGTCAGCAAGTTTACGACGTTATGCGATTATTTTGTTCTCATGAGCGGCCGATCTACGGTACAGGTTAAGGCAATAGCCGAGCACATCCAGGATAAGCTTACGGAACAAGGGGTACCGGTGCTGCGCCGGGAGGGGTTCCGCGAGGGCCACTGGGTGTTGTTGGATTACGGGGATATAGTGGTGCATGTCTTTCAGGAGGCGGAGCGTGAGTTTTACGGTCTTGAACGTTTGTGGCGGGGTGCCCCGATAGTAAAACCAGCGGTAAGTGGCTTGACCTGAAAGCACTTTTTTCTTATAATTGTTTTTGTGTGGGGCTGTAGCGCAGTGGGAGCGCGTTTCCTTGGCATGGAAAAGGCCGCGGGTTCAATTCCCGCCAGCTCCACCACGAGTGTCGGCACGAAGCCTCTTGTCTTGGATGTGGACGGAGGCTTTCATTTTAGAAGTCAGAAGTCAGAAGCCGGAAGTCGGAAGCAGGGAGCCGGGATAAGAGCCCTTTTTCTATTCTGGGTTCTGAATTCTGACCCTAAATTTGGTCAGGAGGGGACCAGGTGGAAGACAGGTACCCGTTTTGGGACGTAGAAGACAAGTGGCAGAAACGGTGGGAGGAAGAGGAGCTTTACGTTGTCGAAGATTTCGACGACCGCCCCAAGTATTATTGTCTCGAAATGTTCCCCTACCCTTCCGGTAAGCTGCACATGGGGCACGTCCGCAACTACGCCATTGGGGATGTGGTGGCCCGGTACAAGACGATGCGGGGTTTCGCCGTGTTACACCCGATGGGCTGGGACGCCTTCGGCCTGCCGGCGGAGAACGCCGCCATCAAACACGGCGTTCACCCGCGGGACTGGACGTGGGAGAACATCGCCTTCATGCGGGAGCAGCTCAAGCAACTCGGGGTAAGCTACGACTGGCACCGGGAGTTCGCCACCTGCCATCCCGGCTACTACCGTTGGACCCAGTGGCTTTTCCTGCAGTTCTACCACCACGGTTTGGCCTACAAGAAAAAAGCGCCGGTTAACTGGTGTCCTTCGTGTGCCACGGTGCTGGCGAATGAGCAGGTCGTGGCCGGCGGCTGTGAGCGTTGTAAGACGCCGGTTACCAGGCGGGAGCTTGAGCAGTGGTTTTTAAAGATCACCGACTACGCCCGGCGTTTGCTTCAAGACATTGATAAACTTCCCGGCTGGCCGGAAAAGGTCAAGGTCATGCAGGAGAACTGGATCGGCAGAAGCGAGGGCGCACTCGTAAGCTTTCCGGTGGTAGGCCACCCAGCGGAGATCTCTGTTTACACGACCCGTCCCGACACGCTCTACGGTGTAACCTACATGGTCCTCGCGCCCGAACACCCGCTGGTGGAAGAGTTGACCGCGCCCGGGCTGAAGGCCGCGGTGGCCGAGTTTATCAAAAAGGCACAGGGTCTCAGCGAGCTCAGCCGTACCGCCGGTGAGGCCGAAAAGGAAGGGATTTTCACCGGCGCTTACTGCGAGAACCGCCTGACCGGGGAAAAGGTCCCGGTCTTCATAGCGAATTACGTCCTCATGGAGTACGGCACCGGTGCTGTAATGGGCGTCCCTGCACACGACCAGCGGGACTTCGAGTTCGCCAAAAGGTATAACCTGCCGGTAAAGGTTGTTATCCAACCGCCCGGAACCGAGCTTCAACCCGATACGATGACCGAGGCGTATATTGGCGAGGGCATAATGACCAACTCGGGCCCCTTCAACGGGATGGGAAACGTAGAGGGCATGAAGGCCATTACGGCTTACCTGAAAGAGAAAGGCTGGGGGGAGCATCAGGTTACTTACCGGCTCCGGGACTGGCTCATCTCGCGGCAGCGTTACTGGGGGGCGCCGATTCCCATCGTTTATTGTGAGAAATGCGGTACCGTTCCGGTTCCTGAGAACGATTTGCCGGTGCTGCTGCCGTATGACGTGGCCTTCAAGCCCACAGGGGAATCGCCGCTCAAAGACTGCCCGGAATTCGTGAATACCATATGCCCGCGCTGCGGCGGGCCGGCCTCCCGGGAGACGGACACGATGGATACCTTTATCTGCTCTTCGTGGTATTATTTCCGGTACGCAAGCCCGCGTGAGGAGAACGGACCGTGGGACAGGGCGAAGGTGGACCGGTGGCTCCCGGTGGATCAGTATATCGGCGGTGTGGAACATGCCATCCTGCACCTTTTGTACTCGCGCTTTTTTACAAAGTTTCTTTATGATATCGGACTTGTGGGGATCGAGGAGCCTTTCACGAATCTTCTGACGCAGGGGATGGTCTTGAAAGGCGGGGCCAAGATGTCCAAATCCAAAGGAAATATTGTCAGCCCCGAGGAGATCATGTCTAAATATGGCGCGGATACCACCAGGCTCTTCATCCTTTTCGCCGCGCCGCCGGAACGGGATCTCGAGTGGAGCGACCAGGGGGTTGAGGGGTGCGCCCGGTTTCTGAACCGTGTCTGGCGGATTGTGGGTGCTGTGCTGCCCGAGGTAAAAACAGCAGCGGCGCCGAGAAAAGACCTGGTAGGGGTAAACCGTGAGCTGCGCCGTCTCACTCACGTTACAATCAAAAAGGTGACTGAAGATATTGAACGCTTTAGCTTCAACACCGCCATAAGCGCCATTATGGAACTGGTCAACGGGATTTACCAGTTCTATGACCGGGTGCCGCAAGTTGACCGGGATCCGGGTGCGCTGCGCGAAGCGTGCGAAATGTTGGCGATACTCCTTTCTCCTTTTGCGCCCCACATCAGTGAAGAATTGTGGGCGCGTCTCGGGTATGGCACCAGCGTTTACCGGCAGTCCTGGCCCGAATATGACCCCGACCTGCTTGTTCAAGAGAAGGTCACGGTGGTGGTGCAGATCAACGGAAAGGTACGGGGCAGGATCATGTTACCGCCGGCGGCTACCCCGCAGGAGATGCAGGACGAAGCGCTGCGGGAACCCCGCATCCGGCAGCTCTTAGCGGGCAGAACCATGAGCAAGGTGGTGACGGTACCCGGTAGGCTGGTTAACATAGTTGTTAAGTAGCGTAAGTATTCAGTGAATCCGTTGGGCGCGGCGATAAGCTTCGCATAACTTCGTCAGGGCTGCCGTCCGGTGCTCACGTACGACCCAGTACGCTCCGCTCCGTCCGGCATCACCTTCCTCCTTCTGCTTGCTTCTCCCCGCGTTTCGCCAATGTAACATCTCTTCTTCGGTGCGCGCAAGCAGATGGTTGCACTACTTTAGAACATTGTGCAACCTGAACACATACGTGGTTTACTGAACACTTACTAAATAGCTAAGGTGGCAAGCTTTTTGCTTAATATTGCAGATAAGTGAAAAGCTTTAGCAAAGGAGTCCCACATGCAGCCGTAGGCCGCTCCATCAGGAGGGTGAAAATGGTCTTGTTGCGGTTACACCGTGTTCGTCCGTGTGCTTTGGCTTTTAACTTCGAACCGACCTTAAAGTCAGTCCTTTTGAGCCTAACTTAGAACTATTTTCGGAGGAGGTTTTATGAATGTTTCGCCGGGTCTTGGTTGCAATAGACGGGTCCGACCACTCTTATGCTGCGCTCCGGCGCGCCGTGGAGGTACTGAAGCTTTCGCCGATAACCCAGGTTGCAGTTATTGAGGCGGTGCCGCCGGTCGATCCCAGCATCGAGTACGTTCCGTGGGTTTCCCCGTCACAGCTGGAGGAAGCGGAGCGCAAGCGCGCGAGGGGGGACCTGGAAAAGGCGCTGGCCATCTTGCAGGAAGCCGGAATAGAGGGAAAAGCGCTTATCAAAATCGGAAACGCTGCTGAGGAAATTGTTAACGCCGCCAAGGACGGCAACTATGAGCTTATCGTTATGGGAAGGCGGGGCACAAACCCCTTGACCGGGGTACTGCTTGGCAGCGTTAGCCAGCGAGTGTTGCAATTAGCGGAATGCCCGGTTTTTGTTGGAAAGTAGTCCGGTGGGTGAACTTCACCCACCGTTGGGGGAAAAATGCTCACAAGTGCGGGCTGCTTCTCTGGGTTGGCGTTGTTTTTTGGGGTAAAACAGCCCCCCTCACTGTTGCCGAAGCAGTTTAACGCAAACGAACCGGGGTGATTTTCCCCAGCCGGTGTGAAGCGAGACTCTCACTTGTTGGAAAAATAGCGGGATGCCGTTATTGTAGAAGCGGCATCCCGCCGTCTTTTTCGGGCATCAGGCAAGTGGCATGCTTTTTGCTACCAAAATTATCGTAGAAAGGTCGAGGAGGACATGGCGGTTGTGGAAATGGAGCATAAAAATCAAAAGAGATGGCGCTTAAAACCACTAAAGATCCTGGCCCTTTTACCGGTTATCGGCGCAATCGTTCTCTTCCTGCGGGCGACTGTCCTGCGTGTAGAAACGCAAATGGGTGCATCTTCGGCTGGCGGATTGGCGGTTTCCGCGGTTGCGGTCGGGTTTTTAGCGTTGTTTCTCAGCGGTATTTGTTACGGGCTCTGGGTGCTTTTAGTGGAGCATTACATAGCTTTTTCGCTTACCCGGGACTGGGTTGTGGATATACTTAGGGAAACAAGTAGACCTGAAAAGGAAACAAGCGATAATCCGCGGTATGCGGTTTAACTTAGAAACAAAACACGCACCTTAAAAACAAACGGTCCCCTATCGTGGTAGTATGGCCGGTCGGTCAGCGCCGGCCGCCATACCCACAATTTTTAAAACTTCAAAGGAGGGTCTTCGATGTCGGTAAGGAAGCTTGCGGCGGGCGAAATGGTTGAGAAAAGCCGGGCCAAACAGAAGATTGCTGTCGAAGGCCGGCGATCCTGGATGGAACGGTTGGCGGCACGGCTTGATCTCTCAGTATTCGACCTCTGGATCATCGGCCTCACTGTGGCGGGTCTGGGGGCACTATACATAATAGGGGAGGTGGCGGCACGGCTAAGCGGTATACATTAAGTTTGAGAATGCAAATTGAGGGAAATCCGGATTCAGAGCTTAAAAAGTGTATTTTGCGTTATTTTGTTGCCGTAGTTCACTAGCTAAATAAAAAATTTTTCTATATGTGATTAAGAACACAATCACAGGAGGATTGCGCCTTAATGGCCAGTTTTAAGGAGGGGTTGATATGGCGAATTCCACAGAGAAGAAGCCGGTAGGGAAATTCCTCTTCTGGGGGATTCTTTCCCTGGGGCTTTATGCCGTGCTCTTTATAAAAGGGGATGAGATCCAAGGATGGTTTATGACCGGCGGTGTGTATCGGGCGGCGTTGCTCTCGGTAGTGGCAATCGTCTTTTCGATTGTGCACGGTAATTTTACGGGTTTTTTCTGGGACGTTGTCGGTATTAGGGGCAAGAAACATTAACAGGGGGTGAACTAAGATGGCAGGGTATGCAGTTGATCCGCATGCGGCGAAAACACTGTTCGAATTGACCCCGGCCATGAAGGTATTTCTGCCTACGCTCGGCTTCCTGGGCGGGCTTTTGAGCGGTTTTATCGGCTCGGGCGGTGCGTTCGTTTTGACCCCCGGAATGATGAGCGTAGGGGTTCCCGGACCAGCGGCGGTGGCCAGCAACATGTGCCATAAGTTCCCGAAGGCCCTGGTTGGCGCGATGAAACGCGCCAAGTTCGGGCACGTGGACGTGTTGCTCGGGTTAATAATGGGGTTTTCCGCCGTCCTGGGCGTCCAGGTTGGCATCAAGGTTCAGAAGTGGATCCTCAGCATGTGGGGTGAGGCCGGTTCCAACCTTTACATCAGCGCGGTGTTTGTCGTGGTGCTGCTCCTTGTAGGAAGCTCGGTGCTCCGTGACGCTAACCGGTCCAAGAACCGGGAAAACAGTGCGGTACAACAGCCGACGAAAGCTGGCGTACCCTTTGGCGAGCGTTTCAAGGTACCACCGATGATTTACTTCAAAACGGCAAAAATACGGGCCAGTTTCTGGCTCACCATACCTCTCGGGTTCGCGACCGGGATGCTGGCGGCCACCATCGCGGTCGGCGGCTTCATCGGGGTGCCGGCGATGATTTACATCTTGGGTGCGTCCGCATTTGTCGGCAGCGGGACGGAACTGGTCATCGCGTTCGTGATGGGCCTGACGGGGACCTTTTCCTGGGCGCTTTACGGTTTTGCCGATCTCCGGCTCGCGTTCCTGATCCTGTTCGGTTCACTCTTCGGCGTGCAGCTCGGCGCCATCGGCACCAGCTACGTCAAAGACTACATGATCAAGCTTGTGATGGCCGCGGTGATGCTGATTGTTATGTTCAGCCGGCTCCTTAACATCCCGGTTTACCTTCACGAACTCAATAAGTTAGCGCTTACACCATCAAGCATAAAGATTCTGGAGTTTGGTAGCTTTTGCATCATGTGCGGAGCACTCTTGACCGCCGGCGTTATCATCCTCGGGGCAATTGTAAAAGGAATCCGGGCGGAGAAGGCGGCAGTAGTCGGCGCTCCCGTGCAGGCGTCTCGTTAACCAAGAAATACGATCCAAGGAACCCACCCTTGTCTTAAAGGGTGGGTTCTTTCTTCAACCGGCAGCATGACTCCATTTCCTTTCAGAAGGGTTTGTCGGTGTACTTCCGAATATAAAGATTAAGGGGGTACGATCGAAAGATGCTTCAGTTCCGGAGCAGGGGATTTAACAGGCAGTTGCTGTTGTTCACCCTGATCCTTCTGGCGTTGCCGGGCTTTCTCACTTATTACATGTTGCACGTGATCCAGCGTGCCGAGCATAGCATGATCGAGCGTGACCGTGAAAAGCTCCAGCGTGCGTTGCACCTGTTAGACCAGCGCCTTGAGTATTCTTTTGACGAGATTCTCAGAGCCCATAACGTACGGCCTGACGCGCGAAACAGGGATAAAGTCAAGGTGCTGAACGCCGCCTTGAAGCCGGTGATCGATGCGGTAGCGGAAGAGTTTCCCAATGTGGAACTCGGCTTTTACTCTATCGAGCACGACGTGATACTCAACGGGCATACTGAGACTTACGGTGAGAACTTTTCACTGCGGCGCAAGGCAGATATCATGCGGACTGTGCGGGAAAAGCAGCCGGTTACCAATGTCGTCGGTATTGGCGGCAGCAGTTCGGGCCTCATCGAAGCCTACCGTCCGCTGTTCCGGGACGGGGAATTGATCGGGGCGGTAGTGGCCCAGGAAAACGCCGAAGATATTTACAAGCAGCTTGCCAGGGTTCGCCAGGAGGCTTACCTCACGATTGTTGCCGGTATAATAATCGGCGTGGGAGGCTTTTTCTTCCTGCTGAACCGCTTCCTTGAAGTGATCAGCCGGGTCAAAAAGGGACTCGCTAACCTTGAGATTGACCTGAGCTACCGCCTCCCGCCCGCCTTCGGAGAGTTAGGTGAGATCGCCACCGCAATTAACCACCTGGCCGGTCGACTGGAGCAGATGCGCACTTTCAACGAGATTGTCCTCGACAGCGTTGATGCAGGAGTGGTTGCTACGGATGAAAAAGGATGCCTGGCAATGGTTAACCCCAGTGCGGCAAAGGTATTGAACCTGGTTCCGTCCCAGGTTCTGGGCCGTCCCCTGGCAGAGGTGTTCCCGGGGGACAATCCGGTTCGCCGGGTTTTGGAGCAAGCCCTGCTTACGCGGGAAACGGTCCAGGACTTCACGGTGACCTTTGCGGCCCATCCGGAGTCTACCGGGGAAGGCGGATACAGAAACCCCGGGGATTCCTTTGCCAAAGGAGAGCGCGACCTGATCCTGGGTACCAACCTGCTCACCGACCAGCGGAGAAACTTCGTTGGTGTTGTACTCACCTTTAAAGACGTTACCGAACATAACCGTCTCGAAGAACGGATCAAAAGACAGGAACGCTTGGCCGCCCTCGGCAAGTTTGTCGCCGGCGTTGCTCACGAGATCCGCAATCCGCTGACCTCAATCAGCGGTTACATCCAGATGTGGCAGCGGCGAGGCCAGCCGACGCCTGAGGCACTTTCCACCGTAGCCCGTGAAATGGTGCGTCTTAACAACATCGTCGATAAGCTTCTCTTTTTTGCGCGTCCCGCCGAGTCGAAGTTTCAGGCCTACAATATCAACGATCTGGTGGGCCGGGTCTTGAAGTTTGTCCAGGAAGGATACGGGAGCGATAACATACAGGTTCAAACAAGGCTTGAACCGGCACTCCCGTCTGTAAGGATCGACCCCGAACAGATGCAGCAGGTGTTCATGAATATCGTTTACAACGCCTTCCAGGCGATGCCTGACGGCGGTACCTTACGAGTTAAAACGGGCCTTACCACCGACTGCCGGTACGTGACTGTATCGATAACCGACAGCGGCTCCGGGATTCCGCCCGAAAACCTTCCCCGTATCTTTGATCCCTTCTTCACCACCAAAGCCCGCGGAAGCGGTCTCGGCCTGGCCCTCGCCCATGAGATTGTCTCGGCGCACGGTGGGTATATTGAGGCGAAAAGCACGTTGGGGGTAGGTACCATGCTTAAGGTCTACATCCCGGTTTACAAGGAGGGGGAGAACGGTGGCACGGATACTTGTGGTTGATGACGAAGAAAGCGTCTGCCAGATGCTTAAGGATCTTTTAGAGGCCGAGGGCTACGAGGTATTTGTTGCACTGCATGCTTCTCAAGCGCTCGAGCTGCTTTACGGCGACAAAGAGATAAACGCTGTGCTGGTCGATGTACGGATGCCCGATATTGACGGCCTGGAGTTCTTTACCCGGGTAAAACGAGAGGGTTACACTGTTCCTGTAATCATCATGACCGCCTACGGGACGACTGACACGGCGATTCAGGCGATGAAGCTCGGGGCCTTCGATTATGTTTTAAAACCGTTTAACATCGAGGAGCTTCTTCTTACGTTGCAAAAGGCAGTCGAAGTCGACCGTATGGCGCAGGAAGTCCGGGCGCTCCGGCAGGAGCTCTCCGGAGAGGCGCCTGGACATGACTTTGAAGAGCTCATCGGACATTCACCCGCGATGCTTGAAGTGTATAAGCAGATAGGCAAATTTGCCGGGACCGATTTTACAATTTTAATCGTCGGGGAAACCGGAACGGGAAAGGAGCTTGTCGCCGGGGCTATTCACCGCCACAGCAAGCAGCAGGAAGGCCCCTTCGTCCGGATCAACTGTGCGGCGATCCCGGAGAACCTTTTGGAGAGCGAGCTTTTCGGTTATGAGAAAGGTGCTTTCACCGGGGCTATCGGCCGGAAGTTGGGAAAGTTTGAACTGGCCCACGACGGGACGCTCTTCCTCGATGAGATCAGTGAGATTCCCCTGCCCATGCAGGCCAAACTCCTCCGCGTCCTTCAGGAGAAAGAGTTCGACAGGGTCGGCGGCACCAAAACCATTAAGGTAAACGCGCGCATCATCGCAGCCACCAACCGGGATCTGGCGGCGATGGTTTGTGAAGGGTCGTTCAGGGCGGATCTCTTTTACCGGTTAAACGTGGTCACTATACGCGTACCCCCCTTGCGGCAACGAAAAGATGATATACCGCTGCTTGCAGACCATTTTGTCAAGCAGGCGGCGGCCAGGCTGAAAAAGCCGGTTCAGGGCATTTCGGACGAGGCGCGGGAGCTTTTTGAAGCTTATGATTGGCCCGGTAACGTCCGGGAGCTGCGGAATGTTTGTGAACGGGCCGTGGTGCTTACGCGCGGGCTTTTTATCACACCCAACGACCTGCCGGCTACCCTGCAGCCGGAATTTCAGACCGCCGAGCTGACAGAAAGGCTGGCCGGGCAAACGCTTCACGAAATCCTGGGCGAGGTTGAGCGGAATATCATATTGCGCGCCCTGAGGAAATACGATTTTAACAGGACCAAAACGGCAGAGGCGCTGGGCATCAACCGCCGTACGCTTTACGAAAAGATTAAGGAATACGGCTTAGACGGATACCTTTCTTCTGAATAGCTGCTTTTTCCCTGGCTCCCTAAATGTTTTATTTTAAGTGAAAAAAATCACTTTCACTGGAAGGAAAATAAATGCCTATAGCGAACTATAACAGTCATAAGTTATTAGAAAGGGGGGAAAGAAGTGAAAGTACTGGTGCTATTTGACGGATCAGAAAATGCGATGCGGGCAGTCGACTTTGCGGGCAAGCTCATAAAAAAGGCGGCACCCGAAGCCGAGGTAACACTGTTGCAGGTGGTTGAGTTTTGGGAAACGGGTGCCTGGGGCTTTTTAACCCTGTCGGAAGAAAAACAAGGCGAAGTCATCGCAAAAGCCAAGCAACAGGCCGCCGAAAGTCTCGAAAAAGCAAAGAATTTGCTTGCAGAGGTGGGCGCGCCCGTAAATACTGAAATCCTTGTCGGGGAAGTCATACCTACCATTCTCGATTATGCCATGCAAAAACAGCCGGATCTGATTGTGATGGGCAGCCGGGGTACCGGTCCCGTGCGGGAATTAGTTCTCGGCGGTATTTGTCACAAGGTTTTACAACTTGCAAAGCAACCGGTTGTGGTTGTCAAGTAATGCAAATACACTTGGTTGTAATTATGGCCTGTTTGGTATATTTTATTAAGTAGACGGGAGAGACTGAGGGGGTGAAAAAGCGCATAAAACGTTATTGTAGATGCGTTGTTCCAATTCTGTTCTGCTGGTTAGTTGATATCTTGAGACTTAAGAGAGAAATGTAGTTTTTCTTTCGGCCATATTAGCACGATAGGGGAGTAGTGAGATATGCTTGGACTTATTCCTGTTAGTGTTGTCGCTTTGACCCAAATGGCTTCGGCTGCGCCTGAAGCCATGGCAACTGCGGCAACCGCTGCGGGCGCGTCTCCAGGTACGCCCTGGTGGATTTGGCCTTTACTTCTTTTTATTGTTACATTCATAATCGGAATTTTAGCTGTGTTAGGCGGGGTCGGCGGCGGCGTATTGTTTACGCCAATCGTTGGTGGGTTTTTTCCTTTCGGGATGGATTTCGTACGCAGTGCCGGACTTATCGTGGCTCTTTCCGGTGCGTTGGCGGCGGGTCCGGGCTTACTTAAGCGGAACTTAGCGAGTTTGCGGCTTGCGATTCCGGTGGCTCTAATTGCGTCTACTTTCAGCATTTTCGGGGCGATGGTCGGCCTAAAAGCGCCGGACTATATTACCAAGACCTGTTTGGGTATTACGATTTTATTTATAGCAATGCTCTTTCTCGTATCAAAAAGCTCAGAATTCCCAAAGGTTCCCGGAGCCGATGCTTTAGCTGCAGCGCTTCGGATTAACGGGATTTACCATGAGGCTTCCACCGGGAAGACGATAGAGTGGACGGTATGGCGGACACCGCTCGGGTTTTTCTTATTTATCTTCATCGGCTTCATGGCGGGAATGTTCGGTCTCGGCGCAGGCTGGGCCAACGTGCCCGTCTTAAACCTCTTGATGGGCGCGCCGCTGAAAATCTCGGTGGCAACCAGTAAGTTCCTCCTCTCCATCACAGATACCTCGGCGGCCTGGGTTTATCTTAATTCAGGTGCCTGTATACCTTTAATTGTGGTACCTTCGGTCATAGGGATTATGCTCGGCTCTTTCGTGGGCGTCCGTGTTCTCGCGGTTACCAGGCCCAAGGCAGTGCGCTGGATTGTGATTATCATGCTGTTCGTTGCCGGTGTCCGCCCGCTGTTGCAGGGTCTCGGCGTCTGGAAGTAGGAGGTGAACAACGTGGCGGTGGTTCAAAAAGAAGTAGCGAAGCAAGCGACCGAAGTTGCACCGGAACAGTTATTATACGCGAATATTATCAACATAGGCATGATTTCAGGCATGGCTCTGCTGATAGTCGCGTTCCTGCTTTACGTGAGCGGAATAGTGCCGCCGCTCATCCCGCCCGAACAGGTTCCGTCACTCTGGGGCGGTAAGGCGAAGGAGTTTGTGGAAGTGTCGCACGTGCATGGTTGGACCTGGCTGCAGTACGTAGGCAAGGGCGACTATATGAATTTTATAGGCATTGCAATACTGGCGGGTTTATCCGTTTTAGGTTATCTGGTACTGTTGCCTGCATTGATCAGGAAAAAGGACATAGCTTATACGCTCCTGGTGATTGCCGAAATAGTTGTCCTTTTAGCAGCCGCCCTTGGCATAGTCGGCGGCGGCGCGCACTAGCCGTATAACCCGTTTAGCTTAGCAATCAAGAGGAGCCGGTCTTTCAGGCTCCTCTTCTTCTCCTTGACAACGGTGATACCGTTCGCTAATATTATAATGTCGTGAGATACGCGAGCTGGTGTAGCTCAGCGGCAGAGCAGCGCACTCGTAATGCGCAGGCCGTCGGTTCGAATCCGACCACCAGCTCCAAAAAATGCAGAAATGGCAAGGGTTCCGGGGTTGGAAATCCTTGCCGTTTGTTTTTGAGAGGTAAATTTTCAACCAATTTTCAACCCGATTGGTTTTTCTATTGGAGGAGTTCTTCTAGTTGGCGGGCTGCTTCCCGCTGCATACCGGGCATAACGTGGGAATAGAGTCTCTGAGGATTAGCCATCGCCTCTGCCCGATCCGCCGGGCCTGCACCTGGCCGGTTTGCACAAGTGACAACAAGGTATTCCGCCCCAGGCCCGAAAAAGCTTATGCCTCCGGCATCGTCAGGGTGATCTTTTCAACTTGCCGCATAGTTTCGCTCAGCCCGCTGCCCGCTGCTCTCATTTCCTGATGCCTCCTTGCTTTCGCTGAAAAGCGTTGATAAACTATCTATAAAGTAATAGTCCCAAAAAACACGCACGCCGGAGAAAAAGCCGATGTTTTTTGCGATGCCCTACAAAGCCTCTTGGCCCATCTTCGCTCGCTGCCACATCAAGGGCGGGTTGCCTCCTGGCTGCTATACAAGGCGCAGCCGGACGGCGGGCGGTGCAATACTATCGCACAAGGACGAACAGGCCTTGTTTTTGACAGGTTAACGAAATAACTGATTACTTCCAAGGAAAGCCGTTCCGTGTTTATTGACTCCTCGATTTCTATAAAAGGGCGGACCACCTGCCGCCGTGGCTTTTGGTCCGGCTGACTTACGCAACTTGGGTAGATGTTCTACTCCAGCATCCGGGCTTTAGTTACTGGAAGATATACGGAGACACGAGGCGGGAAGTCCGCGATGAAGAAAAACTCACAATCCCCGGTAGCCGAAAATTTTTTGACTCGCTCCCCTGGGGAAACCTCGAACCATTCGGCTATGCTCCAACAATCGTCCTTGGTAAGAACACCGCAAAAAAAGAAATCGCGGCCCAGTTATGCCTCCACGCGTCCGCAGCCACTTTCCGCTCCCTGAATCGGAAACTGCCCAGGTTTTTGATTATCTCCACCGTTTTGTGGCGTCAAAGGTCTGCAACCAAGATGTTGCCCTTGATCTTGTTAACGAAACGGTCTACGGCTCCGCGTTCGACAAACGCCCACTTACCGCTCGAAGTTTCATTTCTTACATAAGAAGCGTCGCGGCGGTTATTCGCCCGAAAAGGGCGAGAGAGGCCGGGGTGGTTGACCGCCTTGCTTTAGAGGTAGGGGGAAAGATAAAAGCAGGCAGACGTGGAAAGCCAGAGTTATACCGCGTTGACGATGTGGTGGCGATGTACGGTATTGATCGTAAGTGGCTCTACCGCCGTATAAAAGAAGGGAAAATCACTGCCTACGTGGTGCCGGTAAAAAACAGTGTCTCGGGATCAACGGGGGCCAGCGGCCAAGTCACACGGAAGGAATACTTCCTTGATAATACAGCAGTAGAACAAGCCCGCCGGTTATTTGAGGCTCGAGAAACAGACCGCGCCTTGGTTAAACTTGTGGCTATGCACCGGGGGCTTTCTGAAAACGCTGCCCGGATGTGGGTCCGCCGGCGGCAAAAGAAGGGGTTAACTACAGAAGAAATCTGTCAGGAATTGAGAAGAATAGGCGGGCCGGCAACGTATCGCTCCCCTTCCTGCCGGCCGGAAAGCAAAGAAGAGGCAAGCCGCGAAAACGGCCGAAATAATGCGGCTTTCAGGGCACGACCATTTTAGTCGGCTGGCAAAAACGTTACTCCCCTTCCTACCGTTCAGGGGGCAACCTCAACACCTGTAAAACTGCCGGACTAAAGTATTAGGGTGTTAATTGCGAGAAAATGGATAGAGGTGGCAGGAATTTCGGTTTTTTTGAAGAAGAACACTTTACCGTGTTTATGACACGAACGAAAGAGGCGAATACGCAATGGAGGGTAAGTCACGTAAGAAAAGGAAGATTATTGAACATATTCCACCAGAATTAAAAGAACCCAAATTTGTGAACACATTCAAAGTGGGGTTCTCGAAGGGTTCTTTTTGCATTGATTTTGGCCGGTTCCGCCCAAGTGAAGAGACCCAAGAAGTTGATGTTCTCTCCCGAATTGTCATGCCAAGTGACAATGCCTTCGAGTTGGTCAAGGCGTTATTATCAGCAATTGTGGGGTATGAAAAGGAGTTCAAGGAAGAGCTTATTCCTAAAGATGTTAAGAAATAGCGCTGACGACTAAGGTATATTTAATATTCATAAGGTGAAAGATAAATGAATAGGGGTATTGGTAAAGCGGCTCATAACCGGGGTGTCTTAACTCCTAAAATTCATGATTGGAAAACAGTTCAATTTTCGTTTGAAAAAAAGGCTAAACGTGCCTCGCATGACGAACTTACGAACTTAATTAAACAGATCATGAAATCGGTGGTAGCAACCTGGGGTAGTGGCACTGGAGATTATATTGGGAACACTATGAAAGTTATCCTTGATTGGACGCCCCGGTGTTTGATGGGCCTTGACAGCGAGGATAGTGCTTTTGTGAAGAAGTATCTTGGTGAAAATTGGTTAATAGAAGTATTATTAAGCGACCCCAGAACCAAATACATTTATCGCTTTACCAAAAATAGATTGCTCCATCTGTGGGTAGTAGTGGAAGAGCCAAACGCCACCGTTGAGTACGAATACTCCGATTACTTCTCTGAAGCATTGAAAAGATTCGATGAATTCTACTGCGATTTCATGGTCTTTTCCGAGGATCAAATATGCTCCCTTGTGCTTCCTCCTGATACCACAAAACTTGAAGGACGTTCTCAAAATGCCTAGTGAAGCACAACACCGACGGCAATATGAACATAATAAAGAATTGTTAAACATACCTGACTTCTGTATACAGTCCACCAATTATATTGATTGGGTAGTTACTATACTCTTTTATGCAGCTGTCCATGTTGTCGAAATGGATTTAGCACGACTGCCTTATCACAGCCTAAACCACGAGGAACGTGAAAGGGCTATGGCACGCCGGGCCTCCTGCAAAAGAATACTAAAGGAATACCATGCACTCTACATGGCAAGCAGGAAAGCCCGCTATGACTGCCATAATTACACACCTCAAGACGCTATCGTATTTCAAAACCATCTGGCCCGAATCGAAAAGAACTTCGGATTAGTGAGTTAGTTCAAATCCGTACTACATAAGGGACCCCAAAAGAGAAAAGCTGCCAGGCGGGGTGAATCAGGTTCCTTATGAAAAATTTTTTCAACCAATTTTCAACCCGACGTGATAAATTGGTGGGGTTTTTGAGGGACGGTCATAAACTAAAAATCCAGCAATACCAAGGGGTTGCGGATTGTCATAAACTGTCAAAAACCATATTCTAACAACTCGTAATGCGCAGGTCGTCGGTTCGAATCCGACCACCAGCTCCAGGAAAGCAAGAAACGGCAAGGGTTTCGGGATTGGAAATCCTTGCCGTTTGACTAATAGGCAGCCGAATTGAGAAAAATTTGAGAAAACAATTCACGCTTGAGCGAGGTGATCCAATCAATATAGAACCATGCTCGAGATAGGAGATGGACGCATTCGGGCGGAACTACATGGTCTATACAAAGAATATTGATAGGAACACCGACTTTTTTCCCGGAGATGGACCCGGAATGGCTGTTATGGCTGTAGAAATCAATAGAAGGTTCTGCACAGGATTAACGAAAGGAGGACTTTAAGGATGCTCAAGAGGCGTTTTATGTTGCGACCGGTTGCCCATTGTAAAGAGGGCTGCTGAGCAGAATCCCTACAAAATATGGCCCAGCCGAAACTCAAGCCCGGTTGTTCCGCCGGGCTTGGTTTCTTGATCACCGCGGCACCGCCCGGATGCGGATAAGCGTCTATCCTGTGAAATTGAAATTTGAGGGTGAATTAATCCTCAGGCAAAAGGATTTTTGCGTCTTGCCCAGAATTTAACAAAGTGTTTTCATCTTCCGGCGGGAAGGAGGTATAAAGGTGACTCACGGATGGGACGTAAGGAGGGTCTACCTCTACCTTGTGTGTCTGGTGACGCTTATTATGGTCATTATGGGAACCGTCTTGGCCATAAGAGGGGCGGTTAATCTTTTGTATCCCTATCAGCAGATCTACCCAAACACGCCTTATTACGAGGCCAAAATGAGGTTACAGAGGGAACAGGGCGTCTCCGAGCAGGAGTACCGGCAGCAGCTAAAAGAATTGGAACAGCAGATTGTCCGCGAACGCCGGCAAAGCGAAATAAACGAAAGGCGGAGCAGAATTCGAGGCTTAATCAGCGATTGTGCCTTAATTGCCGTAGCCCTGCCGATATTTGCGTACCATTGGCGAAAAATCCAACGCTCGGAGTCGACTGAAAGCTGAGAATGTTTGGTACATGTGTAAACCTAGTGCTGCTTTTAGACGGAGCTATGTGGATGATGCTCGGGTTCGTTGGCGCTTTCAGCAGGGCGTGAGTGCGGCGAAGACTGTTCGCCTGATCGAAGCTGCTCTTACCCCAGGACGGCCCCATCCTCTTTAAGCTTTTTACGGATTGTTTCTCTTCGGTTCTTCGATTCAATTCTTTTAGGCTTCCTCAACAGCCGTCTCACCGCTACCGGCTTTTGACACGGTCCCTTATTTTGTCGACATTGAGCCTGCGCAGTGTGAAAACCGATAGTCGTAAATCAAGCAAGCAGATGAGCTGCATCGGCCGCAGCATTATTACCCTGCATTTCCGCAGCCTTTCCAGAGCGCCCGAGGGGCGTCGTTCTTTTAAAAATAAAAAGAAATTTAAGTCGCTTATTGACGAATAGTGTCGGTTTGTATATACTATAAGTACTGAGTGAGATGGAAAGTGGGTCCAGGGAGGCAGGCGCTGCTTTCTTGGTTTAGAGGAGGAATCAGAACCTCCTCTAAGTATTTTTGCGATGAAACCTGAGCCTGCTCTGCCTGGCGCCAGGGCGCGATATTCGGGTAGTGGTAATAAGTTTCCTGCTCGTCCGGTGTCACTCCTGCGTAAGCGACGTCCAGTGCGCGGGCCAGCCACGGGTCGAGACAGCACAGGTCTTTTCTGTCGAGATCTGCAACGGCCGGTTTACCTATGGCGTACATCACAGATTCAATTTCCATCATCGAAACCCCGAGGAAGTTTACCAGCGAAGCGGTGCCAAGGTCGATATCAAATTTGTCCTTCATCCGGCCGGTGTACAGCACAAGTTGGGTGCTCGGCTCGCTAAGGGTGACCTTGGGTATCTGCTGTGCTACCAGAGCCATTACGGCGGCGGTACCGATGTAGACCGCGTCTGCGCCGAGAGCGAGGGCCTTCAAGAAATGGCCGGGCGTGTCCAGGCCGCCGCCGGCCAGCAGCGAAATCCGGCCCATTTGTCCCTGTTACTTGTCCTTCATCATTTTGAAGATTAAGTCGTCGGTTGCCTCATCCGATACGCCGCGTACTAATTTGCCTAACCACTGCCAGACTATTTTGTAAAAACCTCCCTACCTTATTCGTGCTTATAGAAAGGGTGCCCGTTCTTCGAAAAAAGGTTTCCGGTACCCGGGCCGGTAATCCGCTTCTTCGTCCACCCGGATGATTTTTTCCTCGCCTATGGACCGGAGTACATCCTGCACCGTCTTTAGGTCGCCGTACTCCACTTCGGGCGTCACGCTGACCGGCTCGGTGCCGGTCAGTGCGTTGTAAAGGTTGAGCAACTCGTTGTAAAAGCCTTTTTGCGGCTGGTACGGTATCTGTTCGCTGCGGCCGTCGTTGAACGCGATGTTGATCGTTCCGGCATCGCGCTCCTCTAAGTAGATCATACCCTGAGTCCCGAAAATCCGGAGACCTATCAGGGGGCGCTGTGCCTCCTTGCCGGCGCAGAAAAAGGTAAACTGGCCGGTGACCCCGCTCCTGAACAACAGGTTGACGTGCACGGCCGAATAGGGGGCGAAATCCGCCGCCTGCGGCCGGCCGAAGGCGTGCAGCTTCTCAATGGACCCGAAGATGTGGCGCAGGCCGCCCAAGTCGTGCACCACGGTGTCCGTTATCACGCCGCCGGGAAACTCCGGATGCTGGCGCCACTCCTTAGCGGCGAACTTGTCTTTAATCATATCGCCCGGGAAGTCCATTACGCGGTTCTGGATGAAGTAGAAAACCTCGCCGATACGCTTGGTCCGCACCAGGTCTCTGATGATGTCTACCTCCTGGTTGTAACGGTAGTTTTCAGCGATCATAATGGGTATTTTGTACTTCTGCGCCAAAGTGCGGGCCTCCCGTGCCTGGTTCAGGGTGGGGGCGAGGGGTTTTTCGCAGATTATGCCTTTGCGCCTGCCGGCAAGGCTAGCCGCCACGGCCTCCGTGACCTCGAAGTTTTGCGGTATCGGGACGATGATGTCAATGACGTCAAGGTCGTCACGCTTGAGCATTTCCCGAAAGTCCGTGTAAACGCTTCCCTGGTCGAGTTGCAGGCGGTTCGCCCAGTTGCGGGCCTTAAATTCGTCGACGTCGCACAAAGCCGCAAGCTCATATTTGTCTGCCAACTGCTGGTATGCCGGGTAGTGGAGGCGCTCAAACGCCATCCCCGTCCCGATAATACCCACTTTAAGTTTGTGCAACCTGCCCACCTCCGGTTCTTGTGGATACGGTTAGTATGTGCGGAGAAGACAAGGATATGCTAAGGGTTAGGCTTACAGCCTTTGCGGAAAGGGTGAGGAAATGGCGGAATGCAGCTTTGCGCAGGCCGTTGTGCGGCAGCTCAAAGCCGGGGGGGGTGGATGCGTCTTCGGGGTAACAGGCAATGACGTCCTGCCTTTCCTGGACGCCCTGTCGCGCGAGGGCGGCATCCGTTACATTAGCGCGGCCCATGAGGCGGGGGCAGCGTTTATGGCCTCGTACCGGCAAACTTAGGGGGCGGGCTCGGGGTCTGCGTGGCCAGCGCGGCGGGGGCGGTCAACTTAGCGGAGGAGCTGGCGGACGCTTACATGGACGGTGCGCCCGTCCTTGCGCTCACCGGCCAGGTGGATGCCTCAAAGATCAGCACCCGGGCGAAGCAGATGCCCGGAGGCAGGCATATAACCTGGCCTACCTGCAGGCGGTCGGGGTCTACGCCGGGGTTGGCGGCTATCAGCGCTTCCACTGTGATGCCGAAACGCCGGGATATGCTAAAGAAAGTATCGCCAGCCTTAATCCGGTACGAAAAGCCGTCAGGGCAGGGACCGGGACGGGGGGCACGGGGATCATACCGTCTGGCCGATCTGCAGATTGGTCGGGTCAACCCCCGGGTTGGCAGCAGCGATGGCTTCCACGGTGGTGTTGAAACGCCGGGCCAGGCTAAAAAAGCTGTCTCCGGGACGAATCGTATATAATGTACCGCCGCCGCAGGGCGGGATCTGGCGAAAACCTGCTCGGTCGGGCATTTTTCACCCTCCTTTTAGTAGGTTATAACATTATGCTTCCTGGAAAAGTTTTTCGTTCACGGTAAAAGAATGGATTTGTCGGGAAATTGAAAATATACTAATTGTAGGGAAACTTTTAAGCGATTTTATCTCCGGATAAGACCCTGAAAGGCAGGTGAATCACCTATGATGGAGTTCGAGGCCGCTATCGGGCACGCACAGAAAGGCTTCTTGGTTTTCAACATTTCGCCGGAGAAGATAACCGTAAAACGGGTGCGGGTAGGGGTGCAGTGCGGGCCATCCCGCCGGTGGCGTAAGTGCGTGGAAGAGCTTTTGACTCGGGAAGTCACTACATTTGAAGAAAAGGGTCGAATATACGCCTTCATGGATAAAATGGGAACGTATCTTAAAGACGCCGAGAAACGGTACCTCAATAAACCGCCGGGCTTGGGAAGCACATGTTGGTGCTTCATCCTGTGGGCGATAAAGGAAGTGTACTACGCAAGCGGGGAAGACGCATACCCGTCCTGGTGGGAAGACGCCTGTGATTCGATTCATATGCTTGCCGGTCATGTTTTCGCTTATTGACCGGGGATTCCTTGACTAACGGAGACGGCGAGAGCACCAAACGGCGCTCTCGCCACCGATCCTAAACAGAGACCACTTCTTTCACTTCGGGAACGATCTGCTTCAAGGTGCGTTCGATCCCCTGCTTCAAGGTCATCGTGGCCATCGGGCAGCCGCCGCAGGCACCTTTCAAACGGACCTTCACCACTCCATCCTCAACCGCAACAAGCTCGACGTCCCCCCCGTCGCGTTGAAGATAGGGCCGGATGCGGTCAAGGGCAGCTTCGACTTTCTCTTTCATCTATGTACAAACCCCCTTTTAAGTGTTGGGTCCTGCGTGTGTCTTTAGCCTTTAACACCGGCCGGTGCAATTATGCACAAGCAACTCAAAGCTTCACCTTCCGCCGTGTTCCAGCACCTTGTGCGAAACATTCCCTGATAGGTTTGATGCTTCTTAGGATACGGGCCCTCAAAAACGTCACTGCCTTGAGGATTCTTCGGACTGTTCCTTGCTTGTTGAGGGTCTTTTCCCCAGTTCTTTATTCAGGGCCAAATTTACCGCTTGGTCGGCCCGGCGGTTTTCCTCCCGTGGAATGTGGACGACTTTTATCTTCAACGCCGGGTGGTCCTTTAAATATTTCCCGACCCGCGCAGCAATGGCTTTCAGTTCGGGGTCGCGGATTCTGAACTCCCCGTTGAACTGCCTGACAATCAATTCTGAATCCGAGCGGATGACCGCTTCAATTTTCCCCTGGCGCCGTGCGAAGTAGCCGAGGGCCTTAATCGCCCCCTCTAAGGCGGACCATTCGGCCACGTTGTTTGTGGTTACACCCAGGCTTTTGCTCTTGATCAAAAGCACCTCGCCCGATTCGTCCTGCAAAACCATGGCCGCAGCGGCCGGGCCGGGGTTGCCCCGGCTGGCGCCGTCTATGTTGACAAAATAGCGCGTAACTCTGAGGGACACCTTAGCCGACCGCAGCCTTTCGCTCGAGACTGTAAACCCAAGCGATTATCTCCGCCACCGCCAGGTAGAGCGCGGGTGGTATCTCCCTGCCCAGGCCGAGGCCGGAAAGGGTGAAGGCCAGCTCCTGGTTGTGGTAAACCGGTACGCCGTGCTCCTTAGCCAGGCTTTCGATCATCTCCGCGACTCTACCCCGCCCCACGGCAACCACGCGCGGGGCGGCGTCTTTTCCGGGCTCGTGGGCCAGTGCGGCTGCCGCCTTCGGTTTTGCGTTCATGGAACCACCCCCTTAAACCATTGCGTCCAGGGCACGGTAATTAGCTGTCTCGGCGGGTTCGATGACGTCGAAGACCGTCTTCGCGGGGCAGGCTGCCACCGACACGGTGTTTACCCGGTACCCAATGGCGGTTAGCTTCTCCTGCAATGCGCGGGCCATTTCCGTCGCCGGCGTCAGGAACCTTTCATCTGTGACCGCGATTTTTAACGAGTAATTGGCAGTGCTTTCTTGTGAGAGATAAACCCAGGTTTCGCCCAAAACCAGCGTGGTGACCTGAACGACGAGCCCCACCGGAAGTTCCTGCTCCCCGCCCCCATTGTTCCTCTGAATCAGGTAGACCTCGCCGAAGGATTCTGCGCCAAGGAACAGGAAAAATCTTAATACGTCTTGAGACGGGTCGAGCGCCTGCGCCCGGTTTAACGCTTCCTGCCCGGCACTCAGATCCCTAAGACCGGCTTCGTTGCGCCGCATCAGGTAGTCTGCCGCCCGGCGGACCTTTTCCGCGTCTTCCCGGAGGTCAAGCGTTTCAAGGTAAAGCCTTGCCGCCCAAAAGGATTCGCGCTCCGCCTCGGGCAGCGCCCTTCCCTCTGTCAGAAGACGCATGATCGCGCGCCGGTCGAGCGGCAGTCCTCTTCTGAGCATTTCTTTTACTAACTGCACCGTGTCTTTGTCTACAGGGAGTTCTAACAGCCGGGCGAGGTCCTCGGGGGAAAGGTCGGCGGTTATTTCCGGGCTGAGCCGCCTCAAGTGCAGGGTCTGTTCCCGTATTTCCTCAATCATTGCCCAAAAGACCGCCGGTGAGTTCGGGAGCTCCCCGCGGGCGTTAAAGGTCTGTCCGGCGATCCTTACTACGGCTTCCGGGCCGGTACCGGCCAGCATTTCTACGAGGACCATCTGACCGGGTCTGAGGTGCCAGGGGAGGCGCCAGGCCGCCCCCGGATGAAGCGATACGCGGTCGACGCCGGAGATTCCCATCAAACCACCCCCCTGTCAAGTCACGCTGGTATTGTCACTATTCATCCTGCCACCTACCACTTACCCCGCACTCAACTCCGTGTGCAAAGGTTACCGGAACCACGCTGCTTTTACCGGCTGAGTTGAGTACAGGGCGGCGAGAAACAAGCAGTACGAGGAAGGCGCAGCCGGCCGGGCCGGAGCGTACATAGAAGTGTGTGAGGACCCGGACGGCGAGCATGACAAAGCAATGCGCCGTTTATCGCCGCGCCCGACGGAAGCCTGAATAGTTACCCGGTTTTTAACATTGTACCACGCGGGCTGCATGAGGCAAAGGTTGAAAATGCTTTACATGCTTGACAAACCGTGGTTTTTCCGGGGACAATGAAGCTGAAATCCAACTCTTTAACAGGGTGACCGGAATGGGCCTTTCCATCGGCTGGTTCTCCACCGGGCGCGACAAGGCTGCCCGCGAGTTGCTGGAGCTTGTTGTTAAAGGCATCTCAAGCGGCGAGTTGCCGCTTGAGATTGCATTCGTCTTCTGTAACCGCGAGGAGGGCGAAGATCCCGAGAGCGACGCCTTTATCCGCCGGGTGAGGGGGTACAGTCTACCGCTTGTGAGTTTTTCTTCTGCGCGGTTCAACCCCGAATTACGCCGGCGCGGGTTAGGCGGGGACGCGGGTGCGCTCGGCCTGTGGCGCACCGGGTATCATGCCGAGGTGCTCAAGCTGCTCGGTTCTTACCGGGTCGCTTTCTCCTTCCTTGCGGGGTACATGCTGATTGTCAGCGCCGAGATGTGCATGCGCCACCCGATGCTGAACCTGCACCCCGCCCTTCCGGGGGGCCCGAAGGGCGCCTGGCAGGAGGTGGTCTGGCAGCTCATCGCGCAGCGGGCGAAGGAAGCGGGAGCGATGATCCACCTGGTTACTCCCGAACTCGACGCCGGCCCGCCGGTTACTTACTGTCGTTTTTCGCTTTCGACGCCGGGATTTGAGCCTTTCTGGGCGGAAATGGAGCAAAAGCTGCGGAGTAAACCACTTGCACAAGTCCAGGCCGAGGAAGGCGAGCAGAACAGCCTGTTTCAGGCCATCCGCCGTGCGGAGTTCGCCCGGGAGCTGCCGCTGATCTGGCTCACCCTGCATAAATTAGCCCACGGCATCGTTAAGGTTAAGGAGGGCAGGGTTTTTGTAGCCGGCGAAATCTCCCGGGGACTCGATATCAGCGCGGAAGTCGACCGGCTGGTTTTGGAGGCGGGAGATTAGATTTTGAGGGAAGAAAGCCGAACCCAAAATGCAAAAGGTGATTCGAAAATGTCCGTTCTGGTCGCTTTTGATCTGGAAGGCCCGCTCTCACCGCAAGACAACGCATACGAGGTGATGGGGTGTGTACCCCGGGGGTATGAGTTATTCGAACGCCTGAGCCGCTACGACGACATCCTGGCGTTGCGCGGGCGGGAGGATTACGAGCCCGGTGACACGCTGATGCTCCTGGTGCCGTTCTTGCTTGCAAACGGCCTCTGCGATGCCGATGTGACAGAAGTTTCGGCGCGGGCGGCGCCGGTGCCGGGTGCTGCGGAGACGGTCCAGGCGTTGCAGGGGCGGGGCGTACCGGTGGTCATTATTTCTACAAGCTACTGCCAGCATGCCCACAACGTCGCGGACTGTCTGGGTGTTCCCCGTGACCGGGTGGCCTGCACCCGCCTGTCACTTGACGATATACGCGCCCGCTCAATCCCCGAAGACAGGGAACTTGTGCTTAAAGTGCAGGAGCGGCTGCTGTCGATTCCTCCATCCGCTGAGGAGGAGCTTACCGGCGTGTGCGACGCTTTTTTTTGGTCCGAGCTCCCTAACCGCCCGCTGGGGCGTCTCGTCGAACAGGTCAAAGTGGTCGGCGGGGCACGGAAAACCGCCGCCCTCTATGGTTACACCGGTTTGTTCGGGGTTGAACCCGGTAGAGTCATCGCCGTGGGCGACAGCATCACAGATTTCAAGATGCTGACGGCGGTGGAGCAGGCGGGCGGCCTGGCGATCGTGTTTAACGGCAACGAGTACGCCCTTCCCTACGGCACCTGCGGCGTAGCGGCTTCCGATCTGCGGGCGGTTCTCCCGCTGGTAGAGGCTTTTATAGAGGATGGCCGCCGGGGAGTAAGGAGCCTGGTCGAGGAATTGGCATCACGGTCGGTTCCGGACGAAGGGCCTGTGTACCACTGGCTTTCCGGCGCGGAGACCGATAAAGTGATCCTCGCGCATAAGAAATTCCGCAGGCTTTTGCGCGGCCGGGCAGCCAAACTTGGTTGAGGGGGGTTGTTGAGGGGTGAAGGATAAAGAGTGAAGGGTGAGGGATGAACCGCCAAGACGCCAAGGACACAAAGGGATCCGGTAAAAGCGGATTATGAGATATTACGAAGGGTGTTTTAAGACGAGAGAAAAAAATAGTAAAAAACACCCGGATTAATCCTATTGATCTTGGCGCCTTGGCGCGGTAAAAAAGGATGAGGGATGAGATGAATGGTGGTTTTGGGTTGCGGCGCGCTCAACGTGGATTACCTCTTTGCGGCGGATTCCCTCGTAGCGGACGGCGAGACCTTCTGCAGCCCCGTAGGAAGGCAGCCCGGCGGATCCGCGGCTAATACCGTATTTACCCTCGCAAAGTTAGGGGTGCCCTGCCGGTTCGCGGGGGCAGTCGGTAGTGATGAGGACGGTAAGCTGGTGCGTGAGTCTCTGGTCTCCGCTGGTGTAGATCCATCCGGAATGGTGATCCGTAACGGGCACGGCACCGGCCGCGTTTTATGCTTTGTGGACAAACAGGGTCACCGGGCGCTTTACGTCTGCCCCGGCGCCAACCTTACGGTTACGGCGGCTGACCTGCAGCGCGGGCTCAGTCCGGACGTTTCGTGGGTCCACTGCTCCTCTTTCGCCGGTGAGGCCGCTTTTGCTGCCCAGCGAAGTTTCACTGCCGGATTGGCTCCCCAGATACGCCTGAGCCTAGCGCCGGGCGCCCTGTACGCGGCGCGCGGGCTTCAAGCACTGCTCCCCATGTTGGAGCGGTGTACAGTGCTTTTCCTTTCCGGCCCGGAGCTTAGGACACTGAGCGGCGAACCGGAGTTGCTCTCGGGCGCCGGGGTGTTTTTCCGCGAAGGGGTGAAAACCGTTGTGGTGACCCTTGGGAAGGAAGGGAGTCTTGTAGTTACTCCTTCTTCACAGCTCCACCTGCCGGCGCTGTCTGTGGACGTGGTGGATACCACCGGGGCCGGCGACGCCTTCGCCGCCGGTTTCATATTCGGTTGTTTACATAACTGGGCGACTGCAGATGCTCAGCGCTTTGCAAACGTGGTCGCATCCTTTTCCGTTGAAAACTGGGGCGCGCGCGCGGGTATCCCCTCGCTGTTGCAGGCGCAGGAGCGCTACGAAAAGGCCTACGGTATTCCCCTGCCTCCGACCGGTTAAAGATCATTCAAGCGTAAAAAAGGAATGTATTTGTTCGTTATGTAGAAAGGCTTCTTGCGGGGAAGCTGAATGATTAATCAGCACCTTATACCTTGCCAGTTTTTTCCAATAGGTAATCAGCCGCCAACTACTACGTATTATAATTTAGTAAAATATTTAACGAGAGAAATACAAGGGGGCAAAAACCATCAAATCTTGGGAGTTTCCCGAAGGACCCTCGCCAGCGCAGCGCCAACCTTTCTTTGCCGCTAAAACGCTTTTTACCCTTTGTTTATTAATCTTCATTTATCTGGCTCTGGAGTTGCGTGCAGGCCGGCTGGGACCGCTTGACGAAAAGATAACCGGCTGGGTAAGCGCCCTCAGTCCCTTGCTTGCGCCGGTGATGCGCTGGGCTTCATTCTTCGGCTCCGTCCCCGTGATGATCGGCATCAGCAGCGCGGCTGCCCTTTACTTCTTACGCCGGAAAAACTACCGGGAAGCTCTGGCCGCCGTCGCCGCCTCCCTTGGCGCCTTTTTCCTGGAAACGGTGTTGAAAGAGATATTCCGTCGCCCGCGGCCCCCGCATGCCCCGCCCGCCGAGGCATACGGGTACAGCTTCCCCAGCGGCCACGCCACCGTAGCCGCCGCCCTTTTCCTGGTTCTCGCCTGGCTCTGGTACAGGCGGACCCGCCGCCGCTGGCCCGGACCCGCCGGCCTCCTCCTGACCCTGCTTATCGGAACAAGCCGCATCTATTTAGGCGCGCACTACCCGAGCGACGTCCTGGCCGGCTTTGTTTTAGGCATCGCCTGGGGGCTGGCGGTCCTTCTCTTTCTCGGTCGCGATTATCCAACCGGCGGTCGCTGATTGCCTATTCTTCCAGACGGCTCAAGCCGTAGAGGTCAGGGGCCGCTGCGGCACTGCGATATATTGTTCCGGAAGGTCAGGGTCAGTGAAAACTTCATTTAGCTCCGGGCCGGCCCGACCATTCCCGGAAGACCGCACCCGTGTTTAAGTCCACAAGGCGCACCGAAACAGCTTCCGGCTCCAGGTCCAACACGCCGAAGCTCGGGCCGTATCCCTTTTTATCCTGCTCCTTCAGGTGGCCGGGGTTGACCCAGAGGATGTTTCCCTCCCACCGGATTTCCGGGATGTGGGTATGGCCGAACGCGACGATATCCACAGCTTTTGTCGCCGCTAATTCTTCCGGCTTCGGGTCCGCCGGCAGGTCGTTTTTATGCGCCTCGCCGGTGTGGCTGAAGAGTATCCGGTAGCCTCCGATCTCCTTCAGGATACGGTTTGTGATCGCCGGGTCCCGGTAGTGCTCGCAGAATACTCCCGGCACCTGAATAATCTCGCCTTCCCAGACCTCCCGCAACGCCGCCACGTCCTCGCACTCATCGCCTAAATGGGCTATTATGTCAACCTGCCAGTCTTTTTTCAGCTTCCGGCCCGCTTCCCGCAGAATTTCCAACTCCCCGTGCGTATCGCTGACCAGCCCCAAACGCATTCCAGGCACCTCCTCCGAAAAATAAACGTTCAACCTTATACTGACCGACCTTTAGGGTCCGTTCAACGTTCAACGTTCAACGTTCAACGTTCAACGTTCATCGTTCGACGTTTATACAAGACCGGGGACAGGCAATTAATTTTTTCATTCTTATAAACACGCCTTTCGCTGCACTCAGGCACAAAACATTATGAAAATGGGTGCTTGTGCGCTATCCTTTAATTGGTCGCACAAGTAAACTACAGAGCACGGGAAGGCAAGTGCGTCACCCAATCCTTGTTTGGGAAGACCGCATTCTTTTACTTCCTGATCCATTTTCAGATTTCGTTGTGCCGCAACGCGGCGTAGGCGACTCCTCTTGCTTGCAAGCCGTGCAAAAGCGATATCTGCTGGATTAATTATACCGCAACAGCAACCCTTACCAACAGCTTCCTTCAGCTGGCATACCGGCCCGCATGCCTAATTGGCTTCTATTCTTGACGGCGGCTGTAAACAAAGTTATACTGACGCCAGATTGGAAAGCTCCTTCCCGGTGCAACATCCGGGAACCGGAGGAAAGGAGACGGAAAAGCATTAGATCTGCCAAACCTCGAAAAAAGGCCTTTGCTGCACCCCGCCTTCCTCTTTTTCTCGCAGGAGCTTTGATTCTTTTGTGTCTTCATACCTTTGGGTACCTGGCTGAAGAGATGTCCGAAAGGGATTTGGCAGTCTTCGACGAAACCCTTACCGGTTGGCTAAGCAACCTGATCGACCCCTCCCTCATGCCGCTGATGATTTGGGCATCTTTCCTGGGTTCGACCCCCGCGGTCGGCGCAGTCACCGGACTTGCCGCCTTGTACTTCTTGAGGCGCAAGAGCTACCGGGAAGCCTTCGCCGTCACGGCCACCTCCTTCGGCGCCTTTCTCCTGGAAACCGCTTTGAAGGAAATTTTCCGGCGCCCGCGGCCTCCGATAACCCACCTTATCGAGGCGTACGGGTATAGTTTTCCAAGCGGCCATGCCACCGTAACCGCCGCCCTTTTCTTAGTTCTGTCATATCTCTGGTACCGGCACACCCGGAACCGCTTCCGGTATATCGGCCCAGCCGCCGCTGCTTTACTAATCTTGCTTATCGGCGTAAGCCGTGTCTACTTAGGCGTTCATTACCCGAGCGACGTCCTCGCCGGATTTGCCGTCGGTATCCTCTGGGGGCTGGTGATTACCTTTTTTAAGCCTGTTCGCGGCCGCCCACAGCCGGTCGGTGAACTCTAAGTCACCGTTGCCGTTTTTCACCGTGCTTTTCTTTTTTGCCATAACCCTCTTCTGCCGGATAAACCGGGGGTTCTGCCAAACACCGGCTTTTGATGATTTAAACCGTAAAGGCGCGTACCGCCGCGATAGCCTGTTCCCGGTTTATTCGCCGATCTCCGGCCATTTTCCTGCAGAAGCAGCCGTTGTGGTCCCCGTCGGTTCAGAGCTTCAAATCAATCGTAGACCGGCACTCCGGGAATTTATCTTAAGAAGGGCCTTTGTTACTCATACGGTACCGCATAAAGCCCTCTTCGCACTGCGAACACTTGATTTTTAGCACCGCCGCGGCGTCCCCGGCCACTTTGCGTTGGAAATGTGTTAAGTGAAGGAATCTCTTCGGCCCCACGCGAAAAAATAGAGGGAGACGAGGCCGGGCAGGCCGGCCAATGGAGGTTAATCCTTTTGCCGTGGCAGAACGGGGGCCGTTTAAAGCTCCTGGTAGGAATTATTTCCTGGCCGGGAAATACAGAGGCGCTCCTTAGGGAAGGACAGGAACTTGCCGGGCGGGGCCGGGAAGTGGTAGTCGGTATTCTGCAGCATGAGAGCCCCGAAATCACCGCCTTAAAGGAAACTTTTTTCCATGCCCCCCCGTTATTCCCGGCAGGAGACGGGCAGAAACCGGTTCTCAACCTCCCTTTTCTGCTTGGCCGGAAGCCCGATGTGGTGTTAGTGGACGATGCCGGCGAAAAAAACCCTCCGGGCAGCGAATACGGAGTACGGTGGCAGGAAATAGAAGCGCTGCTTGACGCCGGCATCGATGTTGTAGCTACCGTTGACGCCCTGCACCTTGAGGGTTTCCGGAGTTTGCTGCCGCTTTCAATGTCTGCAAACGGCAAGGTTACGGTGCCTCTAAGTTTCCTCCGGCACGCCGCGGAGGTTGAGCTGGTCGACGTAACGCCTGAGGAACTATCACGCCACGGTCTTGAGCTGCCGCCAGGGTTCGAGCCTTCCCTCAGCCTGGGGCGCTACCTGGCGTCGGCTAACTTTGTCGCCTTCCGGCGCACCGTGCTCCAGCGAATCGCCGACGAGGTCGACGAGCGCCTCTTACGCCCGGGTTTCGAAACCCGCGCCGCAGCAGCCCGGGAGAGAATTCTCCTGGCCGTGTCCGGTCCCGTGAACCTTGAACGCCTGCTCGGGAAAAGTATGGCCTTGGCTACCCACTTACAGGCCTCCCTCCTGGTTGTACACCTCCGGGTTCCGCAAAGGCGCGGCCGGAAAGAACTCCCCCGTGAATACATCGCGGAAGCCATTGCGCCGGTAGCAGGAACCTTCCTCGAGGAAGAGATCGCCGACGAAGCAGAGGTTCCGGACCGGCTCTCGCAGCTCGTGGCCGAGAAGCATATCACCCGAATGGTGGTGGGACATTCCGCGCGCACCCGGCTGGTGGAACTGCTCCACGGCTCGGTCCTCACGGAACTTCTCCACCGGAACCGGCACATAGACGTGCTTGTGGTAGCCAACCTTCCGCCTGGGGTACAGGAAGAAGCTACCTCCCAGGACGAAGCACCCGTGTCCCAGGAGCATCTTGCCGCGACCCCTTTACCCGGAAAGCTCAAAATCTACCTTGGTCCTGCCGCAGGAGTCGGCAAAACGTATAAGATGCTGCGCGACGCTAACGACCTGAAAGCGAAGGGCGCGGACGTTGTTATCGGCTACGTGGAAACCTACGGGCGCGCCGAAACGGCGGCGCAGATCGGAGCCCTGGAGGTGTTACCCCGTAAAGACGTCCTTTACCGCGGACGTGTTTTCACCGAACTCGACCTGGAGGCTGTTCTCCGCCAGCGCCCGCAGGTAGCGCTGATCGACGAATTGGCCCATACTAACGTACCGGGCGTAAAAAACAGTAAGCGCTACCAGGATGTTATCGAACTCCTATCGGCAGGAATTGACGTCTGGACCACCCTAAACGTGCAGCATGTAGAGAGCCTCAACGATTTAGTGGAAGACATTACCGGAGTTAAGGTCAGGGAGACTGTTCCCGACTGGGTTCTTGGGTTGGCGACCGAAATTATTCTCATAGACCTGAGCAGTGAGTTGTTGCTGCAGCGGATGGAGGAGGGAAAAATCTACCCGCCGGAAAAGGCGGCCCACGCGTTGAAACATTTCTTTCGTCCGGAAAACATCACCGCCTTGCGGGAACTTGCCCTGCGCCAGCTCGCCCGCCACCTTGCTGAAACCAAATCCTTTCTCCCTGCACCGGACCGTCCTGGATCCGGGCCGGAAAAGGTTCTGGTGGCCGTAAACCTGCGTCCGTACGCCGAGCGCCTTATCCGCCGGGGTTTACGCCTCTCGGTCGCCCAAAAAGCAGAGCTTTTGGTGGTCCACTGCAACGCTACCGGGGAAAAATTCGACCCGGTAGCAGCCAATACTCGCCACTACCTGCAGCATTTATGCTCCTCGCTCGGGATACCTTACGTCGAACAGCCTGTATTTGGCGTCCGGGATGTAGCTCCTGCGCTCATCGACCTCTGCCGCACTAAGAAGATATCCCAGCTTGTCCTCGGCCACACCCGGCGCACCCGCTGGCAGGAACTCCTCAAAGGAACGATTATTGACCGGTTGCTGCAGGAACTCCGGACTGTAGACCTCCATCTGGTTCCGGTCAACGGTGCTCTTTTACGGGCCAAAAGCGGCGTCGAGCGCAAGGTTTAATTCCAGGACATTAACGCAGGGCTCGCCCAGGATGCCACCTACCGGGCGCTGGACGTGTTGCCGAACAAGCAGCCGGACCTTTTCTTCGGAAACGCCGCGGGCCCGGGCCACGCGCGGCACCTGGCATAATGCGGCCGCCGGACTCAGATGGGGATCAAGCCCGCTGGCGGAACCGGTCACCAGGTCGAGCGGTGTTCTTTCCCGCGCTAACTCCGGCTGGTCAGCGGCAAGCGACCGGTACCGTTCCTCCACTGCCCCGGCCAAGGCCCGGCTGCTGGGAGCCAGGTTAAAGCCGCCGGAGCACGCCGCGTTATAATCAACTGCGGAGGGCCGCCCGTGAAAATAACGGGCACCGGTAAACTTTTGGCCGATCAGCAGCGAACCGACGCACGACCCCTTTTTAAAAACGAGGGAGCCGTCGGCCTGCCGGGGGAAGAAGGCCTGCGTCAACCCTGTTACCGCTAACGGGTAGATAATGCCGGTTAGCAGTGAAAGGACTAAAAAGATTAGGAGGCTGCGCTTGAGTTCGCGGTAGATATTTTTACCCCCCTACCTGAGTTTAACGAGACTGAGCAAAAGATCGATAAGCTTGATCCCCGCGAAGGGTAATACCAGGCCTCCCAAGCCGTACAGTACCAAATTCCGCCGGAGGATCACCGCCGCGGGAGCCGGACGGTAGGTCACTCCTTTGAGCGCTACCGGAATTAACGCCGTAATGATCAGGGCGTTGAAAATGACTGCCGCCAGAATCGCGTTTTCAGGAGAGCTCAACCGCATCAGGTCGAGAATGTTGAGCTGCGGCCACGTCCCGCCGAAAAGTGCCGGAGTAATAGCAAAATACTTGGCCACGTCGTTCGCCACGCTGAAAGCGGTAAGCGCCCCCCGCGTCATCAAAAGCTGCTTCCCCACCGCCACAATCTCGATGAGCTTCGTCGGGTTCGAGTCAAGGTCCACCATGTTCCCCGCCTCTTTAGCCGCCATCGTCCCTGTGTTCATCGCCACGCCCACGTCGGCCTGGGCCAGCGCCGGCGCGTCATTAGTACCATCGCCCGTCATCGCCACGATATGGCCCGCCCCCTGCTCCTTCTTTATTCGCGCCAGCTTCGCCTCCGGCGTGGCCTCAGCGATAAAGTCGTCCACCCCCGCTTCGGTGGCGATCGCTTTGGCCGTCAGCGGGTTATCCCCGGTAATCATTATCGTTTTTATTCCCATCCGTCGCAGTGCCGCGAAACGTTCCCCGATCCCGCCCTTCACCATATCTTTCAGGTGAATAATACCCCAAACCCGGTTATTTTCCGCCACGACGAGCGGCGTTCCTCCGGCTGCCGCGATCTCTTCCGTTTTCGCCAAAAGTTCGGGGGGAATGGTACCGCCTTGCCCCTGAACCCAGTTTACCACCGCACGCACCGCCCCTTTCCGTATCTGCCGCCCGCCAAGGTTGATCCCGCTCATCCGCGTGCGGGCCGAAAAGGGGACGAATTCCACTTCTTGCCCGGCTAAGTCCCTGCCACGGAAACCATATTTTTTTGCCAGAGCCACTACCGACCGGCCTTCAGGTGTTTCGTCGCTGAGCGAAGATAGTTGAGCTCTATCGGCCACCTCTTTTACCGAAGCCCCGCCAACCGGGATAAATTCCACTGCCATCCGGTTCCCCAAGGTAATCGTTCCGGTTTTATCAAGAAGCAAGACATCAACGTCTCCCGCCGCCTCTACCGCCCGTCCCGACATCGCTAAAACGTTCCAGTCCGCCAGGCGGTTGATTCCCGCGATACCAATAGCCGGCAACAAGCCCCCAATAGTCGTGGGCGCAAGGCAGACGAACAGCGCCGTGAGCTGCACCCCAGAAAGGGCTACGCCATTCACCAGGGCAAAAGGGGCCAAGGTTACCACGGCCACCAGAAAGACCAAGGTGAGGGCGGCCAAAAGAAGGGTCAGGGCGATTTCGTTGGGCGTCTTGTGGCGCTCCGCTCCCTCAACCAGCGCGATCATCCGGTCCAAAAAGGACTGGCCGGGATTTGCCGTAATCCGCACCCGGATCGCATCGGAAAGGACCCGGGTGCCCCCCATCACCGCACTCCGGTCGCCGCCCGATTCCCTGATCACAGGGGCCGACTCCCCGGTAATCGCCGACTCATCCACCGAAGCGATCCCCTCGATTACTTCGCCGTCGCCCGGGATAAGGTCCCCTGCTTCTACCAACACCACCTCACCCTTTTTCAACCGGGTAGCCGGGACGATCCTTATCCCTTCCGGCGTTACCAACTTCGCTGCTGTCTCTTGCCGGGTAGCCCGCAACGCCTGAGCCTGGGCTCTTCCCCGCCCCTCAGCCAACGCCTCGGCAAAGTTGGCGAAAAGAACGGTAAACCAGAGCCAGAGGCTGATCTGGGCCGCGAAAAACCATTTTGCCCCGCCAAGGGCACCTGCTGCCGCTACCAGCGTTGCGTAAAGGGCTCCTGCTGCCACCGTGAAAATAACCGGATTGCGGACGAGTTTCCGCGGTTCTATCTTAAGAAACGCTTCTTTTGCCGCCTGCCGCACCAGTCTTGGTTCCCAAAATCCTGTAATCTTTCGCGGTTTCACCTCAGAAAAGCCTCCCCTGAGCCAAAAGTAAATGCTCCAGGACCGGCCCTAAAGTAAGCGCCGGGAAAAAGGTGAGCGCACCCACGATAACAATTACGGCGGATAGAAGCAGTGCGAAAGTAACGCCGGTGGTCGGAAAGGTTCCGGGTCCGGGAGCCACATACCGCTTCGCCGCCAAACTGCCGGCCAACGCCAACGTCGCCGCCAACGGAAAAAACCGCCCTAAGAGCATGCAGGCCGCCGTGGTCCACAAGTAAAAGGGCAGGTTCGCCCCCAGGCCGCCAAAGGCGCTGCCGTTATTGTTGGCGGCGGAAGCAAAGGCGTAAAGAACCTGCGTTAATCCGTGCGGCCCTGCCGCGGTGATTCCCGCTCTTCCCGCCGGCAGGATAGCTCCGAGCGCCCCGAATACTAACACTAAGACAGAGGGGACCAAAAGGACGGCCAGCGCGTACCTCACGTCACGCCCTTCCACTTTCTTCCCTAAGAATTCTGGGGTCCGGCCCACCATCAGCCCCGCCAAGAAGACGGTCAGTAGAGCGTACGCCATCATCCCGTAAAAACCGGAACCCACCCCGCCAAAAATCACTTCCCCGGTCAAGATGTTTGCCAGCGGCACGAGCCCTCCCAGAGGGAGTAGGGAATCGTGGAGGCAATTTACCGCGCCGCAGGAAGCGGCAGTGGTTACTACCGCAAAGAGGGCCGCGCCTACAGCCCCAAACCGGACCTCTTTCCCTTCCAGGTTCGGCCCGGGGGAAAAATGGAGGCGGGCAAAAAGAGGGTTCCCGTGGGCTTCGATCCAGGCGCAGGTAAAGGCACCCGCTGCAAAAAGGGAGAGCATCACAGCGTAAATTAACCACCCTTGGCGCGGGTTCTTGATGAGTCGGCCGAACGTGTGCGGCAGAGCTGCGGGGATCAGCAAAATGCTAAGCATCGCGGTGAAATTGGTCAAACCATTCGGGTTTTCAAAAGGATGGGCGCTGTTAGCGTTAAAATAGCCGCCGCCGTTGGTGCCTAAAAGCTTGATCGCTTCCTGAGAAGCAACCGGGCCGCGGGCGATCTCCTGGACGAATCCTTCCAGCGTTTTCACAATGGCCGGGGGTTCAAGGGTTTGAACCACCCCTTGACTGACGAGGAAAACTGCCAAAATTATGCTGAGGGGAATCAAAACGTAAAGCAGACCGCGTACCAAATCTACCCAAAAATTGCCGATCGTCTCTTTTTCGCTCGCCGCAAACGCTCTGATAAGCGCCATGGCTGCCGCCAGGCCCGTAGCGGCAGAAAGAAAATTTTGGACCGCTAACACGACCATCTGGGAAAAGCAGCTCATTGTTGTTTCGCCCGCATAAGCCTGCCAGTTGGTGTTGGTAACAAAACTGGCGATGACATTGAAGGCGAGCGGTCCTGGAAGGCCGGGCCGGTGCGTAGGATTAAACGGGAGCACCCCTTGAAGGCGAAGCAAGAGATACCCAAGGCAAAGCCCCCAGAAATTAAAAACGAGGAGCACTATCAAGTACTTGCGCCAGCTCATTTCGCCGAAGGGATGAATGGCCGTTATGCGGTAGATGAATCCTTCCACTGGCCGCAGGAGAGGCGAAAGAAGGGTGCGTTTGCCGGTGAAAACCCGCGCGAGGTAACTGCCTAAGGGTACCGCGAGCGCGGTCAGCGCGACGGTAAACAGGAGAACGGTCAGCGCGCATTTCCCCACCACCGTTTACTCCCTCCTCCCGGACTCAGAATTTTTCGGGATTCCAGATGACGTAAACGAGGTACCCGAAAAGGAGGATGCTCAGGATTAACCCGGTCGCATACCAGGGATCCATTCCGCTTACCCCCTTGCAGCTCTTGCATATAGTTTTACCGGCTTTCCCTTGCGTAGAACGCGAGGGGACCGCAACATACTAAACCCAAAAAAACCAGGGGATTTTCCCCTCGGTCTACAGCAAGATCCTTTCGGTTTGGTCTTCTTCCCTACAGAGAAATTCCCCCGGCTTTTGCTCCTGCAATCGCCCCACTTGCCCTAAAACGTTCACAAGTAGCCGCAGCGGGACAGTTCCTTCACCGAATAACGTGCTTTAACTCAATCCTTTCCCAAATACCAGCCTTTATTATAAAGCTGGCACCGCTGGCGGTCAATACCAGCCTTTCGGATAACCGATCTTCTTCCCGGTTGTGCACTGGAAACCCGCCCGGAAATACACTCCGGCGTTTAGGAAGGAGCAGAAAATCTGAAAATCGTTCTACGTGCGACGTTCTACGTTCTACGTTAGGAGCAGGAGACGGAGAAAGGGACTAAACCACGGATGAACACCCATTTTCATAACGTTTTGTGCCTTGAGCGCAGCGAAAGGCGTGTTTATAAGAATGACTCGGGTTTGAAACCTGACCTAAGAAATCCTTGCAGCTTAAGGGCTGCAGGGGATGAGAAGGTATCAGGGTAGATACAGATGCGGGTTGTGCCTGCGCTCCGGAAGCATTACGGGGCACCGGACCTTGCCGCTTCCTTCTGCAGCAAGCAGCCCAGCCTTAAGGTTTGCCAGTAACCGCGCAGGCTCCCGCCGGAGTTGGCGCGCACCACCGCCAGGGCTGCCTTCGGCAAGAGCCAGGCTGCTGGATAAACCAGATATCGTGGCTCCCACTGGGGGTGAAATTTCTCCTTGAACTGCCGCAGCCCTTGAAACCCGTAAAAGGTGTTGAAGCGCTCGTAAAAGAGCTTCGCTGCCTTCTCGGGCTTTTCCGGGTGCACGCCGAGCGAGGCGAAGGCCGCAGTCACAGATTGTCTATGAAAGTATTCCCGAGCCACTGGAACTGTATCACCGGTACGTAAAGTACGTTTCACAGTATATCCTGAAAGCCCGGCCGGCCGGCCGAAGTGAAGAATAACGGCCGGTTTCTTGACAAGGGGCGGCTTGATGGGCTATGGTATTGAGAAGGACAGGTTGCCGGGATTATCCAGGCGATGCTGTTTTACGAAAGGAAGGGTTGAATGGCGGGACTGGTAGCCGGGAAAAAAGCGCTGATTTTAGGGGTAGCGAATAAGCGCTCCATCGCGTGGGGCATCGCGCAGGCGCTGCACCGGGAGGGGGCTGCGCTCTGGTTCAACTACCAGACCGAGCGGGTGAAGGAGTACGTAGTGGAACTTGCCCGCAGCCTCGGCGGGGATGTTCCCCTCACTGAGTGCGACGTCACAAAACCGGAGCAGGTTGACGCGCTTTTCGCGGCCGTGGAAGAGCAGTGGGGGAGCCTCAACATCCTGGTACATTCGCTGGCCTTTGCTCCCCGTGAATCGCTGGAGGGGGAGTTTTATACGACCACCCTCAACCATTGGAACACGGCACTCGAGATAAGCGCTTATTCCCTGGTGCTCTGTGCGCGGCAGGCCAAACCCTTGATGGAGAAGGCCGGCGGCGGGAGCATAATTACGATGACCTATCTTGGTTCCGAGCGGGCGGTAAAGAGCTACAACGTGATGGGAGTGGCTAAGGCGGCGCTCGAGGCGTCGGTCCGGTACTTGGCCGCGGACCTGGGGCCTTTCGGGATCAGGGTGAATGCCATCTCCGCCGGTCCGGTGAAGACGCTCGCGGCAAAAGGGGTTTCGGGCTTTTCGTCGATTTTTAAGGTCATTGAGGAAAAGGCCCCGCTGAGGCGCAACGTTACCCAGGGCGAAATCGGCAACGTCGGGCTGTTCCTGGCCTCCGATTTGTCGAGTGCGGTAACCGGAGAGACGATTTTTGCCGACTGCGGTTACAACATTGTGGGAGTATGAGTTTAATTGACAAGCCCCGTCTTCTTTTGGTAAAATCGAAGCGTTGAGGAAGATCGCTGAGGAGGAAAAAAAAGACTGGCCCAGGTGAGGCAGGGAGTTTGACTCGCTTGGGTTTTTAAGTTTTATGTGAAGCGAGGCGGCGTTAGCCATGGTAGGCATCGTTGTCGGCAGTGACTCCGATCTACCTGTGATCCGGGGAACGGTGGAGGCGCTGGAACTTTTCGAGATTCCTTACGAATTGGAGATTGCTTCGGCGCACCGGGTGCCAGACCGGGTTCATGAGTACGCCCGTACAGCCGTCGAACGGGGGCTGAAGGTTATCATCGCCGCAGCCGGCGGCGCCGCGCACCTGCCCGGGGTGATAGCAGCTCTTTCTCCTCTGCCGGTCATCGGTGTGCCCGTTGCTTCGGGCACGCTCGGCGGCCTGGATGCGCTTCTCTCCATCGCTCAAATGCCCAAAGGGGTTCCGGTAGCAACTGTTGCCGTTAACGGTGCTTTTAACGCGGGGATTTTGGCGGCCCAGATTATCGGTGCGGGCGACCCTGCAGTCAGAGATAAGATCTCGGCTTACAAGGGAGCGCTCGGCAGGGAGGTCGCCGCTAAGGCCGAGCGCTTGAAGGCCGTCGGCGTGGACGAGTATCTTAAGGCTAATGGGCTTTTAAATCCGGGTTAGAATTTCGGTAGTCAGTAGTCAGCAATTAGGACAGAAAGATAAGAAGGGAAAGATTTACATAATTGTGTGGTCACAGTCTTCGAAGTTGAGATTTTATGTTAGATTTTCAGTCTGAGATCTAAATTCTGACTCCTAAGCCGAGACGGGTGAGAATTAATGATTGCGCGTTACACCTTGCCGGAGATGGGGCAGATCTGGTCGGAGGAGAACCGGTTCCGGAAGTGGCTGGAGGTGGAGATCGCCGCCTGCGAGGCGTGGGCGGAAATAGGCGTCGTCCCCTGGGACGCGGTGGAGGAGATAAAGGCTAAAGCCGATTTCGATGTAGAACGCATCAGGGAGATTGAGCGGGTTACGCGCCATGATGTGATCGCCTTTTTGACTTGCGTGCAGGAGTGCGTAGGGGAACCCGCCCGGTGGATACACCTCGGCATGACCTCTTCGGATGTGGTGGATACCGCCTTAAGCCTTCTGATGAAGGATGCCGGAAGGAACCTGCTGAAACGCCTCGAACGGCTGCGGGAGGTCCTTCTCGACTTGGCCCGGAAGCACCGCAAGACCCTGATGATCGGCCGGACTCACGGAATTCACGCCGAGCCGACCACTTTCGGGCTGAAGATGCTCCTGTGGACGGCAGAGACCGAACGGAATATCGAGCGCCTCGGGCGGGCTGTTGAACGGGTCAGCGTGGGGAAGATCTCCGGTGCGGTCGGGACTTACGCCAACATCGATCCCCGGGTGGAGGCGCTCACGTGCGCGCGGTTGGGGCTTAGGCCCGCGAGGGTTTCCACGCAGGTGCTGCAGCGCGACCGCCACGCTGAATACCTTGCTACCATCGCCATCATCGGCGCCTCTGTTGAGAAGTTTGCCGTTGAGATACGGGGTCTGCAGCGGACGGATATCCGGGAGGTCGAGGAGCCGTTCAGGCCGGGCCAGAAGGGCTCATCGGCGATGCCCCACAAGCGCAACCCAATCATAGCCGAGCGTTTGAGCGGCCTGGCCCGCATCCTCAGGGGCAATGCCATGGCGGCCCTCGAAAACGTGGCCCTCTGGCACGAGCGCGACATCTCCCACTCTTCGGTCGAGCGCGTGATAATTCCCGACAGCACGATCCTTCTTGATTACATGCTGTTTAAGCTCACCGACCTCCTCGAGGGGCTCAACGTTTACCCGGAAAACATGCGGCGCAACCTTGAGCGCACCGGGGGGCTGGTCTTCTCCCAGCGCGTGCTCCTCGCTTTAGTTGAAAAGGGGCTGAGCAGGGAAGATGCCTACCTGTTGGTACAGCAGAACGCTATGGATTCCTGGGAGACCGGTAGGCCGTTCAAGGAACTCCTGGCGGCGGACCCGCAGGTTGCGAAAGTGCTCCCGCAGCAGGAACTCGACGGCATCTTTGATTACGGCTATTTCTTGCAGCATGTCGATGAGGTGTACCGCCGTTTTGGGCTGTAAAGGCAAAAACCATTGATTTCTGGAGGTACTGAAATGAAGCGGGGCGAAATGCTTTACGAGGGAAAGGCCAAGCGGGTTTACAAAAGCGAATTGCCTGACAGGTACATCGTTGAGTTTAAAGACGACGCCACCGCGTTCGACGGGAAAAAGCGCGGTACTGTAACCGGCAAAGGGGTTTTAAACAACAAGATTTCCGCCTATTTCTTTAAGCTGCTTGCCGGGGAGGGCATCCCGAGTCACTATATCGATACGCTGAGCGACCGGGAGATGCTGGTGCGGGCCGTCGAGATTATCCCGGTGGAAGTCGTGGCCCGGAACGTTGCGGCCGGCAGCCTCGCGAAAAGGATCGGGGTGCCGGAGGGCACGCCTCTCAGCCAACCGGTTGTTGAATATTATTACAAACGCGACGACCTCGGCGACCCAATGATTAACTGTTCGCACGTCGTCGCGCTTGGTTTGGCGACGGCGGAAGAGCTCCACCAGATGCGGGAAATCGCCTTGAAGGTGAATCGGGTGCTCAGGGCGGAGCTGGACGCGAAGGGGATTAACCTGATAGACTTTAAGCTGGAGTTCGGCCGGGCGGACGGCAAGATTCTCTTAGCCGACGAGATTTCCCCGGACACCTGCCGCTTTTGGGACAAGGGGACGGGTGAAAAGATGGACAAGGACCGTTTCCGGCGCGACCTCGGCGGTGTAACCGAGGCCTATGCAGAGGTCTGGCGGAGGCTGGCAGGAGAGGAAACCGATGCACGCGGATAGGCCCCGTGAGGCTTGCGGCATCTTCGGCGTCTGTGCCCCGGGAGCAGATGTAGCGCGTTTAAGCTATTACGGCCTGTATGCGCTGCAGCACCGCGGCCAGGAAAGTGCCGGGATCGCCGCGGCGGACGGAAAGCGGATTGTTCTCCACAAAGAGATGGGGCTGGTGGCGGAGGTCTTTTCGGAGGAGCGCCTCGCCGAACTTACAGGGCACCTTGCGATCGGGCACGTCCGTTACTCTACCACCGGCGCAAGCCACCCGGTGAACGCCCAGCCGCTTGTTTTTTACTGCGGTGACGGGATGCTGGGACTTGCACACAACGGCAACCTTTCCAACGGCAATTCGCTCCGCCGGGAGATGCTGAGTTCCGGGGCGGTATTCCAGAGTACAACGGACAGCGAGGTGCTCATCAACCTTATTGCACGGCTCAACGGCGATCACAACCTGCCCGGGGCTATCCGGGAATGTATGGCGAAGGCGGAAGGCGCCTATTCGATGGTTTTGCTCACCGAGGACAGGATTTACGCGGTGCGGGACCCTCACGGCTTCCGGCCGCTGTGTGTGGGGCGGCTGACTTCGGGTTGGGTTGTGGCCTCGGAGTCGTGCGCCCTCGATGCCATTGGGGCGAGGTTTATCCGGGACGTGGCACCCGGCGAGATCCTGGAGATTTCCCCCGAAGGACTCAGGACGCATTCGGTAGCGATTGTTGCGCGCCGGGCACACTGCGTCTTTGAATACATCTATTTTGCCAGACCGGATAGCACCCTTGACGGCTTCAACGTCGGACGGGTGCGCCGGGAGATGGGTCGGCAGCTTGCTAAGGAGTACTGCCCGCCGGCCGACATCGTGGTGCCGGTTCCCGATTCCGGTATAGCGGCGGCCAGGGGCTTTGCCGAAGCGTCCGGTCTCCGCTTCGAAGAGGGTCTGATGAAAAACCGGTACGTAGGCCGGACCTTCATCCAGCCTTCGCAGCGTCTGCGAGACGCGGGCGTCCGGCTCAAGCTCAACCCCGTACGCGAGGCCGTGGCGGGGAAGAGGGTGGTGCTGGTTGATGATTCGGTGGTGCGGGGGACTACAAGCTGCAAAATCGTAAGAATGCTGCGGGACGCGGGGGCGCAGAGGATTTACTACTGTCTCAGCTCGCCGCCGATCATACGGTCTTGCTACTATGGCATCGATACCTCCAACGAAAAGGAGCTTATTGCGGCTCAGAAGAGTGTCCCGGAGATCTGCCGGTACATGGGGGCCGACGGGCTGCATTATCTCAGTATCAAGGGGCTATTGGAGGTCTTCGGCGACAAAGCGCAGGATCTCTGTGTTGCCTGTTTCACCGGGAACTACCCGGTGCCCGTCAAGGACGCGGGTGCGGGAAAATTTGCGCTCGGCCGACCCCGGGCACTGGAGGTAGTGGGTTGAAAAAGTGCGAGGGACAAAAAAAGGATAAAGGCTCCTTTTTACAAGGACAAAGCCTAACGTACGCCCAGGCCGGTGTGGATATCGATGCCGCCAACAGGGCGGTTTCTCTCATGAAAGATATCACCCGCCGCACCTTCCGCCCGGAAGTGCTGACGGATATCGGCGGTTTTGGAGGTCTGTGCGCCCTTCCATCCAGGTACCGGGAGCCGGTGCTTGTCGCCGGCACGGACGGAGTCGGCACAAAACTGCGGGTTGCCTTCGCCTGCGGTAAGCACGATTCGGTCGGGATCGACGCCGTGGCGATGTGTGTAAATGATATCCTGGTTTCGGGAGCGGAGCCGCTTTTTTTTCTGGACTACTTAGCGGTGGGGAAGCTTGACCCCGAGCAGGTAGCCGCTGTCGTCAGCGGGGTAGCGCGGGGGTGCGAGTTGGCGGGATGTGCGCTCATCGGCGGGGAGACGGCGGAGATGCCCGGTTTTTATGAGCCGGGCGAGTACGATATTGCCGGCTTTGCCGTGGGGGTGGTCGAGCGGAACCGGATTGTAGACGGAAGAATGATCGCTCCCGGCGACGCTGTAATCGGCCTTCCCTCCGCCGGGCTGCATGCCAACGGGTTCAGCCTCGCGCGGAAGGTCTTTTTTGAGGTTTTAGGGGCGACGGTTGACACCTTTGAGCATACCCTCGGGCGGACGGTAGGAGAGGAGCTGCTCGAACCCACCCGGATCTACGTCAGAACGGTGCTGCCGCTCTTGGAGCGGTTTGACATACGCGGGATGGCGCACATCACCGGCGGGGGCCTGACGGAAAACATACCGCGGGTGCTGCCGCCAGGATTGGGAGCGGTGCTTGAGCCTGGAAGCTGGCCGGTACCGCCGGTCTTCCGGCTCGTCCAGGAGCACGGCGGGGTGACGAAGGCCGAGATGTTCAGGACCTTTAACATGGGCATCGGGTACGTCCTCATTGTACCGCCGGAGGAAGAGAGAAGCCTGATCGAGACGCTGGCGGCGGGCGGGGAAAAGGCTTACGTTATCGGCCGGGTTGAAAGCGGTATAGACGGAGTGGTTTACAGGTGAGGGAACGGTTCCGTTGACAACACAGAGGTCTGAAAAGGGGAAAAGGGATTCGCTATTGCGGGTTCTCAAGGTTCTGACCTCCGACATCCTGCGGCTGACTTCCGAAGATGGATCGTCACTCACCGGGGACGAAAACAGGGATCCGTAAGTAAGGGCGAATGGCCATTCGCCCCTACGTGGCAGCCATTAGTGTAACACGAACGAAACGCGGCGAGAAGCGAGCAATTGGGAAGTGAGAAGTGCGAGGTTGGAAGTGGGATTGTTGAAGAAATTTGCTACACAAATTTCTCTGCATAGAAATCTCACCGCTAACCTCTCGCCTCTCGGTACGCAGTAATGCGCAGTCTTATCGTCGCGCCCAGCGATAGAAGTAGAAGTACTTTTTCTGAGGAGGCGTTCACGACGATTCATCGTCGCCACCGGGAACGAAAACGAAAATGTAGACCCGTAAGCGTGTTACTGAGATGCAGTGGTTATAACATAAACGGAACGCGGCGAGAAGCAAGCAGGACAAGGAGGTCCGGGTGGGGCCGAACCGGAGCGTACTGGGTGCGTACGTGAGGATTCGGACCCGCCCGGCCGACGCAGTAATGCGCAGTCTTATCGTCGCGCCCAGCGATAGAAGTACTATTTTCTCGAGGAGGCGAGTGGGTTGAAAAGAAGGGCACTAATTAGCGTTTCGGACAAGACGGGCGTGGTCGAGTTCGCTCAGGGGCTCTCGAAGCTCGGGTGGGAGATAGTTTCCACCGGCGGCACGTTTAAAACGATCAAAAACGCCGGCGTCGAGGCGACTTACGTCTCCGAGGTTACCGGGTTTCCGGAGATTTTGGGCGGCCGGGTCAAGACGCTCCACCCGAAGATCCACGGGGGAATACTGGCCCTGCGGACGGAAGAGCATCTGAACGAGCTCAAGGAGCAAGGGATAACACCCATCGACCTGGTGGCGGTGAACCTCTATCCGTTCCGCCAGACGGTGAGCCGTGAAGGAGTCACGCTGGCGGATGCGGTTGAAAACATCGATATCGGCGGGCCCGCGATGATCCGGGCGGCGGCCAAGAACCACCAGTATGTGATCGTGGTGGTAAACCCGGAGCGTTACCCCCAGGTTCTTGAAGCCTTGCAGGCCGGCGACGCCGGTGCGGAGCTGCGGCTTGCGCTGGCGCAGGAGGCTTTTGCCCATACGGCACATTACGATGCGGCGATTGCGGGCTACCTGAGCACTTTGACGGGCGGCGAGCGGTTCCCGCGGGAAATGACGCTGGCCTTCGACCTGGCCGGCAGCCTGCGCTACGGGGAGAATCCCCACCAGAAAGCGGCCTTTTACCGCGACCTTCGGACCAAGGGCCCGTGTGTGGCCAACGCCGAGAAGCTCCACGGGAAGGAGCTTTCATACAACAACATCCTGGACCTGAACGCCGCCTTTGAACTTGTACGGGAGTTTGACGCTCCCACCGTGGTGATTGTGAAGCATAACAACCCGTGCGGCGTAGCCCAGGCGGCGGCGGTCGACGAAGCGTACCGGCTGGCGTTTGAGACGGACCCGGTGTCGGCCTTCGGCGGGATCGTGGCAGTCAACCGCGTTGTGGACAGGGCAGCGGCGGAGGAGATGGTGAAAATATTCTTAGAGGCGATAATCGCGCCTGACTTCACGCCGGATGCGCTGGAAGTTTTAACCCGGAAGAAAGATTTGCGGCTGCTGAAATCCGGGCCCTTGACCGGGCAGACCACCGACTGGATGGACCTCCGCAAGGTCAACGGCGGCCTGCTTATGCAGGAGGTTGACAGGAAAGTGGCGGACAGGGACGCGCTCAAGGTGGTGACAAAGAGAGCGCCTACACCCGCTGAGATCGAGGAACTGCTTTTCTGTTTTACGGTGGTCAAACACGTGAAGTCAAACGCCATCGTGGTCTCAAAGAACAGGCAGGTGCTCGGCGTGGGTGCAGGGCAGATGAACCGTGTCGGTTCGGCCAGGATCGCGTTCGGGCAGGCCGGAAAAAAAGCGCGCGGTGCCGTCCTGGCTTCCGATGCCTTCTTCCCCTTCCCGGACACCGTAATCGAGGCTGCCAAGGCGGGAATCGCGGCGATCATCCAGCCGGGCGGGTCGCTTAAGGATGAGGATTCGATCAAGGTCGCCGATGAACACGGAATGGCGATGGTGTTTACCGGAATGCGCCACTTCAGGCACTAAAGTCTCTATTCACAAATTCAGAATTCTGTATTCTACATTCTGAGTTCTAACTTCTATTTGAACGTTGAACTTACTGTTTGGGAGGAGCACAGATTGAAGGTTCTGGTGGTCGGCGGCGGGGGCCGGGAGCATGCGCTGGTCTGGAAGATCGCCCAGAGCCCGCGGGTGGAGAAGGTTTTCTGCGCGCCGGGAAACGCAGGGATCGCGCGGGATGCGGTATGCGTCGGTATTAAAGCCGATGATATCGAAGGCCTGCTCGCTTTTGCACGCTCAGAGGGTGTAGGCCTCACGGTTGTCGGGCCGGAAGCGCCCTTGGCTGCCGGAATCGTGGACGCCTTCGAGTCGGCGGGGCTTAGGATATTCGGGCCCCGGCGGGAGGCGGCGCGCCTTGAGGCCAGCAAGGTCTTTGCCAAGGAGGTTATGCTGCAGTACGGGGTGCCCACGGCGAAGGCCGCGGTTTTTGATTCACCGGGCGGCGCAAAGGAATACGTGCGGCGTCTGGGCGGTCCGTGCGTGGTCAAGGCGGACGGGCTGGCCACCGGCAAAGGGGTGGTCGTGGCGGAAGGCCCTGCGGAAGCAGAAGCGGCGATAGCGGAGATGATGGAGGCGAAAGCGTTCGGCGCCGCAGGGGCGCGGGTCTTGATCGAAGAGCGGCTTTACGGTGAGGAGGCGAGCGTGCTCGCCCTGACCGACGGCGAAGCGGTGCTCCCGCTTCTTCCCGCACAGGATCACAAGCCGGTTTATGACGGGGACAGAGGACCCAACACCGGCGGCATGGGGGCTTACGCCCCGGCACCGGTGGTGACGGCGGAATTGCTTTCGCGTATTGAGAAGGAAATCCTTATCCCTACTGTTCGGGGCTTGAAGGCGCGAGGAGTTACTTATAGAGGCGTCCTGTACGCCGGTTTGATGTTAACCCCGGACGGGCCGAAGGTTTTGGAGTTCAATGTGCGTTTCGGCGACCCCGAGGCCCAGCCGCTCTTGTACCTCTGGGCCGGCGACCTTGTTGAGGCGCTTGAGGCCGTCACCTCGGGTAATTTACAGAACGTAAAGCTGGACTGGCATCCGGGAGCTGCCGTCTGTGTGGTGCTGACCTCTGCTGGTTATCCGGGCGGCTACCAAAAGGGTTACGTAATTAACGGTTTGGCCGACTTACCCTCGGACGTGATGGTTTTCCATGCCGGTACGGGTTTAAAGGACGGAGCGTTTGTCACAGCCGGGGGCCGGGTTCTGGGAGTAACCGCCCGGGGAACGGATGTCTACGAAGCCATCCGGCTTGCCTATCAGGCAGTGGACAGGATAAGCTTTGAGGGGATGCACTTCCGGCGGGATATCGGGCAGAAGGCGCTAAAAGCGATAGCCGGGAGCCGGCGGTCGGGCTAACACTTTTTGCACACAGGTTTGGAGTTGGATTGTTCGCCGGCTGGTGAAGAGATGCTTTTATCTTCTTGGCTATTTTTAAAGTCTGAGTGTACTAAGGAGTGGTTCACGACGATTCATCGTCGCCACCGGGAACGAAAACGAAAATGTAGACCCGTAAGCGTGTTACTGAAATGCAGTGGTTATAACATAAACGGAACGCGGTGAGAAGCAAGCAGGACAAGGAGGTCCGGGTGGGGCCGAACCGGAGCGTATACGGACATACGTGAGGATTCGGACCCACCCGGCCGACGCAGTAATGCGCAGCTTATCGCCACGCCCTGCGAAAGAAGTACAATCTTATTTTCGAAGGAGAACAAAAGTGCTGCGGGTTTTGGATTTCGGTGATCCGGATGTGAAGCGGTTGCTCGACCGGGAGTTTTCACTCCCGGAAGAGGCGGCGCGGGTGGTGGATTCCATCATCGCCCGTGTGCGCGCCCAAGGGGACGCGGCGCTATGCGCCCTAACCGCCCAGTTCGATAAGGTGGAACTCACACCGGATGAGCTGTCGGTGGAAAAGGACGAGATCGATAACGCTTACGGGGCGGTTTCGGCAGAGTTTGTTTCGGCTGTCAGATTGGCGCGGGAGCGAATCTTTAACTTCCATGCGCGAAAGATGGCCGAGACGTGGCGGGAGGTTAAAAGCGACGGCTCTGTTCTGGGACAGCTCGTGCAGCCGCTCGAGCGGGTGGGCGTTTATGTGCCCGGCGGCAGGGCGCGGTACCCCTCTTCGGTGCTGATGAACGTCGTGCCGGCGCGGGTTGTGGGTGTGCAGGAAGTGGTGATGGTCACGCCTCCCGGCGCCCGGGGGAGAATCGACCCCCACGTGCTGGTGGCGGCGCGTGAGGCGGGTGTGGACAGGGTTTTCCGGGTCGGGGGCGCGCAGGCGGTGGCCGCTCTTGCTTACGGCACGGAGCGGATTCCGCGGGTCGATAAGATCGTGGGGCCGGGGAACACTTACGTTACACTGGCGAAACGGGCGGTTTTCGGCGTCGTGGGGATCGACATCCTCGCCGGGCCTAGTGAGGTTGTGGTGGTGGCGGATGAAACCGCAGATCCGCGGTATGTCGCTGCGGACCTGCTTGCCCAGGCCGAACATGACCCCGATGCACGGGTGCTGCTGGTGACCATAAGCCGGGAGTTTGCCTCCCGTGTAAACGAGGCGCTGCAAGCGGCGTTTATCGCACTCGGTGAGCCCGAGGCGGTCCGGAGGGCGCTGGTGCATGCGGCTGTCCTCATAGCACCCGATCTGGGTGCGGCGGTAAACTGGGCGAACCGTTTTGCGCCGGAGCACCTGGAACTGCTGGTTGCCGAGCCCTTTGCCTGGCTGAGCGAGATCAGAAGCGCCGGTGCCGTATTTCTCGGCCCTTACTCGCCGGTGCCGATGGGGGATTATATCGCCGGGCCGAACCACGTTCTGCCCACGGGGGGCACAGCGCGCTTTTTTTCACCGCTCGGGGCAGAGGATTTCATTAAACGGATCAACTTCGTCAGTCTTTCTCCGGAGGCCTTCGCAGAGCTTGCCGAACCGGCGGCCCTGTTAGCTTCGGTTGAGGGTTTGCCCGCGCATGCCAGGGCCATTGCGATACGGAAGGAGGCCTCGACGTGACTGACGAAGTGCTCGAATTAATACGCCCGGATTTACGTGACCTGGTACCTTACGCCGTGCCGCATTATCCGGGGGTTATCAAGCTTGACGCCAACGAGAACCCTTACGATTTTGCGCCGGAGGTTCTGGCCGAAATATTCAGGGGGGTTAACGGGCAGACTTTTGTCCGTTACCCGGATCCTATGGCGGTGGATTTACGCCGGGCTTTGGCGAAATATACCGGCTTTGCTCCCGAGAATATTCTTGCGGGTAACGGTTCAGACGAATTGATCCTTACTCTGCTTTTAACCTTCGGTACCGGCGGAAGGGTGCTTGTAGCCACGCCGACCTTTTCGATGTACGGGATTCACGCGCGTATTGCCGGGGCGGTTCCGGTGGAAGTACCCAGGCTGCCCGATTTCTCGTTGGACCTGCCCGTGTTGCTTCAAGAAGCGGCGGTGCCCGGTACCAGGATGATCATAATTTGTTCTCCCAACAACCCCACGGGAAACACCGTTGCCCGTGAGGCGATTGAAGCCCTTGTGGAAGGGACCAAAGGTCTGGTCTTATTGGACGAGGCGTATGCTGAATTCGCCGGGGAAAGCTGCTCCCATTTAGTGCACCGTTACCCGCGGCTGGTGGTTCTGAGGACGTTCTCTAAGGCTTTCGGGCTGGCCGGGTTGCGGGTGGGGTATATCCTGGCGGACCGGGCGGTGGTAAACGAGCTGTTAAAAGTAAAACAGCCTTTTAACCTGAATGCCTTCTCTCAAATTGCGGCGCTGACGGTGCTTGAGCACCTTCCGGTTTTTGAGGAACGCATCCGGAAAATCATTGCCGACCGGGAGGGGCTTTACCGGAGTCTGAAGGAGATTCCCGATGTGGAGGTTTTCCCTTCCCGGGCTAATTTCCTGCTTTTTCGGACCCCGCTGCCGGCGGGGACCGTGTACGAAGGTTTGCTCAAACACCGTGTTCTTATCCGTAACGTGGAAGGTCCCGGCCTCGAGCGGTGCCTGCGGGTGAATGTGGGCACGCCGGCGGAGAACGCAGCCTTTGTCAAAGCACTGGTTGACGTGCTATCGTAATGGGGGGGTTTTCGGAAAATGCTTGCGAGAAAGGCGGTTGTCACCCGCGAAACAGCCGAAACTGCGGTGCGGCTGGATCTCAACCTCGATGGTACCGGGAGTTGCAGCGCGAAAACAGGAGTGGGATTCTTCGAGCACATGCTGCGGCTGTTCACCCGGTTCGCAGCCTTCGACGTTGAGGTGGTCGCCGAAGGGGACCTTAACGTTGATGCGCACCACACCGTTGAGGATGTGGGCATCGCCATCGGGCAGGCATTCAGCCGGGCCATCGGGACGAAAGAAGGGATTCGTCGTTTCGGACACGCCGTTGTGCCCATGGACGAGGCCCTTGCCCTCGCGGCGGTGGATATCAGCGGGCGGGGACATTTCGTCTTCAACGGCGACCTGCCTGCGCCGCGTGTCGGGGATTTCGATACCGAACTGGTACCGGAGTTCTTTCGCGCGCTTGCTGTCAATGCCGGCATAACGCTGCACCTCCACGTTCTAAGCGGCCGCAATACGCACCACATCTGCGAGGCGCTTTTCAAAGCCTGCGGGCGCGCAATGGGGGACGCCGTGGCCTTCGACCCGCGGGGGAAAGGTATACCGTCCACAAAAGGAACGCTTTAAAAAGTTCAACGTTCAAAGTTAAATTGAAATTGACGGACCTTTTGGGTCCGTTCAAGGTTAAGAATTCAGGAGGCGGAAGTCGGAATATGCAGAACAAAGCGGCGGGGCCGGTTCCGGTGTGTTTTGGCATATAGGGAGGAAGAAATTGATTGCGGTTGTCGACTACGGAATGGGAAATCTCAGGAGCGTAGAAAAGGGATTTGTCAAGGCCGGTTTCGAGGCCAGGGTGGTATCCGAACCCGAAGCGGTGGCAAAAGCGGCCGGGGTGGTCCTGCCGGGGGTAGGTGCGTTCGGCGATGCCATGACTAACCTCCGCTCTTCAGGTCTGTTGGAAGCGGTGGTACAGACGCTCGAAAAGGGAAAGCCCTTCCTGGGCATCTGTCTCGGGTTGCAATTGCTCTTTGAGGCGAGCGAGGAGTGGGGGGAGACGCCTGGGCTGGGGTTTTTCAGGGGAAGGGTGCGGCGGCTGCCGGAGTGCGTGAAGGTTCCGCACATGGGGTGGAATGAGCTGATCTTCACCCGGCCGACGGCGCTTTTTGCGGGCATTCCCAACAGGACGCGGTTTTACTTCGTACACTCCTATTACGTCGACCCGCAGGATAGACAAGTGGTCATAGGGGAAACCGAATACGGTATCCGGTTTCCGGTGGCGGCCGGCAGGGAGAAGGTCTTCGGGATTCAGTTTCACCCTGAGAAGTCAAGCACTTGGGGCTTAAAAATACTCGCAAATTTCGGGAAGTTGGTGACGGAATGCTCGTGATACCAGCGATTGACCTTCGTGCCGGGAGGTGCGTACGCCTCATCGAAGGGCGGGCCGACAGGGAAACCGTTTATTCCGGAGACCCCGTTGCAGTGGCCGTTAAATGGGAGGCGTCCGGGGCGAAATGGCTGCACGTGGTGGACCTTGACGGTGCCTTCCGCGGGGAGCCCGTTCACCTGCCGGTTATCCGTCAAATCATCAAGGCTGTATCGATACCGGTGGAGGTCGGTGGGGGGATAAGGGATAGGGGAGCGGTGGAAGAGGTCTTAAAATGCGGTGCGGCCAGGGCTATTATTGGTACCGTTGCGGTTTACAACCCGGAACTGGTTAGCAGGCTCGCGCGGGAATACGGCGAGAAGTTTGTTGTAAGCGTGGACTGCCGCGACGGCGTGGTTGCAGTGCGCGGTTGGGAGAGCCTCGCGGGCATTAAAGCAAGCGCTTTCGGAAGGCAGCTCAAGAAATTCGGCGTGGAAAGGGTGGTGTTTACGGATATCCGGCGCGACGGGACCCTCCTGGGTCCAAATCTTCCAGCGGTGGCCGATTTCGCCCGGGAAACAGGACTGAAGGTAATCGCTTCAGGCGGGGTCTCACGGGCCGAGGATATCCGGGAACTCCGGAAGCTTGAGGAGATTGGAGTTGAGGCGGTCATTGTCGGCAAAGCGCTTTATGACGGGAGGCTTACCATCCAGGAAGCTATAGCGGCAGCGGAGGGGGAAAAGCTTGTTAGCTAAAAGGATAGTTCCCTGCCTCGACGTGGACAGGGGGCGCGTCGTCAAGGGAGTGAACTTTGTAAACCTCCGGGACGCCGGCGATCCTGTGGAGCTTGCCGCCCTTTACGACCGGGAAGGAGCGGATGAACTCGTTTTCCTGGACATTACCGCTTCCGCCGAAGAACGTGACATCATGCTTGAGGTGGCCCGCCGCGTGGCAGAAGAGGTTTTTATACCCTTCACCGTAGGCGGCGGCCTGCGCAATCTTGAAGACATCCGGCGGATGCTGGCTGCCGGTGCGGATAAGGTATCGCTCAATACCGCGGCGGTAAAAAACCCGGGCCTGATAAAAGAAGCCGCTACCCGTTTCGGGAGCCAGTGCATAGTGGTGGCGATCGACGCGCGCGGAATCGGAAACGGCCGGTGGGAGGTTTACATCCATGGCGGACGTACGCCGACCGGAATAGATGCCCTTGCCTGGGCGCGAGAGGTTGAGACCCTCGGAGCAGGTGAAATCCTCCTGACGAGCATGGACAGGGACGGCACAAAGGACGGTTTCGACATCCTCCTTACCAGGACGATTGCGGATGCCGTCAGGATCCCGGTGATCGCCTCAGGCGGCGTCGGGACCCTGGAGCATATTGCAGAGGGACTGACCGCTGGCGGTGCCGACGCGGCTTTAGCCGCTTCTGTCTTTCACTTCGGTGAGTATTCGATCCGGCAGGTGAAAGAGTATTTAGCGGCACAGGGGGTTCCTGTCCGCCTGTCCTGATAACGGTTCGAAGTTCAAGAGTACGACGTTCAACGTTATTATCATGCCGCTGCTGTTTGTCCCCGAGTCGAGTTCTGTGGAAGTCCGTGAAACAAGACACTGACGGCGAGGCGTCACGGGTTCTTTAAAGAAAAGGCTTTGACGGGCGAAATATAGCTTAGAGGCAGAACGACTGTCTCTTAATGAGATTACCCTGGGACTGTATCCTTGATTTTTAAAGGGGGGAGGCCTTTGCGCTTCAATCTTGACCGTTTTAAGTTTAACGCCGATGGGCTGATCCCGGTAATCGTCCAGGATAACAGGACAAACGAGGTCCTGATGATGGCTTACATGAACCGCGAAGCGCTGGCGAAGACCTTAAGCAGCGGGGAGACCTGGTTTTTCAGCAGGAGCCGGCAGGAACTCTGGCACAAGGGGGAGACATCCGGGAATGTCCAGGAGGTTGACGAGGTCTACTTTGATTGCGACGCCGACACCCTGCTGATTAAGGTCCGTCAGCACGGGGCGGCCTGCCATCAGGGTTACAAGAGCTGTTTCCACTATAGAATCGAACCGGATGGCCGCGTGGGTCTGGTCGGCGAGCTTGTCTTTAACCCGGCAGAGGTTTACGGGGATAAAGGACCGCCGCCCGAAACGCGCCCGCGACCCAAGGAGACCAAACCGGTATGCATCTGCGGCAGTTCGATCCTCGAAGAGGTCTACGAGGTCATCCTTGACCGGAAGCACAACCGGGTTCCGGGGGCTTACACCAGTTACCTGTTCGATAAAGGACTCGACACCATGCTGCAAAAGCTGGGCGAGGAGTCAACGGAGGTCTTAATAGCGTCTAAGAACCGGAAACGAGAGGAAGTAATTAAGGAGTCAGCCGACGTTATCTACCATCTAATGGTTCTCCTCGCGGCGGAAGGGATCGACGTGCGGGAGGTCTTCGGCGAATTAGCCAGCCGAAAGAGATAAGGGCCGGTAGTAGCGGTCAAACCCAGAGAAATCAGGCGGCAACGCCTTTTTTTGTTCTCCTGTGTAACACCCCGGTGTTGCAATAAAGCCCTGAGCCTGTGCCGTATTATGTTAACAACAGTTAAGCCCGAGCCAACCGGAATGTCCGGGCACCCAATGCGGTCCAATTCAAAATCTCCCGTTTCGCGAAAATTAGCGGGTTAATTATTGACATATGCTCATAAATAGCTTAGAATTGATATAAAACTATAAAACTACGTGGAGGGAGCCCAGTGAAGATTGCAGTGTCTGCTTCAGACAAGGGACCGGATGCGCCGTTCGAACCGCATTTCGGCCGTTGTGCCTACTTCGTGATTTACGACACCGACGCGGGAACTTATGTCAGTGTTGCCAATCCCGGCGGTACGGCGGGCGGTGGTGCCGGCATCCAGGCCGCGCAGGCCGTCGTCCGGGGGAGGCCTGGTGTTGTAATCAGCGGCAGCATCGGCCCGAATGCCTACGAGGTCCTGGACAGGGCCGGTATAAAGTGTTACAGGGGCAGCGGTCCATCGTCGGTAAGGGACTCCATAGCGGCGTATATTGAAGGCTCCTTACGGCAGTTGAATCCGGCGGGCCGGGTTGGCGCCGGCGCAGGAACAGCAGGTAACCGTGCCGCGGGCAAAAAAGCTATCCGAAGATTAACCGAAGATTAACGGGAGGTGGACCGCCTTGAGATTAGCTTTTGCCACTGAGGGTGGTTATGTATCAGGTCATTTTGGACATTGTGCCGAATTTTTGCTGGTTGATGTTGAAGGCGGAGCAGTCAAGGGCACGGTCTTTGTCCCTAATCCCGGGCACCAACCGGGTTTTCTCCCCCAGTACTTAGGTGATTTAGGGGTTACGCACGTTATTGCCGGCGGCATGGGAGCGCGTGCCCAGGAGCTTTTCCTTGCGCGCGGCATTTCTCCCGTCGTAGGCGCTCAGGGGCCGGTTAGCGAGGTGCTCGACGCCTTTCTTGCCGGGAAGCTGGTTACCGGACCGTCACTTTGTGATCGTGGCACAGAAGGGCACGTCCACCGTTGCGGCGGCGGCTGCGGGGGCCATGACCGGTGATCGCAGCCGTGGTCAGCGGCAAGGGCGGAACCGGAAAAACCACGATTGCCGCCGGCCTGGCGCTCTCCCTCGATGCCGAGATCCAGTTTCTTGATTGCGACGTTGAGGAACCCAACGCACACCTCCTGCTTCACCCGGAGATTGTTTCCAGCGAACAGGTTTGCCTCCCGGTCCCGGTCTTGGAGAGCGGGAGGTGTACGGGCTGCGGGCGGTGCGTTGAGGTGTGCGCTTACAACGCACTGGCGTCGATAGGGGAGGAAGTCCTCATCTTTGAGGAGCTGTGCCACGGTTGCGGCGGGTGCATCTATTTTTGCCCCGAACAGGCACTGGTGGAAGGCCAAAGGGCTATCGGTGTCGTCGAGCGGGGCCGGGCAGGCAAAATCACGTTTTCCCGCGGAAAGCTCAACGTCGGTGAAGCCCTCGCACCACCGGTCATCAGGGCTTTACGGCGGTCTGCCGACCCGGCGGTGGACACGATCCTTGATTGCCCGCCGGGCACCTCCTGTCCAGTCGTCCAGGCCGTGCGAGGCGCGGACTTCTGCCTGGTGGTAACCGAACCGACCCCTTTTGGACAACATGACCTGGAGGTGGTGACGGAAATGTTGCGGTTCATCGGCATTCCGTACGGGGTGGTGCTAAACCGGGCGGACCTTGGCGACGAAGGAGTCCATGATTTTTGCAGGGAGCGGGATATCCCGGTTTTGCTCGAAGTCCCCTTCAAAAAAGAAATCGCCCGCTGCTTTGCGGCGGGGGTTCCGTTCACCGAGGTGTTTCCCGCGTGGCGAGAAAGGTTTCAGGCCCTCTGGATGTTGGCGCGGGGAGGCGTACCGGTTGCGTGAAGTCGTTGTTCTTAGCGGAAAAGGCGGTACCGGGAAGACCACCCTGGTGGGCGTCTTCGCCACCTTGGGTGAGAGCGCGGTCCTGGCGGATGTTGACATTGATGCGGCGAACCTGCATTTGATTCTCAGCCCGGAGGTCGTGGCGAAAGAGCCCTTTTTCGGGTCGCGCGTACCGGTGGTGGATGAAAGACGGTGCACCCGCTGCGGCCTGTGCGGAGAACTTTGCCGGTTTGGGGCGATCAAAGACGGCGAGCTGGACGAGATCGCCTGTGAGGGGTGCGCGGTCTGTTTCCACGCCTGTCCCGCCGGGGCGATCACGCTGCGGGAATCGTTGATCGGCCACGTCTATGTGACAAATACCGTTTTCGGGCCGTTTGTTTACGCTGAACTCGGCGTGGCGCAGGAGAATTCCGGAAAGCTGGTGTCCAGGGTAAAACAGCGGGCGCGTGAAATAGCGGAAAAGGAGAACAAGGCATATCTTGTGGTTGACGGCCCGCCGGGGATCGGCTGCCCGGTTATTGCCTCGGTTTCGGGTGCGGACCTGGTGCTTGTGGTGACCGAACCCACTGCGGCGGGGCTGCACGATCTTAACCGCATCCTCGGGCTGGCGCGGCATTTCAGCGTGAGGCCGGCGGTATGCGTCAATAAGGCAGACCTTGACGAAAGGATGGCTGTAGAGATAGAGCGGTATTGCCTGCAAGAAGGGGTTGGGTTTCTTGGCTGTATCCCGTTTGCCAAAGGGGTGGTCAAGGCAGTCGCGGCACGGTCACCGGTGACCGATCGCTTCGCCGGCCCGGCGGCGCGCGCAATGCAGGCGGTTTGGAAACAGGCGCTCCTCCTCTAAAAATAGTACCTCTTTCGCTGGGCGCGGCGATGAGCTTCGCATTACTGCGTACCGAGAGGTGGGAGGCGAGAGGTTAGAGGTGAGATACTTGGGGGAATTCGCTTATAAGCGAATTCCTTCGATAATCCCACTTCCAACCTCACACTTCTCACTTCTCAATTGCTCGCTCCTCGCCACGTTTCGTTGATGTTACACTACCGCATCTAAGTAAACAGCTTGCGGGTCCCTATTTTCGTTCCCGGTGGCGACGCTGAATCGCGTCGTGGGCGACTCCTTCTATAAAGAAAAAAATGGTATTAAAAGTCCTCCTCTACCACTCCATGTAGACGCTTTTCACAAGGCGTCTTTTTTTATGGCGCGTGGCTCTTCAAAAAAAGTTTAGCCCCCGCCTTATGCGCAGGAAGGGGCTAAGAGAGACCGTGATTGCAAGCGCCTTCTTGGCGCTTACTGTTTACGCATCTGCTGTTGTGCGGCTTGCTCTTTCGCCATGGCTTCCTGGGCCATGTTCTCCATTTTGAACTGCGGCTCCTGTCCTTCCACGTAGTTAACCCGGTTCGAGAGGTCCTTTACCATCTGGTCAAGCTGTTTGGAGAAATTTGTGTACATCTGTTTCGCCATCGCATCCTGCGTATCCATGGCGAAGGATTGGAACTGGCCGCTGGCCGTTTTCAACATGCCCAGCGTCTTGTGCAGCTCTGAACCTACCGTCAAAAGGATCTACCTCCTCGCATTTAATTCAGCCAATCTTGAGTTAGTCTGTGGCATGGCCGCAATTAGTATACATGCAGGCTTTACATGAGGCTTGAGGAGTTGGCGGTTTTGGGGAACAGAAAGGAAAAACTTAATCCATCAGGCCGGGTAGGGATTAAACCTCTTCAGGAGCAGCGAGTTGCTTACAACCGAAACCGAACTGAGCGCCATAGCCCCGGCGGCAATAATCGGATTAAGCAGTCCCAGGGCCGCCAGGGGAATGCCCAGGGCATTGTAAATCAGCGCCCAGAAAAGGTTCTGCCTGATCTTACGCATCGTCTGGCGGCTCAGCCTGATCGCTGCTGCGATACCGCGCAGGTCTCCCCGCATGAGTACGATATCCGCCGTTTCCATGGCAACATCCGTTCCTGTGCCGATGGCTATCCCGATGTCCGCTGCGGCCAGCGCCGGGGCATCGTTGATTCCGTCGCCGACCATGCCCACGACGGCACCCTCGTCCCTTAGTTTTTGCACCTCGAAGGCTTTGCTCTCCGGCAACACATCGGCCAGGACCTGATCGATGCCGACCTGTTCCGCGATGGCGCGGGCAGTACGCGTGTTGTCACCCGTAATCATGATGACCCGCAAGCCCATATTCTTTAAGTCGCGGATCGCCTCTGCGGCGTGCTCCTTAACGGTGTCGGCGATGGCGATAACCCCGACGGCCCGTGCATTTTCAGCCACAACGACAACCGTCTTGCCCTGACTCTCCAGACGCTCACGGCTACCCTCTACCCCGGCAAGGTCCACCCGGCTTTCACGCATAAATTTCGGATTTCCCACGAGAACGGACTTACCGTCAACTGCGGCCCGAATGCCGTGTCCGGGAAAGGCTTCAAAATTATCGGTCTCGGGAACGGCGAGTCCCGCCGACTCCGCCGCCCTTATTACAGCCCGGGCCAAGGGATGCTCGGACCGCCTCTCCGCCGCCGCCGCCAGCCCGAGAAGGTGATTCCTGTCGCTTCCCCCGGCGGGAACGACATCCGTCACCGCGGGTTCTCCCTTAGTGACCGTACCGGTCTTGTCTAAGACGATGGTGTCAAGCTTGTAAGCCTTCTCGAGATGCTCGCCGCCTTTAATCAGGATGCCGTTTTCCGCTCCCCGGCCCGTCCCGACCATAATTGCGGTCGGCGTTGCCAGGCCCAAGGCACATGGGCAGGCGATCACCAGGACGGCAGTCATGTTCAGAATCGCTGGCTGCAACTGGCCGGTGGCAAAATACCACAGCGCGAAGGTAACGGCGGCAATGGCTGCTACGGCAGGAACAAAATAAGACGAGACCGCATCGGCAAGCCGCTGGATAGGGGCCTTGGAGCCCTGCGCCTCCTCCACGATACGGATAATCCGGGCCAGTGCCGTATCCTTCCCGACTCTGGTAGCCTCGAACGTAAAACTCCCGTGCCGGTTGATGGTCGCGCCCACGACCTCGTCGCCGGCGTTTTTGTCCCGGGGCAGGCTTTCCCCGGTCAGCATCGACTCGTCAACCGTCGAAGACCCCTCGCGGATGATCCCGTCCACGGGAATGCTCTCTCCCGGACGCACAATAATCAGGTCGCCGACGGCTACCTCCTCAACCGGGATCTCCACCTCCCGGCCGCCGCGCAGGACGCGGGCGGTCTTGGGGCGGAGCGCGATCAGCTTCCGGATCGCATCGGAGGTGCGCCCCTTGGCCAGCGCTTCAAGCAGGCGGCCAAGAATCACAAGGGTAATGATCATCGCAGCAGTTTCGTAATAAACGAAACCTTTCAGGAAAAAGGTGTTGGCCACACTGTAAAAGTAGGCCGCAGAAGTGCCGAGTGCGATAAGCACGTCCATATTTGCCGTCCCGTGCCGTAAGTTCAGCCAGCCCCGGCGGTAGAACTGCAGGCCGGGGCCGAACTGAACTATGGTGGCGAAACCAAACTGGACGTACTTGCTCATCAGGAACGGGATGTGAGGCGCGAGGCCGAGATCGACAGCCATGACGTAAAGCAACGGAAGTGTCGCGATTACCGCAAGGATGAAAAAATTACGCTGCCTGATGATCTCGCGGACGCGCTCGTCCTTCTCGGCCACTGGATATGATTCCTCAGGAAGATCCTTTACGCCGTACCCGAGGTCGGATACGGCCGCTTTTATTTCTTTGGGGGTGACTGCTGTGGGAAGGTATTCCACTGCCGATCTCTCAGCGGCAAGGTTCACGACGGCGCTGATGACCCCGTCCAACGACCGCAGCCTTTTTTCCACACGCGCGGCGCAGCTCGCGCAGGTCATACCTTCGACGGCAAGTTCAAGCCGCCGGGTCTTAACTTTGTAACCTAAGTTTACAATGCGGTCGGTAATTTCGCTGAGCTGGAGGCGGGCGGGATCATAGAGCACCGTTGCCTTCGCCGCAGCAAAGTTAACAGACGCATCAGCCACGCCTTGGGTGTTGCTCAGCACCTTACCGATACGTGCGGCGCAGCTTGCGCAGCTCATGCCTTCGATGCCGATGGTAACTTTCCGTTGGTTCTTCGTTTCACCGCTCACCCCGCAGCTTCCATAGAAATCCACCACCAATCTATTCCTTCGAACCTGACGCCCAAGCCTTCTCTTTCCGTTACCTCGCTGATTCTCCTTTTGCTTCCCGGTTTTCTACGCCACAACTTGCACTAAAAAAATATAATCAGCGGTGGACACCGTCGTCCAGATATTGGCGGACGCCGCGTCAGCCATACCTCGCTCCATTATGAATCGATTATCTTTATTATTAATGTACAATTCCTTTAATGTTTAGTTTAAGACAACCTCCGCTTGTTTAACAGTATTAAATTTTATTATTGGCGAAAAGGTTTACAACTTTCTTAGACTCAAGTTTGACAGTTAAAAGTCACAAACCTAATAGTCATGGGCATTCTGCGCCGTGGGAAGGAAGTTTACCACTGGACCCCTCCTTTGGGGTGGCATCAAGGTATACACGTGGGGAGGCACACGCATCTTCACCGCTTCAAATGCTAAAGAAGCATCTCCCTGTAGTCCCGTCCGGGTGACAAAAGTGTGCCCGTTAACAGTAAGCCGGACCGCCTTCATCCGCATAAGGTCACGCAGCACCTTCGCATAACAAGCCTGGGGATTCATGATTGCCTATGAAGCGTTATGCTGGTACTCAAGAAAATGTCTCCTTTCCTCATGAGTGACATTTTCTCAGACCGCTTATAGGGTGACAATATCACAGTCCGATAACGCGCGGCAAAATTTAAACTGGAAACCGGCAGGCGAAGCAAGCCCTTGAGGAGCTTGAAAAAGGATGGGGGTCCATCCCGTAACCGGTACCAATGATTAAACCGCGGCGGAACATCCTCTTCCTGACTGTTCATGCTTGGCCTGACTCTCAACCGCCGGCCAAAAGTAAATACCGTTCACTTCGTATCCTTTTTCTATGTTTTCACCCATATCTCCATGGCTAATTCGGTATCGATCACAACCTGACTGCGCCCGGCTTGGATCAGGTAGCTCGGGAACCGCTGAAGAAGCCGCACCGGAGTACCAGGCAGAATGCCGAGGGCCATTAACTTTTTCCGCATACCGGGTTTGTCCTGGGCCAGGGATACTACGATTCCTTTCTGGCCGACAACCATTTCCGTAAGGCGGCGAATAGTGCTACGTGCGTGCTGTGCTTTTGCGTCCTGCAAGGATTTTCCCTCCCCAAAACTTGACGGCTTTAACCCAGTTTGGCTCCGGTAGTACCTCATAGCCGCACCGGGGACACTTTAACTTGCGGCAGGCTCCGGCCAGCGGGCAGCCTGTGCAGGCCTGTTGGGCCTCGGTTTCGTCAAATACCGCGCCGCAGAAATCACACCTCACAGCGTCACCCCCAGGGAGCGCAGGGCCGCATTAAGAATGTACCCGACGCCGAAGGCGAAGATGAGGACGAAGAAAAACATCGCGAATGCAATTTTAGCGCCGCGTTCCTTGAGCGCAACGATGAACTGGGCAATGCAAGGTACAAAGAGGGTAAGCGTGGTGGCGGCCACCAGCAGTTGCACCCCGTCAAACCGTCCGGCTGTATGTAAGTCGTAAAGTCCCGCTGCGCCGTAATCACGGCGGAAGAAACCGAACAGGAAGGCCACCGCCGCTTCCTTGGGCAGGCCGATAATCTGCACTACCGGCTCCAGGGCATTTACCAGGGCGGTGAATAAGCCGGTAATCTGCCCCAGCCAGATCAAGACGCTGGCCAGGATGAACAGCGGCAGGATCTCGACAAAGTAAAGACGCATGCGCGTATACGTCTTGATCATCACGTTGGTCAGACGCGGCGCCCTGAGCGGCGGCACTTCCATATAAAAGATGGGACGCTGGTCGGGAAGGATCTGGGCCGCCAGCCAGCCGACGAGCATAAAAACTAAGGCGACGACGCCTGCCCACATCAAAACTGCCGCCGGCCGGCCTGCCAGGAGAGCCATTATAACCCCTAATTGTGCCGAACACGGGATGGCCAGCGCGAGGAGGAGGGTGGCGATAATGCGTTCGCGCCTGGTTTCTAAGATGCGGCTGACCAGCGTGGCCATGGTGTCGCATCCGAAACCCAGGGTCATCGGGATTACCGCCCGACCGCTGAGACCGATCTTTTTGAAGACGCGGTCTATCAGCATGGCCAGGCGCGGCAGGTAGCCCGTATCCTCGATAATGGCAAAGGCGAAGAAAAAGGTACCGACGAGGGGCAGCACTATTGCTATTGCGTAGCGCAGCCCCAGGGTAATCACGCCATATTCGTGCGCCAGCAGTTCCCTAACGCTCGCCCATGGTACATGAGCATCAACGAGGTTGTTGACCCATGGGATGATGTGGGCGTCAAAGACGGCAGACTCTAAAAAGTCAACCACCGTCCCGGCGCCGAAACCGCCCACAAACTTGTAAAGTCCGAAGTAGAGCACCAGAAGAAGAAGCGGTATGCCCGTCCACGGGTTCATCATGAGTCGTGACAGGCGGTCGGCGAAGGTTGCGCTCGCGGGAGCGGTTTCCGTTACGGCCGCCGCTATGATGGCGCCGATCCTCTTCTGCCGTGCAGTAACAACCGCGTAGTCGATAGGTTCGTGCAAGGTCTCTTTGCAGCGCTTAACGACCCCCGTGATCCTTTGATAGACCGGCAGACCTTCACGTTCCCTTACGAGGTTCTGTATCTCCGCGTCGTCCTGAAGGAGTAAGAGTCCCACGGCACGGGGTGAGATGCGGTAAGGACCCTTTAGCAGACCGCAGATTTCGGCCAGCGCGTTTTCAACCGTTTCGGGGTAAGCAACGACTTCAGCTCGCGATGCGGACATGTTCCGTAATCACCTTCCGTAAAAGTTCTATTCCCTGGCCGGTGGTGGCGATCGTTCCGACCACGGGAATCTTCAGCTCGCGGGATAGCCTTTCAATGTCGATGTTAAGGCCAAGACGCTCCGCCTCATCCAGCATGTTCAAAACCAAAATCACCGGCAGGCCCGCCTCCACAAGCTGTAGGGTAAGGTGGAGGGCGCGCTCGGGGTTGTTGGCGTCAACGACGTGCAGGATCAGGTCGGCCCCTTCATCAAATAACAGCCGACGGGTTACCCTCTCTTCCTCGGTAATGGCGAGAAGGGAATAAAGTCCCGGAGTATCAATGATCTCGAATTCCTGTTCCCCGATAACCGCCCTTCCCTGTGCAACCTCGACCGTGGTCCCCGGATAGTTGGACACCGTAACATAAGTGCCTGTAAGCCGGTAGAAAAGGGCGCTCTTGCCGGCGTTCGGGCTGCCGACCAGAACTACCCGTGCTGAGCGCTGGGCTTTGCACCTTTCCCCCTGATGTAGGCGCTCGTTACCTCGACGGTGACGCAGGCGTAAACGTCTTCTCATATGAATGCTCCTCCAAGAATGCGTTCTTCTTCCGTGGGGCGCGGCGATGAGCCGCGTTCCGTTTATGTTACTCTTCTGCATCTAAGCAACCTGCTTACAGGTCTATTCGCCCCATTTTCATCCTTATAACCATGCCTTTCGCTGCGCTCAGGCACAAAACGTTATGAAAATGGGTGTTCATCCGTGGTTTAGTCCCTTTCTCCGTCTCCTGCTCCTAACGTAGAACGTAGAACGTCGCACGTAGAACGATTTTCAGATGCTTGCCGCATGTGGCACTCCTCCGTATTCGCATTAAGGAATGAAAAGCGGCTCAGTGTCACATTTACTGCACTCCGAACATCCGGCAGGGCGCTCACTTGTGCGCACATAATGCTGGAAGTGCTGCAGGAAGCGTACCTCCCCAGCAGGGCAGGCGCGGACAAACTCTACCAGTTGTAGAATTCTTCCACGTGCTTCGGCAGAAAGGTGGTGTTCTAACCGGCAGGCGTCCTCCTCGGCCACTTCCGGCGACAAGCCAAGCACCTCGTGAAAGAAGGCGAAAAGCATCATGTGGCGTGCGTAAATTTCCTCCCCGACCGCCCGGCCCTTGGGGGTCAACTCGATGTGGCCATAACTTTCATGCTCAACGAGATCCTTTTCGGCTAATGATTTTAAAGCCGCCACTACCGAAGGGTTTTTAATGCCTAAGAAAGAAGCCACGTCCTTGACCCTGACCACCCTTTGCCGGCGTTCCAGTAAGAAGATCGCTTCCAGGTAGTCTTCAATGGCTCGTGTGTATCCCGTCACGCTTCCGCACCTCCCGGGTCGGCGAGAAGAGATGTATAAATTAGTTAAACCTAACTTTATTATAGTAATCTAACAAAATAAGGTCAACCATAATTTTTAAAAGTAAAATTTATCGGCTTAAAATATCGTCTCCAGCCAGGGCGGCATTTGGTGAAGAGTTCGGTCGTAGAACTGCATACGATGAGAGTCTGGAACTTTTACTGATTACTGCAACGCCTCCGGGGGTAAAATACTGAAAATGCTGTGTAACGGAGGGGATGTTTCCTTATGGCAAAAGTTATGAGGTGCATGTGTGAGGAGTGCCACTATAACAGGAACTTCGAGTGCCACGCCGACAGCATCGAGGTCCGGTCGAGCGGCGACAACAGGGTGGAGTCGTCGGCCGGCACCTGCTGCCACACCTTCAGGCCCAAGGAGCGCCGCGGCGGCGGTTTCTGAAGGTGAGGGCGGGTGAAAAAAGCCCCTGACTTCACCGTGCCGGCGGGGTCAGGGGCTCAGAGGAGTGGTGACACTAAATTCCGGCCGCCATTGCTGCCGGGATTGTTCAAACCGGTAAGCAAGTTACTCCTTGCCTTCCAGTTCTTCGAGGCGCTTTTCGACGGCTTCCAACTGTTGTTTCAAAAAGGACGCCTGCTGCCTGAGGGCTTCTGTTTCCGCAGATTTTACGCGCTCGGTACCGCGCGGACCAAACGGGTGCAATAGCGACCTCCACCGGCGCGGCCGTCCGGGATAACGGTGGCAGCCCCAGGCAGGGTCGCCTTGCCATCCGGCGCCCCAGCCGCGACCAAAACCGCAACTATAACCCCACGGCATTGCGACGCCACCTCCTTTTAAAGTTTAGGGCATATGCCCATTAATATTGTAGCACATTCTGTGCTTCAAGCAACACTTTTTTGCAAACCAAGCTGTCGGTCCCGCTTTTTTGTTTGAAACCGGGCCGGCAATGAGGGATAATTTATCTCGCCGGAGTACCCCGCGACGGTGCAATTTAACTTTTTGGGAGGCGCAGGACAACGGCGGTGTTTGGCGAAGTTTTTCTTAGTCTACGTGGCATGGGAAGGATGCAGAAAGCAGTGGTTGATTACCTTTCAGAGCTTAACCCCCAGCAGTTGGAAGCGGTATGCCACGTTTCCGGACCGCTGCTAGTTTTAGCAGGCGCCGGGAGCGGCAAAACCAGGGTCCTGACTTACCGGATCGCCTACTTGATTCAAGAAGCCGGCGTCAGGCCGGAAAACATCCTGGCGATCACCTTCACCAACAAGGCCGCGCGGGAGATGCGCTCCCGGGTCGAAAGGGTTCTGCCCTTTGAGGCGCACGACCTCTGGGTGATGACCTTCCACGCAGCCTGCCTCCGCATCCTGCGGCGGGAGATACACCACCTCGGCCGGGACGGTGCTTTCGTCGTTTACGATGAGGACGACAGGCGCGCGCTTATCAGGGAGTGCTTGAAGGAGATCGGGCTCGACGAGAAGCGATATACTCCGGGCGGCATGATCGCCGCCGTATCCTGGGCGAAAAACTGGCTCGTGGGCCCGCAGGAGTATGCGCAGCGGGCCGGAAACCGGTACGAGGAAGCGGTGGCGCAGGTTTACGGTCTTTACCAGGAGAAGCTGAAGCAGTACAATGCGCTTGATTTTGACGACCTGCTGACAGAGGCGGTGCGGCTTTTCGAGGAGTCCCCAGATACGCTGGAACGCTACCGGCGGCGTTTCCGGTACATTTTAATAGACGAGTACCAAGACACCAACCACGCGCAATACGTTTGGGTTAATCTTTTGGCAGGCGGGCACCGGAACCTCATGGTTGTGGGGGATCCCGACCAGTCGATCTTCAGTTGGCGCGGCGCGGATATCACCAACATCCTTAATTTCGAACGCGACTACCCGGAGGCGCGGGTAATCAAGCTTGAACAAAACTATCGCTCCTCCTCCTCAATCCTCGCCGTGGCTGACAGCGTAATAAAGTTCAACCTGATGCGGAAAGAAAAGGTGCTGCGCCCGGTAAAGGGCGAAGGTGAACCGCCGGTGCTTTTTGTAGCCCGGGACGAGGTAGCGGAGGCGAGTTTTATCGGCAAGCAGATCTCAGCGATGCGGCAGGAAGAAGGCCGCCCGTACAAGGATTTTGCGGTGCTTTACCGTACCAACGCTCAGTCGCGCGTTCTTGAGGAGTTTTTCCTGGTCTCCGGCGTACCTTACGTCATGCTGGGCGGACTGCGGTTTTACGAGCGCAAGGAGATCAAGGACATTCTTGCGTACCTCAGGTTAATCGTAAACTCGGCGGATGCCCTGAGCCTGAAACGGGTTATCAACGTGCCCCCCCGCGGGATCGGCGCGGGCTACTTCGGGCGTTTGCTCCAGTATGCCGCGGCAAACCGGATTTCAGCGGCGGCGGCGCTTCTCGAAGCGGATGCGATCCCCGGCCTCCCGCAGAAGGTGCGTGAGGAGATGCAGGCGCTCGGCGAGTTCTTTGTCCGGCTGCGGGCAGAGGAGGGGCCGGTAACGCGGATTACGGAGGCCGTCCTGGAAGAAACCGGATACGAACGCTACCTGTTTGCGGAGAAAACACCGGAAGCGCAAGCCAGGGTAGAGAACATCAGGGAATTCCTGACCGTTACCCGGGAATTCGACCGGGAGGAACGGGGAGGGCTCACGGATTTCTTAGCCGAAATTTCGCTTTTTACCGATGTGGACCGGTTCGACCCGGAAGCGGACGCGGTGGTGCTGTTGACGCTGCATAGCGCCAAAGGGCTGGAGTTTCCGGTGGTCTTCATGACCGGAATGGAGGAGGGTCTTTTCCCCCACGCGAGGAGCATCGGCGAGGCGGCGGTGGAAGAGGAGCGGCGGTTGTGCTATGTGGGCATTACCCGCGCAAAGGAACGGCTTTTTTTCACGCGCTGTGAAGAGCGGCACCTGTACGGCGGGATTTACGCGAACCCCCCATCCCGGTTTCTCGCCGAAATACCGGCGGGGTTGATTGTACCGGCCGACGGGGATGGCGAACCCGGCGAAGAGGGGGTAGCCGAGTTGCAGCCGGGGGACCGGGTCACGCACAGGAAGTGGGGACCGGGAACCGTGGTGAGCGTTGCGGGAAGCGGCGAGGACACCCGGGTGACGGTCGCCTTTCCCGGCGCGGGTATAAAAACCCTTCTTTTGAGTTATGCTCCTTTGGAAAGGCTGGCAGCCGAGTGAATAACCACCTTCTGGCCGTCGTAGCACTTACTGTGCTCATTCACCTTGTTCATACCCTGATTTACAGCGTGCGCCTTTCCGGCGTCCGGACCGGGCGGCTGGCCACAGCTTACTCCCTTTTCAACCTGATATTCTTGATAGCCAGTTCGGCAAACACCATCCAGGCACCGCTCCTCTCTTCTCTCGTGGAGCAGGCGATTAACCGGGGGCTCGCGGCGGTGCCGCCCCGTGCCCCGGCGGAAGTTTTGCTAACTTCCCCGGTGTACCGGCAGGAGCTTGTGCTTCTTGATTACAACATCCGGTTGGTAATATTAGCGGCGACTCTCGGTACGGCGCTCGGGGGGCTTTTGATTCCGGCCTTCGTCCGGGTCTTTTCCCGGACCATCCTCCTTTTTGAGGAAGTGGGCTCGGTGCCGCGGCTGATTATTTTTGCGCTGTCGCCGCGGCGCTTTTACAAAGCACTGAAAGAAATGCGGCCGGCGGCTCCGCAGGCGTTGCGGCTCGCGATCCGGCAGCGGTCAAGCATCCCGAAGGGGTTCCTGCTGCTGAACGTCCTGATCACCGGTATTTACACAACCGGGGTGCTGTCGGCGCTTTACGCGGGTGCGCTTTTCCCTTATTACCGGACGACCGCTACACTCCTTTCCCCGATCGTTAACGGCATCGCGGCGGTACTCCTCGCTACGGTGGTGGACCCGACGGCGGCAATGCTCACCGACCAGGCACTCCGGGGGAAAAGGGACGAAGGCGATATCCGGCAGATGGTGGCCTACTTAGCGGTAACGCGCTTTTCGGGTACGCTTTTAGCGCAGGCGCTTTTCCTGCCGGCGGCGCACTTCATCAGGTATGTGGCGGCGTTTATAGTTTAGCGGGAGCGGTTCTGTTTGGCTTTAAGTTGCGATGGGTTGAAAGAAATGTTGTTATTTTGGAAGGAGGTAAGAGATGCTGGCACGGGAAGAGGCGGAGCGCCGAATGGAGGAACTCCGGCGGGAGATTGAGTATCATAACTACCGCTACTACGTGCTGGATGCTCCGGTTATCAGCGACGCGGAGTTCGACAGGCTGGTTGCAGAGTTGAGTTCCTTAGAGGAGGCGTACCCGGAACTCGTTACCCCTAACTCGCCGACGCAGCGGGTGGGCGGCGCGCCGCGGGAGGGCTTTGCCACGGTCAGGCATATCGTGCCGCTGCTCAGCCTCGCCAACGCCTTCAGTCCGGAGGAACTCAGGGATTTTGACCGGCGGGTACGCTCGGCTTTGCTTGGCGAGGCAGTATCCTACGTGGTCGAACCCAAGATCGACGGGCTCGCGGTTTCCCTTACTTATCGAAACGGGGAGTTTGTCCAGGGAGCGACCCGCGGAGACGGCGAAACGGGAGAAGAGATCACACCCAACCTCCGCACCGTCCGGAGCCTGCCGCTCCGTTTTCTCAAGGACGCTCCGCCCGTTGTCGAGGTACGGGGAGAGGCCTATATGTCAAAGGAGTCCTTCGTAAAGCTGAACGAGCGGCGAGAGGAAGCGGGAGAGCCTCCCTTTGCCAACCCGCGAAACGCGGCGGCCGGCAGCCTCAGGCAGCTTGATCCAAAGATAACCGCCCACCGCAAGCTGGATCTTTTTGTCTACGGTATCGGGTACAGCGAGGGGCTGGCACTTTCTGCCCACCACGCGGTGCTCGAGTGGCTGGCGGAACAGGGATTCAAGGTGAACCCCCACTACAGGCTTTTCTCCGGTTTCGAAGAGGCCGTCCGCTACTGCCTTTACTGGCAGGAGAAGCGTTTCAACCTCCCATATGCGATCGACGGCATGGTTATCAAGGTCGACTCCCTCAGCCAGCAGGAGAGGCTCGGGGCGACGCTGAAGAGCCCGCGCTGGGCGATCGCTTACAAGTTCCCGCCGGAGGAGGCGGTCACCAAACTTGAGGAGATAATAGTCAGCGTGGGGCGTACCGGGGCTTTGACACCTACCGCCGTCTTTAAACCGGTGCACCTGGCCGGGACTACCGTGACCCGCGCGACGCTCCATAACGAGGACCTGATCCGTGAGAAGGACATCCGGATCGGCGACCACATTGTGGTGCACAAGGCGGGCGACGTGATACCGGAGGTGGTCCGCTCACTGCCGGAGCGGCGCACGGGCGGGGAAAAGGAGTTCAAAATGCCGGCGCGCTGCCCCGTTTGCGGTGCGGGAACCGTACGGGAAGAAGGGGAGGTGGCACTGCGCTGCCCGAACATCTCTTGCCCGGCGCGTCTTAAAGAGAGCGTATTGCACTTCGCTTCCAGGAACGCGATGGACATCCGCGGTCTGGGCCGTACGCTTGTGGACCAGCTTGTAGAAAAAGGACTGGTCAAGAGCGTGGCGGATATCTATTCCCTCCGGGAGGAGGATTTGGTGAAATTGGAGCGGATGGGCCGGAAGTCGGCGGGTAACGTGCTGCGCGAGATACAGCAGAGCAAAAACAGGGACTTGAGCAGGCTTCTTTTCGGGCTTGGCATCCGCCACATAGGCGAGCGTGCTGCAAAGGTGCTTGCCGGACGCTTTGAAAAGCTCGAACGGCTGATCAGGGCCGGTACAGAAGAGCTGACCGCCGTTCCGGAGATCGGGCCTAAAATGGCGGCCAGCATCCGGACCTTTTTCGCCGAGCCGCAGAACCTTGCGGTGGTCCGGCAACTCGTGGAGGCGGGGGTCAACGCCGAAAGCCTCGAGACGAGGGCCGCTTCCGGGTTCTTAGCGGGGAAGGTCTTTGTACTCACCGGGGCGCTCAAGGAGTTCACCCGCGACGAGGCTGCCGCCCTAATCGAGAAGTTAGGGGGACGGGTGGCTTCAAGCGTCAGCCGGCGGACAGATTACGTGGTTGTTGGAGAAAACCCGGGGTCTAAGTACGACAGGGCACGAGAACTCGGGGTTACCGTACTCGACGAAGAGGGATTCAGGCGACTGGTAGATACCGGGGTGTGAGGCTGGAAAAAATTAATGCTCGTTCAAGCGGGCCGGCAGAGTCCCAAGGTATTGTTATCAGCGCCAGAAATTTGATATAATGTGCTGTGGCTTTTAAGGGGGATAAGTCGTGATTACGCGAAAAGACGTTGAACATGTCGCTCTGCTGGGACGGTTAGAACTGTCGGAAGAGGAAATAGAGGTTTACACCAAACAGTTGGGTAAGATACTCGAGTACGCCTCGATTTTAAATGAGCTCGATACGGAGGAAGTTCCGCCGCTTGCGCACGTTTTACCACTGCAAAACGTTTTCCGGGAAGACGTGGCGGAGGAGCACCTCGACCCGGAAGCGGTCCTGGCGCATGCCCCCGACAGGGAAGACAGGTACTTTCGCGTCCCGCGCATTGTGTAAAAAGAATTGCTGCATCCGACATCCGGTATGGCAGGCCGGAATAAGCGATAGGGTTCCGGCAGCCATTAAACGTCGAGTTAAGCGTTGAACCTTGAACACCGAACGTTTTGAAATCAAGAGGAGGAAATCCTTTGGAACTCTGCTACATGCCGGCACATGAACTCAGCCGGCTTTTACGCGAAAGAAAGGTCTCGGCGATAGAACTCACGGACGCGGTTTTCAGCCGCATCGACGCCGTGGAAGATAAGGTTAAGGCGTACCTGCTTTTGCTGCGGGAGGAAGCGCGCAGCCAGGCGCGGGCGGTGGACGCTGCTCTGGCCGCGAAGGAGGAACTGCCCCCGCTGGCGGGAATCCCCTTGGCGGTAAAGGACAACCTGTGCATGGCCGGGGTCGAAACAACCTGTGCTTCTAAGATCCTAAAGGGATTCATACCGCCATACGACGCTACTGTTATTGAAAGGCTTAAGGAGCAGCGGGTCGTCTTCACCGGCAAGACGAACATGGACGAGTTCGCTATGGGTTCCTCCACGGAAAACTCCGGTTTTTACCCGACAGCAAACCCCTGGGATCTCGAAAGGGTTCCCGGCGGTTCGAGCGGCGGTTCCGCGGCGGCGGTGGCTGCGGGCGAAGCGGTGGCGGCCCTCGGTTCCGATACCGGCGGTTCCATCCGGCAGCCTGCTGCCTTCTGCGGCGTTGTCGGTATGAAACCGACTTACGGATTGGTTTCCCGGTACGGCCTCGTGGCCTTCGCTTCTTCGCTCGACCAGATCGGGCCGATCACCAGGGACGTCCGTGACTGCGCCCTGGTGCTTAACGCCATCGCCGGTCACGACCCGCGGGATTCCACCTCTGCCCCTCAGGACGTGCCGGATTACACGGAGTTTTTAGTACCGGACATCAAGGGTTTCCGCATCGGCATCCCGAGGGAATACATCGCCGAGGGCACCGCGCCGGCCGTGCGGGACGTCCTGGCGGAAGCGGTACACCTCCTGACGAGCATGGGAGCGATGGTCGAAGAGACATCGCTGCCCCACGTACGGTATTCGCTGCCCACTTACTACCTCATCGCCCCGGCGGAGGCATCCTCGAACCTGGCGCGCTACGACGGGGTCCGGTACGGCTTACGGGTGGAGGGGGAGGACGTAGTGGCGATGTATAAGAAGACCCGCAACCGCGGCTTCGGCCCGGAGGTCAAGCGGCGCATCATGCTCGGCACCTACGCGCTCTCCGCCGGCTACTACGACGCGTATTACCTGAAGGCGCTGAAGGTGCGCACGCTGATCCGGCGTGACTTCGATGCCGCCTTTGAGCGGTTTGACCTCATCCTTTCGCCCACGACGCCCACGCCGGCCTTTAAGATGGGCGAAAAGGTCGATGACCCGCTGGCGATGTATCTTTCCGACATCTGTACCTTAGCGGTGAACTTAGCGGGTTTGCCGGGGCTTTCCATTCCGGGCGGTTTTGCCGGGAACCTGCCGGTGGGCATCCAGTTGATCGGCCCGCCTTTCACCGAGGGCCGGCTGCTGCGGGTTGCTTACGCCTTCGAGCGGGAAGCCGGCGTTGCCGCGAAGCGGCCCGCGCTTGAAGGAGGACAAAACGGCTAATGGGAAACTATGAATCCGTCATCGGCCTGGAAATCCACGCCGAGCTAAAAACCGAGAGCAAGATATTCTGCTCTTCGAGCGCCCGTTTCGGCGGTGAACCGAACGCCCACATCTGCCCGGTCTGTTTAGGTTTGCCCGGCGTTTTGCCGGTTTTAAATAAAAAAGTGGTTGAGTACGCCATACGGGCGGCTCTGGCATTGAACTGCGAGATCGCTCGTTTCTGCAAGTTCGACCGTAAAAACTATTACTACCCCGACCTCCCTAAAAACTACCAGATCTCCCAGTATGACCTCCCGTTAGCGCAGCATGGGTTTCTTGAGATCGATACCGAAAACGGCCGCAAGCGGATAGGCATCACGCGCATACATATGGAGGAGGACGCCGGTAAGCTGGTGCATCAGGGTACGGTGACCACTACTCCCTACTCGCTGGTCGATTACAACCGCACCGGCGTACCGCTCCTCGAAATCGTTTCGGAGCCTGACATGCGGTCGCCGGAAGAGGCGCGGGCTTACGCCGAAAAGCTGCGGAGCATCATTCAGTTTACCGGGATTTCGGACTGCAAGATGGAAGAGGGCTCCCTCAGGGTCGATGCCAACGTCTCCGTGCGCCCCCTCGGGAGCAAGGAGTTCGGGGTGAAGACCGAGATTAAGAACGTCAACTCCTTCCGGGCGCTGCAGCGGGCACTCGCATATGAGATCGAGCGGCAGATAGCGGTCCTGGAAGAGGGCGGGGAAATCGTCCAGGAGACGCGGACCTGGGACGAGGGGAACGGAGCGACCCTGACGCTCAGGAGCAAGGAGGAGGCGCACGACTACCGGTATTTCCCCGAGCCGGACCTCCCGCCGCTGGTAATCACGAGGGAGTGGGTTGAGGAGATTCGGCGCGGCCTGCCGGAGTTGCCTGACGCCCGGCGCGAACGGTATATGAGCGAGTACGGGCTCCCGGCTTACGACGCCGCGGTGCTGACTATTACAAGGGAAATAGGAGACTACTTTGAGGCTTGCGTCAGACTTTACCCGCACCCGAAGACCGTCAGCAACTGGGTGATGGGGGAACTGGCGAGGCTGTTGAACGCGACGAATACGGAGATTACGGATTCTCCCGTAAAGCCGGAACAAGTGGCAGCACTGTTAAAACTCATTGACGAAGGGGTAATCAGCGGGAAAATCGCTAAGACGGTATTCGAAGAAATGTTCCGGACCGGTAAGGACCCGCAGTTGGTTGTAAAGGAACAGGGCCTGGTTCAGATTACCGACGAGGCGGAGTTGAAGGCTGTTGTTGACGAGATCATTGCGGCCAATCCAAAGGTGGTGGCGGATTATCGGCAGGGCAAGGATAAGGCCCTCGGGTTCCTGGTGGGCCAGGTTATGAAGGCGACAAAGGGGAAGGCCAACCCGGCGCTGGTCAACCGCCTTTTAAAGGAGGGTATGAAAACATAGCGGAGGTTGATGTGCCTGCGACCGGTCGGTTCAAGCGTTTGCCGGCTGTTACCAAAGGTGTTGACAGCTTCTAAGAGTAGAATTATGGAATGGCGGGTGTTTTAAGATGAAGGGGAGAGAAATCCGGATCGTCGATACCACGCTTCGCGACGGCGAGCAGACCGCGGGAGTTGTTTTCGCCAACCGGGAGAAAATCCGGATCGCGAAGCTCTTAGACGAGTTGGGAGTGCACCAGATTGAAGCCGGTATCCCGGTAATGGGCGGCGACGAGGCCGAAGCCATACAGGAGATTTGCCGTTCCGGGCTTAAAGCCAGCATCATGGGCTGGAACAGGCCGGTGATCAAGGATATTGAGGCCTCGCTCGCATGCGGAGTGGACGCGGTGGCGATTTCCATCTCCACCTCCGACATCCATATTAAGTACAAGCTTCAGACCTCGCGTGAGTGGGTGCTGGAGAAGATGACCGATGCGGTTGCTTTCGCCAAGAAGCACGGGGTTTATATCTCCGTAAACGCCGAGGACGCCTCGCGTAGCGAAACGGACTTCCTGCTTGCCTTCGCGCGGGCGGCGAAAGAGGCCGGCGCAGACAGGCTGCGCTACTGCGACACCGTGGGCGTGCTGGACCCTTTCACCACGTATGAGAAGATCAAGGAGATCGTTGACAAGGTAGGTATTCCGGTTGAAATGCATACCCACAACGACTTCGGTATGGCGACCGCCAACGCCCTGGCAGGGGTAAAGGCCGGCGCGGACTGGATCGGCGTGACCGTCTGCGGTCTCGGGGAGCGGGCCGGGAATTCCGCCCTCGAAGAGGTGGTGATGGCGCTGAAGTATATTTATGGCGTGGATTTGGGCTTTAAGACCGAGATGTTCCGGGAGGTCGCCGAGTATGTTTCCCGCGCGGCCCACCGGGAGCTGCCTGCATGGAAGGCCATCGTCGGCTCGAACATGTTTGCGCACGAATCCGGTATCCACGCCGACGGGGCGCTGAAGAACCCTAAGACTTACGAGGCCTTCCAACCGGAGGAGGTGGGGTTGACCCGCCAGATCGTAATAGGAAAGCACTCCGGAACGGCGGCGATCAGGGCGAAGTTTGCGGAGTACGGCATCGTGCTTACGAAGCACCAGGCCGAGGAACTCCTCCCGGAGGTCCGCAGGGCGGCGGTAGACCTCAAACGCCCGCTTTTCGACAAGGAATTGGTACACATTTACGAGGACTACTTCGGAAAGAGGTGAGAGGGTTTTGGGGCAGACGATCATTGAAAAAATCCTCTCCCGTGCGTGCGGTAAACCGACCCAACCAGGCGAGATCGTCGTAGCGAAGGTCGATCACGTAATGGCCCAGGACGGCACCGCACCGCTGGCGATCCAGGCGTTCGAGCGAATAGGGGGGAAGAAGCTTTTCGACCCCCGGCGGGTGAACCTGGTGATAGACCATAGCGCACCGAGCCCCTCCGAAGGGGTGTCCAACCTGCACAAGCTGATGCGTGACTTCGCGGGCGAACAGGGATGCAAGCTTTATGACATCGGTGACGGTGTCTGCCACCAGGTGATGGTTGAGAGCGGCCGGGTGGGGCCGGGCTGCATCGTGGTGGGGGCTGACTCGCATACGTGCACCTACGGCGCGCTCAACGCTTTTTCCACCGGGGTGGGGTCTACCGATCTTGCGGCGGCGCTGATTTCCGGACTGATGTGGTTCAAGGTCCCGGAGACGGTTAAGATTGTCTGCCACGGGACCCTGCCGCCGGGGGTTTACGCTAAAGACCTCATCCTTTTCCTTATCGGCGATCTTACGGCAGACGGTGCCACTTACAAGGCGGTCGAGTATACCGGTCCGGCGATTGCGGCGTTGTCGCAGGAGGGCCGGTTCACCGTGGCGAACATGGCGGTGGAGATGGGTGCCAAGGCCGGGCTGATGGAGGCCGACGAAAAGACCTTTGCCTGGCTCGCGGCGCACGGCGGGGGCGATTTTACGCCGGTGTCGGCTGATCCTGACGCCGCCTACGCGGCGGTCAAAGAGTATGACGTGGCGAGCCTCGAGCCACAGGTGGCCAAGCCCCACCGGGTGGACAACGTGGCGCCGCTCGGCAGCGCTGCGGGACTGAAGGTAGACCAGTGCGTCATCGGCACCTGCACCAACGGCCGCCTGGAAGACCTGCGCATAGCCGCGGGCATCCTGAGCGGAAAAAGGGTGCACCCGCGTGTGCGGCTAATCGTAGCGCCGGCGTCGCGGCGGATTTACCTTGAGGCGATGCGTGAGGGCATCCTGGCCGCCCTCGTTGAGGCGGGGGCGGCGGTGGTAACCCCCGGGTGCGGGCCCTGCGTCGGTACCCACAACGGCGTCCCGGCAGACGGTGAGGTGGTCATTTCGACGGCGAACCGCAACTTTAAAGGGCGGATGGGGAACCGCAATGCGGAAATCTACCTCGCTTCCCCGGCCGCTGTGGCAGCGGCGGCGGTGGCGGGTGAGATAGCCGACCCGCGCGAGTTTGTAAAATAAGTGCGCGGCTCATCGCCGCGCCCCGCGGAAGAAGAACGCGTTCTCAGAGGAGTCGTTTACGACTGCAGTCGCCGCCGGGAGTGAAAATGGTTCAATTGCTTGTGCTTTAGTCTTTTATAAACGTCGAACGCAGAACGTAGAACGGACCCTAAAGGTCTATCAGTATAAGGTTGAACGTATTTTCGAGGGAGGAGAGGCTCCTGAATGAAGCTGCAGGGTCGGGCACACAAGTTTGGTGACGACGTAAATACCGATTACATAATCTCCGGCAAGTACAAGTTTAAAACCCTCGACATGAACGAGCTGGCGCGCCACGTGATGGAGGACCTCGACCCGGACTTTTACCAGAAGATCCGCCCGGGTGACTTCATAGTAGCGGGGGCGAACTTCGGCTGCGGCTCCTCGCGGGAGCAGGCGCCGCTGGCGGTCAAGCACGCCCGCATCGGTGCCGTGCTGGCCAAATCGTTCGCCCGGATTTTCTTCCGGAACGCCATCAACACCGGGCTGCCGGCGGTTGAGTGCGACACCGACCGGATACAGCCCGGCGACGAACTGGTGGTCGACCTCGTATCGGGATTAATCGAAAACCGCACCAGGGGCATAAAAATCCCGATCAAACCCCTGCCGCCGGTAATGCTGAAAATCCTGTCCGACGGGGGACTCGTCCAACACTTCAAGAAGCACGGCGGCTTCAATTTTTAAAGAATACAGAAGAGCGAAACTGTACGAGTTGCGAGCTCGAAGTTCTGGGTTTCTTAGTTCTAAATTCCGACTCTGAATTAGGAAATTCTGACTGCTAAATTGAATTCATCCTAAACGTTGAACGTTGAACGGCCCCGGCTCTCATACAGTATTAGCCATTAACGTTGAACCTTAACAGGAGGATTGTATGCCTAAAGTCACGCTAATCCCCGGTGACGGCACCGGCCCCGACATCACCACCGCGGCGAGGCGGGTGCTCGACGCCTCCGGGGCGGAGATCGAGTGGGAGATCGTAGAGGCCGGCGAGCAGGTCATCGGCGCGTACGGCACCCCGCTGCCGGAGCACGTCCTCGAATCGATAAGAAGGAACGGCGTGGCGCTCAAGGGACCGCTGACGACGCCGGTGGGGAAGGGCTTCCGCAGCGTCAACGTCACCCTGCGGCAGGAGCTCGATCTTTACGCCTGCGTCCGTCCCGCCAAGACCCTCCCGGGGATCAAGACCCGCTACGAAAACGTCGACCTCATCGTCGTCCGGGAGAATACCGAGGACCTTTACGCCGGGATCGAGCACAAGGTTGGGAAGAACGCGGCAGAGAGCATCAAAATCATCACCCGCGAGGCTTCCGAGCGCGTCGTGCGCTTCGCTTTTGAACTCGCGCGGCGGGAGGGGCGCAAGAAGGTCACCGCCGTGCACAAGGCGAACATCATGAAGCTCACCGACGGCCTTTTCCTCGAATGCGCGCGGGAGGTGGCCGCTGGTTACTCGGAGATCGCCTTCGACGACATGATCGTCGACGCGATGTGCATGAAGCTCGTGCAGGCGCCGGAGAACTATGACGTGCTGGTGCTTCCCAACCTGTACGGGGACATCGTTTCGGATCTGGCGGCAGGCCTGGTCGGCGGGCTTGGTGTGGCCCCGGGCGCCAACATCGGGGACGAGATAGCGGTCTTCGAGCCGGTGCACGGGAGCGCCCCCAAGTACGCAGGGATGGACAAAGTAAACCCCCTCGCCACCATCCTTTCGGGGGTCATGATGCTGAAGCACTTAGGCGAGCTTGCGGCAGCGGAGCGGGTGATGCGCGGTGTTCTCGCCGTCCTGGAAGAAGGCAGAACCGTCACCTACGACCTCGGCGGCACCGCCAAGACCAGCGAGATGGCCACCGCGATTATCGAGAAGATGGCCTGACGATATCCTTTTATGTTGCTGCATTTTACCGCCGTCCGTAGCCGGGAATGGTAACAGTCCCGGCTTTTTATTTTTATCTCCGAATCATTTGCTTACGATCAGCATTGGTAGTATAATGACTTTAAGTAAGACTGTTTTAGGAGGTAGGATTTATGCTGAAGGTTACTCTTTCGGAAAAAGGTCAAATCGCCATTCCCGTCGGACTGCGGAAGCGTTATGGGTTAAAAAAGGGTGATAAGCTGTCCGTCGAAGAAGCTGACGGAGCGATCTTACTCCGGCCTCTCCCGCGGCACCCCTTGTTGACCCTTAGAGGAAAGTATAAAAGCGGGGCTCAGGAAAAGCTGACGTCACTCCTGCTTCAGGAACGCAGGCTTGAAAAGGAGCGTTAAGATTGGCTCGTAAACTCGTTTTTGACACCTACGCGATTCTTGCCCTATTGGAGGACGAGCCCGGGGCGCAAACTGTTGCTGAAATCATCAGTAATGAAGAGGCGGAAATTTATATGAGCATCATCAGCTTGGGAGAAGCCTATTATATTCTTCTGCGCCGGCAAGGCGAGCGGGCAGCCGAAGAAATGGTGCGTAACACTTTAATGGAAGAGTCGATAACGTTTGCGGAGGTTCCTTGGCCGAGGGTAAAAGAGGCGGCCCGCATCAAGGCGAAAGGAGGCCTCTCCTATGCCGACGCCTTCGTTTTAGGGCTTGCACGGGAAATCAAGGCGCCTGTAGTCACCGGGGACCCCGAAATCCAGGCTGTTTCAGGAGGGCTCGGTATTGATGTTGTATGGGTCGGAGTTAAAGCGCCGGAGAACACCCAAAACGGGGATTCCGTTTGAAATTTGATCCAAGAGGAACGCAACCTTGTCTAAAACTCCCAGTTAAAGTCGGGGACGCTTGCGATTGAACTGATCGCCCCGCGCATGATATTGCAGATAGCGGCCAGTCCCTCCGGTGTCTTCGCCTCGCACCTCGCTACCAGTACCGGCTGGGTGTTAGAGGCCCGTACAAGGCCCCAGCCGTCCGCAAAAAGCACGCGGGCGCCGTCTACGTCGACAACCTCGTTTGTTTTCCTGAAGTGTGCCACAAGCTGCGCCACCACCGCGAACTTTTGTTCATCGGGACATGGTATCCGTGTTTCCGCAGTAGAATAATACTTCGGAGCATCTGGAAGCAGCGCGGACAACGGCCGGTCGGTATTTGAGAGGATTCTCAGCAATCTGCCCGTGGCATAAAAAGCATCGTCAAAACCGTAATACTCGTCGGCGAAGAAGAAGTGCCCAGACATCTCCCCGGCAAAAACGGCGCCTACCTCCCACATTTTCGCCTTAACGAGCGAGTGACCGGTTTTCCAGAAAAACGGCCGGCCGCCTAACCGCAGGATTTCGTCCACCAGCGCCTGCGAGCATTTTACCTCCACGATGCAGGGCTTATCCGGGTAGCGGGGGAGGATCTCGCGCCAGAAGAGGATCATCAGGCGGTCTCCCCAGATAACGCTACCCCGTTCATCTACAACGCCCAGCCGGTCCGCATCCCCGTCGTACCCCACACCGAGGTCGCAGCCCTCTTCCAGGACCGCGCGCCTCAGTTCGGTCAGGTTGACGGTTTTGACCGGGTCAGGCTCGTGATTCGGAAACGTCCCGTCGGAGACGCAAAAAAGCGGGATAGTATCGCAGCCCCAGCCGCGCAGGATTTTCTCCGCAAAAAGTGCTGCCGTCCCGTTCCCGCAATCCACGGCAACTTTAAGGCGACGCGGCCCCAGGCAGATCTTTCCCCGGAGCATCCCCAAGTAGGACTGTACGGCGTCGAGGTGCTCCACGGTTCCGGCACCTCCGGTAAAAGTACCATTCTCCACTATATCCTTCAGTCTTAAAATCTCTTCCCCGTAAATCGCAGTGCCGCCGGCGACAATCTTAAAGCCGTTTTCTTCCGGCGGGTTATGGCTTCCCGTGATCATCACGCCGTTGCCGTTACCGGAGGTTGCGCAGGCAAAATAAAGAATGGGAGTTACGACTTCGCCGATATCTATTACACGACACCCGGCAGCCGCCAGGCCGTTTGCCAGCGCCTCCCGCAGCCGGGGAGAGCTTATGCGGTTATCGCGGCCTAAAAAGACCGGCCTGTCATCTTTTTTACGGTAATAGGTCCCGAGTGCCTGCCCAAGTGTCGTAACAACATCGTCGGTAAGGTCCCGGTCAGCAACTCCCCGGATGTCGTAGGCGCGGAAGATATAGGGGTTAAGGGTCACTTTCGACACGGCCTCCCTTAAAAATAGTACTTCTTTCGACGGGCGCGGCGATAAGCTTCGCATAGTTTCGTCAGTCGGGCGGGTCCGGGTCCTCACGTACTCCCATGTACGCTCCGGCCCGTCCCCGCCCGGACTTCCTCACTCTGCTCGCTCCTCGCCACGTCTCGCCTGTGTCACGCTACTGCTTCTAAGTAAACCAGCTTACGGGTCTATTCGGTCCATTTTCATTTTTCGTTATGCGACTTGCCGCAGGGTACACTCCTCAAAATAGTACTTCTTTCGGTGGGGCGCGGCGCGTAGGCCGTCTAAATCATATCATCGTACCCGGCTTCCTTCAGCGCCGCTACCAGCCTCTTTATCTCCTGAGCGCGGTCCTTCGGGCAGACCAGCAGCCGCCCGCCCTCCTCTACGATAACAAGGTCCCGGACGCCCAAGGCGGCCACCACATGGTTGGAGGCCCGCACGACGCACCCAGAGCTTTCCACCAGCACGCTGCTCCCTTCAATAACGTTGCCCTGACCGTCCCGTATCCCGCTGTACCGGGCCCAGGCCGGCCACGTTCCCACGTCGTCCCAGCCGAAGTCGGCAGGCAGCACCAACACGTTTTTTGCCTGTTCCATCAACCCGTAGTCGATGGAGATGCGGGGGAGGGAGGGGTACACGCTTTCGGTTACGGCTTTTTCCTCCTCCGTACCTATTACAGCAGCGATGCGGTTGAGTCCGGCGGTAAGCTCCGGCAAATACTCCTCGAACAACCGGCGGATGACGTCCACCCGCCAGATAAACATCCCGCTGTTCCAGAAATACTTGCCGCTGGCCAGGAACCGGCGCGCTTTTAGTAGGTCCGGTTTTTCCGTGAAGCGAAGCGCCCGGTATACGGCCAGGCTCCCGACCGTCCGCAGCGCCTCCCCCCGCTGAATGTAGCCGTACCCTGTCTCCGGCCGCGTCGGCGTTATCCCGAGAGTCACCAGCCAATCGCCGCTGCGTGCGGTATCCACCGCCGTTTCTACTACCCGGCGGAAGCGAGATGTATCCGCGATGAAGTGGTCAGCCGGCAGGACCAGCATTACTCCCTGCGGGTCGCGCCGTTCAAGGTGTATCGCCGCAAGCCCCACTGCCGCCGCCGTATCGCGGCCGCACGGCTCCTCGATTACGTTCTGCCGGGGAATTCCCTCTACCTGTTCGCGTACAAGCTCACCGTACTCGCCGGCGGTGATGACGTATACGTCAGGTGGTGCCAAAAACCCCGCCAGCCTGTCCACCGTCTGCTGGAGCATAGTCCTATTACCGATCAGCTTTAAAAACTGCTTTGGCCTGTCCTTAGAGCTTGCGGGCCAGAAGCGCTCCCCGCCCCCACCGGCCAGGATCACCGCAAAAACAGATTTACCATGCATCTTCTCCCTCCTGCCCGCCGGTTCTTCTCAACCGGCCGTTATGCGGTGACAGGCGCCGCATGGCCTTGGCGGCTGCCACCGGCCGGATGCTCGCCCGGCAAATTGCACCTTCCTCAAGAAGATGCTACTTCTTCGAAACGTACGCTTATCCGCTTTGTGCGCTGTGTTTTATTGATGTTATTCGAGTATCGGGTGCCGCTCCGCCCTTTGTGCCATACTTCCTTCTACCCGCTCGGCGGAATGTCTCATGTCTTTAAACCCGCTATAAATAATGAAAACGCGATGTGATTAAATCAGGCATGTTCGTATATTTCTCCTTTTTTCTGCGTAACCCTTCTTCTTTCGATAGAAAACCCTAACAGACAGGGTTGCCGGAATCGGCTTCCAGTCGGGGTATAAAACCCCTTCAGCCGGCCCATGTTAAATTTGGGGGTGACGAAGTGGGACATAAAAAGGATCACGATAAACTACGGGCGAGAAGGCACCTCGACCGCCTGAAGTGGGAAACCGCCAAGGAACTGGGTCTTGAGAAGGGAGTATGGCCTGCCGGTGAAGCACTGGAACCCGAAAACCTCGGAGTGAAAGATGAAAAAGATGCCGTCCAACGCGGCGAAGAAGCCATAGCCGAAGAAAGCAGGCGTAAGACGGAGCTGCACCTCACTGACGGCTTTTAAACAACTATTTCGCACTCGTCGCCGATGAAAAAGCGCATCGCCTTACGGGTCCCTTCCGTTCGCCTGACGCGGGCCTTGTAGCCGATCAGGCTGTCTTCGAGCGGGCCCACCTGTTCAAGAAGACACCCGTCAAGAACCACCGAGTGCTCGATGTTTACACCCCGCATTACCACATCGTTCCCGATAGCGGTAAAGGGCCCGATGAAGGAATCCTCAATAACGGTGCCGGCGCCGATCACGATCGGCCCGCGCAGCGTGCTGCGGACTACCCGGGTGCGGGGCCCTACGGTCACTCTGCCGGCAATCGCGCTCTCCGCGTCTACTTTCCCTTCAATACGGCGCTCGGTGTATTCGTCCAGGACCATGCGGTTCGCCTCGAGGATGTCGTCTTTTTTGCCGGTGTCGAGCCACCACCCGTCGAGGACCCGGGCCTTGACCCGGCATTTCATGTTCAACAACTCCTGGATGGCGTCGGTTATCTCCAGTTCCCCGCGCCAGGAAGGTTTTATCCGGTCAACCGCTTGGTGAATGACCGGCGCGAAGGCGTAAACTCCCACCAGCGCCAGGCTGCTGGGCGGCTCCTTGGGCTTTTCCACTAAGCGGACCACCTGCCCCTGACCGTCGAGTACTGCCACGCCGAAGGCCCGCGGGTCCGGGACCTCCTTCAGCAGGATTACGGCGTCCGCTCCGTCGGTCCGCAGGGCTTCGACGACCTGTCTCACGCCGCCCTGGATCAGGTTGTCGCCCAGAAACATCAGGAAAGGGCTGTCCGCTAAGAAAGGCCGCGCAGTTTTAACCGCGTGTGCCAGACCGGCGGGCTTATCCTGGACAATAAACGTAAACGAAGCCTGGCCGCTAAAGGGGCCTTCTATAGCCGTCCGGACGCTCTCGCCCGTCTCGGGAGAAAGGATGACGCCGATATCGGTAATCCCGGTCTCGATTATCTGGCGAATTACGTAGTGCAGGATGGGGTGGTTTGCAACGGGCAGAAGTTGTTTTGCCGTCGTATAGGTCAAAGGGCGCAGGCGTGTGCCTTTTCCTCCGGACAGGACGAGCGCTTTCACTGCTATTCGACACCTCCGCTGAATTTTCCTGTTAATATTAGAAATACTGTGGTTAAAATAATATCAAAGTTTATTTAGATTAATCAACCGTCCAACAATTCACGCTTTTACCACATCCATAAAAAACATCGAGCAGAAAAATAAAGCGGGCAGGAAAACGTGTATTAAGCGGCGAAGAAAGTTATTATAAGTAATGTTTATTATCTATTTCACTCACATCCGACACCGCCTTTGCTGAAGGGTTATTCTTGATTTATCCGGCGAAATAATTTTACGGGAGTGCCACATGCGGCAAGCCGCACAACGAAAAATGAAAATGGGGCGAATAGACCCACCCCCTCAAATGGCGGCGAGCCTGACGCAGTAATGCGAAGCTCATCGCCGCGCTCCGCGGAAGAAGAACGCATTCTCGGAGGAGAGAAAGAATATGGAACTTATTCACGGCGTTCAGGTGAAGAAACTGCGGCTTGTGCCCGACGACCGGGGTTACCTTATGGAAATGCTGCGCCGCGACTGGCCGGAGTTTATGAAGTTCGGCCAAGCCTACGTCACCTGCTGTTATCCGGGCGTGGTCAAAGCCTGGCACTACCACAAACTGCAGTGGGACCACTTTGTCTGCGTGTGGGGCATGGCCAAGGTGGCGCTCTACGATCCGAGGGAGGACAGCCCGACCAAGGGCGCGGTTAACGTTTTTCATATGGGATACTTGAACCCGGTCCTGTTAAAGATTCCCCCGATGGTTTATCACGGCTTTACCGCCGAAGGAGGACAGTTGACCCTGATCATCAACTTTCCTACCGAGCTTTATAATTACGAGCAGCCCGACGAGCACCGGCTGCCTTACAACGACCCTTCGATCCCTTTCAGTTGGGAGGTTAAGAACGGGTAAACGCAGCCTAAAGTCTTCTTTGACCAGCCTGCATGGAGGATATTTAACTTGAAGGTTTTGATAACAGGTGCAAAAGGGATGCTGGGGCAGGCTGTTGTTTCTGCGGTAGAAACACGGCAATGGACCGGTGTTCCGCTCAGCCGCGGTGACTTAGACATTACAGACCTCAGGGCTGTCCGAAACGCGCTGTTCGAGCACCAGCCCGACGTGGTTGTAAATTGTGCGGCTTACACAGATGTTGACGGCGCGGAGTCGGCACGGGAAAAAGCTTTTATAGTCAACGGCCTTGGTCCTCGTAATCTCGCTTTAGCGTCCAGGGACGTTGAAGCGGATTTAGTACATATCAGTACGGATTATGTTTTCGACGGCAGCAAGGATTCGGGCTACGAGATTTTCGACCAGCCGAGACCCCGGAGCGTATACGGAGCAAGCAAACTCTGGGGAGAAAAAGCCGTTGCTTCCCTGGGACACCGCTGGTATATAGTAAGAACAAGCTGGCTGTTCGGCCCGGGGGGTAAAAACTTCGTACTGACTGTATTGGATTTAGGGAAAAAGCGTAGCGTTCTCCGGGTGGTGAATGACCAGAAGGGATGCCCGACTTATACCGTAGATTTGGCCCGCGGCATCACCGACCTGATTGAAAAGCGGTGCTACGGCATTTACCACGTTACCAACCAGGGTTCTACAACCTGGTTCAACTTCGCCCGGAAAATTTTCGAAAAGGTCGGCCTCCCCGTATCGGTCGAACCGTGCTCCACTGAAGAGTTCCCGCGTCCGGCGGTGCGCCCGAAAAACTCGGTTCTTGATCCTTTCCCGCTGCGCGAGACTATAGGGTATTTGCTGCCGCCCTGGGAGGATGCGCTGGAGCGGTACTTAGCGTCCATGTAAGGAGGAGGTAATGTGAAGCTTCTCGTCACCGGTGGTGCCGGTTTTATCGGGTCCAACTTTATAGGATATGTTATCGACCGCCATCCCGATTGGTTGATTATCAACTTGGATAAACTTACCTACGCAGGCAATCTTGATAATCTCAGCAACGTTGCAACCTTCCCCAATTACCGCTTCGTTTTAGGTGACATCGCAGATCCGCCGTTCATAGAACAGTTGTTTGCTTCAACAGGAATAGAAGCAGTGGTTAATTTCGCGGCGGAAACGCACGTAGACCGAAGTATTGTTGACGCTTCTCCCTTTATCCGTACCAACGTTCAGGGAACTCAAGTGCTTTTGGACGCCGCCAGGCGTCACAAGGCGGTAAAGTTCATCCAGGTGTCCACCGACGAGGTCTATGGTTCGCTTGACCCGACCGATCTGCCTTTCACCGAAACATCACCGCTGGCACCCAACAGCCCTTATGCCGCCAGCAAGGCCGCCGCTGATCTCCTTTGCCGGGCATACCACCGAACATACGGGCTGCCCGTTATCATCACCAGGTGCTCGAACAACTTCGGACCGTACCAGTTTCCCGAGAAGCTGATCCCGCTGGCTATCACCAATACGCTCGAGGATAAACCGGTTCCGGTTTACGGAGACGGGCAGAACGTCCGGGACTGGTTGTATGTGGAGGATCACTGCCGGGCGATTGAAATGGTTCTCCTTAACGGAAAAGCGGGCGAGGTATACAACATCGGTGGCGGATGCGAGCTTACGAATTTAGAATTGGTCCGCTTGATTTTGAAAAAGTTAGGGAAGACGGAGGATATGCTCTCCTTTGTCAGAGACCGGCCCGGGCACGACAGAAGATATGCATTAGACTCATCGAAAATTCAGCGGGAACTTGGCTGGCGGAAAAATTTTGACTTTGAAGAAGCAATGCGCCGTACCATTGAGTGGTACGTGAACAACCCGGCCTGGTGGAGGCGTGTAAAAAGCGGAGAGTATAAAGAGTTTTACCAACGCTGGTACGGCGGCCTGTCCGAAAACAGTTCGACGTTCGGAGTTAAGGCGTAAAACCGAGTTGCATGCGGCTAATTATGCGAAGGGAAGACCTTTTTGGTATACGATTTCCTGGTTGTCGGTGCGGGTATCGTCGGCCTGACGATCGCCCTGGAACTTAAAAGGAGCTTCGGGGGCAGTGTATGCGTAATTGATAAAGAAAACCGGCTCGGCGCCCATGGGCGTCAAATTAACAGCCCTGGACCAAAAAGAAGCGGTGACGACGGCCGGAAGAATGGGCTACGGTTTCCTGGTCAACGCGGCCGGCGCCTACGCGGATAGAATCGCCCATATGTGCGGGTTGGGCAAGAATTATATAATGCTTCCCTACAAAGGCATCTATCTCAGGGTCAAAGAGGGATACGAGTTCCTGGTCCGGGCAAACATCTACCCCGTCCCGGACATCCGCTTCCCTTTCCTGGGGGTGCACTTCACCAGGACGCCCCGCGGCGTGGTCAAAATGGGCCCTACTGCCATTCCCGCACTCAGCCGCGAGAACTACGGCTTGTTAGAGAACATCAGGTGCAGCGAGCTCCGGGAAACGCTCCTTTACAACGCCCGGCAATTCGCTACCAACAAGAACTACGTTTTGATGGGATTCAAGGAGATAGGCAAGTACATCCCCTACGTGATGTACAAAGACGCCAGGCAACTGGTCCCTAACCTGAAATATTCGTACATCTCCAGGTACCCGCTGGTGGGCATAAGAGCCCAGCTCTTCGACAGAACCAAAAACGAGCTCGTGATGGACTACCTCATCCTCAAGGGCCACAACTCAATCCACATCCTCAACGCGGTCTCCCCGGCCTTTAACTCTTCCCTGGCTTTTGCGCAGTATATAGTAAACCTGCACTTTCACGGAATCAGCTCCAGGGCTTCGGTAAAACCGGGCCTGTAAATGGTGAAGTATTTGCATCCCTTGAAGAAGCAGGCTAAATGTCCGCCGGGCGCAAAAGCGAGCCTTTCCACCCGCGAAAATACGGTATCGTTGCTGGTTTACTCGCTAATCAATACCCGCAGCTCCGCCCAAACCGCCGGGTAGGTAACCAAGCGCCCTTGCCGGTCGTATTCCACCAAAGCTTCGGCAACTAATTGGGCGTGTTCGCGTGGTTTTCCCCGGAGAAGAATGATCAGGAGGTTAGTATCAATGGCCGTTTGCATAAAGATTACTCTTCCGGCGCATCGGCCGGACGACCCCGGAGTTCCCGCAGGAAGGCTACGGGGTCGTCTATGTCTGCCAATTCTTCGGCGCAGTAACCGATATACCGGTGGACCGGGAGGGGCGGCTTGTGGGGTAAGAGGCGAAACCCATCTTCCAGCGCCACCAATTTCAATTCCCGGCACTCGCCGTCAACACCGAGCATCCGGCGCACTTCCAAAGGGATAGTCGCCTGCCCTTTAGGGTTGAGCTTCAAGACCCACTGCGTCTTTTTTGCCTCTAAGTGCACCCGTTTACCCGGTGGCTTTTTCCGGACTTTTGCGGCCTTCATCAGTCACCCCTTCTCTCTGAACCCGTACGACTTTAGAGGCGTACCTGTCGGTACAATTTTTGTCTTTTCCTTCTCCGGTGTCAACGGTTTAAGGAGCGCCTTTCGGCTTTTACGCGGTATGCACCAGCGCCCCTTAAGCATCACCAGATAACCTGCTACAATCCTCCACTTTTGGTATTGCCCCCGGCTGTTCGGCCAGATTGCTGGAGACCACGTTACAATTCCCGGAGCAGGGCAAAATGCTCTTCTCGGCCTATGCCTGCGGTTTGCAAGTTTTTCCGGATAATAAAAACCGACACTTCCGGATAGTCAGGGATGACTATCGGCTGATTTCCGGTAGCCGTACCGGGCCAGAAGCTTCGCCAATTCTTCTCCGCTCACATCCCTGGGAATCCTCACACCGCGATGACCTCGTCCTTGACGATATGCAAGCGGATAACCCGGGGGAGGTTCTCCTCTTCAAAATGGCACCGCACGGCCTCCCGCACAGCATTTCTTACCTCCTCCAGGCTTTCTCCCTCAGGCCGCGCGCTTGGGCCTCGGGAACTTCCATCAGTATTCGGCCTACTCGCGGGTATGCTTCAATCAACGAACCTGTACTTGATCAGCGTCCAGCAAGCGGCGAAAGCATCCCGCTAGTTAATCTTTTTCCCTTCCGCGAAGGAGCGGCCCTTTAATAGTGAGGACTTGTGGGTTATTTATGGTACTACAGCCTGAAGCCAATGGTGGCTGAAAGTCAGGGGTTAAACTTTGATTTTGTCGGGCGGTATCCGGCCTTTTTCGGTCCGGTCGAAATCGCTGTCGAAACTTACGATAGTCAAGCCGTATTTTTCAGCAACTGTATACTGGTAAGCGTCATCAAAGTCTAACCGAAATCGCTGCGCGAATGCAGCCATCGCCCGAACATCTTCGGCGCTGAGACGGAGCACACCTATCCCCGAATTAATCACCACGTCTTCAATAAATCGCTCATAGATTTCGTGTAGGTTCCGGCGAAACAAGAGAATACCGATTGAATGAAGTGAAAAATCAGAGATATACAGCCTTGATGGCGAGATTTCGGTGAAAAGACGCTTTACCGACCCGGCCTGCTCTTGCCCCAGTAAGATTTCCAGGAAAATGTTTGTATCGAGAAGATACGTCAATATTCTTCTCTCCACGCGAGAATCTTGTGCTGGAGTTCCACCGACGTATACCGTTCTTTCAAGTCTTTGAGAGCGCCAGCCCAATCAAACTTGGGTGGCCGGAAAGGCTTCTTCCCCCGTTTTTCTAATAAAAATTCTGCGAAGTCCTTTACTTCCTGCTGCAGATCGGGTGGCAACTGCCGAATGAGTTCTTCGAGAGGCACCATACTATTCTCCCTTCTTCAAGCGCAAGGCTATCGCGCATCGCTACTATTTTAGTCTGCCGCCCTTCTTACCGTCAACCCATAACGTTGGGGCAACTGGGCCGAGATTTAGTAGGCGACTCCCGCCGCCTGTCCATACCACCCCGGAAAGCTCTGTTTCATCCCGCCGCTATTTCCTGGATGCCCAGCCCGGGAGCAGCGAAACCACGCGAACAAAGACCTAACGCCCACCTATAAACCCTGATACAGGAATAAACTCTGGTACAGGAACGACGCCACCAGCGCCTGCGCCTCCGGAACGCCCAAACCGCGTTAGCGGTAGGTCTCCTAATCGACGAACCGGTGCTTGATCAAGGTCCAGCAGGCGGCAAAGGCATCCCGCCAGCGGATCTTCTTTCCTTCCGGGAAGGAGCGGTCTTTGTCAGAAGTGGGGATTTTATAGTACGTCAAGAACGGAGTTACCAGATTGCCTTACCCTCTTTCTTTGCCTATGCTTTCGATCCACTCCTTGAAGAACCGGAGGTTGAGGTACAAACTCGGTGAAAGCCTGTACTGGTTAGTGGCGATAAAGTCGTCAATTGCTTGACAGATCTCCTGCTTAGATTCCGCCCCGATTTGGGAGCGGTCGGCGGAAAGGGTATCCCAAAGTTCCTTGGCCGCCGGGATAATAATCTCTTCAAAGCCCTCGGTGAAGACCCTTTCTTTGTTGGATACCTTCCCTTGCTCCTCCGGTACGTCCAAAAAGCTAACACCAAAAAATTCCGGTTTTCCGCCGCGATTTAAAATCCGCGCAAATCCGATTACTTTCGTCTGGATTTTCGGCTTCCGGAGGTGTTTGAGGCCAAGTTCTTCTATGAGTTCCCGCTCCATTGCCTTTTGCAAGAACCTGGTAAAATTGCCTCCGGTATTTCTTAGGTCGCTCCAGTTCGCCGAACCAGAACCTGACGGAGCTAATGCCCTGGGGTATATGGCACTTTTCTCAGATTGCTTAGTAAGCCTGATCTTTCCGGTTTTGGTGATGGCGAGGGTCGAGATGCCGATATGGTTAGAGCAGGGGCTTTTTTGTAAAGGGAAGATTTCGCATATTGCTTCTCCCTTGGCATCAGAGTATATCAGACCGATATTTCGCAATCCGTTAAATATTTCGTAGCCCATTTCTTTAGACACGACTCGTCTTAGGGTAACCTCGTTGGTGCACACGCTGGCCAGATAGTCCGTCTTTTGTAAATGTAAAGCCGCCTCCTTATTATCCCCACCGCTGGTGAAGACCTCTGTCGTCAAATCGGTACATAGTGTGTTCGTCAACTAAAAAGTTGACCACCGTGACAACGTAAAAATTGACCACCCTATTCGTCAGGTATCCATGTTAACAGATTGCCTTTGCTGACTTTCCCGGAACCGGTAAGATTCACCCTTAAA
>JBFLYP010000001.1:0-324830 GCA_040756575.1 Bacillota bacterium | reverse complement strand
CCACATTGCGACCTTTCCTCCTCCAGGTGGCAAAAACACCGTGGTCAAGACAATTTATTACGACGATTTCGTGGAGCTGATAGCGTGGTGAAAAGGCCGGAAATGTAAGATTCAAAAGGCGATTTGTCTGTAGGCCTGATTTTTGGTGTTCTCTGCATCCTTAAGAAAGCAGAGCCATAAGGAGAAAATCTGAAAATCGTTCTACGTGCGACGTTCTACGTTCTACGTTCTACGTTAGGAGCAGGAGACGGAGTAAGGGACTAAACCACGGATGAACACCCATTTTCATAATGTTTTGTGCCTGAGTGCAGCGAAAGGCGTGTTTATAAGGATGGAGTTTATGAGGAGATTGTGCTTGATTTTGCTAATATGCTTTTTCCTGGCTTCTGTGACAGCATCCTGGGCCGGAGCCGGTGGCGAAAGTATTCGTATTAGCGTTGACGGAAAGGATTGGGCCGTCCTTCCTCCCCCTATAATGGTTGAAAACCGCGTCTTCGTGCCGCTGCGGGCCATTGCGGCGGTTCTCGGGGCAGACGTGGCTTGGAACGCAGCCAGCCGGACAGTCAACGTCAGGACACCTGCGAAACAGGGAGAGCTATATCTTCAGGGATTAGGCAATCGGGGTGCAGAGCAGCCGGGCATCGAAAAGAATTTCATCAGTGCGACGGCTCTGCGCGACCTGCTTGACGACGACCGTGACGGTGACCTGGCCGACTACCGGAAAGGGCACAGCGGCGGCGATACCATTGCCAATGACCTTTAGTGGTAGACGTACGTGCCAGATGCGACTACGACACAGCCCACATTCCGGGCGCGATTTGGGTCGCTGAGGCTGCGGCTATGGGTAAAAAGGAAAACGAGGAGGAACTGCGGCGGTTGCTGGCCAATCATGTAAACAAAGGCGGGAAAGATGAAATCGTGCTCTATGCTATAACGGACACACAGCGGGCTTGGTAGCTGGAGTATTGGGCACGCGGGGGTAAACATCAAGAACCTTGATCAAGCCATCTATACTGAAGGTGTAACCCAAATCTGACGCCTTCTTCCAGAGAACCTGCGAAAGGAGCAGCCCGATTACGCAGATAAAAGCATGAACCTTAACCTTCTGATCTGTCCAGTGGTACTGGGGGTGAACGGCATATAAGGAGGTGGGTGATGCCGATATCCGCATAAACGCGGCTTAAAATGCGGTGATCTTATCTGCCAGAGGGAATTTACACCATAATTAGGACTTGACTGAGACTGCTGACTGATTATTGTTAATCGGCTTTTGCCGAACGACACGATCTATCCTATTAATTCCCTATACTTCTGTACCGTTTCTTGTATAATAATACTCAATTAAAGACCGCTCGGTGGAGGACGGTAGTTTTGTTCGAACTTACGGTAGAGACTTCTTTTGCGGCCGCTCACAATTTGAACAGGTACCCTTCTCCTTGCAGCCGCCTGCACGGGCATAACTGGACGGTTGCGGTTACGGTGGCCGGCAAGGAGCTTAACGATGCCGGGATGCTGGTTGACTTCAAGGTTTTAAAAGACACGGTGCGGGATGTGGTGGGTGACTTGGACCACCAGTATCTTAACGAACTGCCTTTTTTCAAAGCGGGAGCGGAACCAACCGCGGAGAACATCGCCCGGCTTATTTATGAGGCGGTGACAGAACGTTTTTCAGCTTATCAGGAGATCCGGGTCAAAGAGGTTAAGGTAGCGGAGTCCCCTGCCGCCTGGGCGGTATACAAGCCGTGAAGAGCGTGGTTCTGCTTTCGGGGGGGCTTGATTCCGCAGTCTGCTTGGCCCACGGTGTCCGTGACGGAACGGTGTTGTTGTGTCTTACTTTCGACTACGGCCAGCAGGCCGCAAGCAGGGAGATCGAAGCCGCTGCGGCCCTTTCAAGATATTACGGGGTGCCACACCGTGTGACGCATCTTTCTTTCTTTGCTGAGATAACTAAAACTGCGCTGGTGACCGGGGCGGATTTACCCGAACCTGAGATAACTACACTTGATGACCCCTCACAGGCGACTGCTGCCGCTTTGCAGGTATGGGTTCCTAACCGGAACGGGGTCTTTTTAAACGTTGCAGCAGCCTTCGCAGAGTATCTTGGGGCGGATGCGGTGATTACCGGGTTTAACCGCGAAGAGGCGGCTGCCTTTCCGGACAACAGCACCGGCTTTGTTGCGGCGGCAACAGCGGCTCTCGCTTATTCGACTTTAAACCGTGTCCGGGTGGTAAGTTACACCCAATACCTTGACAAGGCAGAGATTGTAAGGCTCGGGAGGCGGCTGGGGGTGCCGTTTGAACTCATGTGGAGCTGCTATAGGGGCGGGGCGGAGATGTGCCGGCGCTGCGAGAGTTGCCTGCGTTTTTTACGCGCGCTTGCTGCCGGAGGGGAGGAGTGAGGTGGTAAAGACTTTTTTGTTTGCACACGAATTGACTTACGACGGTACCCAGCTTTCGTCCTTGTGGGGGTTTAAGCGCTTTAACATCCGCGGTGACAGCATTATTGCCTTCAGGGGAGGATGCAGGGTCAAAGACGGTCAGCTTGTAGATATTGAAGACTTCAAGGCGGGTGGCTCCATTTTTAGTGCGGATATGCTCCATTTTATTGTTGAGCACTTTGACAACGACCTTGAAAAGGCGGTTCTCAGGCAGCGCCTCCTGGTAGCACTGACGAAGGATATCCTTGAAAAAAGGTCTTTAAAACTCCCTGTTCTTCGGCACGGTGACGACCTTTTTGCGGTAATGAACAACGCTTCCTACAAGCTTTCTGTTTCAATAGCGACCATCACACCGGTTTCAACCATGATCCACTTCGGCATTAATGTCAGTGCCGAGGGCGTCCCGATTCCGGCGGTCGGGCTGCTGGATATCGGTATTCCGGGAAGCGAAGTATTAAAACTGGCACAGGAGGTCCTGGATGGTTATGCGAATGAGATAGAAGGGGTGAGGATGGCGCGTTGCAAGGTGCGGGGAGTGCCGTAGCACCGGTTCTTTTGAGAGAAATCTTTTCTTCTGTTCAGGGGGAGGGACCATACGTCGGGTGCCGGCACCTGTTTATCCGGTTTGCGGGCTGCAACTTATCCTGCCGCTACTGCGATACCCCCCGGGACAGGCCCCCCAGTTGCAGGGTGGAAGTGCGACCGGGGAGCGGCAAGTTTATGGCCGTTCCAAACCCCCTTACACCTGAAGAATTAGGCGTGCTCATTGCCGGTATGGATCTCGGGAAGCATCACGCAGTAAGCCTGACCGGCGGTGAGCCGTTGCTCTATCCGGGTTTTCTCAAGGAACTCATTCCGCTATTGGAAGGTACGCGACGAGGGATATACCTTGAAACTAACGGCACCCTGCCCGGTGCATTGGAGGCTCTCCTTCACCTTGTCGATCTTATAGCAATGGATGTGAAACTCCCCAGTGCTACAGGGATGCAGCCGCTTTGGGAGGAGCACCGGCGGTTTCTTGAGGTGGCTCGGAACAAGGAGGTTTTCTTGAAAGCGGTGGTGGTTAAAGGCACGCCCCTTGACGAAGTGGTTACTGCGGCCGAGATGGCCGCAACGGCGGGTGCAACCCTGGTCTTGCAGCCGGTTACCGCAGGTGAACCCGAGAGGCGGCCGGCGCCCGCTGAGTTGCTGCGACTTCAGTTACAGGCGCTCGAAGTGGCTCGTGATGTGCGGGTCATCCCTCAGGTTCACCGGTTTTGCGGCATGCTCTGAGCATTGCGAAGAGAGTGTTGCAAAACTCTAATTTCCCGAAGGCGGGCTCTATCATAGATAGCAAACTTTGGCAGAAAGACTGGAGACCATTTGAGAAGTGAGATGTGAGAAGTTGGAAGTGGGAAGTGGGAATCAATGAAGGAATTTTCTTACCAATTCCTTCAAAAAAATCTCACCTCCAACCTCCCACCTCACACCTCCCATTGGCAGGCGAAGTTTTGCAGCGGTCTCCTGTCAGTGTGCCGGTGCCGGGATGTGTAGCACCAGATGACGTTGGGAACTCAGTCTTTCAGGCTGTAAAAGGGGGAGCTTGAGGTGTTTGACCAGAAGAAAATTGAATCAGCGGTAAGGGCGATTCTTGAAGCAATCGGCGAAGACCCGGAACGGGAGGGGCTCCGGGAGACACCGTTTCGCGTCGGCCGGATGTACGCGGAGATATTTGCCGGCCTTGAGGAAGACCCGGCTGTGCACCTGGAGAAGTATTTCGCCGAAGACCACGAAGAAATGGTTCTCGTGCGGGACATACCGGTATACTCCGTTTGCGAGCACCACCTCCTGCCGTTTTTCGGGGTCGCTCACGTCGCATACATTCCGCGGGCGGGAAACATCACGGGGTTGAGTAAATTAGCCAGGGTAGTGGAGGGATACGCGCGGCGGCCGCAGCTGCAAGAGCGATTGACCAGTCAGATAGCGGATGCTATAATGGAAAGGCTTGAACCACGAGGGGTCCTGGTGGTTGTTGAAGCCGAGCACATGTGCATGACAATGCGTGGGGTTAAGAAGCCCGGTGCACAAACGGTGACATCTGCGGTGCGCGGTGTGTTCAAGCAGAATCCTGCCACGCGAGCAGAAGCGTTTTCCCTTATCAGGGGTCGCGAATCTCGAACGTAAGAAATATACTGCCTGAAAGGTGGGGGATGTTGAAGTCTAAGGAACCCCCTAAACTGACCTTAATTGGTACGCGCTCATTTCAAGAATGCGAGGAACTTTACCGCGTGGTTGATTTTTTAAATAAGATGCTCAAGCATAAAAAAGTCCTTTTTGGACTCACTAAAGACAGCGCAAAAAATGAGATGACGATTTCCATTTACGAGACGTGAGTAGGGCGCGGGGAGAGAGGGATATTTTGCGGATATTGTTGACGAACGACGATGGAATATTTGCTGAAGGCCTCAGTGTTTTAAGAAAGGCTTTGGAACGATTTGGCGAGCTTTACGTGATTGCGCCCGACAGGGAAAGAAGTGCCACCGGTCATTCGATTACTGTTCACCGGCCGCTCAGGGTTCGCGAAGCAGGTTTTAGAAGCCAGCGGGTCCGGGGATGGGTGGTAGACGGTACACCCGCAGACTGCGTCAAATTAGGGCTTGAGGCGCTTTTACCGGAAAAGCCGGATTTCCTGATTGCCGGGATCAATTTGGGACCGAACGTAGGAACCGATGTCCTTTATTCAGGTACTGTTTCTGCGGCCTTTGAAGGCATTATCAACGGGATACCTTCCGTGGCTGTTTCGCTTGCTACCCATGATGAACCGGATTTCTCCAGGGCGGTTCATTTCATCGAGGATTTTTTACCTGAATTCGTCCGGCAGGTTATACCCGCGGGGACACTGCTCAATATTAATGTACCGCCCGGCGTCCCGCGCGGTGTAAAGGTAACCAAACTCGGGAACATCCGTTACGTCAACGTCATTGACCGCCGGACGGACCCGCGGGGAAGGGTCTATTTCTGGATGGCGGGGGAGCCTTTGGATATGAACGGCAATGACTCCGATACCGACGTGAGGGCGGTGAAGGAAGGGTACATTTCTATTACGCCGGTTCATATTGATTTAACTGACTATCTGTTTGTAGAGAAACTCAAAGAGTGGTCCTTGCCTTGGTCGCGGGAAGAACTGCTCGGCGAAAAGGGACCGACCTTGGCTAAAGATGTCCGGGAAAGGGCTTAAGAGGCCCTTTTTTAGTTTCGGTTAAAGGCCTGTAATCTTTGGGGATTTCAATGGCTTATATGGTAACGAGTGTAGTGCAGGCCTTTGTCCGAGACGGCGTCAATTTTGGTGATAGACGTTTTTGAGTACGCATACAGCGAATCTCGGCTCAAGGCATGCCGGTTGCAGCGATGCGTTTTTCGGGGCGGTTGAATGAGCGGAATTATTACGGTAAAGTTTCGCAAAACGGGTGGTATCAAAACCTCTTTTTGCCTCTATTTAGAGGAAACCCTGCAAAGATTGGCGAATTTAACCTTTGTTTAAGAGGAACCTCAAAGAACCCGGTTTGGCGGCGGCGCGGTTCGGGTTAATGAGTCGAAGGAACGGTTGGGTTTCCGGTGCCTTCAAAGTCGTCCGGCTCTTAACACCGGTAGCAACCTGTCACTGGTCCCGGGATGGAGAAAGGAGCAGCCGTATGAAGCGTATCATTGTCCCCGTTCTTAGCCTTTCCGCAATCATGTTTGTTATTATGACCGGTTCCAGTGCGATCAGCCCCATCCTGCCCAATTACGCCCATAAGTTTGGTGTTTCCCTCACTGTCGTTGGGTTTGTACTGGCAATGAACAGCAGCATGCGGATGCTCGTCGGCTTTCCTGCCGGGGTGCTTGCGGACCGGTGGGGGCGCAAACCCTTCGTTCCCATCGGCATGTCGGTTACCGCTACGGGGGCGCTGGTGTCCTGGTCCGCTACAGGAGTCGAGATGCTGTTTTTAGGGCAGGCGCTTGTCGGCATCGGTGCCGCTCTTTATGCAACCGCTGCACTGAGCATGGTTATAGATATGGCTGATGAAACAAACAGGGGAAAGGCAACCGGTCTTTATATGATGGGGTACCACCTGGGCGCCCTCTTCGGGCCGGGAATAGGCGGCTGGCTCGCTTATAGGTACGGGCTTAATTCTCCTTTTATGATGTTCGGTGTCCTGGCAGCAGCCGCTGCCGGGACTTCCCTTGTACTTACGCGTGAAACCCGCCCCGCGCGTTCGGGGCCGATTACACCAAAACCGGCGGCCAATCCGGGAGTAAGTTGGAAGCATGTCCTTACGAAGAACCTCGGCGTCGTCTATTTTGTGAATTTTGCGTTCCGGTTCGGCTTCAACGGCTTACTGTGGACCATCCTACCTGTCATGATTGAAGAACAACTGGGCCTTGACAGCCGTGTAACCGGCCTGGTTTTTATGATGGTAGGCGGTCTTACCATGCTTTTATTTTTTCCCTCCGGTTTTCTCGCCGACAGGTTCGGGAGGCGTAATGTCATGCTCCCGGGGGCGGTGGTGGCTGCCGGCGGCTTTTTTCTTTTCCGATGGGCCGACACCGTGCCGCTTATCATAATCGCCTCGATATTGCTGAGCATCGGCGGCGGTTTTGTCTCCACCATTCCGGCTGCACTGGTGGGCGACTTTGCCCCGGACGAGGTCCGGGGGACGGCTATGGGATTCTATCGTTCCTTCGGCGACCTGGGGCTGGTGGTGGCGCCGATTGTCCTCGGCTTTACCGGAGACTATTTCGGACTGCCGGCAACATTTATCGTAACCTGCGCTTTGTGGGTGGCGGCGACGTTAACCATGCTCTGGTTGCCGAAACCGGCTCCGGCTATGGGGGCCGGGCGTTCGGGAAAAGCTGAGAGGGTGTGATAGTACCGGTTGTGGCCACCCGGCAGAATAAGTCGGCGCGGTTCACGCCGGGATAGTTGAGAGCCGGATATGAAAGGCGGGGAGTGAAAAAACGGGAATGAAGTATATATAGTCAGGTAAAACCTTTTGCGTAAAATCTCTTGTCAGATCAATAGTATTTCGTTAAAGCCTGCCCGCGCCAAAAACCCTTTTTGTCCGGTTGCAACCACCTGGACATAGTCATATACCTGAATGCCGCCGCGAGGGCCCTCCTCTCCGGTAGGACTCGGAATGTACCACCGCAGCGCGACCACTTCAGTACCTGACGGCAAAAGTGTTCCCTGAGCCCCGAGGTTCGGCTCCGCGAGAAGCGTGCTATCGTTTGTCAGGATGTGCACCCTTTCCCGCCCTTGTTGGGCAAGTTCGATTCTTCGCAGGGCGAAGCCTGCCAGGTCGGCAACGGCAGGGTCGTTGAGCACTTCCTTCAGCGCTTGCCTAACCTGCCGGTCAAGGCTGAGCCGGCCGAAGCTTATCACCGTGTAGATACGCACGACATCGCAGGGATTACTTAGCAACTGGAGCAGGTAAGGAACAGCTCTTCTTCCAAGCGCCTCCCATTGAAAAGAGCCGATGTAATAGATGCCGTGAATTTGGAGCGAGCTCATGACATCGCAGAATTGTTCCGCCGTGCGCTCCCAGGTTTCTTTTAGTACCTCAGGGTCTGGAACTTCCGGACCAATCAGCAGTTCAGAACCGGCAAATATCAGATTCGGGTTTGGTATTTGGTTGATCGCTGCCAAGACGCTGATGGTTGTATTGAACTGCCTGGCAAGACACCACAACGTATCTCCGGGCAGTACTACGTAGTACGGTCCTCCGCCGGCCTTTGGCAGTTGTAACCCCGGACGGGGTATTATCAATGGCTGGCCGACAAAAATCAAGTCCGGATTACAGATCACGTTGGCTTCCAGTATCGCCGGGACCGTCGTGCCGAATCGTCTTGAAATCTCAAACAAAGTGTCGCCGGACTGAACAATATAAAGCATAACCGTTACCCCTTTAAATACACTCTATTCCGGGAGGTCTTGAAGTGTTCGCTGTGACCTTGGGAAAGTTATGGGGAGAATGGGGTTAACGAGCCATAATATTACTTTTGAGGGAAGCAGGGAAATTATGGTCAACGCAGAATGTTACTTAAAACCGGTTAGCGGAAGGAGTTGATTGTAAGTATGCGTTTGTGCTTAGACCCCGGTCACGGGGGATATGACCCGGGGGCGATCGGCCCCACCGGGCTGAAAGAGAAAGACGTTACACTGTCTGTCGCACTGGAGGTAGGCTCTTTTCTTAGCGACTCACCGGTAGAGGTGGTGTTTACGAGAACCAGCGACCAGGTGCCCTGGCCTGCTGATAAGAACCGCGACCTTGCCATGCGGTCTGAGATAGCTAACCGGGTAGGGGCAGATCTTTTTTTGAGCATTCACTGCAACAGTGCGGCCGATCAGGGTGCCAACGGAACGGAAACATACTGTTTTAAGGAAGGCGGCAAAGGAGCCGAGGCGGCTAAAAGTGTGCAGACCAGACTTGTTCAGGCCCTTGGTCTGCGTGACCGGGGCGTAAAGACGGCTGGCTTTTATGTCCTTCGCAAAACTGCCATGCCGGCGGTGCTTGCCGAAGTAGCCTTTATAAGCAACCCGCAGGAGGAGCAGCTGCTGGCCCAGCCTGAGTTCAGAATGCGGACGGCGAGGGCACTGGCACAGGCAGTGGCCGATTATTTCGGCGTTGCGTTGCCGGGCGAGAAACAGCCTCCTGTCAATCCCCGCTTGGTGATCAACGGCCGGGTTGCGACCAATGTACCTTTCTGCGTGATTGACGGAAGAACCCTCGTCGAATTGCGTTCATTTGTGAAGGAAATCGGCGGTAAAGTGGATTGGGATGAGAGGACGAAGACGATCATTGTTTCCACAAAACCATAACTTTCGCCTCCTTCAGGGCATTGATGACAAACTAACCAAAGCCCCCGCAACTTAGAAATTTGGATTTACTCTTCACGGATTTTATCCCTCCTTCTCCGAGAATGCGTTCTTCTTCCGTGGGGCGCGGCGATGAGCTTCGCATTACTGCGGCAGATTACCTCACCATGACCAGGTCGCTCGTTTCCTCTTTAAGGTTCCTTTTGGGGTTCATTTTAGGTCTTTTTTATTTGAGTTCCATGGGGGAAAATTAAAAAAGGTTAACCGGCGGGGAGTTTTTTAGAGTAAGTTCGGGGAAGGTGGTTTTTGTGGCGGCTGAGGATGAAAAAACGGGAGTTCGGCTGCTGGTAGAGAAGATTGAACAGCTCAGCGTGGCGATGGAGAAAATGAAGCTGGCGGAGTACGTCCACCTCCTCGAGCGGCCCTGGCGGCTGATGTACATCAACTTCATCGCCGGTGTTGCACGCGGGGTAGGAATCGCGGTCGGTTTTGCCATCCTGGGGGCAATTGCAGTTTACCTCTTGCGCAACGTGGTGGCCGCAAATCTCCCCGGAATAGGGAAGTTTATTGCCGAAGTGGTGCGTATGGTTGAACTTCACTTATATTAGTGCCGTATTAATATATTGACGTAGGAGGCGCGTTGTATGGATGAGGCCAGACAGGCACATTTCAAAGAGCGACTTCTGAAAGAGCGGGAGGAACTGAGACGGCGGATTGAAAGCATCGGTGAAACGGGCCTGGAGATGTCGCTGGGGGAGTCGGTGGGCGAACTTTCACTTTACGATAACCATCCGGCGGACATCGCCAGTGAGGTTTTCGAGCGCTCGAAAGACCTGGCTTTAAAGGATGATGCGGAGCTCAAGCTGCGGGCGATCGAGGACGCTTTGGACAGGATGGAATCAGGGCGCTACGGGTACTGCGAGGCATGTGGTGTACCGATTTCGTTCGAACGGCTGGAAGCGGTGCCCTACACGACGATGTGCCGTGAATGCAAGGAGGAGCAGGAGGAGCAGGAAAGGCAGCGGGTGCGGCCGGTGGAGGAAACGGTTTTGCGGACTCCCTGGACTCACCCCCGCCATGAAAGCCTGATTTACGACCAGGAGGACGCATGGGAGGATGTAGCTCAGCACGGCCTGTCTACGGAGACCGAGGAGTTGGAAGAGGAAGACCGCGGCTCAGTGGTCGATGTCGATGAAATTCCTTATTATAAGAGCGACGGGTTTTTTTACCGCGGTGACCGGGTTTGGAAAGGAAAGCCTCCAAGTGAATAAGGTTATTAACGGGATATTTTTTTCATATGGGGGAGGATTTTGCAGTACAAAGACGAATATTTCAAACTTAAGCTAAACAGGGTATCAGATTAAAATGATGCTTGATTTTTTTAATGAAATCAAGGATGATTTGTCTTATATTGAAGCGCAGCTCAGGGATGTTATAACGAGCTCGGAAACGATGCTTGATAGCGCCGCCGCTCATTTATTCGCTGCCGGAGGGAAACGCCTGCGACCGGCCTTTGCTCTTTTCGGCGGCCGTTTCGGCCGTTATGACCTGGAGAAGGTGGCACCGCTTGCGGTTGCCGTGGAGCTCATACATATGGCCACCCTGGTTCACGACGATGTGGTTGATGGGGCTTTAGTCCGGCGCGGCCGGCCTACGGTACAGGCGATCTGGGACAACAACGTGGCGATCCGCACAGGGGATATGCTTTTCGCCAGGGCGATTGAAATCATTGCCGGTTACGCAGAACCGGCGGTCAGTAAGAAAATGGCGGCGACCTGTATGGAGGTATGCACGGGCGAGTTTGCCCAGGCCGCGGCCTGCTTCAGCCCCCGTCAGACCCTGAGCGGCTATTTTGGCCGCATCCGCAGGAAAACGGCCGTTTTGATCGCCGCGGCGTCTGAACTCGGTGCGCTGGTTTGCGGCGCCCCGCGGATTATAAGCAAGGCGTTGGGGCAGTACGGCCTGGCGGTCGGAATGGCCTTTCAGGTGGTGGACGACGTCCTGGATTTGATTGCGGACGAGCGTGTATTGGGAAAGGCTACCGGCGGGGACATCCGGGAGGGGATTGCCACGCTCCCCGTGATTTACGTGTTGCGCCGGAATGGGCGGGGCCATCGCCGCCTGAGGGAAATCCTCTGCGCCCGTGAAAAGGGCGAAGCAGAAATCAACGAAGCGATCAGAATAGTTGAAGAAGAGGGCGGAGTCGCCTATAGCCTTGAAGTGGCGCGCCGGTTTGCGATGAAGGCGCAGGGAGCGCTGCGGGTGCTGCCGGATATCCCCAGCAGGCAGAAACTAAACGCAATTGCCGAGTTTATCGTAGCGCGCCAGTTTTAACGGTTCAAGGTTCCACGCCGCGTTGGATCAAAACGGCGAGGGAGGCTGGAGATTGCTCGGGCGGGAAAGAGCGCTTTATCCGGCTTTTATTAAGCTGAAAGACCGGCGGTGCTTGGTGGTCGGCGGCGGGAGGGTCGCCGCGCGTAAGGTTCGGATGCTGCTAAATTGCGGCGCCCGTGTTTGCGTGGTCAGCCCTGAGGTAACGGAAGAGCTTGCCGCCTGGGCCGCCGCCGGAGAAGTCGAATGGGTCAAGCGCGGTTTTCAGGAAGGTGATACCGCCGGTGCCTTTTTGGCAATTAGCGCTACGGACGACAGAGAAGTAAACGCTCGTGTGGCGCGGGAGTGCACGGAACGGAACATTTTACTCAACGTGGTCGATCAACCGGAGTTTTGTAATTTTTACGTTCCGTCGGTTTTCCGGCGGGGACAGTTAACGGTTGCAATATCCACGGGGGGGAAAAGCCCGCTTTTGGCGCGAAGGCTCAGGGAGAGACTGGAGGGGGTTTTCCCGCCGGTGTTCGGCGAGTTTTTGGATTATCTGGGTGCGGTGCGCGAGGAGGTCATCACCCGGTACCCCGGCACAAAGGAAGAGTTGCTCGAAGAGATCGTCAGCCCGCAAGTTTTAACCTGTATAGAAAAGAACGACTTTGACAGGGCCAAGGAGTTGGTGGAGGGTGTTCTCAATCGTTATCGGCCTCAACCACCGGACGGCGCCGGTTGAGATACGAGAAAGATTCGCGTTCTCGGAAAGTCAGGCCCGGGAGGTCCTGGCGGAGCTCCGGGCCAAGGCCGGGGTTGATTCTGTTGTTCTTATTTCCACCTGTAACCGGACCGAGTTTTACATGTTTCTTACGAAGGAAATAGCACGGACGGCGGTAATCGAGGTTCTCTCCCGCCGGGCTAAGTTGGATTTTGCCGAACTTAAACGCTTCCTGTATGTTCACACCGAACACGAATGCGTACGGCACCTTTTTATGGTGTCCGCGGGGCTCGACTCGATGATAGTGGGCGAGACGCAGATCCTCGGGCAGGTGAAGAATGCTTATCAATTGGCACAGGAATGCGGCATGACCAACGGTTATTTCAATTCCCTTTTTCAGCATGCCTTGGCGGTCGGGAAGAGGGTGCGTACCGAGACGGAGATCGATAAAAACGCGGTTTCGGTGAGTTACGCCGCCGTTGAGTTGGCCCGGCAGACCCTGGGGGGCATCGAGGGACGGACTGTTTTAATCGTCGGTGCGGGTAAAATGAGCGAGCTTACGGTGAAACATCTCGTGGCGAGCGGTGTAGCCGGGGTTATTGTATCAAACCGTTCATTCGAGCGCGCGCAGGAATTAGCAGCCCGTTTCGGGGGACAAGCAGTACGGTTTGACGAATTGTACCACTGGATGGGACAGGCGGATATAGTGATCAGTTGCACGGGAGCTGCTCATTACGTGATTCACGCCAGTGAGATGGCGCGGGTAATGGAGGAGCGCCGCGGAGTCAAGATCTTTATCATAGACATAGCCGTGCCGCGCGATGTGGAGCCCGAGGTAGGGGATATTCCCGGAGTGGTACTCTACGACATAGATGCGCTGCAACACGTGGTGAATACGAACATCTCCGAGCGGCGGCGGCTGGCGGAAAAGGCAAAGAGGATAATAGAGGAGGAAGTGGAAGGCTTTCTCCGGAAACGGGCTGCGCAGGCGGTGGTCCCCACCATTGTAGCGCTGAAAAAGTTAGGCGACGAGATAAAGCAGAAAGAGCTGCGCCGGGCACTGAACCGCCTCGGGGATTTGTCGGATTACGAGCGTAAAGTGATCTCGTCACTCGCCAACAGCATCACAAACCAGTTGTTGCACGAACCTGTCCGCCGGTTGAAAGACCTTGCGCTGACCTCACAGGGGCACGTCTACGCCCAGGCAATTCAGGAACTCTTTAAATTAGACGTGCCGGAGCAATTACCCACCACGGCTGCTAAAAGAAAGGGGTAATACATGCGCCGTATCGTAGTTGGGACGCGGGGAAGCGCGCTGGCCCTTGAACAGACCGGTATTGTAGTGGAAGCACTGAAACGGAGGTGGCCTGAATACCGGTTCGAAATCGTTAAGATTAAAACGACCGGTGATAATATTTTAGACGTTGCCCTGGCCAAAATCGGCGATAAGGGTCTTTTCACTAAGGAGTTGGAGGCAGCCCTGCTGAAGAAAGAGATAGACTTTGCCGTCCACAGTATGAAAGATGTGCCCACAGTACTGCCGGAAGGTCTGGTCATCGGGGCTGTTTTGAAGCGGGAGTATCCCGGGGACGTGCTGGTTTCCTCCTCCGGGGCGATGCTTGACGCCCTGCAGCCCGGGGCAAAGGTGGGCACATCAAGCCTCAGGCGGCAGGCACAATTACGACACTACCGTCCCGATCTACAGGTTTTACCCGTTCGCGGCAATCTCACTACACGCCTGGAAAAGTTAAAGACCGGCTTTGATGCTCTCGTACTCGCGTGGGCGGGGATGGCCCGTTTGGGACTGGAAAGCTGCATAACCCAGCGCCTGCCGTACAGCATCTGTTTGCCCGCTGTCGGTCAAGGGGCGATTGGGGTGGAGATCCGGGCGGATGATGAGGAGGTTGCCCGTCTTATTGGTGAGATTAACGATGCCGACAGCAGCGCTGAGGTTTCAGCCGAGCGGGCTTTCATGAGACGGCTTGAGGGAGGGTGCCAGGTTCCGATAGGCGCGGTGGCGCGCATCATTGATACAGAGCTTACCATTGAGGGGTTGGTATCCGACATCGAAGGACGGCAGCTTTTCCGCAGCCGGGAAAGCGGTCCGGCGATCGAAGCCGAAGCATTAGGGGTACGGCTTGCCGAGAGGCTGCTGCGTATGGGGGCGGCGGAAGTTTTGCGGGCAATCCGCGGGGAGTCGTTGCAACAATGAGGGGGAAGGTTTACCTTATAGGGGCGGGGCCCGGCGATCCAGGCCTGATTACCGTAAAAGCAATGAGATGTTTGGCTTCCGCCGATGTAGTGGTTTACGACCGCTTAGTCAACCCCCGTATTCTCGGTTATGCCCCCCCGGACGCGGAGGTTCTTTATGCCGGGAAGTCTCCCGAGCGGCACGCGCTCAGACAGGAGGAGATCAATGCCCTGCTTGTCGAGAAGGCGCGTGCGGGAAAGGTCGTGGCAAGACTGAAGGGCGGTGATCCCTTCGTTTTCGGGCGGGGCGGCGAAGAGGCGGAGGCGCTCAGGGAAGCGGGGCTGGATTTTGAGGTCGTTCCGGGAGTCACCTCGGCTGTTGCCGCACCTGCTTACGCGGGTATACCGGTAACGCACCGGGACTTTACCTCCAGCTTAGCGGTCATTACCGGCAACGAGGATCCGAATAAGCCGGATTCGGCAATTGAATGGGACAAAATAGTGGGTTGCGGGACATTGGTTTTTCTAATGGGAATGGCAAACCTTCCCGAAATTGCGGAGCGGCTCAAAAAAGCGGGACTGCCGGGAGAAACGCCGGTTGCGGTGATCCAGTGGGGGACGACCGCAAAACAGCGCACGGTGACCGGCAGCCTAAACGATATTAACCGGGAAGTGGCAGCGGCAGGCCTAACCAACCCGGCGGTGGTTGTGGTCGGGAAAGTGGTCGGGCTGCGGGAGAAGCTTGCTTGGTTCGAGCAGGGGCCGCTCTTCGGGCGGCGCATTGTAGTAACGAGATCCCGGGATCAGGCAAGTGCTTTGTCAGAAGCTATTTCCGCCTTGGGCGGCGAGGTTTTTGAGTTCCCCACCATCCGGATCGACCCGCCGGAAGATTGGGGTGCGTTTGATGCCGCCATCAGGAACGCGGCGGAGTATGACTGGCTCGTTTTTACCTCGGTCAACGGGGTGAAGATGTTTTTTACACGATTGAGAGAATTAGGATGTGACATCAGGACCTTCAGCCGGGCCGCGGTGGCGGCGATCGGTCCCGGAACCAGGTCGGAATTAGAGGAACGGGGGCTGTTGGTGGCCTACATGCCGGAGGAATTCCGCGCCGATGCGATTGCGGCCGGACTTAAGAAATACGCGGGGAGCGGGGCAAGGGTCCTTTTACCGCGGGCGGACATTGCGCCGGATTCGCTGCCGCGGGCGCTGGCGGAGAGCGGTTTTGCTGTGGACAACGTTGTGGCCTACCGGACGGTTCCCGAGAGGCGAAATGTGGCCGTGCTCCGCGAAATGCTGACTGCGGGCGAGGTCGATGCCGTGACTTTTACAAGTTCTTCGACGGTAAAGAATTTTGTCGCCGCGTTTGAGCCGGGCGCTGCGGACCTATTAAAGGGGGTAGCGGTGGCATCAATCGGGCCGGTAACGAGCGCCACCGCACGGGAACTCGGACTCAGGGTGGACGTGGAGGCGCGTCGGTATACGATTCCGGGGCTGGTAGATGCGGTGGTGGAACACTTTGGCAGGATGAAGGATCAAGGATGAAGGATGAAGGATTACATAGAAGCTGTAACTTCGGACGGACTTTGGGAATCGTCCGTATCAGCATAACGTCGAACGTGTTTAAGGGAGGGGCTAACAGGTGGCTTTTCCGGTGACGAGGCCGCGCCGGCTGCGTGTCAACGAGAAGATGCGACGCCTGGTGCGCGAGACGGAGCTTAATGTCGGTGACCTGGTTTACCCGGTGTTCGTTACAGAGGGGGAAGGCGTTACCGTTCCGGTTACGGCAATGCCGGGAGTGAGCCGGTTTTCGGTGGATACCCTGCTGCGTGAACTCAAAACGGTAGTAGGATTAGGAATACCGGCGATTATAGTTTTCGGGGTGCCGGCTGCCAAGGACGAGTACGCTTCCGGGGCCTGGGCGGGAGAGGGAGTTGTCCAGCAGGCGGTGCGTACCATAAAGGAGTTTTTTCCGGAACTTTTGGTAATCACCGACGTTTGTCTCTGCGCTTATACCAGCCACGGACACTGCGGCGTGGTTGAAAACGGCCGGATACTGAACGATCCCTCCCTGGAAATATTAGCGCGCACGGCTGTTTCCCACGCACGTGCCGGGGCCGACATAGTCGCTCCTTCTGATATGATGGACGGGCGGGTAAAAGCCATCCGCGAAGCGCTCGACGCTGCTGGTTATCAGGATACGGCCATTATGGCATACAGCGCCAAGTACGCGTCCTCCTTTTTCGGGCCTTTCCGGGAGGCGGCCGGCTCCAGACCGCAGTTCGGGGACAGGCGGAGCTACCAGATGGACCCGGCAAACGCTGCCGAAGCGCTCCTGGAGGTGGCGCTCGACATAGAAGAGGGCGCGGATATCGTAATGGTGAAGCCCGCGCTCGCATACCTAGACGTCGTTTATCGAGTTAAGGAGAAATTTAACCGACCGGTGGCCGCCTATAACGTCAGCGGGGAATACTCGCTGATCAAAGCGGCGGCTGCACAGGGATGGGTGGACGAGCGGGCCGTTGTTCTGGAGATGCTCACCGCGATGAAAAGAGCGGGTGCGGACATCATCCTGACTTATTTCGCCAAGGATGCAGCCCAGTGGCTGACCGAAGGCTGACCGAAACGTAGGAGACCCTTAGCTCAATGGGGACTAAGTTCAAGCAAAGCGTACAGCGCCAAAAGCTATGCCCGACAGTCGGTTGACCCTTGCCAATCGGTATCGGGATATGATTTGTATAACCTCGTAGAGGGGTAGTGAAAGAGTGATCGTTTCCTGGAACACAACTAACGAGTGTAATTTAAAATGCGCCCATTGTTACCGGGATGCCGGAACGAGGAAGGCTGAGGAGCTTTCAACCGATGAGGGGCGGGGGCTCATTGACGAGATCGCCCGGGCCGGGTTCAAGATAATGATATTTTCGGGCGGAGAGCCTATTATGAGAGAAGACCTGTACGAGCTGGTGTCTTACGCCCGGGATAAGGGTTTGCGTCCCGTTTTGGGAACGAACGGAACATTGATCACGCCGGATGCTGCCAGGCGCCTGAAAGGAGCCGGGGCGGCTGCTGTCGGGATCAGCCTTGACAGCATGGATAAGAAGGCGCACGATGATCTGCGCGGGGTAGAGGGCTCTTGGCACGCTGCCGTTGACGGGATGCGGGCGTGCCGGGAGGCCGGGTTGGGTTTCCAGGTGCATACCACGGTAATGGAATTTAATTACGGCGAGGTAGAAGCCATTACGGATTTTGCGCTCAGTGCCGGCGCGCAGGCGCACCACGTTTTTTTCTTAGTGCCGACGGGACGTGCGGTGGATATCGCGGAGGCCTCGATAAAAGCCGACCAGTACGAACGGCTGCTGCGGCGGCTTTTAGAGAAGCAAAAGCAGGTGCCGCTGGAGATTAAACCTACCTGCGCCCCGCAGTTCTTGCGGATCGCCAAGCAGATGGGCGTGAAGATGCGTTTCACCCGTGGCTGTCTGGCCGGGCTCTCGTACTGCTTGATCAATCCCGTGGGGGTAGTTCAGGCCTGCGCTTACCTCGATATCCCGGCGGGAAACGTGCGGGAAACGCCTTTCTCGACCATATGGCGGGAGGCGGAGGTCTTTAAACGCCTACGGACACGGCAGTATACGGGAAAATGCGGGCGCTGCGAATACAACGATGTTTGCGGCGGGTGTCGTGCAAGGGCGCTTTTTTACTACGGTGATTATATGGGTGAGGAGCCCTGGTGTCTATACGGGGCCGGGAGGAGGGATTAAGTGGCTGCGGATCACGGTTTGAGCGAAGCAGACCGTCAGCTTTTAAACGCGATGCAGGAAGGCTTCCTGCCGGTGCCGAACCCCTTCAAAGAGGTAGGGGCACGGTTAGGCTTAACCGAGGAAGAGGTAATCGCCGAACTGAGGCGCCTCAAGGAATCTGGGGCGATCAGGCGTCTCGGGGCGATCATCGACTCGCGAAAGATAGGGTACACCGGGACGCTTTGTGCTATGAAGGTGCCGGAGGAACGTATTGATGAAGCGGCGGCCGTAATAAACTCCTTTCCTGAGGTTACCCACAACTACGTGCGTGAACACGACTTTAATGTTTGGTTTACGATTTTGGCCCCCTCATCAGCAAGGATAGCTGAAATCCTTGATACGATCAAGAGGGAAACCGGGATCACGGAGCTTTTGAACTTGCCGGCGCAGCGGATATTCAAGATTCGCGTTAACTTCGACCTGGAGGGAGAAAGGTGACGGAAACCGAGCAGCGCCTGATAACGGAGCTGGGGGAAAACTTTCCTATCGAGCCCCGGCCTTTTGCCGTAGTAGGTGCCCGTTTAGGGATGACGGAGGATCAGGTGATCGCACATGTCAAGGAGTTTATGGCGCGGGGAATAATCAGAAGGCTGAGCGTCGCCCTGCGGCACCAAAACGTTGGCTTTACCGCTAACGCCATGGTCGTCTGGAAGGTGCCCCCGGAGCGCCTGGAGGAGATCGGGAACATGCTGGCCTCCTTCCAGGAAGTAACCCATTGCTACGAGCGCCTGACGACACCGGAATGGCCGTATAACCTTTATACAGTAATTCATCGTCCCCACCGCGAGGAGTGCCTTGCAATAGCGGCACGCCTAAGCGAAGCGGTACAGATAAAGGAGTACCGGGTGCTCTTCAGCACGCAGGAGCTCAAGCGCTCGAATCCGCAATACTTCACCGAAAGAGGGTAGGAGGATGCGTTTTGACCGTTCACAAAGCCTCTTTGACGAGGCACAGAGATACCTGCCAGGCGGGGTTAACAGCCCGGTGCGGGCGTTTAAATCCGTCGGGGGCAACCCTGTTTTTATTGAAAAAGCGGCCGGGGCGAAGGTGTTTGACGTTGACGGAAACGTGTACACCGACTATGTTTGTTCTTGGGGGCCGCTGATTTTAGGGCATGCTCATCCTGCGGTGGTTGAAGCCGTCAGGGCTGCCGCCGAGCGGGGAACAAGTTACGGCGCGCCAACGGCGCGTGAGGTGGAGCTTGCGAGGAAGATAGTCGCCGCAGTCCCTGCGGTGGAAATGGTACGCTTGGTGAATTCGGGCACTGAAGCGACGATGAGCGCAATCCGCGTTGCAAGGGCGTACACCGGGCGGGCGAAGATCTTAAAATTCGAGGGTTGCTACCACGGGCACGGGGATGCCTTTTTGATAAAGGCCGGCTCCGGAGCGCTTACCCTCGGGGTGCCCACCAGTCCCGGGGTGCCGGCTTCGGTGGCGGGTGATACCATTACCGCACCGTACAACGATCTGGAGACGGTCGGGCGTATTTTCGAACTTGAGGGAAAACAGATCGCCGCGGTGATTCTTGAACCGGTGGCCGGTAATATGGGAGTTGTGCCGCCGGCCAGCGGTTTTTTGGAGGGGCTGCGGGCGCTCTGTTCCGAACACGGTGCCTTGTTAATATTCGACGAGGTTATTACCGGATTCAGGGTAGGTTATGGCGGTGCTCAGGAGTTATACGGTGTTACTCCCGACCTCACCTGTTTAGGGAAGATCATTGGCGGTGGCCTGCCGGTAGGGGCTTACGGCGGCAGGAGGGAAATTATGGAACTGGTGGCGCCGCGGGGACCGGTATACCAGGCCGGTACCCTCTCGGGAAACCCCCTGGCGGTGGCGGCCGGGATCGCGACGCTTGATTTGCTTAATGAACCGGGAACATACGACCGGTTGGATCAGCTTGCGGGGCGGCTTGCCGCCGGTCTTGAGGAAGCGGCGGCGGAGACGGGTATCCCTGTCACAGTAAACAGGGTCGGCTCGATGCTGACCATGTTCTTTGCACCCGGGCCGGTACAGGATTTTGCAGGTGCAACGTCTGCGGACACGGCAAAGTTTGCAGAGTTTTTCCGGGAGATGCTCAAGGCCGGCGTTTATTTGCCGCCTTCGCAGTTCGAGGCGCTTTTTGTCTCGCTGGCGCACACGCCTGCCGACATCGACGAAACAATAGCGGTGGCTGCAGACTGTCTTAAAAGCATTGCCTGAAACAAGGCCGAAGACCTGTAAGAGACCGGCCTTGGGGGATAACGGGTGAGCGTAAGGCGTTGACAATGTGGAAGATACAACGAAGCATTAAGGGAGGAATAAAAAATGTGTTCAGGAGGGGCGGTTCCCCGGTGCATTGTCGAACTTACGGGATATTATTTAGCCCTCGTTTTGAAGCAAGCCTGCAGCGAGTGCCCGGTTTGTTTTAAGGAATTAGAAGAGATACAGAAGCTCCTCCGCCGGATCAGCCGGGGCGAGGTGGACACGGCAGCCGTGGAGGAGGCGAAGAATTTGGCTGCCAGGGCGTATGAGACCGCGGCCTGCGGGGTAGGACGCATCGGCGCGGAGATCGTTGCTGAGGCGCTTGCCAATTACGGCGATGAGATTGCTGCCCACGTTCAGGAGAGGTACTGCCCCGCAGGGGTTTGCGACATCCGTTACGTGGTGGAGGCATAAGCAGTCGCCGGCCGTCCGTCCGTCTTCCCGCGGTCATTAGCCGCCGCAGGCCGGGTGTTGGTCACGGGTTGTTTAAGAATATTAAGAATATGAGAAACCGTAATTCAGTTCTTAGGCGCCAAATCCCTAAACATTTAACCCCGGACAGCCGTTAGGCGCCGGCAGCTGACACATTTCTCATATCAGAAGTTGTCCGTTGTCAAAGACGCTCAAAAACCGAGGCTGCAGTTTGTCTGGTTTGACCTGCCACACCAAATTTTTTCTTCCGGTACCTCTTCTGTTTTTGCCGCCGTAAAACTGCCACCAAAATTCCGCTTCCAGGATGTATCTTTATTTCCATAAAGTAATCTCTGGTGAAACTTCCACTCTCCTGCTATCATAGGGACAAGCAGTAAGTTTGATGAAGCGGGAGGGAGATAGTGCAAGAAAAGTTAAGAAATTTTCTTACTACAAGCATTTTTTTGCTAATTTTAATGTTGGTTTATCCATTTCAAGCCAGTGCGGTAGAATTTTCCCGGAACCTAACCGTCGGCTCGCGCGGTCCGGATGTGCTTCGCCTCCAAAAAGAACTCTTAAAATTAGGGCATCTTTCCGCACAACCCACCGACTACTTCGGGTGGGAAGCCTATAAGGCGGTGACCCGCTTCGAGCAGGCAATGGGAATTTGTGCCGACGGAGTGGTCACGGAGAAGGAATGGAACCTACTTTTCGCGCTGCCGGTTTCACCCTCCCGCCGGTTACCCGCCAAAGCGGGGGGTAAAGTGACTTTCGGTTACTATCCTGTTGATTATCCCGGAGATAAGACGGCCTTTAATTCCCTATCGTCATTCGGTGAACAATTGAGTGCGGTAGGGTTTTTTACAGTAAGACCGGATTACCGGGGCAACCTGAGCGGCGAGGTGCCCGCAGACGGGCTGGCGGCGGCAAACAGGCATGGGGTAAAAAGCCTTCTGGTGGTTCACAACTGCCGCAACGGTCGCTTTGACCCGGAAGTGGTTCACCAGATATTGACCAACCGGGACCTTGAAAACAGGTTAACCGGTGAAATTCTGCGGCTACTCAGGGCGAACCGCTTATCCGGTGTCAATATTGATTTTGAGAACATTCCGCCTTCCGACCGGAGCCTCTTCAACGGTTTTCTCGAAAGACTCGCCGGCGCTTTAAGACCTGCCGGGTTCCTCCTCACGGTTGCCGTTGCCGCAAAGACTTATGACAACCCGTACAGCTCGTGGAACGGGGCCTTTGATTACCGCGCTATAGGCCGCATTTGCGATTACGTGGTGCTGATGACTTACGACGAGCACTGGTCCGGTGGGCCGCCCGGGCCGGTTTCCTCAATTCCATGGATCACACGGGTCTTAAACTACACTGTTGGGACGATCTCCAAGGAAAAGATCCTCTTGGGGATACCTGCTTATGGGTACGACTGGACGTCAAAAGGGTCCAGGGTGCTGCGCTGGACCCAGGTTAACCGGTTAATCAACCAGCTTGGTTGGGATAAAGTGGTTTGGGACAACTACGCGTGCTGTCCCTACCTGGAGTACTGGGAAGGCGGGGTCAGGCACCAGGTTTGGTTTGAGAATGAGCACAGCCTTAAGATAAAACTCGATCAGGTAAGAAAATACGGTCTCGCCGGGATCAGCGTCTGGCGGCTGGGATTTGAAGACGCGGCTTTCTGGAAAATAATAAGCAATTTTACTTATTAAATAAAAAACCTGGGCCGGCGGGATGCACGGGTTCCAGGCGGTTTACGATGTGTCTCTAAATGTACCGGATAATCCCTTCCGGGTTAAATGTCCTCTTCTTCCCTGCAGGTAACGGCAAGAATGTACAACTTCCGGCCGGTGCCGTCGGCAGGGAGTTTTTTTTCCAGTTCCTTGACGGCACTTAGCTGTTCATCTGTCAGCAGCGCCGGTATTAGCTCTTTTGAGAGCATAAAACCACCTCCTCGCAAGGCATGGGCTTCACTGTGTGGCGTCCTTTCTGGTATAGTATTCTCTGAAAACGGCTGCCTCATTTTTAAGAGTTGCGTTTGCATCCCTATATTTAAGGAGGAGAAGGTTTGCGTTTCCTGCTCTCGGTGGCAAGTGTTTTTCTGGCATTACTTATATTATCTGGCAGAGGTGAGTGTGCGGAGCCGTCAATTGCGGCTCAGGCTGCGGTAGTAATGGATTCGAAGACCGGCCAGGTACTCTATGCAAAAGAACCTACGAAGAGGATGTATCCGGCCAGTACAACCAAGATCCTGACGGCGCTGGTGGTTTTGCAACACTGTAAGCTTGACGAGCGGATTAAGGCCTCCAAGGAGGCTGTCAATATTGAGGGTTCCGCCATCTGGATGAAAGAAGGGGAAGAGCTTACGGTCGGTGACGCCCTCTACGCGCTGCTGCTGAACTCGGCCAACGACGTGGCGCTTGCCTTAGCTGAGAAGGCAAGCGGGTCGGTGGACGGCTTTGTTTCACTGATGAACAGGACCGCGAAAGCATGCGGGGCCACGGATTCGCACTTCAACAACCCCCACGGTTTGCCGGACGAGGATCACTACACGACTGCCCTCGATCTGGCGAAAATTACTCAGGTGACGATGAGGTACAAGGTCTTTAGGGAGATGGTGGCGACCAAAACAAAAACGATCAGGCGTGAGTCCCCCGAAGCGTTGAGCCTTCTGATAAACCATAACAAGCTTTTATGGCGGTACAGCGGTGCCGTTGGGGTGAAAACCGGCTACACTACGCAGGCCGGGCAGTGCCTCGTGGCGGCGGCGCAGCGGGGCGGGCGGGAATTGATCGCGGTCATCCTGGGAAGCGGCGGCGGGGGCATCTGGAATGAAGCGGCAAAACTGTTAGATTACGGCTTTTCGGCCTACCGCCTCGTTGAGCTGGCGAGGCCAGGCGAGATCGTCAGTCGTCTTCCGGTGATTAACGGTACCCGACCCGTACAGGTTAAAACGGAGCGTTCCGCCTGGTATAACATTCCCACAAACGAAGATCCCCTTGTGTTCCCGCGCTGGCGGCTTTCTTTGGAGCCCCTCAGTGCACCTTTATCCAGGGGCCAGCGCCTCGGCGAGATCATCTTCGAAGACGGCGGAAAGGAGATCGGGCGGGTCAGCTTAGTTGCCGGGAACGATGTGCCCGTTACACCAAGGTGGCCGGGCATCCTGCGGGCTGTCTTAGTGCTTGCCGGAGCCTTTACGGCCCTGGCGGTACTGGCGGCGGTAAGCAGGAAAATCCGGCGGCGCCACAGGCGAATGTTTACCAGGTAGCCCGATCCGGAATAATGCGTTCGAGGATGCGGGCGAGTTGATTGCAGAAGGGTAAGGCGATCAGGCTGCTGGCGAGATTGTATATCACATGTGCGTTGGCCACCTGACGGGCGGGAAAGCTCGACGTAATACCGATCAGGAAGCTGAAGGGGCGAATCAGGGGCAGGAAGACTACCGCTCCGATGATGTTTAAGAGCAGGTGGGCCAGCGCTACACGCTTGCCTGCGGCGGAACTGGTCAGTGAAGCGATCAGCGCGGTAAAACAGGTGCCGATGTTGTTGCCGAGTACCAGGGCCACGGCGGTTTCAAGGGAGACTGCTCCTTGTGCGTAAAGTGCCATTACGATGCCTGTTGCGGCGCTCGATGAGTGGAGGAATGCCGTCAGCACCGCTGCGGCGGAAACCGCCAGCAGGTAATTACTCCCCGCGGCGGCAAGACCGGCTGCGAACCAGGGAGCGTGCTGGAGCGGTTCAAACGCCCGGTTGAGCAGGTCCAGCCCCGAAAAAATCATCCCGACGCCAACAAAAATCTGACCTAAAGGCTTGGCGGGCGACCGGCTGAAAGCAATTGGAATACCGGCTGCACAGAAAGGGAGCATTGCAATCCCTGGGTTGAGGGAGAGGAACTGCACAGTCAGGGTTGTGCCGACATTGGCCCCAAGGATGACGGCGATTGCCTGGCTAAGGTTGATAATACGGCTGTGAGCGAGGCCGATGGTGATTATAGAAACCGCTGTGCTGCTCTGGGTTAACGCGCTCGCCACGAGGCCGCTTAGGGAAGAGCGGGTCGGGTTTATAGACAGGGATCGAAGGGCTGTAGTTAAGCGGCCGCTTGATAAACAAAGCAGGCCGGACTGCAGTAACCGCAAGCCGAACAGGACCAGGACCAGTCCGGTTGGCAGAAACAAAAGTGTTTTCGTGATTAATCCCCCGACATAGATTTACGGGGGTTAGTTTTTTGCTATGCACTGTTTTAAGCGAGGCTGCAAGAAAACATTGTTAAAATTTATCGAATTATAGCTAAAAAAATGTTGCCGCAATTTATATATTATGTTATAATTTTCTTCTGGGACATCCTTTTACCATCAGTAAGCGGTTGTTAAAGAGCTTTGCGTACCGATACGAATAATTAATTATCGTATGGCATGACCTACAAGTAAGTTGAAGGGGGAGTGAACCGTTTGTCAGGAGGTTTATCGGCGGAGATTCCGGCAGGGTACGGGGAGAACACCCTCGTATTATTGGTACAGAACTGTTCGGTTCTTTTTACTTATTGGGAGATTTCATCTGCTTCCCGCGAGTTTTTAGAGGGGAAAGACTTAGCACTCCGCTTATGTTCGGTAAATAACGGAAGCACTTCACCCCGCGAGGTTGTCTCCTCGCCTTCCCTTAAGCAGAACTGGTACTTTAAAGAGGTCGTTCCAGGAAGACGCTACCGTTCCGAACTCGGGTGGTCGGAGAACGGCGAGTTCTATCCGCTCCTCTGTTCCGAAACGGTAGACGTTCCTCCGGAAGTAACCGCGTGGGTTCCCGGGGGCGCGCAGAAGGTAGACAAGGAAGCAGTCACCTTTGTGGAGGCATTCAAGACGGTAGGAGCAAGTTCCGTTATATTGCAAAACGGTTAACTGAATAATCAGTTGCCCGACCGTAAGTTAATAAATTAATTAATTAAGGCACTAAAGGCCTTTTTTTTATATCGGGGAAGTGTTATGCTCAATAGTTAAAGGCGGGTGTTTTCAGTCTTCAGTGAAAGCTCAGGCGAGCCGCGAGGAACGGCGGTGCCAGGGGGATACGGAAAAGCTTTAACCTGCCGGTAAAAGTAGGCTGCATCCATTCGGTGGCGCAAGCGTTTTATTAGATAAAAGTTTTACATTGGATTGCCACATACGGCAAGTCGCACAACGAAATCTGAAAATCGTTCTACGTGCGACGTTCTACGTTCTACGTTAGGAGCAGGAGACGGAGAAAGGGACTAAACCACGGATGAACACCCATTTTCATAACGTTTTGTGCCTTGAGCGCAGCGAAAGGAATGGTTATAAGAATGAAAATGAGGCGGATAGACCTGTAAGCCGGTTACTTAGATGCAGAAGAGTAACATAAAACGGGACGTGGTGAGGAGCAAGCAGTGCAAGGAAGGCGCAGCCTGACGCCGTAATGCGAAGCTCATCGCCGCGCCCCACGGAAGAAGAACGCATTCTCGGAGGAGGTAACAGAAGTTGGTTCTCCGGGTTGAGCGCGCGGCAGGCGAGGTTTTACAGCGGTCCCCTCGAGGCTATTTAATCATCGTGTTGCATGCCCACTTACCCTTTGTCCGCCATCCGGAACAGGAGCGCTTTTTAGAAGAGAACTGGTTTTACCAGGCGGTTACGGAATGCTATTTACCGCTCATAGACGTATTCGGCCGGCTTACCCGGGAAGGCGTCAGGTTCAGGATCACATTGTCACTTTCCCCGCCGTTAATCACGATGCTTACCGACGAGCTTTTGACCCGGCGGTATGTTGCCCACCTTGATCGGCTGCTCCGATTGGCCGAGGCTGAGAAAAAGCGTACGGCGGGGACCGAGTTTTACCCGCTCGTGTTAATGTATGAGGAACGGCTCAACAGATACCGGGATTTATTTACGAATGAGTACCAGCGAAATCTGGTTGCCGGTTTTGCTTCTTTCCAGGACCGGGGGGTGCTGGAGATAATCACGACCTGCGCCACTCACGGGTACCTTCCGTTAATTCGCGGGAAGGAGGCGCGGCGGGCCCAGATTTCAGTCGGGGTTGATCTTTACAAGCGGCACTTTGGACACTATCCCAAGGGGTTTTGGCTCCCGGAGTGCGGTTATGCCAAGGGGGTAGACGAGATTTTGGCTTCATACGGCATACGCTATTTCTTCCTTGACACCCACGGGATTCTCGGCGCTTCGCCCCTGCCTCCGTTCGGCGTCTTTGCACCAATCCGGACGGCGGCCGGGGTAGCCGCTTTCGGCCGGGATCCGGATACTTCACGGCAGGTCTGGGACCGCCAGATCGGCTATCCGGGTGATTACTGGTACCGCGAATATTACAGGGACATCGGCTATGAACTCCCGTGGGAATATATTGAGCCGTTCCTTCCGTCGGCGGGGGTCAGGACGGATACCGGATTCAAGTACTACCGGATTACCGGCAGCGAGAAGAAACGGCCCTATGAACCGCATATGGCACAAGAGCGGGTTTCCGCGCATGCTGAGCACTTTTTACACCACCGGCGGCGGCAGGTTTCTTATTGGGCCAAACGTCTGGGGATAGAGCCAGTAATCGTTTCCCCCTACGATGCAGAACTCTTCGGACACTGGTGGTATGAAGGGCCCCAGTGGCTGGAGATCTTGATCCGAAAGGTGTGTAGCGAGCAAGATACGGTACTCTTGGCTACCCCTTCAGACTATCTTGCCGTTTACCCGGAGCACGAGATGGCAACATTGAGTCTTTCGAGCTGGGGCGAGGGAGGATACAGCGAAACCTGGCTTAACCCTGCGAACGACTGGATTTACCCGCATACCCACCACGCGGAGTCCCGGATGGTGGAACTGTGCGACCTTTTCCCGGAAGCCGGTGGGTTGTTGAAGAAAACTTTAAACCAGGCTGCGCGGGAGCTTTTGTTAGCTCAGTCCAGCGACTGGGCCTTCATCCTGAGGGTTGGATCGACCGTCGAGTACGCTACGCGTCGATTAAAAGAGCATATCGCTCGTTTTAACTATCTCACCGATAGTGCAATTGATCAAAAGATTGACCAAAAGACTCTCGAAGAGTTGAGTGCGGTAGACAACATTTTTCCGGAGATTGATTACCGAGTCTATAGCCGGTTCTGGATCGGCAGCGGTTCTCGCACAGGGTTACCGCTCAGGATACTGATTCTCTCCTGGGAGTACCCGCCACACATTGTTGGAGGGCTCGGCCGCCATGTTTACGACCTTTCCCGGCACCTGGTACGGCTTGGGAATGAGGTTACGGTTGTTACTGCTTCGGTCGAGGGGAGCCCGCCGGCCGAGGTTATTGAGGGAGTGGAAGTGCGCCGAGTACCGGTGGAAGGACGGGAAAGGGATTTCCTTGACTGGGTGGCGCATTTGAACAAAGGCATTTTGGAAGAAGTTGACCGGCTTTGGAGCCAAGGGGAGACCTTTGATGTCATTCACGGACATGACTGGCTGATTGAAGAGGCCGCCCGGCAGCTTAATACGCGCACGGGCCTCCCTTTAGTGGTAACGGTCCATGCGACCGAGTATGGGCGACACGGGGGGATTCACAACCAACTGCAGTACACCGTCCACGCAGCGGAGGAAAGACTGGTGAAAAGTGCGGGGCGTGTCATATGCTGCAGCGAGTATATGGCGGGGGAAGTCGCCCGGCTGTTTGGTCTGCAGCCCGGAAAGATCACCGTAATACCTAACGGCGTCGACCCCGAGATTCTCGGTATAACCGGGTGGAGAGGATTAGCGCAGGCCGCAACTATACCGGTAATACTCTTCCTCGGGCGCCTGGTGCCGGAAAAGGGGGTTCAGGACCTCATCAGAGCCCTGCCGCTTGTAGCTGAGCATATTCCGGGAGCCCGGGCGGTGATTTGCGGTCACGGACCCTATGAAGGGGAAATAAGGCGGCTGGTGGATGAGGTCGGAGTTGCGGGGAGGGTTTGTCTGGCCGGGTTTGTGGACGGCGCCGCCCGGAACACACTTCTTCAAGAAGCGGCGGTTGCAGTGTTTCCCAGCCATTATGAACCCTTTGGGATCGTTGCCCTCGAGGCGATGGCGGCACAGGTGCCGGTGGTAGTGGGCGATACCGGTGGTTTGAGTGAGGTTGTGGAGCATGGGGTCGACGGTTTCAAGGTGCCGCCTGGACGGCCCGATCTGTTAGCGCGGTATATAAGGGAGTTACTTACCAACCGGCCCCTTGCCGAGGAACTTTGCCGGCGTGCGTGGCGGAAGGTTCGTTCGACTTACAACTGGAGCCACATTGCAGCGGTTACGTGCGAGGTATACAGTCAGTTGTGCAGCAGCTTTCAACAGCCGAAGATTTAAAAGTGTTGTAAAAATCCATTTTCTCAAAGCGGGCTCTGTCTGTTTGCAGATGGCAGGCTTTGGTAGGAAATTTGGAGGCCGCGAAAAACAAGCATGGCGAAAACAGATGTCGGATGCAGGATGTCGGAGTCAGGACCTTTTGTAGAAATTCGCTATGCGAATTCCCCTTGAGTTTTCTGACTTCCGACCTCTGGCTTCTGACTTCTGAAATAGCCAGGCGAAGTTTTTGCAGCGGTCTCTTAGGGGGAAAAAAATGCCGCGTCCTTTAGTAATAGGCAATGGCAAGATTATGGCTACATTTGACGACAAGCTCGAGATGCGCGATTTTTTCTATCCATATGTAGGCCAGTGGAACCACCTTCAGGGAAACCGGAACCGCCTCGGAATATGGGTGGATGGCAAATTTAGGTGGACAGCAGACGACGGTTGGGAGCGAAGGCTCGGTTACAAGGAGGACACCCTCGTAACGCAGGTGGAAGCAACTCACCCGGAGTTAAAGGTGAAGCTTCTGATTAATGATGCCGTTCACCGGCGGGAGAATATCTATTTGAAAAAAGTTGTGGTAAAGAACCTCGCTGTTAGGGAGCGGGAAATCCGGGTTTTCTTCGGTCAGGACTTTTCCATAGACGAAACTGAGGTCGGCGACACGGTTTTTTACGATGCCTTTTTCCGGGTGCTATGCCACTACAAGCGGAACCGGTATATTTTAATAAACGGCTTAAGCCATAAGGGGCACTTTGACCAGTTTGCAACGGGAATAAAAGATTTTGGTCAAGCGGAGGGCACCTGGCGCGACGCTGAGGACGGGATGCTGAGCGGCAACGCCATCGCCCAGGGTTCCGTTGACAGCGTAATCGGGTTTAACCTGACCATATCCCCGGAAGGGGAAGAGGTCATATACTACTGGATATGCGTGGGCCGGAACATTCAGGAAGTAAGGGCGCTGAACAGGTTTGTTTTAGATCAGCAAGCTGATGAATTGCTTTACCGGACCGAGACTTTCAACCGTGTCTTTCTTGACGCATCCTTGCGAATTTGCGGCGATTCTAACGGGCAGGAGAGCAAGGAGATTCCAAAAGAGATCATGGCAGCCTATAGGCGCAGCCTTCTTACCTTGCGAATGCACTTCGACCAGCGGGGTTCAGTAATCGCTTCCCCGGATTCGGACATTATGTCTACCAACCGTGACCATTATTGCTACCTATGGCCGCGGGACGGTGCGCTTGCCGCATATGCATTAATAAAGGCAGGTTACGGTTGGCTGACCCGTTCGTTTTTCGGTTTTTGCGCCAACGCCCTTACGGACAAAGGATATCTTCTACACAAGTACAACCCCGACGGAACGGCGGGTTCAAGCTGGCACCCGTGGCTGGTGGAAGGGGTGGTGCACCTGCCGATTCAAGAGGACGAAACGGCTCTGGTACTGTGGGCTCTGTGGGAATACTACCGGCAGGAACGTGATATCGAGTTTGTCCTGGGGCATTACCATAACCTTGTACGGCCTGCGGCGAATTTTCTCAGCAGTTACATAGACGAAAGTCTGAATCTCCCTGCCGAGTCTTACGACCTGTGGGAAGAAAGGCGCGGCATTTTCACATTTACTTGTGCCACGGTCTACGCCGGACTGCTGGCGGCCGGAAACCTGGCAAAGCTTTTCGGCCAGCCGAAATTAGCCGCAGCCTACCATCAGCGGGCAGCACGGATCAGGGATGAGGGATTCAAAAACCTCTACGATCAGGAAAAGCAGCGCTTCGTACGCGGGTTACATTTTAACCGCCAGAAGGGAGCTTTCGAGCCGGATCCCACGATGGACAGCAGCCTTGCCGGTGTGTTTCTTTTCAATGTTTTTCCCGTTCACGATTCGCGCGTGGCCGAAACAATGCGCCAGGTTGAAGAGGTGCTCTCGGTAAAAACATGGGTGGGAGGAGTTGCCCGGTATTACGGGGACTATTACTTCAGGCAGTCGGATGACCTGGAAAAGATACCAGGCAACCCGTGGTTCATCTGCACGCTGTGGTTGGCGCAGTACCATATCAGGGCAGCGCGGAGCACGGAAGACCTGGTAAAGGGCCGGCAGTTGTTGGAGTGGTGCGTCGAGCACACTCTGCCCACGGGAATAATGCCGGAGCAGCTACACCCATTAACGGGCCAGCCGCTGTCGGTGGCTCCTTTGTGCTGGTCGCATGCAGCCTTCGTCATCGCTGTAACGGAATACATCGCCCGTTCCCGGGAACTTGAGGCGGCCCGTAAGGAAATGCTCTTTTCTTTGCCGTAAATCTATGGCCGTGGAGCAAGTCATCCGTGGAGGAGGTTTTTTAATTGTCTTTGAAGATTGCGGGATCAGCCACAGGGATCGGCAGCCTGCCGTACCTGGAAGCGGTCCGGGCATTGGATTTGATAAAGGAACATGTGGCGGAACTGCCGCACTGGCCACAACTCCCTCGACGCACCGCTGCCGAGGGTTTCGTCCAGCAGTTTATGGGGTGTCTTAAAGCGCAAGGCATCCTGACGACCGAAGGTAAATCACGGTTTTTAAACGAACGGGAGGATTGGGCGGAAAGACTGACGACCTTTTACAGTCTCTGTATTGCCGCCGAAGAAGGGGACAAGGATGCACTGGAGGCTTTCGCTCCGGAGGAGCATGCCGCCTCCGGTTTTTACGCATTTTGTAAGATAATGGAAGCTGGCGGATTTCCAGAAGCGGGTGCCCTAAAGGGGCAGGTAGTCGGGCCCTTGACGGTGGGATTTCAGCTTACCGCAGCAAGCGGTCGCCCTGCATACTATGAACCCGAGCTTAGGGAATTGATTATCAAAAACCTGACCCTTGCCGGGCGGTGGCAGGTCGAAAGGCTTAACGAATACGGCCGTCCCGTCCTCCTGTTTATCGACGAGCCGGCAGTCAGCGTGTATGGTCAGTCGACTTTTATCACGGTCACCCGGGAGCAGGTTGTCGGCGACATGAGTGCGATCATCACGGAACTCAAGGCGGCGGGTGCAATCGTCGGGGTGCATTCCTGTGCTGCAGTAGACTGGAGCATTCTTTTGGAGCTGCAGATCGATGTGCTCAGTTTTGACGCTTACGGGTATTTTAACTCCCTGCTACCTTACCGGCGGGAGCTTACATCATTTCTTGAACGGGGCGGTTTGCTTGCGTGGGGCATCATACCGACCAGCGATGCCGCGTGGGGCGAAGACACAGACAGTCTGACCAACAGGTTGAGGTTGTACTGGGGGGAATTAGTGGAGCGGGGTGTGCCGCAGGAACTGTTACAACGGCAGTATTTAATCACCCCAGGTTGCGGCACAGGATTGTTAACTGAAGCGCTGGCCGAGCGCATTTATGAGCTCACCAGCGCGGTAGCCGTAAAATTGCGGCAGTAGGGAGGGTCCCCCATGCCATTATCAAGCGGCACCACGGAGAATGAAAACGGGGCGAATAGAACTGGAAGCCGGTTAGTTAGATGCAGAAGAGTAACGTAAACGGAACGCGGTGAGGAGCGAGCAGAGCGCGGAAGGCGCAGCCGGACGGGCCGACGCAGTAATGCGCAGCTCATCGCCACGCCCTACGGAAGAAGAACGCCTTCTCGGAGGAGTGGTTCACGACGATAAAACGTCGCAACCGGGAACGAAAATAGGGACCCGTAAGCTGTTTACTTAGATGCGGTAGTGTAACATCAACGAAACGTGGCGAGAAGCGAGCAATTGGGAAGTGAGAAGTGCGAGGTTGGAAGTGGGATTATTGGAGAAATTTGCTCACAAATTTCTCCACATAGAAATCTCACCTCCTAACCTCCCACATCCCACCTCTCAAATGGCCGGAGCGTACTTGGTGGTACGTGAGGATTCGGACCCGCCCGGCCGACGCAGTAATGCGTAGCTCATCGCCACGCCCTACGAAAGAAGTACTTTTCGGAGGAGATGCCGGTGAGGGGTAAAGTGCTGGTGGATTATCACCTCCACACGCGGCGCTGTGGGCATGCAACCGGCCGGCTTGCGGAATACGTCCGGTTTGCCGAGATAAGAGGTCTGCGGGAGATAGGTTTTGCAGACCACATCCCGCAGTACTTCCTGCCTCCCCACCGGCGTGACCCCGGCCTGGCCATGACCGAGCAGGAACTTGAAGCTTACGTCAGGGAAGTCGAGGGAGCCGCTGCGGCTTCAAAGGAGATATCGGTCAGGCTGGGCATAGAAGCCGACTATTCTCCGGGGCAGGAAAAAAAGCTTGAGGCGATCCTCGATCGCTACCCGTTCGATTATGTTCTCGGTTCGGTACACTACCTTAGCGGTTGGGGATTTGATAATCCTTCGGAGGTGCAGGGATATTCCGAACGGGATATTGACGCCCTATACGTGGAGTACTTCGGGCTAATCCGGCAAATGGCGACCACCGGTCTTTTTGACGTGGTGGCTCACCCTGATCTGCTCAAGAAGTTCGGTTACCGTCCGCGTGGGAACATCCATAGCCTGTACGAAGAAACGGTTAGGGTTATAGCGGCCGCGGGCCTGGTGGTAGAGGTAAACACAGCGGGGCTGAGACAGCCGGTGGAGGAGATCTACCCTGCCCCTGCGTTCTTGGAACTTTGTTACCGGTATGAAGTTCCGGTTACGCTTGGCTCGGATGCACACCGGCCGGAAGACGTCGGCCGGGACTTTGATCGGGCGGAAGCGCTTTTACGTAAGGTGGGTTACCGCGAGGTGGCGGTCTTTGAAAAACGGCGCCGGACCTTTCTTCCGCTGGGGTAAGGTTGCATTAACGGCGCCGGCGGGGCCGAAGGTTATCGCCGCTCTGAGCTTCTTCCCGGCGGCTGCGCTGAAGCTTCTGCCGGGAAAGATATACTCAAATCCCGGCCTGTCCGGGATATAAAGAAGGAAAAGCGTTAAGAGGTGTCGAAACTAATCCGGTAGGGTTTAAGTTTTTTGTTTTTACGGGGGATTTATGCACGAACTCGGCCTTATCGACTCGATGATGAGCCTGGTTAAGGAAAGCGCGGAAAAAAATAATATAGTGCGGGTGTTGAGCATTAAATTAGTTGTTGGTAAACTAATTTTAGCGCAGCCGGAGCTCTTGCGGTTTGCTTTTGAAGCGCTAAGCCCCGGAACGATCTTTGAGGGGGCGAGGCTCGAGATAGAAGAGCGTCCTTTGGTGATGTGCTGTCAGAAGTGCGGGAATACTTCAAGTCCGGAATACGCCCAGTACTTTTGTCAGTGCGGCGGGACGAACAAGATCGTATCCGGGGAGGAGCTTTACGTGGCAAATTACGAGGGCGATACCGGGGAGGATGAAGATGGGGCTGAAGGTCGTAATGGGACAGCGCCTCCTACAGGCTAACGAGCGGGTGGCGCAAGAGAACAGGAACCGTTTCAAGGCATCCGGGACTTTTACGATCAACCTGGTGAGTTCGCCGGGTGCGGGTAAGACCACGCTGCTCGAACAGACGCTGAGGCGGCTGCGGGGGAAGTACAAGATCGGTGTGATCGAAGGTGACATCTACACCACCCGGGATGCCGAGCGGATAGCCGGGCAAGGGATTGAGGTCGTCCAGATAAACACCGCCGGTATCTGCCACCTCGATGCGCCTATGATTGCGCGTGCGCTGGAAGAACTGGAAGAAAGCCGTTACGATCTGCTTTTTATCGAGAATGTGGGCAACCTGGTTTGCCCTGCCGAGTTTGATCTGGGTGAGGACCTCAAAGTGGCGCTATTGAGTGTAGCAGAGGGCGGGGATAAACCGGCGAAGTACCCGTTGGTCTTTCGGGAGGCGCGTGCGGTGGTAATTAATAAGTCCGACCTCCTTCCTTATACCGACTTTGATTTGGGAGCCGTCACCAACGACTTAAAAGCAATAAATCCCGAAATAGAAGTCCTTGTTGTTTCAGCCAGGACCGGGGAAGGGATAGACGAGTGGTGCAGATGGTTGGAAGAGCTGATTTTACAGAAGCAGGGGACAAGGTCCGCTGCCGAGTAACCGTTAAAGGAACCGTCCAGGGAGTAGGTTTCAGGCCCTTTGTTTATAATCTCGCGCGTTCACTCGGTCTTACCGGATTCGTGTTGAACGACGCCCGGGGAGTGGTTATCGAGGCCGAAGGGGAGCGGCCGAAAGTAGAGGGTTTGCTTGAGGCTCTTGAAAAGCGGCCGCCACGGCTGGCGCGGATTGTATCAATTAACCGGGAAGAACTGGTTCCGGCTGGATATACCCGGTTTGAGATAAGTCATAGCGCAGACCAAGAGGAAAAGGAGGCGCTGGTGCCGCCAGACGTGGCGCTTTGTCCGGATTGCGCGCGGGAGAGTTTTGACCCGCAGGACAGGCACTACCACTACCCCTTTACCAACTGTACGAATTGCGGGCCGCGTTTTACGATTGTTACCGAAGTGCCGTATGACCGGAAAAAGACCTCTATGGCCGGCTTTGCGATGTGCCCGGACTGTGCGCGGGAGTATGAGGACCCGGCGGACAGGCGTTTCCATGCACAACCGGTTGCCTGCCCGGTTTGCGGGCCCCAGGTGGAGTTGCGGGATGCCGACGGCCGACCCGTCCCGGGGGACTGGCGGGAGGCCTGCTGGCGGATATTAGGCGAGGGGAAGATTTTAGCGCTGAAAGGCTTGGGCGGATTTCACCTCTGCTGCGATGCCTTGAACCGGGAGGCATTAAAGGTCTTACGGCAGCGTAAAGGACGGAGCCACAAGCCTTTTGCTGTGATGTGTCGGGACCTGGCTTCGGTGAAACGATACTGTTTTGTTAGCGAGGCGGAAGAGGAACTCCTTACTTCGCTGCAAGCGCCCATCGTGATTCTGAACAGGAGGCCGGACGTAACGCTTCCGGAAGAATTAGCACCGGGGCTGAAAACGCTGGGGGTTATGCTCCCTTATACGCCGTTGCATCTGTTGCTTTTTGAGGGGCCGTTCAGTATCCTGGTGATGACGAGCGGCAACTACAGTGACCTGCCGCTTTGTAAGGATAACGAACGGGTGTACCAAGAACTCGGGGGTATTCCCGATTACTATCTGTTGCATAACAGGCCGATTGTGAACCGGTGTGACGACTCGCTGGCAACGGTTACTGCCGGCGAAGTGCAGCTTTTCCGCCGGTCCCGGGGTTACGTTCCGCGGCCCTTGGCAGTTCCTGCAGGCAACGGGCCGGTGGTATTGGGTATCGGCGGGGAAATGAAGAACACTTTTTGTCTGCTCAAGAAAGGGCAGGCGTTTCTTAGCCAGCATATTGGGGAACTGGACAGCCTGGAAGGGGAGGAAAACCTATTTTCCAGCCTAGTCAATTTCCAGCGCCTTTTGGGAGTTGAACCGGAGGTTGTGGGTTATGATCTCCATCCAGGGTACCGGTCTTCGCGAATCGCAGAAAGTTTACCGGCACGGCTTAGATTCGGCATTCAACACCACCACGCTCACCTGGCGTCCTGCCTTGCGGATAACGGTGTTGATTCGGAGGCGATAGGAGCGATTCTCGATGGGACCGGTTACGGAGAAGACGCCAACCTGTGGGGATTTGAAATACTTACCGGTGATTACAGAGATTTCGTGCGGCATTACCATCTTGCATACACGCCGCTGCCCGGCGGAGAGCAAGGCATCAGGCAGCCGTGGCGGGTGGCGGTATCCTACCTGCTGAATTTCCTCGGCGACGCCGGGATGCAGGTGGCGATGAAGCTGTTCAAGGGGAAGGAAAGGGAGTTGGAGGTTGTAGAATATCTCGTTAAAAGACGCTTTAATTCGCCCCTGTCTTGCGGCGCCGGGCGGCTTTTCGACGCTGTATCCGCAATTTTAGGCATTTGCCTGGAAGCCACGTATGAGGGTCAGGCTGCAATTGAGCTCGGCGAGGTAGCGCTCCGCCCGGCAGAGGGCAGAAAGCTGCCCCCTTACGGGTATTCTTTCGAGGGTGAGGTAATCTCCCCGGCCGGCATCATAACCGGGGTAGTGGAGGACCTGCAAAACGGGGTAGACCGGGCGGTCATCAGCACCCGTTTTCATAACACGGTTCTCGCCATCATTGTGGATGCAGTCAAGAGGGTATCATCCAAGACGGGTCTGAAGAGTGTGGCGCTGAGCGGCGGTACTTGGCAGAACCGGTACCTCTTTGAGGTAGGTAAAGAAGATTTGGCGCGGGAGGGTTTTGAGGTACTTTTCCACCGTCAAGTACCTGCGAACGACGGCGGTTTATCCTTGGGACAGGCCGTGATAACACACAGGAGGTGTGGAGAATGTGTTTAGGTATTCCGGGCAAGGTTGTTGAAGTGATGCCGGAGGAGACCGCAGCGGTAATTGAGGCTTTCGGAATCCGGCAGCAGGTCAGCACGTTGCTGGTCGGCGAAGTGAGCCTCGGCGAGTATGTAATAGTGCATACGGGGTACGCCATTGAAAAAGTAAATATGGAAGAAGCCCAGGAGCGGATCAAGCTGTGGGAGGAGTTGCTGGCTCATGAAGGAATTAGCGAAATTCCGGGATCCCGAGATAGCACGGGTGCTGATTAAGGAAGTCCGCGCTCTTGCCGCCCGGGTTGCCGAAATCCTCGGGCGGCGTGCGGTTATAATGGAGGTTTGCGGTACACATACCGTGGCCATTTCGCGGGCGGGCCTGAGGAGTCTTTTAGGCGATTACATTGACCTCCGGAGCGGGCCGGGCTGCCCGGTTTGTGTAACGGATTACGCCGATGTTGACCGGATGGTGGCTTTCGCCCGTCAGCCCGGTGTAACCGTCGGTACGTTCGGAGATATGGTGCGGGTGCCGGGAAGCGGTTCCTCGCTCGAGCGGGAGCGGGCTGAAGGGGCCGACGTACGGATTTTCTACTCGCCCCGCGATGCGGTTTTATACGCGGCGGAACGGCCCGAAAAACAGGTGGTTTTCTTGGGTGTAGGGTTTGAGACCACCGCACCGACGGTAGCGCTGAGTATAAAGGAGGCCAAAGCGCGGGGCCTAAAAAACTTTACCGTTTTTTCCAGTCATAAGTTGGTGCCCCCAGCGATGGAAGCCCTTTTAAGCGACCCCGAACTGAAGATAGACGGCTTCATCCTGCCTGGGCATGTCAGCACCATCATCGGGCGCCGGGCTTATTCGTTTTTGGAAAAATACCGCCTGCCTTCGGTAATCGCCGGTTTTGAAACAAACGACATCCTTGACGCCATCAGACTGATCCTGGAAATGATGGCCGGGGGTCAACCGGGCATAATAAACGGTTACACCCGCGTGGTGCGCGAAGAAGGTAACCGATCAGCGCAACAGCAAATGGCAGAAGTTTTTGACGTTTGCGATGCTTCCTGGCGGGGCTTCGGCGTTATTCCGCAAAGCGGGATGTGTTTAGGGGCTGATTTCAAGGAGTTTGATGCTGCAGAGCGCTTCACGCTGCCGGAGGTAAGGCCGCGTGTACCCGCCGGTTGCGCCTGCGGGGAGATACTCAAGGGTAAACTTACGCCGCGGGATTGTTGCCTCTTTGCAAAGGTCTGTAAGCCGACGCGGCCGGTAGGCCCGTGCATGGTGTCTTCTGAGGGAGCTTGCGCCGCTTACTACCAATTCGAGCGAGACATGAAGTGAAAAGCGTGACTCAAAGATACCGGCGGCGGCCTGGTTATGGATGCTGAACACGTTGGTATTTCAGGTCCCTCATGCTTATGGTTCACCGCGGAACTTGAACTGTCTAACCATTGAACCGTTTATGGAGGCGGAAGCAGATGCCTGAGAATGATGTGATACTTTTAGCGCACGGGGACGGCGGGGCCCTCACCCACAAGCTTGTCACCGGTCTTTTCCTCCGGTATTTCCCTAACCAGACGCTTAAGAGTCTTACCGATGCCGCAGCCTTTAACGTAAACGGCGGGCGTCTGGCGGTAAGCACTGATTCCTTCGTGGTAAGCCCGCTCTTCTTTCCTGGTGGAGATATAGGGAAGCTTGCGGTCTGCGGCACGGTAAACGACCTGGCGGTTTCCGGCGCGAAGCCGCTTTATCTTACGGCCTCCTTCCTGATCGAGGAGGGACTGCCGTTGGCCGACCTCGAAAGAATTGTGGCCTCGATGGCAGCCGCGTGCACGGAAGCGAAGGTGGAAATAATCGCTGGTGATACCAAGGTGGTCGGGCGTGGAAACCTTGACCGGATATTTATAAATACGACCGGCGTCGGCGTAATCCCGGATGGGGTAGACTTGGGCTACGCCCGGATTGAACCGGGGGACAGGATTCTCATTAACGGTAGTGTTGGCGAGCACGGGATGACGGTCCTTTCGCTGCGGGAAGGTTTCGGGTTTGCCGGCCAGATCGCGAGCGACTGCGCGGCGCTGAACGGCATTATTGAGGATCTGTTGGGGCTTATGCCAGGGGTTAAGCTTATGCGCGATCTCACCCGCGGCGGGTTGGCCACCGCAGCGAAGGAAATAGCGATGGCCGCAGGGTGTGATATATCGATTGAAGAAGCGGCTGTACCCGTGCGCTCCGAGGTAAGAGGCGCGGCTGAGCTTTTAGGCCTTGATCCGCTTTACCTTGCGAACGAGGGGAAATTCATGGCGGTGGTTTCGCCGGCGGTGGTCGAAGCTGCGTTACAGGTTATGCGCTCCCACCCGCTCGGTAAAAGCGCGGCGGTTGTCGGCGAGGTACGCGCAGGGAAGGGGAACCTGTATCTGAAGACGGCCTTTGGCGGCACAAAGTCCCTCGATATGCTTGCAGGTGCACCTTTGCCGCGCATCTGTTAGGTCCCGGGCCCTACAATGCATTATGTGAGTCTCATTCTCTTGCCGGTGGTGGGGGCGTTTATCGGTTGGATCACCAACCTGCTCGCGGTAAAGCTCCTTTTTCGACCCTATAGACCTTATCATTTTTGGCGGTTTACCCTGCAAGGCGTTCTGCCCAAACGGCGTTATGAACTGGCGCGCAGTGTCAGCCGGATCATCGAAAAGGAACTCCTGTCGCTTGACGACATTCTGCACCACCTGAAAGACCGAGACGTGCCCGAACGGATTGTGACGCTGGTCAGGGAAACAATCCGTCAGGCGGTGCTTGAAAAAATACCGGGTTGGGTACCGGTGGCGGTGAAGCGTCCGCTTGCGGAAGCGCTGAGCGATCTGGTGGGGGAGCGTCTTCCATACGTAGTGGACTGGCTGGTGGACTCGTTTGGTGACGTTTTAAAACGAGAGGTTAACCTGCCCCGGCTGATCGAAGAGAAGCTGAACGCTTTTCCCCTTGAGGACTTGGAGAGAATTGTGTTTGAGGTTGCTACGCGAGAGATCCGGCACATTGAAATTATGGGAGGGGTACTCGGGTTTTTAATCGGGTGTGTGCAGGCAGTTTCGATCCTGGTGCTGCGGTTGACAGGGCTTTAGGTTTTGAGTATAGTAAATGCGGGTTGGATTTGGGATAACGAACATTGTAAACGCAAGGAAGGGGCTATAGCCCTGCAACGGATTACACAATAGAAGGGATGCCGCGGCTGGAATCCTCCCTGGGTAGTGTCCGGGCAGCCGGCTACCGTTCCCGGAGCCTCCCAGCACTCAGCAGGTAATCAAAAGACGCAGCGGCGCAGGTTTTCTATAAGTCCGGCAAATGCCGGGTAAATTTTAAAGGCGCCTCCGGAGTGCTGGGCCGTTGCGGCCGTTATCCGCATCTTGAGAGGAAAAGGAAGGCTTTATCCTTTCTTTTAAACGGTGGAACCGCGGGTACAGAAGCCCGTCCCTGGCGGGGACGGGCTTTTCTGCGATTGAAATCCCGCGGCGTTTAGCATCCGCCACGGGAACTTTTACGCAGCAAGTCATCGGCAAAGAATCAGCAGGCGCTTGAGGGGGGCTGTTTGAGATGGTTTCAGTTGTTTTTCCTGACGGCAGCAAGCGCAGTTTTTCAGACGGTGCGACTGCAGCAGACGTGCTTAAGGAACTCGGCAGGAGGCTGCAGAAGGAAGCGCTGGTTGCACGGGTGGACGGCAAGGTGGTCGACCTTGCAACCCCGCTGCCGCAAGAAGCCCGGATAGAGTTTTTGACGTTCGACGATGAAAACGGGCGTGATGTTTACCGGCACAGTTCGGCCCACATTCTTGCCCAGGCGGTAAAACGGCTTTACCCCGCGGCCAAACTGGCGATCGGCCCCGCAATCAGCGACGGTTTCTATTACGATTTCGACGTACCGGAACCGTTTACCCCCGATGACCTTGCGCGCATCGAGGCAGAAATGGAGCGGATAATCGAAGCGGACCTGCCGCTTACCCGCTTCGAGCTCTCTCGGGAGGAGGCGCGGGCGCTGTTCGACGCGGCGGGCGAGAGTTATAAAGTAGAGATTATCGACGACCTCCCGCCGGAATCGGTAATTTCCTGTTACCGTCAGGGGGAATTCGTTGACCTGTGCGCGGGGCCTCATGTACCGTCAACCGGCTATATCAAAGCGATCAAGCTCTTGAGCGTGGCCGGCGCTTACTGGCGCGGGGACGAACGCAACAAGATGCTCCAGCGGATCTATGGGACCTCCTTTCCCAAGAGGTCCCTCTTAGAGGAACACCTGGACCGGCTCGAAGAGGCCAAGCGCCGTGACCACCGCCGTCTCGGCGCAGAACTCGATCTCTTCAGCGTGCGGGAAGAGGGCGCGGGATTCCCGTTTTTCCACCCGAAGGGAATGGTCCTGCGCAACGAACTCGAGTCCTTCTGGCGGGAAGAACACCGCCGCCGGGGATACCTGGAAATCAAGACCCCCATCCTCCTGCGGCGGGAGCTGTGGGAACGTTCCGGGCACTGGGACCACTACAAGGAGAACATGTACTTCACTACTATTGACGAGCAGCCGTACGCGATAAAGCCGATGAACTGTCCGGGCTGCATTTTGCTTTACCAGCGGCGGGTTCACTCCTATCGCGAGCTTCCGATCCGGATGGCGGAGATGGGGCTTGTCCACCGCCATGAGCTGTCGGGAGTGTTGCACGGACTAATGCGGGCGCGGTCATTTACCCAAGACGATGCCCATATCTTTTGCCGGCAGGACCAGGTGAAAACGGAGATACTCGCGATTATAGACATTGTGGAATACTTCTACCGTTCGGTATTCGGCTTTGATTACCACGTGGAGCTTTCTACGAAACCAGAGAAGGCGATGGGGGACGACGCTATTTGGGAACTGGCCACAACAGCGCTAAGGGAAGCGCTTGATGCCCGGGGCATGCCGTATAAGGTAAACGAAGGGGACGGTGCCTTTTACGGGCCGAAGATAGACTTCCATCTCCGGGACTGCCTCGGACGGACCTGGCAGTGCGGCACCATTCAGGCCGACTTTTTGATGCCGGAGAAGTTTGAACTTTTCTATGTCGGCGAAGACGGTCAGCGGCACCGGCCGGTCATGCTCCACCGGGTGGTTTTCGGCAGTCTTGAGCGGTTCATCGCCATCTTAACCGAACACTTTGCCGGAGCCTTTCCAGTCTGGCTGGCGCCGGTGCAAGCGCGGGTGTTGCCGATCGCCGACCGTCACGTAACTTATGCAGCCGAAGTGACCCGCTTCCTTGAAGAGGCGAGTATTCGGGTGGAGCTTGATGCCCGGAACGAGAAGGTCAACTACAAGATCCGGGAGGCACAGGTGCAAAAGGTTCCGTACATGCTGGTGGTCGGCGACCGGGAAACCAACGAGCATACCGTCGCGGTGCGCCACCGCGCCGAGGGCGACCTCGGCCCGATGACTCCCGGCTTCATCCGAGACAGGATCCTCGAAGAGATTAAAACCAGGCGGGTTTAACGGAAACCGGCTGCTTTTTACTTAAGGGTTACCTGTCGATCCGGAAAACCGGAACGCCCTCCCGGAGGAACTTTCGGTTATACGTTTGTAGGGGCTACCGCTTGCACGCAGCTGGTACTTCAAATTAGCACGGTTCCTTGGAATTTGTTGACGCCTTGTGTTACCCGTGTTATAATACCGCCAAAGATTTGGCGACAAGCAGAAGCCATCCGCTTCTCACCTTACGGCGCAAAGTGCTGCCAGTAAGGTTAAGAATGGTATAGGATATGTCGAAAAAACAAGGCGGGTGGGTATGCCCGCCTTTCGTTGTGGATAATCCCGGGAGGTGTTTAGGTTATTACCAAGGATTTTCGGATTAACGAAGAGATCCGGGCTCGCGAGGTGAGGCTGATTGACGTTGACGGAACCCAGATCGGTATTGTGCCGTTCCGGGAGGCCCTACGTATCGCCGAAGAGCGAGAGCTTGATCTTGTCGAGGTTGCGACACAGGCCAAGCCGCCTGTATGCCGGATAATGGACTTCGGCAAGTACAAGTACGAAATGAGCAAGCGGGACAAGGAAGCCCGCAAAAAGCAACGGATCGTTAATATCAAAGAGGTCAAACTCCGGCCCAATATTGAGGATCACGACTTTCAGGTTAAAGCGCGCAACGCGATGCGCTTTTTAAAAGATGGCGATAAAGTAAAGGTCACCTTGATGTTCCGCGGGCGGGAGATCATTCATCCCCAGATCGGGCAGAGGCTTTTACAACGGTTAGCGGCGGAGCTTGAGGCTTTTTCGCTGGTAGAACGGGCGCCGAAGCTCGAGGGCAGAAACATGATTATGATTCTGGCCCCCAGGCCGGATCACGAAAGGAGGAGCAGCATTGCCGAAGATCAAGACTCACCGGGGGGCAGCTAAGCGGTTTAAAAAGACGGCTACCGGTAAAATTGTCGGGTGGCACCCTAACAAGAGCCATCTATTGGAGGGGAAACCGAGCAAACGTACCCGTCGCCTGCGACATAAGACCGTTCTGACTCCAGGGGATGCAGCTCAGGTAAGGCGACTTTTGCCGTATTAACGTTAATTTCGGGAGGTGACTCTTATGCCGCGGGTAAAATCAAGCGTAGTTCAGCGGAGGCGGCATAAAAAGATACTTAAACTGGCCAGGGGTTATTGGGGAGCAAAGTCCAAGCTGTTCCGGGTGGCCAAGCAGCAGGTAATGAAGTCCCTGATGTATGCTTACCGCGACAGGCGGGCCAGAAAGCGGGATTTCAGGCGTCTTTGGATTACGAGGATAAACGCCGCCGCAAGGCAAAACGGTTTATCTTACAGCCGCTTGATCAGCGGGCTTAAGCAGGCAGGGGTTGAAATTGACCGGAAAGTGCTCGCGGATATTGCGGTGAACGACCAGCGGGCTTTCGGCCGTTTGGTTGAGATGGCTAAGGCCAAGCTGAGCTGATAAGAACGCTTTACGCTGAAATATCTTCAGTTGACATTGAGCATGGTTGACAACAACCATGCTTACTACTTCAAAAGGTAATGGACGAAGCGAGTTTATTGAGGCACAGCCGGTTTGAAAGGAAGCAGCGGCAGCGCTTTCGGCTTACGCCCCCCAAAATACTGGTTTTGGGATTTGCTGGGCTCATTCTTGCCGGAACGCTTCTTTTAAATACCGGTTGGGCTGCGAAAACCGGGGTCTCCCCCGGTTTTCTGACGGCGCTTTTCACTGCTACTTCGGCGGTATGCGTAACCGGCCTGGTGGTAGTTGATACGGGGACCTACTGGTCGTCTTTCGGTCAGGCGGTCATCCTCATTTTGATCCAGGTCGGCGGCTTAGGCATTATGACCAGCGCCACCGTTTTTTCTATCCTTTTGGGGCGCCAGATAGGCTTAAAGGAACGGCTTCTTATCCGCGAATCGCTGAGCCAGGTGAATGTGGCCGGGGTCGTCAGGCTGGTGCGGTACGTACTTCTTTTCACAGTAACAGTTGAAGCCTTCTTTGCAGCTGTCCTGATTCTCCGCCTTGCCAAGGATTACGCCTGGCCGCTTAACCTGTGGTACGGGCTTTTTCACGCCGTCTCGGCCTTTAACAATGCCGGCTTCGATCTCTTCGGAGATTTTAGAAGCATTACCGGATATGTTTCGGACCCTGTGGTAAACTTCGGCATCGCCCTGCCGATAATCATCGGCGGCTTAGGCTTTTCGGTGATAGCGGAGCTTTCAACGCAGCGAAAATGGCGGCGCCTGTCACTTCATGCCAAGCTGACACTGGTTACTACTGCGGCCTTGCTTTTTGCCGGGTTCATCGTTTTTTTGGTGCTTGAGTACGAAAACACACTGCACGGGTTCTCCTGGCCGGTAAAGCTGCTGGCCTCCTTCTTCCAGTCGGTTACGCCCCGGACAGCCGGTTATAACTCTGTCGATATCGGTGCGCTGAACCCCGCTACCCAACTGTGGCTTTGTTTTCTCATGTTTATCGGGGCTTCACCGGGTTCTACGGGCGGCGGAATCAAGACCACAACGTTTATCCTGTTAAGTTTGACCGTGTTGTCGCTGGCCGCAGGGCGTGAAGGAACCGAAGTCTTCGGACGCCGGATACCGGTCAGTCAGGTGTTGCGAGGGATGGGGATCCTCCTCCTGGCGATCGGCTGGCTGAGCATCGTTTTACTGGTGCTTTTGGTTGTGGAGCACAAGGATTTTCTCCGGCTTTTATTCGAGGCCGTTTCAGCTTTCGGCACGGTTGGGCTCTCAACGGGGATCACGCCTGAGCTTACCCCGGTAGGACGGGTTGTAATTATCATGACGATGTTTGTCGGCAGGCTCGGGCCGCTGACGGTGGCCTTTGCGCTTGCGGAGCGGCGGCGGGCGGCTTTCCGGCATCCGGAGGAACAAATTATTGTAGGATAAGGGGAAAAAGGAAATGAAACAGTTCGCGGTGATCGGTCTGGGGCGGTTCGGGACCAGTGTTGCGGAGACCTTGACGCGGATGGGTTACGATGTTCTGGCCGTGGATGTCAACACGGACAAGGTCAACGCGGTAATGGATATTGTAACGCACGCCGTACAGGTTGACGCGCTGGACGAACATGCGTTGAAGTCGCTGGGGATCCGGAATTTCGATGTTGTGATCGTGGCGATCGGTGAGGATGTGCAAGCCAATATCTTAGTTACCGTCATGCTTAAGGAAATGGGTGTAAAAACGGTCGTGGCAAAAGCGCGCACCGAGCTTCACGGGAGGGTGCTGGCAAAGGTCGGCGCCGACAAGGTGGTTTTTCCGGAAAGGGACATGGGCGTGCGGGTGGCCCGGGCGCTGGTGGCGGCGAATATCGTCGACCAAATCGAGCTTTCACCCGACTACAGCATCATGGAGTTGATCGCCCCGCCGGAGTTTGTCGGAAAGTCCATAGGCGAGTCCGCAATCCGGATGAAGTACGGGGTTACTGTGTTAGCCATCCGCCGCGGGCATGATATAATCATTTCCCCGGGAGCGCGCCACGCGATCGAAGAGGGGGACATTCTCGTTGTGGTCGGCCGCAACGACCGGTTGAACCGGCTCGAGCAATGATTTTCTTGGGGAAACACAACCCGCGGGTAAAAGGGCTTTTGCGCCTCGCGCGAAGACGCCGGCGGGAACGCGAGGAGAAGTTCCTCATAGAAGGTCCGCAATTGATTTTGGAGGCGTTGTCCGCCGATTTGCCCTTGGAGGCAGTTTACTGCACCGCGCGGTTTGCGGAAAGGGGGAAACGGGCGAAACTCCTGGATTTGGTACACGAACGCGGAATTACTGTTTATCAACTGCCCGTTGAGGTTTTCGGCCGTGTAGCACCCACCGAAGAGCCGCAGGGTGTACTCGCTGTTGCCCGGATCCGAAAGGTGGGACTAAGCGAACTGCTCCGGGGTCCTTCACCGTTAGTTATTGTAGTTGACGGATTACAGGACCCCGGTAACCTCGGCACTATTATCCGCACCGCAGGCGCTGCCGGAGCTTCCGGTGCGGTGCTTTTGCCCGGGACTGTCGATCTTTATAACCCGAAAGTTGTTCGCGCCACTGCCGGTGCGCTTTTTCGCCTGCCGGTCATCGAGGGGATTGCGCTTAGCGAAGCGCTTGCGTTTATTGAAAATGCCGGACTGAAATTAGTGGTGGCTGACCCGCGGGGCGACGTTCCTTTTTACGCCGCTAACTTAACCGGCCCGGTGGCGATCGTTATAGGCAGTGAGGGAGCGGGTCCGAGGGCTGAGATGCGGGAAGCGGCTTCAGAGCGCGTATTCATCCCGATGCCCGGTGGGGCCGAGTCGTTAAATGCGGCGGTTGCCGCATCGCTCCTGATATACGAGGCGGTGCGCCAGCGAAAAGCCTTTTAAGCGGTTTTGCCGGTGCCTGATGACGAAGCCCCAGCAGCACCGTGTTCATTAATGGGATATTTTGGAATAAAACCCTTGAATGTTTTCGAGACCCGGATACGGGAGAATACAAGTATTCAGGGTTTGAAGATATTAATAAATGGAATTGAACTTTGCTTGTTTTCGGGTTGCCGGTATGTTATAATTTGAACGAGGGCTCCAAAAAATCTGCGAAAGGTTGTGAGCTTATGTTCTGGACCGCCGAGTTTTTTTGGAGACTCTTTGAAAGGACTGGATCGATCAGGGCTTACGTTCTTTACCGCAGGTTGGCGGTACACTAACCCAGCTTCAAAATAGCCGCGAAGCAGCACCCGACGTATAAACGACATATCATTTGACTGGAGACGTCTCCTTAATGCTCTTGCTTATTCTTTTGACAGGCAAGAGCTTTTTGTTTTACAAATTTACCTGTAAAGGCTAAAATTATTTAAGATGCCTTGAATTCGTAATAGCTGTCCGGTTGAAGCGAGGTTTCTGTGAAGGTGCCGAAAACGCTGGCTTATCGAAAGAGCAAGGGTCATCTGTTTACGGCACGAGAGTGTTGACAGTCAGCCCGGAGATTTGAGAAGTGCCAGAGGTCGGCGAAGTTTTGCAACGGTCTCCTGCCTTGCTTAAAGAAGGATGAAAGGTTATCACGGAGGGTTAGAAGTGCTCAAACAACTCGATAACATCTGGGAACAGGCGCAGCTTGCGATCACAGCCGCAAAAAACATTGAGGAAATCGAGGCCGCGCGGATCCGCTTTCTCGGCAGAAAAGGCGAGCTAACAAAGATACTGCGGAAAATGGGGTCGCTGCCGGAGGAAGAGCGACCGATTATCGGGCAGCGGGCCAACGAACTGAAGGAGAGGGTTGAGCGAGCCCTCTCCGAGAGAAGTGCAATGCTGCGGGAATACGCCATGAGTAGCAGGCTGCAGGCGGAGGCGATTGATGTAACTCTGCCCGGGTATCCGGTTATGGTTGGACACAGGCATCCTTTAAACCTGATAAGGGCGGAGATCGAGGAGATCTTTCTCGGCCTCGGTTTCAGTATCGCCGAAGGACCCGAGGTGGAGTTAGACTATTATAACTTTGAGGCTTTGAACCTGCCAAAGGACCATCCGGCGCGGGACATGCAGGATACCTTCTTTATTTCCGACGAGATCGTGCTCCGCACCCATACCTCGCCGGTGCAGGTGCGAACGCTCGAACGGCTTGCGCCGAGTTTGCCGGTTAAAGTCATCGCGCCCGGGAAGGTTTACCGGCGGGACGACGATGCCACGCATTCCCCTATGTTTCATCAGGTTGAGGGGCTGGCGGTCGATACGGGTATCCGCTTCAGCGACCTGAAAGGGATTCTTTTGGCTTTTGCCCGCGAGATGTTCGGGGCAGAAACAAAGATGCGGTTCCGTCCGAGTTACTTCCCGTTTACCGAACCAAGCGCGGAGGTCGATATATCCTGCTTTAACTGCGGCGGTAAGGGGTGCCGGATCTGCAAAGATACCGGTTGGTTAGAGATACTGGGAGCCGGAATGGTCCACCCCCGGGTGCTTGCGGTCTCAGGCTATAATCCGGAGAATTGCCGCGGATTCGCCTTCGGGATGGGAATCGAGCGAATCGCTATGCTCAAATATGGCGTCGGCGATTTGCGGCTCTTTTTTGATAACGATCTTCGTTTCTTGAGTCAGTTTTGAGTTAGGTTCAATGTTCGGCGTTCGAAGTTGGGCTCAGACAGACTTACTTAAGATCCGTTCGACTTCGAAGTTCGTATTCAACCTCAAATTGACGGACCTTTAGGTCCGTTCAACATGTTAGCTTTGACGGCAGTAATTTAGGGCCCAGCCAACTTTAAACGTTGAACGTTCACCTTGAACCTCGAACCGTTTTGCTTTGGACTTTTTAACTTCAATATGATTAACCTCGGACTGTTTTTACGTGCGGCGTTCAAGATTTCAACTAAAGGCTTAAATCATTTCAAATCCTCTAAGTTTTAGTTGCGTTTGAAGACCAGCGACTGATGAAGGAGGCAAATAAATGCGGGTCCCTTTAAAATGGCTCAACGAATTCGTAGAGGTCCCGGTGCGGCCTAATGAGCTGGCGGACAGGTTGACAGCCGCCGGGATCGCTGTGGATGCAGTAATTCCGGTGGGTGGAGAAATAGAGGGCGTGATCACGGCAGTACTTCGCGAGGTCAGGCCCCATCCGAACGCGGACAGGCTCAGCATCTGCGCGGCCGATACGGGTAATGCGGTATATGAGGTAGTAACAGGGGCACCGAACGTTTTTCAAGGGGCGGTTGTCCCACTGGCACTGGAAGGTGCCCGGCTTGCCGGCGGGATGGTCCTGAAAAAGGCGCGTTTCCGGGGTGTTACCTCCAACGGCATGGTGTGCTCTGAGGCCGAACTCGGGCTTGAGGAGCGCTCTGCAGGGATAATGATCCTACCCCCCGGAACGCCGCTGGGCGTGGACATCCGCACGCTCCTGGGGCTTCCCGACGTGGTCCTGGAACTCGACCTCACTCCAAACCGCGGTGACTGCCTTTCCATACTGGGCATTGCAAGGGAAGCAGCTACCCTGTACGACCTGGAGCTGAAGATGCCTCCTGTCCTTCCGTCAGTAAAAGGGAATCCGGATAGCCACATAGAGATAGAGATTGCGGCTCCTGAACTCTGCGGGCGGTACGCCTGCCGGATTTTCCGGAGCGTACAAACAGGCCCGGCGCCGCTGTGGATACAGACCAGGTTACGACTGGCCGGGATGAGACCCGTTAACAACATCGTTGACATCACGAACTACGTTATGCTTGAACTGGGACAGCCGCTGCATGCCTTCGACTATGAAACCTTAAGAGGCGGGAAAATAATTGTACGCCGGGCAAAACCCGGCGAGGTGCTGGTCTCCCTCGACGGGGTAAGACGGGAACTTTCTCCGGAGGATCTGGTCATAGCGGATACCGAACGGGCAGTGGCGGTAGCCGGAGTAATGGGAGGGCTCGACACCGAAGTAACCTCCGCCACGGAAATGGTACTTTTAGAATCGGCAAACTTCAGCCCGAGGAGTATCCGGCGCACTGCGCGTGCGCTGGGTCTTCGTTCAGAAGCATCTCTCCGCTTTGAAAAGGGTGTTAATATCGAGGGGACCGTGCTGGCGGCAGACCGGGCTGCCTGGCTGGTTGAAGGGACCGGGGCGGGCCGGGCGGTACCAGGGGTAGTGGACTGCTACCCGGTGCCGCCGCAGCCGAGAACGGTGGTTGTCCGGCCCGGCAAGCTGGAGGAGATCCTTGGTGTACCGCTGCCGCGGGAAAAGGCCTTAAACTGGCTTGAACGCCTCGGCTTTGCGGTTCGGGAGCACGGAGAAGAATGGGTTATTTCTGTCCCGGCCTTTCGCCCGGATGTGGGTATTGAAGAAGACATAGTGGAGGAAGTAGCCCGGATATACGGGTATGACCAGGTTCCGTCAACATTGCCGTTTGGTGAGACCACGCCCGGGCGGCGTTCGCCGCTTGATACCTTTCTGCGCCGAGTTTCGGATTTTCTGGCTGGATTCGGCTTTAACGAGGTTGTTACGTATAGTTTCATCAACCCGGTCTTTTTTGACCGCATGCGTTTGCCGGTGAACGACCCTCTTCGCAATGCAATCCGGCTTAAGAACCCTATCAGTGAGGAGCAGTCAGTGCTGCGGACCATGCTTCTGCCCGGGCTGTTGGAGGTTCTTGCAAGAAATGCCTCCCGGCGGGTGGAAAACGCGGCGGTCTACGAGTTGGGAAGGGTATTTTATCCGCGGGGCGTAGAAGAGTTGCCGGAAGAGCGCTTGAAGCTCGGTCTGGCGGTTATGGGGAAGGGACCGCGTGGCTGGGAGCACCCGGCACGGGAGATGGATTTCTTTTACCTGAAGGGTATTGTCGAGGCTCTTTTCAGGGGAACGGGGGTAAAAGAAGCGGTATTTACGCCGCTTACCGACTACCCCTCCCTTCACCCCGGCCGTGCAGCCCGCATCCTGGCCGGCCCCGGAGAGGTTGGCTTCATTGGCGAGCTTCACCCCGATGTCCTTGATGCCTTTGATATCACTAACCGCGCGGTGGTAGCGGAGTTCGATCTGACGGCGCTTTTCGCGGCGCGGAAGGCTGCGACTTTTGTAGAATTACCGCGGTTTCCGGGAGTAACCCGTGATGTTTCATTCCTCCTTCCAGAAGAGGTTTCGGCGGCGGCGGTTGCGGAGGCAATAAAAACCGCGGCGGGAGACTTGCTCCGGACCCTCGAGCTTTTTGATGTATACCAGGGACCGAAGCTGCCCGAAGGGACGAGGAGTCTTGCTTTTTCAATGCTTTTTCAGGCAGAAGACCGCACCCTGACCGATGAAGAGGTAACTTCCCGGGTCGATGCGGTTATAGGGAAGCTCGAGAAAGAATTCGGCGCTGTTCTTCGGTCCTGACCTGCAGGAATCTGGCTGGATGTGGCGAAAACCTGCGTAATGCCACATTGGGGGGAAAATTATGCCGCCAAAGGAGAACCGGGTCGAGGTCGAAATCGGTGGTGAGCCTTACATTTTAAAGAGCGATGCCCCTTCCGAATATATTGAAAGGGTAGCGCGCCTCGTGAATAATCGGATAAAGGAGGTTCGAGCGCGCAATTCGCGCCTGTCGCTTTTGAAAGCGACTGTTGTGGCTGCGCTCAACATCGCCGATGATTACCTCCGGCTAAGGGACGACCATGAAGACCTGGTGAAGCTTATTGAGGCCGAGCGGGTAAAATAAAGGTAACAAGGGGGGTTTGGGTGTTGAGAATTAAGGATATTTACAATCTGGCCGTTACACTGGGGGTAAGTAAGGATCCCCGGGGCGAGGAGGCAGTGAGGGCGCTTTTGGCGAAAGAGCGCGAGCGTTACGAGGAACTGAAGGAAGACGATAAAGAGGAATATGATACCGAGAGACTGAACAACCCTTATGCAGATACGCGGATCCTTTTCGGCGACCCCGAGCGCGAGGTAAGGCGAGTATTTGTCGGGATTGATATGGAGGCAGCGGAGGTTCTTTTAGCGGACCGGCTTGGAGAAAAGGGCCGGCCGGTGGATCTCATCATTGCCCACCATCCCGAGGGGCGGGCAATGGCGGAGCTTTTTGAAGTGATGCACCTGCAGGAAGACGTCCTGGCCCGGTTCGGGGTACCGATAAACGTGGCGGAGGGAATCATGGCCTCGCGGATCAGCGAGGTTAAACGGGGGCTGATGCCGCTCAACCACTTCCGAGCCGTGGATGCCGCGCGGCTGCTTGACATTCCGCTGATGTGCGTGCACACCGCGGCGGACAACCTGGTAACCGATTACCTGCAGCGGCTCTTCGACGAGCGGAAACCGGAACGACTGTCGGACTTGATTAAGATTCTGAAGGAAATACCAGAATATAAGACGGCGGCCCGCCAGGGCGCCGGACCGGCGGTCGTGGTGGGTGAGAAGGAACGCCGTGCCGGGAAGGTCTTCGTGGATATGACCGGCGGCACGAGCGGATCTCAGGATGCTTACGCCAAACTCGTGGTGGCCGGGGTCGGCACAGTGGTCGGGATGCACATTAAGGAGGAACACCGCAAAGAGGCGGAAAAGAACAATATTAACGTGGTCATTGCCGGCCACATGGCAAGCGACTCTCTCGGAATGAATCTCTTTTTGGATGAGCTTGCACGTGAGGGAATTGAGATCGTAGCAGGTTCAGGGTTAATCAGGGTGGCAAGGGCATAATGCGCGTTCCCGAACTTTTGGCTCCCGCCGGCAGTTGGGAGGGGCTGGTGGCGGCGGTCCAAAACGGTGCTGATGCAGTCTATTTAGGAGGAAAAGACTTCAACGCCCGCCGGCACGCGCCGAATTTTACCGCCGGGGAACTTAAACAGGCCATCGAATACGCGCACATCCGGGGTGTGAAGGTTTACGTAACCGTTAACACAATCCTGTCGGACGAGGAGATGGAGGAGGCGGTACGCTTCCTCCGTTTCATCTATGAGTCGGGAGCCGATGCCGCCATTATTCAGGATACCGGCCTCTTGCGCCTCGCACGCAAGGTGATTCCTGAACTCTGCCTGCATGCCAGCACTCAGATGACGATTCACAGCGCTCCCGGAGCGGCATTGGTTCGGGATGCCGGTGTCGCCCGGGTGATCCTCGCCCGAGAACTCTCTCTCGAAGAGATAGAATCCATAAAAAAGGAAACCGGTATGGAAGTGGAGGTCTTTGTTCACGGCGCTCTGTGCGTTTGCTACTCCGGGCAGTGCCTGATGTCGAGTGTTATTGGGGGGCGAAGCGGTAACCGCGGGCTGTGCGCGCAGCCCTGCCGTCTTCCTTACGCACTGGCCGGTGCTACCGGGATCCCGCTCGCTGCACCTGCGGAAGCGGGCGAGTTTCTCCTTTCCACCAAAGATCTCAATGTGAGCCGTCATCTTCCGGCGCTGGCAGCAGCGGGGGTGGACGCGCTGAAGATCGAAGGGCGGCTCAAGCGACCGGAATATGTGGCGACGGTAGTGCGCATATACCGGAGCCTGCTCGAGAGGTTAGGCCGGGGGCGTTATTATGTAACGCCGGAAGAGACGCTGGCGCTCGCCCAGGCCTTTAACCGCGGGTTTTCGCCGGGGTACATTTTAGGCCGGCCTGGCAGGGAGCTGATGAGCTATCGCAGGCCGAACAACAGGGGAGTTTTTCTGGGGAGAGTGCTTTCGTATGACCGCGACCGCCAGGTGGCGCTGGTGAAGCTCCGCCTGCCCTTACGGGCCGGGGACGGGGTAGAGTTCTGGGTTTCCGAAGGAGGACGGGTGGGAACCGAGGCGAGGCGTCTTGTAGTCGACGGGCGGGAAAGGTCCGTAGCGGAGGCCGGCGAGGCTGTTGAAATTGCTGTGGCCGGCCGGGTCAAACCGGGTGATCGGGTGTTTAAAACGGCGGATGCGGCACTCCTGCGTGAGGCGCAGGAAAGTTTCGCAGCCTGTAGGGAGAATAAAAAAATCCCGCTTATCTTTGAAGTGCGGGTGCAGGCGGGCAAGCCGGTCGTGGTACAGGTTCGCGACGGAGAAGGAAATCTTGGCGAGGGCTTTACTCATTCGCCTGCGGTACCCGCGGCGAAACGGCCGTTGACTTGGGAAGTGCTCCGGGATCAGTTGGGGCGTTTGGGTAACACCCCCTTTGAAATGGCGGAACTTACAGGAAAGATTAGCGAAGCGCTTTTTGTTCCGTTAAGTGAGATCAACGAGGCGCGTCGCACGGCGGTCGGCAAGATCCAGGACGCTCGGAAGCGTATCCCGCCGCCGTTAGGGAACGAGGAGTTCGCTCTGCGTTACACGGCTGCGTTCCGGATTAAGCCGCAGGCGGCAGCAAAAGAGCCATACCTGGCCGTGAGTTGCGGCGGCATAAACGGAGTGGAAGCGGCGCTTGAAGCCGGGGCCGACCGGGTTTACTTCGGAGGGGAAAGCTTCCGGAACCGACCACGTGAGGGTGCGGGGCCCGAGGCGGTAGCAGAAGTCCTTAGGCTTGTTTCGCGGCGGGGCAGGGAGATTTTCCTGCTCACGCCCCGGATAACCAAGGATAAGGAGCTGAAGGCAGTCGTCTCATCCATAAAAGAAACGGCTCTCCAAATCGCTGGGGTAGCAGCCGGGAACCTCGGTTTGCTGCGGGAATTGAAGCGGGAAACGGCGCTGCCGGTCTGGGCTGATTACTATTTAAACGTTTTTAACGTACAGGCGATTGCCTTTCTTCAGGAACACGGAGCATCGGGGGTCACGCTTTCGCCGGAACTCACCCTGACGCAGGTGGAAGATATCGCTGTGAGAAGCCCTGTTCCAGTTGAAGTTCTCGTGCACGGGCTCTTTCCGCTGATGGTGTCTGAGTATTGCGCGGTGGGGAGCGTTTTGGGTAATATGGCGTTAGGGCGTCGCTGTAACGCGCCCTGCGGCGGAAAGACGTTCTATCTGCGGGATCGCCTGGGCGTGCTCTTCCCTGTATTTATGGACACCGCCTGCCGGATGCACGTTTTCAACAGCCGCGAGTTGGTAATGTTAGAGCACCTTCCGGCGCTGCTCCGAGCCGGGGTGTCCGGCCTCCGGATCGAAGCGCGCACCCGGGATGCGGCATACGTTTCAAGGGTAACGCAGGTCTACCGCCAGGCCTTGGATGCGGTGCTGGCAGGGATGCGGGTGGATCTCGAAGGGTTGGAGAGGCGTCTGACAGAGGGAATGGAGTTCACCCGGGGCCACTATTTCCGGGGAGTGACCCATGCCGCTATCAAGCGGCACCACGAAGGATAAAACAGGGCGAATAGACCTGTAAGCTGATTACTTAGATGCAGAAGAGTAACATTAACGGAACGCGACGAGGAGGAGCAATTGGGAAGTGAGAGGTGCGAGGTTGGAAGCGGGATTCTGGTAGAAATTCGCTATGCGAATTTAAGAGAAATCTCACCTCTAACCTCCCACATCCCACCTCTCGGTTCGCAGTAATGCGAAGCTCATCGCTGCGCCCCACGGAAGAAGAACGCATTTTCAGGGAAGTGACCCGGTCGGGGTTCGACGGATAAAGGATAAGTTCGGGAGTGGTTTAAATATTGGACGAACGAGTGCTGCGGCGGCTTGAGTTCGATATGATTCTCGACCGCCTTGCCGGGTATGCGGAAAGCAGCATCGGTCGCGAGTTGGCGCTCCACCTCCGCCCTGTAACGGATATTGCCGCCGTAAAGCTCAGGCTTGCGCAAACCGCCGAGGCGCGGGAGGTTCTCCGCCGCGAACCCGGTTTTGGCCTTAGCGGCTGGTACGATATCCGCAACGAGCTCAAGCGTGTGCTTCAGGGAGGCGTCCTTGAAGCGCGTGAATTGCAGAAGATTGCCGAGACACTTGCCGTAATTCGCCGCGTAAAGGCCTTTTTCAAAGAGCGCGGGGGCAGCTACCCGCTGCTCAGGGAGATTTCCGACCGCCTGACTCCCTTTCGGGAGCTCGAAGAGCGGTTGAAGAAGTGCATCCGCCCCCCGGATGAAGTAGCCGATGCAGCATCTCCGAGGCTTACTGAAATCCGGCGGCGAACCGAACGTCTGAGGGGAGAAATCAAAGAGACCCTCGAATACTATCTTCGTTCGCCGGCATGGCAAAAGTGGCTCCAGGAGCCGCTTGTTACCATACGCGAGGGACGCTACGTTCTTCCGGTAAAGATTGAATACCGGGAAAAGGTTGACGGCTTGGTCCATGACCAATCGGCAAGCGGTGCCACTCTGTTTATCGAACCAATGGCTGTGGTCGGTAAGGGGAACGAAATCCGCCGGCTAAAGGCCGCTGAGCAGCGGGAGATCGAGCGGATACTCGGCGAACTTTCAGCCGCGGTGGGGGCAGTGGCCGAGGAGATCCTGATTTCAACGGAAATACTGGGCCGCCTCGACTTTACCATGGCAAAGGGGCGGTACAGCGCGGCTTTGGATGGGTTGGCACCGGTTATTCTCAACGAACCCAGACTGGAGTTCAAAAAGGCGCGGCACCCCCTTTTGGGCCCCAAGGCGGTGCCGATAGACGTAGCCTTGGGGAAGGATTTTGACATCCTGATCATAACGGGGCCTAACACGGGGGGTAAAACCGTCGCGTTGAAAACCGTGGGCCTCTTCGTCCTGATGGTACAGTCCGGATTGGAGGTGCCGGTAGCAGAGGGCAGCGAGGTCGGGGTTTTTGAGGAGGTTTTTGCGGACATAGGTGATGAGCAGAGCGTCACAGAAAGTCTGAGCACCTTCTCCTCACATATGAGAAACATTACGGGTATCCTCGAAAAAGCCGGTGGGCGGTCTCTCGTACTCCTTGACGAACTTGGCGCCGGGACCGACCCGAAGGAGGGGGCGGCCTTGGCCTGTGCTATATTGGAGGAGCTTGAACGGCGTGCAACCAAGACCATCGCCACCACACACAGCGGGGAATTAAAGGAGTTCGCCGCCGGACGGCCCCGGGTGGAAAACGCTTCCGTCGATTTTGATCCGGAAACCTTGTCGCCGACCTTTCGTTTGGTTATCGGCCAGCCCGGGCGTTCTAACGCTTTCGAAATCGCCCGGGGGCTTGGCCTTCCCGCGGAGTTAGCGGCGCGTGCGAGGGAGTTTTTAAGCCCGGACGAGCGGCGGTTGCATGAGCTGGCTAACGAGATGGAACGAGCGCGGCGTAAAGCGGAGGCGGAAGCGGCCGAGGCTTCTCGGTTGAGAGATGAAGCCGCTTCGCTTAAGGCTGAGTACGAGAACAGGCTCAACCAGCTTTTATCAAAGAAAGAACAAATTCTCGCGGAGGCGAGAGAAAGTGCCGCCTCGGCGGTGCTACTGGCGCGGCGTGAGGCAGAAGCGGTAATCCATGAACTCCGGGAGAGAATAAAGAGTGAGGAGCGGAAAGAACAAGAGATGGCGGTGCAGGCGGCCAGAGAGCGCCTCCGTTCGTTGAGCGGACGCTACGCTGAACGCTCACCTTTCCCGAAAGAAACCCCGGCTTCCCTGGAACCTGGCGATACCGTTTATGTGCTGCAGTTCGGCCAGGAGGGTACTGTGGTTGACATCCCGAGAGAAGGGACGGTCAGCGTACAGGTTGGTTCCTTCCGCGTCGATCTCCCCTCCTCGTCGGTGAAACCGGTTCCCAACCGGCGCTTTGCTGGTGGGGTCCGTTTTACCGGTACCGTCGGCCCGGTGAGTTCAACCGTGGATTTGCGGGGGCGGCGCGTGGAAGAAGCCCTTCAAGAGCTGGAGCAGCGTCTTGATGCGGCGCTTCTTTCCGGACTGGGCCGCGTGGATATTATCCACGGATACGGTACCGGGGCGTTGCGCACAGCGGTAAAGGAGTATCTCTCAGGGCACCCGCGTGTCAAATCCTATCGTGCCGGAGGGCCGGGAGAAGGCGGTGGCGGTGTGACTGTTGCGGAACTTGAGTAGGGGCTTACCGCAGTAGGGTAAAAGAATTATAATAGTATTCGTGGTGGGGAAATGCGGGCTGTACAGGAGTGCTACGGTTGTCTTGAGCGTTTGATAATCACTACGGCCACCCTGGCGACGGATGAGCCGGGTTTACGGGAGCAAGCGATAGAAACCGGCCGGAAAGTTTTAAAAGCCGAGTTTTCGTTCGAGAGGATCCCTGCTATGATTGCTGCAGCCGCCCAGCGTGCGATCAGGGATCTTTGCGGGAATTGTGATCCTTTTCGCGAAGTCAAAGACCGCGAACTCGCCCTCTCAGCGCGGCTTGTCAATGAGGCGATACGCTTCTCCGGCGGGGGTTGGGATGGTCTCTTCCGTTTGGCCGCCTTGGGTAATACGGTAGACTTTTTCCGCGATTTGGAAACGGTAGCTGAGGAAATGAGGCGTCCGGTGAAGTTTGCCGTAAGCGAAATCCCGGTCTTCCTCGAACGGTTAAAAAGCGCGCAGCGGATTCTGTTTATGACCGACAATGCCGCCGAATGCCACTTCGATCTTCCCCTTTACCGTCGTCTTTCCGAGGCGGTTGAGGAGGTTATATATGTGGTTAAGGCGCGGCCGGTGCAAAATGACCTTACCCTCGCGGATTTGGAGGCGTGCGGGTTGAAGGAAGCCTTTGAGCGCGTGGAAACCACAGGGACGGACTCCCCCGGTCTTGATATGGAGGCGGCTTCACCCGAGTTTAAGGCGCTTTACTCCGGCGCAGACCTGATCCTGGCCAAAGGAATGGGTTATTACGAGACCTTTTCGGAAACAAGGGACGACAGGGTTATGCACTTGCTGAAGGCTAAATGCCGCCCTGTGGCCGCAGCACTCGGTGTGCCGCAGGGCAGCTTTGTTGCGGCTTTCATCGCTGCGCCCCACGGAAGAAGAACGCATGCTCGGAGGAGGGTGAACAGTGTTACTGTTGGAGGGTCTTAATGTGGCGGTTGCCGACCGCCAGGTACTGACCGATATAAACTTAGAGATCAAACCTGGGGAGACTCATGTGCTTTTCGGTCCGAACGGTTCCGGCAAGACCACTCTCTTAGGGACGATCATGGGTTTTCCCCGCTACAAGGTGACCGCCGGCCGTATACTCTTTCAGGGCAAAGACATTACCAGATTACCGGTAAACGAACGAGCAGCCATGGGAATCGGGATGGCATTCCAGCGGCCGCCCACGCTCCGTGGGGTGATGTTGCGCGACATAATTCGGATAGCTTCCCGGAACCAGATTACACCGGACACGCTTGCCGGCAGTTTGAACATGGAGGAATTTCTTGACCGGGAGGTCAACCACGGGTTTTCGGGAGGGGAACTCAAGCGTTCGGAACTGCTGCAGCTCTTGGCGCAGAATCCCGATCTTGTCCTGCTGGACGAGCCCGAATCAGGGGTGGACCTTGAGAACATGGCGCTGATCGGCCAGGCAATCAACCACCTCTTGGAGAAAGAGGTGGTCCCGTGGGATGACCGGCCGCTCCGTGAGGTGCGCCGGGGCCGCACCAAGTCAGGCCTCATCATTACCCATACCGGGTACATCCTGAACTACCTCGAAGCCGACGTAGGCCACGTCCTGTATAAGGGAATGCTTTCGTGCAGCGGAAACCCCCGGGAGCTTTTCGGCTGCATTAAACGCGTCGGGTACGGTGAATGCATTCGCTGCGCCCTTTTAGAGATGAAGGGGGTTACCGCAGATGCCTGAGATTAAGGAAAACTTCCTCCAGGAGACAGAGCCGCACGCGTACATAGACGATCTCAGTACGCTTCCTTCGATGGAAAAGGAACGCCTGTTATACACAGGTATAGACGTAACCGGTAAGGGAAGAGCCGGAACCTTTATGCAGCTTGACCATTCGGTGGTTCACTGCCGGAGTGTTCAAGAAGGGGTCGAGGTTTTAAACATTCAGGAGGCCGTCGAAAAGTACGATTGGATCGGTGAGTATTTCGGCCGTTTGATTCCTCTTGAAGGTGGGCGAGACGGGCGGCCGCCGACCGGCTATTTCATCAGGGTTTTGCCGGGGGTTAAAGCTCGGTATCCCGTACAGGCGAGCCTTTACATCGGAAGGGAGGGCCTGGCTCAGGAGGTTAACAATCTGGTTCTCGTGGAAGAAGGGGCATCTCTTGACGTGATAACCGGTTGCGCGACCGGAGCCTTGGTACACCGGGGTTTACACGTGGGAATCACGGAAGCTTACGTCAAAAAAGGAGCAAAACTGAGTTTCACAATGATTCACAACTGGGGTAAAGAAGTGGTGGTACGCCCGCGGGGGGCCACGCTTGTAGAAGACGGGGGGATCTTTTTATCCAACTTTGTGTGCTTGAGCGGCGTTAAGAGCCTGGAAATGAACCCCTTCACCCGCCTTGCGGGCGAATCGGCGGTGGCCCGCTACAACACCATACTCATAGCACCGCCCGGTACGGTGATGGACACCGGTTCACGTGTCTACCTGAGCGCGCCGAAAACAAAAGCGGAGATCATTTCCCGGGCCATTACCACCGGCGGCGAGATCGTCAGCAGGGGGCACATCGCCGGTGAGATACCAGGGGTGCGCGGGCACCTTGAATGCCGGGGCCTGATGCTGTCCGAGCAAGGCCGGATTTATGCTGTACCGGAGTTAGATGCGCGGGTGTCTAATGTCGAGCTATCACATGAAGCAGCGGTGGGCAAAGTGGCTGAGGAAGAGATTGAGTACCTCATGGCGCGCGGCCTTGATGAGGGAGAGGCTACGGCGACCATCGTTCGGGGTTTCTTGAACGTTCGCATCGAAGGCTTACCTGAGGTGTTGCAGGCGGAGATAGACCGGGCTATAGCCGATTCGGAGCTTGGTATCTGAGAGACCGCTGCATAAAGCAACACTAACTCAAGAGAACGATAACGGCTGCCGGGAAAGCTGAAGTTTTGGGGCAAATACCATACTTAACCAACCGGCTTCCAGAAAACGGTTGTCCTTGCGCCATTCGTTTCCAAACTTAAAGCTCGCCCCTTTGAGGTATCGGTATCTAAAGCAGAACCTCCGGCGATACGGAGGTTCTTGCTTCAAGTTGGTCCATCAAGACTTCCAACCTTACTCAAAATGACGGATTTTGCACCGAATACTGGGCAGATGCTAAGGTTTCTTATCATGCCGCCTCTGCGAGTGTATGGTTGCGCCCGGACCTTCTTTGGCCTGTTAACCTAACGCTCCCGTCCGGCCATGTAGGCAATCACGTCGGCCACCCTTTGGGAATAGCCCCATTCATTGTCGTACCACGCAAGCGTTTTTACCATTTTACCGTCAATCACGATTGTAGAGAGAGCGTCAATGATACATGAGTGCGGGTCACCGTTGAAGTCCCTGGAAACGAGCGGTTCATCGGAATACTTCATTATTCCCCGCAATGGTCCTTCGGCGGCCGCTCTGAAAAATTCGTTTACCTCTTCTTTAGTGGTGGGGCGTGAGACCTCTACCACCAGGTCGGTGAGCGAGACGTTCGGCGTGGGTACCCGCACCGCAAGGCCGGTCAGCTTGCCCTTTAATTCGGGAAAGATAAGCCCGACGAGTTTCGTAGCACCTGTCGTTGTAGGAATTATCGAAAGACCGGCGGCGCGGGCGCGGCGCAGGTCACGGTGAGGCAGGTCCAAAAGATTCTGGTCGTTTGTATAAGAATGTACCGTGGTCATAGCCCCGCGGACGATGCTGAGGTTATTATGCAGCACTTTGACCATAGGGGCAAGGCAGTTGGTTGTGCAGGACCCGCACGAGACGATGTCGTGTTTTTCAGGCTTATACCAGTCCTCGTTTACACCCATTATCAGGGTAACGTCTTCCGGCATTGTCGCGGGAGCGGTGATCACTACTTTCCGGGCGCCCGCTTCAAGGTGCCATTTCGCATCCTCGTAATTAGTGAAGCGCCCTGTGGCCTCAACGACTACTTCCACCCCCACTTGACGCCACGGGATGTTACCCGGGTCCTTTTCTGAGAAAACTGCGATTTCCCGGCCGTTTACCCGGATAATGCACTCGTCGGCGTCGATATCGGCGTTAAACCTCCCATGGACGGAATCGTATTTTAAAAGGTGGGCGAGCGTGGAAGCGGTGGTGAGATCGTTTATAGCTACTACGCGGATGTCCTCACGATCCGCGACGGCCCGGAAAAAGTTGCGCCCGATACGCCCGAACCCGTTTATTCCGACTTTGACTGCCATAAGTATCCCCCTTTCAACTCACAGCGTCCTGAAAAACTAAAAAGTGCGGCCCTGATAATAACGCGTACAAAAACCTACTCCTCCGCAAACTCTTTCCCTGCTTCTGATTCCTGTGATTCTACGCCGTTTTGCTTTTCCGGGCTTTCGGCTTCTTCTGCAGTCTTGTCTTCAACCTCCCATTTAATTTCCAATTCGACCTCTTTCTTACCCTTCTTCGCTTCGGTCTCAATCTCCACCTCGGCCTTATCCGGCAGTTGTACCGTTGTTTCGTCTACTGTTAATTTGCCTTCTTTAACCTGTGACAGAACACTTTCGAGGAAAGTGACCAGTTCTTCCTTTGTCATAACCCATTTTGTCTTTGTCAAGGCAGACACCTCCGTGCTGAATTTTAGAGTTCCCGTTTCCTTCAGGCTTATACAGAAGGAAAAAGGTCCCTCTACGTAAATGTTACAAATTTCTACTTCAGCGTCTTATATCCTTTAAATTGTTCAACAAAATAGTCATTAACCGGACTTGATTTACGAATGTAAGTTGAGCATAATTTAACTGTTTAGACCCGGGTTAAGTTCTTATTCAGAATTCAGTACCCGGAATTCACAAAATAGAACCGTGGACAACGCGAATTTATCTTGGATTCTTGAAATATCTTCGCAATCCGGAACTGTAAGGATGGATTGTTCTCCATAAAAGGATCTAAAGTAGATAATCCTAAAACCACAGAATAATTATCGAGGTCGATCGTGCAAAAGAGTTGGAGACAGTGGTTTTTAACCGATGTTAAGCGGGCTATCAAGGACTACGGAATGATTTCCCCCGGGGACGAGGTGGCGGTCGGCGTCTCCGGCGGAAAGGACAGTATGGCACTTTTATATGTGTTGGCCTACCTGCGGGATTACTCCCACCTCTCTTTTTCTCTCAAGGCCGTCTATGTTGATGCCGGGTGGGGAACGACCGACTACTCGCCGGTTGAAGCCTTTTGTGCGGCTAAAGGAGTACCGCTGCATACCGTCAAGTACCCTATTGCACAGATAATCGCCGAAAAGAAGGAAAAAAGCGCCTGTTCCCTCTGTTCAAAGCTGCGCGCGGGTCTCCTGAACTCGCGGGCGAAAGAGTTAGGCTGCAACCGGGTCGCTCTGGGGCACCACCTTGATGATGCGATTGAAACCTTTTTCCTGAATCTGCTGTACGCGGGGAGTATCAAGACCTTTCGCCCGGCGGTGTATCTTGACCGGATAGGGCTTTACCTCATTAGACCGTTTAGTTACCTGCCGGAGCGAACCCTTGCCGCGCTCGCCGTGCAGGAGGGTATACCGGTGATACCGGCCGCCTGCCCCTACGCAGGGAAGACGAAACGTGAGAGCATGAAAGATGTTGTCAGGTGCATTACAGAGAGGTATCCGGAGTTTCGCGCCCGCTTCCGGTCTGCACTGGAAAACGTCAGCTTCAGGGACCTATGGCGGCAGCGCCGGGGTAAACCGTGCTGTCTGGTTAGTATTGAAGAAGAAAGGCTTAACGGAGGGGTCAATGGTGATCGTAACCACCACAGAGATGATTCCGGGCAGGGAGATCGTTGAAACGCTTGGTGTCGTAATGGGTAGCACCGTCAGGGCACGCTGGTTCGGCAGGGACGTCGCTGCTGCTCTGAAGCAGCTCGTGGGCGGAGAGATCAAGAGCTACACCGACATGATGGAAGCAGCCCGAGAACAGGCTCTCAACCGTTTGGAGGAGGAGGCGGCAAAGATAGGTGCCGATGCGGTGGTTGCGGTACGCTTCGCCTCCACCCAGGTTATGACCGGTGCAGCCGAAATTTTGGCGTATGGCACAGCCGTCCGCCTGCAAGGCGGTAAGTGATGCCGGTAAAAAGGGAAGGTACAGAAAACCACCGTCAAAAAGAGCCGCAAGGGCGCGGAATATGTTTCGCCTCAAGTGGGAGGAATTACCAAATAGCGGTTGAATAACCAAGGTTGGATTGTACGCCGGCTGAAGGTATCTCTATGCACGGAGGTTACACAGTGAAGAATGAGACGCAGTTGATAGTTGCGGGCATTGATATCGGTTCGCTTTCGTCGGAAGCAGTAATACTTGCCGACGGCGACATCGCCGCCTTCAGTATCCTGCCCACCGGCGCAGAAAGCAGGCGGGCCGCCGAGCAAGCCCTGGCCGAGGCGTTAAGGGCGGCTGGCATTCCGCGCCGGCAGGTGGCCTTTATTGTGGCCACCGGCTACGGCCGGATAAGTATACCTTTTGCTGACCGGCGGGTTACTGAGATCACCTGCCACGGGCGGGGGGCGGTTCACGTCATTCCCGGCACCCGAACGGTTATCGATATCGGCGGCCAGGATTCAAAGGTTATCCGGGTGAATTCCCGGGGAGCTGTTGAAGACTTCGCCATGAACGATAAATGCGCGGCAGGAACCGGCCGGTTTTTAGAGGTAATGGCACGGGCACTGGAAACCGACCTAGGAGGTTTCAATAGATTAGCCGAGAAAGGAGAAAAGCCGGCGCCTGTAAGCAGTATCTGCACAGTTTTTGCGGAATCCGAAGTAGTTTCATTGATTAGTCATGGGACGCCACGCGAGGAAATCGCGCTTGGACTTTGCGAGGCGGTGGCGGACCGGATCGTGGCGCTGGCCCACCGCGTGGGCGTGGTTGAGAAGGTTGCCATGACTGGTGGGGTAGCGAAAAACAGCAGCGTCGTCGCGGCTATCTCTCGAAAACTCGGCGTTGAGCTGGTAATCCCCGCGGAACCGCAGATCATCGGTGCCCTGGGCGCGGCACTCGTAGCGCAGGACCTTGCGTGGGAGCTAAAAAACAGTTGCAAAAAACCAGATGATCATTGCTGTTTCGATGCCGATTTTGATCAGGGTACCGCCCAGGAAGCCTAAAAGAGACCCGATGCCGACGCGAACACTGTGAGCAGATCGGCCTGAGGCAAGCAGTTCGCCTAAAAAGGCGCCAAGGAATGGGCCGAGGATAATCCCGACCGGGCCCAAAAAAGCTCCTACAAGTAGTCCGAGGGCCCCGCCCCAGATGGCCGTTTTGGACCCGCCGTAGCGGGCAACGCCCCAGGCGTTGGCCAGGTAGTCAACGATGAAGGTGAGGCAGACTGCGGCGGCCTGCCCGAGGAAAAAGTAGATGCTGAGGTTTTGGAACCCTGTGAAGAGTCCGTAAACCACCATGCCGATCAAGATCAGCGGTGATCCGGGTAAAACGGGAAGTATAGTGCCGGCAAGTCCTGCCAGGAAAAAGATCACGGCAAGGACCAGTCCAACAGTGGCCATAATTTTCACCTGCGGTTTTTTGTTTAGACTAACAAATAGTTGTATCCCGGTCAATAGCAAAGAAATGCTGCCCGCGACGGAGGTAATTAATGGTTAACGGTGTTCTTACTGCCGAACTTTTTATGCCTGGCACATCTTCGCTCAAGGAAAAGCGGCACCGGCTCAAAAGCTTGCGCGAACGGCTACGCTTGCGTTTTAACGTCGCTGTGGCAGAGGTCGGGCATCAAGACTCGTGGCAGCGCGCGACATTAGCCGTAGCGGCTGTTGCCGGCAAGGCGGCGCAGGTTCACCGGGTATTTCAGGAAGTGGTCGATTTTATTGATGGTTACCGCGATACCGTGCTAAGCGATTACCAGGTTGACCTATACGGTGTTTATCTTGGCAACGAGAAGGGTTTCGAGGTGAAGAAGGTGGACAGCGGAGGGATGATACTGATTACCGGCGGCGTCCGAAGCGGTAAGAGCGCTTTTGCGGAATCGCTCCTCAGAGGAGCACCGAGGGTGGTTTACGCGGCTACCGCGATAGCCACTGATGAGGAGATGACGGCGCGGATAGCCGCCCACAAGGCCCGGCGCCCTTCCACCTGGGACACGGTCGAAGAGCCGGTTGATCTGGTTGGGGTAGCGCGGACGGCCCCCACCACAGTACCATTGCTTATAGACTGTCTCGGCGTTTGGGTATCCAACCTTCTCGATAAGGAAATTCCGGAGACTGAGATCAACAAACGGGTGGATGAGTTCCTTGAGGCGGTTGTCGAACGACAGGAAACCACGATAGCAGTCACTAATGAGGTTGGGATGGGCATTGTACCTTCGTATCCACTCGGGCGGATTTACAGGGATATACTTGGCAGGATAAACCAGCGGGTGGCTATGGCAGCAGACTCTGTTTACTTGTTAATCTGCGGCATTCCGGTCCTGGTAAAACCGTAGGATTTGGGGGATTTTGGTAAGGAAAAACCTTCGTCTTATGGAGGATTTTTGTCGGCTTATGTAGAATAGCGTTCGTTACAGCGATCCACGGAAGGTGGTGGGGGCCTTACAAAGGAATTCCAGATGCACCTTAGGGTTATACGAACGTGGAAGGTGAAGCGAGATTTGGGGGTCGGAGGTCGGGCTCAGGGAAAATCCGGGACATTCATCATCTGGTGACTTCCGCCTGCCTCCAACGTGTTTCAAGGGGGTTGGTTCATGCCGGAGAAGATATCGGGTAAAAAACCGGTGAAGCAGTACCGCGAGGGGAATATTGTAAGTATTTTTGGCACCGACCTGATGTTGAGCGGGGGTATTTTCATGCCCAACCTCCTCCTTCGCTTCTATAAAAAACTCGGGATTAGTGACATAGGAATGATGCTCCTGATGCAGATCCTTCGCTTGCGCGCCGAGGAGTCCAAGCTGCGTGCCAGTATCAGCGAACTTGCTGAATACCTGACTACGGGAGAGGAGGTTTTATCCCGCGAGCTTCAGGAACTGATTGACCGGGAAATTATTGCTATCACCGAATATTACGACGGGGAAGGGATCGTTGAAGGGTTTGATTTCCAGCCGCTTTTTGAAAAGCTTTCAGAGGTTTGGGCCTGTGCCAAAATGGCCGAAATCCAGGAGATACAGGAGTTGCTAAAGGGAGACGGCGGCTGTGCAGCCCCGACTGATCAGGTTTTTGGAGAACTGTACCAGGCGTTTGAGAAGGAGTTTGGGCGGCCGCTCAGCCCGATAGAGGCGGAACAGGTTCTGAAATGGAGGCGCGAAATGACCCCCGTATTGGTACTGGAGGCGCTGCGCCGCGCAGTTCTGCTGGGAAAGCGCAATTTCAAGTATATCGGTACGATTCTTCTTGAATGGCAGAAAAGCAACCTCCGGACGCTTGCCGAGGTTGAAGAATACGACCAGCATTTCGAAGCCAGCCGCAAACGAAAAAGGAAAACAGCCGTTTCTAAAAGGGAAAAGGCAGAGAAAGAAAAGAAAAGGGCACTTATTAAGACGCTTTATTTGAGCTAAGGGAACGTTGCGAAACCCAAATTTGCTGAAGACAGCTTATCCATAGCTCTGGTTTTTAATAGGATATGAGCCGGTACAGTTTGACACTTGCTCGGCGGTTGGCCGATACTCAGCTTAAAGAGCTTTCCGCCCTTGCGAAAGAGAACAGCGCAGAGTGCCGGGTTTTCCAGCAATTTCCCAAGGAAGTGCCCGAAGGATTCTAAGGTCTTGGTTTTTGTGCTTGTGACTTTAGGGGCCGTTGGGACAGGGTGATGTTTGGGCCGGCCCGGCGTGGTTACAGGTTGGGAGGGTTCGAAGAAGGCCTTTGTTTCAACGGCCCCCATCAGGAGGTCGGTTTGTGGAAGGAGCCTGCCGTGAATGCGGTGACCGCGGTTTGATACTGAAGGGCGACGTGGCCGTACCCTGTACATGCACTCGGAGGAAGGCTGCGGGCTTCCGTTTTACCCGAGCCCAGCTTACGCCGCTGATGCGCGAATGCACCTTCGAGCGCTTTAGCTTTAAGTATTATTCGCGAAACCGCAGAGCAGAGGAAAAAGGGATAACCCATTACGAATCGGCCAAGCGCGCTTTCAGCGCGGCGAAGGAGTTTGTAGAGCTTTTTCTGAAAGAGGAGGCACAGGAGGGACTAATCTTCACCGGGCAGGTCGGTGCGGGCAAGACCTTTCTTGCCTGCTGCATAGCAAACGCTGTGCTGGAAGCGGGAAAAAAGGTCTTATTTGTTGCGGTACCGGATTTCCTTGACGAGATACGCGCCACCTACGACGAAGAAGCTGATGTCACGTACAGCGAGCACGAACTCCTCGGTCTTGCCAAAAGCGTTCCTCTTTTAATCCTGGATGACCTGGGGGCCTTTATTTACACGGAATGGGCTCGCCAGAAAATCTATTCCATCCTGAACCACCGCCTGAACCACCGTCTCCCTGTGGTAGTAACCACCAACGTCGCCCTCGAAGACCTTGAGGAATACCTCGGTGAGCGCACCACCTCGCGTCTCATAGAGATGTGCCGTCCTTACCGACTCGTTGTCGAAAACGACATCCGTTTCGTACGCCGCCAGGAACGCGAAAGCCGAAGGCGATAAGACGTAGCGTGGGTTAAAGAAGGGTTAGAGAAGCCTTGCGGCAGGCAGCAAACCACTCCGGTTACGACGGTGGGTGGTTTTTTATATAACCGCGTTCTGCCCGCGGTACCCAGGATTCATAACGGTGTGCAGTGCCCGCTCGGCGGTCTTCCGGACAATTACCGGAGCCCGCCGTTTTGTTTATACTCATGAGGTCCGTAACGGAGGGACCTGGGGAGGTATGCTGCAAGGCCGGTTGGGCGGAGCAGGCGGAGCCGAATTTAGGCCGGTTGGGGTGTCAACACGGGCCAGTGTACGCTGAGCCTGCCTTTTCATATCTTGTAAAGAAGGCGGTTTATTTTGGAAAAGGGGTATTAAATCTTAAGAGTGTCCCATAAGGCAGAGCCGCACGGCAAAAGAGCAAAAGCTGCCTCTTGCCCGTTGTCCCCTGGCCGGCGCTCAGAGTAAGGGTCAGCGCAACGCAGGGTAAATTGGCGCCTGTGGGAATATGTCAGATAGACAATGCATTCAGTAGAGGAAAGAATCTACCAAGTGGATAACGGCTTGCTGCTTAAAGTCCTAACGTACAACATTAGACACGGAAAAGGGCTCGACGGAAAGGTCTCGCTCGACCGGGTGGCTACGGTGATACGGTCCTCCGGTGCCGACCTGGTTGCCCTCCAGGAAGTTGATGCCTTTTCATCCCGGAGCGGTTTTCGGCGCCAGGCGGCCGTCCTGGGGCGGCAACTTAACATGTGGAGTGTGTATGGTCCCACGCGGAAAATTCTCAGACTACCGCACTTCGGAAACGCGATCTTAGGAAAATGGAACCTTGTTGAGTCTCTTCACCACGAACTACCTGGAAGGGGAGAGGCAAGAGGTCTGCTCGGTGTCACCGTGAGCAAGGATGGATTGGGGATAAACCTTTTCACCACGCATCTTGGCTTGACGGCAAAGAGTCGCGAGGAACAGGTCGGCAGAATTGTGGAAGTTTTGCAGGATACGAGAGGGCCGTTTATCCTTTGCGGTGATTTCAACTGCCGCCCCGGTGCCGGAGAACTTACCCCGCTTTATTCGCTGGCGCGGGACGCCGCCGAAGTCTTGGGTACGGACGCCCCAACTTTTCCGGCCGGGCGGCCTGAGGCGAGAATCGACTACATCTTTGTCTCACTACACTGGTCGGTCCAGGCGGTCGAAGTGTTTCAGTGCGATGCTTCGGATCACCTTCCACTCCTGGCGAAACTTGAACTCATGGCGGATTCTGCTAATTGAAACAGGCCTGCTTTGTTTATGGAGGGTTTCTAACTGACTGTAACATGGCGTGGAGTCAGGCTAAGTTTGGTAGCGGTATCCTTGAATTTCAAGAAATTATCAAAAAGCCTTCTTTAATTTAAGGTTTTACAGTGCAAATCTGGAACAGCCCGCTGCTTTTTCGAGAGAAAATGACAATGTATCCAAAAAACCGTCAAATTAACCGGTAAGCTATAGTGGGGTTAAATACCGTAAAATTGCATGAAATACCGGTTTTGACTGTAAATCCCCTTTTAAATAGAATTAGCCATAACTGGTGTTCGCCAGTCAAAATTAAAAGGGGGTCATATAATGGAAAAAACTCGGAAAGGAACGTTTCTCCTAATTGTTGCACTAATTTTAGCAGTATTGGTACCAGCGGGGGTGGCCCATGCATACCTTTCGTCCTCGGATTACTACGCTCAGTGGGAACAATACGGAAGACATTACACCAGGGTTTATACAGATTCGGTCATGACTCCGAATCCTGCACAACCGGATCCGGCCGGCAGCACATCAGGGCCGGTTACCAAAACAACCACCGCATTCTTCTCGTCTCGTTCCGATTACTATTCTCGGCTACTCAATAACCGCTTTTACTTTCCTCCGCCGTCGTCCGGTACCAAACCAACCGTGCCGGGGAACGACAGCGGTACACCTTCTGCACCCCCTTCGCAGAATGATGCCGGTGACGTGGGTTCCCTTACCCCTGACGAAAGGATCCTGTTTGATTTAGCCAACCAGGAAAGGGTCAAAGCCGGCCTGCATACGTTTAAGGTTGACGCCCGTCTTGTAAGGCTTGCGCGTATGAAAAGCCAGGATATGTACCAGAACAATTACTTCGGCCATATTTCGCCCACTTACGGCTCTCCCTACGATATGGAAAGAGATGCCGGAATATCAGCGAGGGTTATGGGAGCTGAGAACATTGCCCGGTGTGCGACCGTTCAGAGAGCGCACGAGCTTTTCATGGGAAGCGAGGGACATCGCGCCAACATACTGGATCCCAGGCATGACTCGATCGGGATCGGGGTTGTATCAACGCCGTATGGGGTCTATGTAACCCAACTGTTTATCGGTGATTAGGAGATAAAAGAGAAAAAGACGGACAAAGTTCCGCCCTTTTATAATGCTGCGCCGGCCAACTGCCGGCCTTATGTTTCTGCAGTTCATTTGAAGGTATAAACCGGTATACCGTTGCTGGTCTTGCTGATCTTTTTATAGGTGCCTATCGAAGAAGGCAGAGCACCACTTCCGCGACCGGCCATTTCTGTTAGTATGCGGCTTAATTCGTCAAGCCCTTTCTCATTATGCAAGGCAGTGCCGCCTCCGGTTTTAAACCGGAATACACCGGGCGATACTTCTTCAAATTTTTTTCTAACGGCTGCTGCGGCTCTATAAGCATTAAATTCTCCAGCGGCGGTGGGTTTGTCATCTGTGGCAGGTATTTCAGCCGCAGCAAGCTTTTCGGGAACAGCAGGTTTTTCGGTATCGGCAAGGGTTGTTTCTCCGGCGGCGGGGGCGGTTTTTTTAGCCGTCCCGGTTTTTTCGATTTCAGTCTTCTGGATTTCCTCTAAAGATTCTTCGGTCTTGTGGGACCTCTCCTTTTCCATAGATTTTCGTTGTTTGGTCTCTTCAACCCAAACAGGCCCTAATAGTGGACGCCAGTGCCACGGCATTGTCTTCACCTCGTAAAAGAGTGTTTGTTTATTATATTGGCTGGATCTGTTTTTGGTCATCGCATCCAGGAATTTTTAACGGTAAACCTCCCTTAACTGGAACCATTAATCAATCAGAAACATAAACTGACACTAAAAGGTAGCCAACCAATAAATTGCCAAAGGAGGTTGCAAAATGCCGGAACAACAAGACTTCAGGGGATTCGAAGTGGTTTGCATCGAAACCTTCAAGGTTTATGATTTCTGTTTCCAGGCGGAGCGCAGGGAAAACAACTGCTTCAATGTCGGCCCGTTACCAATTCCACAGGGTGCAACCATTGAGTGCAAGATAAAAGAAGTCGAATGTGAAGAAATAGGCCGCACAACCCCCGACGAACAGGGCAGGGCAAACGTTACGTTTGCCATTAATGTTACGGCGAAGGTTAAGGTTTTAGATGCCCAGGGCAACGTGATCTTCAAAGATGTCCAGACCTTTGGATTCACCAAGACTGTGGTCCTCTGTGCTCCCGAGGGCACTCAGACGGCGTGCACAGTTGTGAACTCCAGTTGCGGTCCCTGCGTACTGGTAGGAAACCAGATATGCTGTACCTTCGATCTCTGTATTGTGATCCAGGTGGTAGCCGTGGTTAAGCTACTCGTACCCACCTTCGGGTTTTGCGTGCCGAAGGTATGTGAAGAGGTTGCACCCCGGCCGCCGATTGTCTGTCCGCCACCGCTTTTCCCGCCGCAGTGCCCGGATAACAAATTCAGTTCCACATAACAAGCAGGCGGGGACAAAAAGGGGCCGGGCACTCACTTCCGGCCCCTTTCAGTGTGCTTCAACAGGTGCAGCAATGCAGACCCAGGCGAGGATTCCGTCCCGGTTCAATATATGGTTTACAAACACACCGGCGAAAAGGTATCCTTGAATTTATTTATCAGCGAAGGAGATTCAAAATTTAAGGTGGGAACCCTCTGTTTCGGGGTTCCCACCTTAAATTTTGCGGGTGCCAGTATCCGTACTACCGGGCTGAAACATCGTTTAGTAGAGCCCCAACAACGCCGGCAGGTCTATCCCCAGGGGCACCGCATGCGTCCCACCCCAGGGCGGTTCCAACCCCAAGGGCAGATGCAACACGTCCGTTCCCAGCAAGGGCAGTTCCGTCAATGCCACCCCCAAGACCGTGTCGACCAGTTCCGGCACCAATGGCAGCTGCGCTACTATAGGCAGCACGGGCAGTTCAGGCAACAGAGAATCCAGAGGCAGCAGCTGTCCCACCAAGCCATCTACCGTACCTACAAGCTGCTCAGGCAAGTAAGGCAGTCCCATCACGTTCAGTCCCGACGACTGTGTTATTCCCAAAGGCAGTGCTTGTCCAACGTTGAGCCCCAGGAGTCCCTGTCCTGCAAAGGCCGGGACGGCCATACCGACTGCCAAAATAACTGCCAACACCACCACCGCTAAAAGTTTTCTGTTTAACATATCCAGTTTCACCTCCTTTCCTCGAAATTTGAAGAGACATTATATCTTTAAAGAGATTATATCTAAAAACTGGTTGAAATACAAGATAATTCTTCACAAAAGTCCATGAATTCTCTCGCAAGGGCCTTCCCAAACAGAGAAACAGAGGCGGGAACCCTGAGAGCGAAGGGTTCCCGCCTTAATGTGGCAGGGTGACGGTGTTCATTGCACCGCCGAGCTGCTCTGGAACCCCCGGCCCCAAGGGCAGTTTCCTTGGCACCCATACTGTCCGTTAAGACCTTTCCCTTGCGCGCAGAACCGTCCTTTCCCCTGACGAATAAAACCCGGGACCAGGTTCGGGTTCTGCTCTAAGTTTTGTCTGCAGCGCTGGAGGCGATCCTTGGCCGTCTGGGCTTGCTCCGTAGTAATGACGCCTGCTTCCAGGTACTTGTCGATAAGTTGCTGCTTCAGGTCGAGAATCTGTTTGCGCAGCGCCGCGATTTCCTGCGCCTTATCCGGTGCGATTGTAACAGCGGCCTGCGGCGCGGCGGGAGTTGTGTCCGGCTGCGCAAAAGCCGGGACGGCTATTGCAACGGCCAAGAGAAGTAACAGTACCACTAAGATGTTTTTATTCCACGTCATTAACTTCACCTCCTTCTTGGAAAATCTGCGGTTACATCTTTAGAATAGCCTGAGATTGTGGCCGAAGTTTGAAAGAAGTGTTACAATTCTGTTAAACTTCGCCGGAGGTGAATTTTCTGCTGAGCAAAAAGCTTCATGTGAAGCTCAGGCCGCCGCACCTCGGAGATAACCTCGCTGATTGTGACCGGCTGCTGTCGGCGCTTCCCCACGCTGCCGGCGAAGTCAAGGTCCCGCTGGGTGTATTGAGGCGGCTGCCGGAGATATTGCGCACGGCGGATTGGCGGGTTACAGCGGTTCTCGGCCGGATGGAGGGGGGCTGGTTGTTGCAGGGGGTGGAGCCGGGGGATACCACGGCCTGCCACTACGGCCTTGCTGTTGATGCGGGTACGACCACGATAACAGCGGCAATCGTTGATTTGACCTCAGGGACCACACTTGCTACCGCTTCGGGGGAGAATATGCAGACCGGCATTGGCGAAGACATCCTCACGCGGATTCTTTTAGCGGAAGAGCCGGGAGGCCTTGGGAGGTTGCAGGGACTTCTGGTGGAGAGCATTAATAAGGTGGCAGGGGAAGCGGCAGACGAGGCGCATATTTGCATTCGCAAGGTCACGGCTGTAGCAGTGGGTGCTAATACAACGATGGTGCACTTTCTCCTCGGTATGGATCCAACCTACATCTGCCGGGAGCCTTATATTCCGGTCGCCAACGCCCCCAGCCTTTTTCGAGCGGCCGATCTGGGGCTGTCGGTCCATCCGGAAGCGGTCGTCTGCTGCTTGCCGGGAGTGGGGAGTTACGTCGGCGGCGATGCGGTTGCGGGTATACTTGTGAGCGGCATGCATAACCGGGAAGAGACTTCGATTTTTGTTGATATAGGGACAAACGGCGAAGTTGTAATCGGTGGCAAGGAGTGGCTGGTTGCAGCCGCTGGCGCTGCAGGCCCGGCGTTTGAAGGCGGTGTCGTGCGACACGGAGTGCGTGCCGGTCCGGGGGCGGTGGTCCGGGTAAAAATCAACCCGCGAACGCACCGGGTGGAGTATAGGGTGGCGGGTGAGGGGAAGGCCCGGGGTCTTTGCGGCTCTGCCGTTGTCGACAGCCTGGCCGGTATGCTCTTAGCGGGGATTATCGACCGCGCCGGGTGCTTCCGCGACGGACGGGAAGCGTTTGTTGTTGTTCCGGCCAGGGAAACCGAGTTGGGTAACGATATTGTGATCACCCAGCAGGATATCAAAAACTTCCTCAGAACCAAAGGGGCCATGAACGCTGCCTTGGAAACCTTGCTCAGTGCTGTGGGTGTTCGATTACAGGAGATAGGTCGGTTTTACGCGGCCGGTGCTTTTGGGGAGCACCTCGATGTTGAGGCTGCCGTGACGATCGGGCTTTATCCCGATCTTCCCCGCGACCGCATCGTGCTGTTAGGAAATTCTTCGCTAAAGGGGGCAAAGCGGGTGCTGGTTTCCGAGGAAGCAAGGCGCGACTTGACAGAAATCTGCAGGAAGGTGACCTATTTTGAGCTCAACGCCAGTGCGGACTTTATGGTGCGCTTTGCAGGAAGCCAGTTCTTCCCGCACACAGACATTACCCTCTACCCATCGGTCGAGAAAAAACTGCGGGCAGCGGGGATTTTGAAGGAATGACGGACCGGGGCGAGGAGCATCCAGGCAGGTTTTAAGCGTAACCACTGTTAATCGGTGCCGGGAACGCTTTTTGGGCTGTTCGGAACGCGCTCGCACGTCTTTCTTTCAGCAGGGGAGGAAAAGACATCTGAGTCTCGAATCGAAAGTCACGTGCCGCGAATTAAGCCACGAGTCACGAGTCACGAGTCTCGCGTCACGAGTTCCCGGACTTCAGACTTTTCACTGGGACTCTTGACCCGGGCACTTTGACTCGCACTTGATTAGATTATAGGGAAAAAGCCGGCAGGAAGGGTATTGTTCCCTCTGCTGCCCAGCACGAGGTGGCCTTACAATGACGCTGATCCCGCAATTTTGCCGCATGCGCTGTCCCCAGTGCTACACCACTTTTCCGGCCGAAGTGATTCGGAGCACCGGCTCGGGGGGGTTACTCGAGAGCGACCTGTGCTACCGGGCGGGTGGTGTTTTTGTCTATCCTTTTTTAGTGGTGGTTTGTCCCGGATGCCGCTTTGCCGCCTACTTCGGAGAGTTCGACTTCTTGGGGGAGTTTCCGCGCTACAGTGAGTATCATCCGTTAAAACGGGTGATGGGCGACTTCTTACGGAACCAGCGCACGCTATACCCCGGCAGCGAAAAATACAGGCTTGCTGCAGGCGCCGCCCGGCGGCGAGGTGCACCGGCGGCATACCTTGCACACTTGCACCTGCGCGGTTCGTGGTGCGCGAGGCAGGAGAAAAACCGGGATGCTGAACGCTATCACCAGGAAGAGGCGGTCCGTTGCTTCCGGGAAGCTGCGGCTCAGGGATTGAGCGGGATAGAAGCAGCCTTTACCGCGTATCTGGTCGGCGAGCTGTGCCGCCGGCTCGGCCGGTTCGCAGAGGCGCTGGAGGCGTTTGCCGCGGTTGAAGAAGGGGCGCTGCCGGAATGGCTTAAGCCGGGTTTCATTGCCATGCGCGAACGGGCAAGGCTTAAAGACGGCAGCCCGCAACTGCTTCCCAAACAGAAGGACAATGAGTGATCTTTTAATCTGTCCCCCTTGACTTTTCCCTAACGATAAATCATACTATTTGAAAAAGCTTCTCATTTAAGAACTAATTTCGGCAGGAAGACAGCAGTAGTTTTTAAATGAGTGAGTGACTTCCCCGTTTCTCTTTCTTTCTTTGTACTTCCGCCTGGAGGTTTGCGCCGTGAATATTCAAACGGTCTTGGCCGGCTTTAAAGAAAAGGGGTTAAGGCTTACGCCTCAACGGCAGCAGATATTAAGGGTGCTCTTGAAAGCCGGCGGGCCGCTTACTGCAAGGGAGATCGCCGAACTCGTTCACAGGAGTTTTCCGAACGTCGGCCTTGGAACTATTTACCGCACTCTCGATACGCTTAAAGAATTCGGTTTGCTTGACGAAATCCTTTTTCCGGATGGTGGAAAGCGATTCGAGCTTCACCGTAAGCACCGTCACCACCTGATTTGCCTTGGGTGTGGGCAAGCAGTAGCCTTTCCTTTTTGTCCGGCCGATTGTCTTATGAAAGTTGCCGAGCAAAATCCGGATTTTGATGTCCGGGGCCACACTTTCGCGGTTTTCGGCTACTGCGGGGATTGCCGGAAGACGCAGGGGGAAGGAGGGTAAGGCCTCTTGCGAACACTGGTTTTGATTTTGGTGATGGTTCTGTGTGTTCTCCCCGGGGGGTGCGCCGGGAGCAAAAGTGACCGGAGCAGTGGGAAGGTCGAAGTGGCGGCCACCTTTTTCCCGCTTTATGACTTTGCCCGCCAGATAGGGGGAGAGAGGGTTCATGTCACCTGTCTTGTGCCTCCCGGTGTGAGCGTACACGATTGGGAGCCCACTCCCGGCGATGTGGCCCGGATGATGAGAGCAGACGTCCTCGTTTATAACGGCGCGGAACTGGAACCGTGGGTGAATCGGATTTTGCCCGAATTCAAAGGGAAAAGGATCGTGGAGGCTACCAGGGGGCTTGAGCTTTTACGGTTTGACACGGAGGGGAATCACCGGCACGGAACAAAGCACCACCAAAGCCCTTATGACCCGCACGCCTGGCTGGACCCTGTTAACGCGCAGCATTACGCAGCACAGATTGCGGAAGGGCTGGCTGAGGCGGATCCGGCCGGCGCGGCATATTACCGGAAGCAACTGGCCGCTTATACGTCGGAGCTTCAGGCGTTGGACGGTGCTTACCGGGAGGCGGCCGCGCGTTTTAAACACCGGGAGTTTGTAACCGCACACGCCGCTTTCGGGTACTTGGCGGCGCGTTACGGGCTTAGGCAGATTCCGGTGGCAGGATTATCTCCCCAGGCGGAACCTTCACCGGCACGCCTGAAGGAACTGGTGCAGTTGGTTAAAGAGCATGGGATACGATACGTGTTTTTTGAATCGGCTGCAAACCCCCGGTTAGCACAGGCGCTGGCCCAAGAGGCGGGGGTAGACAGTCTTGTACTCGACCCGGTTGCAGGGTTTTCGCAGGAAGAAAAGGCCGGTGAAAAGGATTACATTGAGGTAATGGAGGAAAACCTGAGGGTATTACAGACCGCTTTAGAATAGGGAGTCCCCCATGCCGCTGTCAAGCGACATCACGAAGAGCGAAAATGGGCGAATAGACCTGTAAGCCGGTTACTTAGATGCAGCGGAGTAACATAAACGGAACGGGGCTCATGGCGCGCCCCACGGAAGAAGAACGCATTCTCGGAGGAGGGTGTTGGGGACTTTGAGGTTATTCCCCCGGCAGGAGCACTCAAAAGCGGAACAATTGATCCAGGTCGAAGAGGTCGGTTTTGATTTTGGGGGCAACCGGGTATTAGAGAACATCAGGCTTGACGTAAGAAGGGGCGATTTCCTGGGTATTTTGGGGCCTAACGGTGCCGGTAAAACCACTCTGCTGAAGGTAATCCTGGGACTTTACCAACCCAGAACGGGTGTGGTCCGCCTTTTCGGAGTGGAGGGCAGCCGGTTTCGTGAACGGTACCGTATAGGTTATGTCCCGCAGAAAGCTGGCGCCTTTGCAGATTTTCCCGCTACGGTATGGGAGGTTGTGTCTACAGGACGGACAGCGAAGATTGGGTTGTGGCGCCGGCTGGGTGCAGGTGACCGGGAAAGGATCAGGACGGCGCTCGCAGCGGTCGGTCTCGAAGAGCTGGCCCACCGCCCGGTGCGGGCGCTCTCAGGAGGCCAGCGGCAGCGGGTCGCAATTGCCCGGGCGTTGGCTGCCGAGCCGGAAGTGCTGCTTCTGGATGAAGCGGCAGAAGGGCTTGATGCGGCTGGCGAGGACGGTTTTTACGGTTTACTTGAGCGGCTTAACCGTGAGCAAGGTTTAACGGTTGTACTCGTGACTCATGATATAGGAGCGGTCTCACGCAGGGTAAAAAAGGTGGTTTGTCTCAACCGGCGCATAGTCTTCGAGGGACCGCCCGAGGAGTGTATCGAAAACGGGAAACTTTCGGCGCTTTACGGCATGCCGGTTTATATTCCCGGTATCCGCAAACAGAGAAGGCGGAAGGTGTCTAACAAGGAGCCGTAAAAGATGGGTATCTATCAGTATGACTTTTTCATACGGGCAATAGAGGCGGGTATGCTATGCGGTATTACCTGTCCACTTATCGGAGTTTTTCTTGTAGCCAGGCGTTTTGCTTTTCTCGCTGACGCCCTGGCGCACGTTTCTTTAACTGGTGTGGCGCTCGGCCTTCTATTAGGAGTTGCACCGGGCATCACCGTAATAACGGTGGTGTTGGCGGCAGCGTTCGCCGTAGAATGGCTGCGGCAAAAACAGCGTTTCTATGCCGACGCCCTGTTGGCCGCTGTAATGGCCGGAGGGCTGGCCCTCGGTATTATCATTGTCAGTAAGAGCCGTGGTTTTGGCGCGGACCTGACGGGATACCTTTTCGGCAGCCTGCTTACCGTAAGTCGAGAGGACCTGTATTTAATCGCAGGGTTGGCGGTATTGGCGGTGGGAGTGATACTCGTTTTATACAGGAGTCTATTTGCCCTGGCACTTGACGAGGAATATGCCCGCTCGGCGGGTTTTAAGACGCCGGTAGTGAACGCCGCTTTCATGGTCGTGGCGGCATTAACGGTAGCGATGGCGATCAGGGCGGTAGGGGTGCTTCTTACCGGGGCGCTGGTGGTGATCCCGGTGCTGATTGCCATGCAGGTCAATACGAGCTTCCGCGGTACGGTGATCACGGCTGCTGCGGCAGGGGCTGCGCTCGTTCTCGGCGGACTGCACCTCTCTTACGCCCGCGATCTGCCACCGGGGCCGGCGGTGGTTCTGCTCGGGATTCTAATTTTAGCGGGGACCGCACTCTTCCGGTGGATTGGGGAATTCAGCCGGGCGGGTAAAAGCCGTGCTGAGAAAGGGTAGGGGGTTGCAGATGAGGCAGGCGGTAGCGGGCATTTCGGGTGCCAGGCGCTTGCGCGGGGTGATCTTCGACCTCGACGGCACCTTAACCCCGGTCCGCAGTGTCTGGCAGTATGTCCACGAGGCATTGGGAACCTGGGAGACCCACGGCAGCCGGTCGCTTGAAGCCTTTTTGGCCGGTAAGATCACCTACGATGATTTCGCCCGGAGAGATGTGAGAGCATGGTACGGTGTACCGCAGAGTTACATCGAAGAGATAGTCAAGAAGATTCCTTACCGCCCCGGTGCTAAGGAGGTCGTTGCTGCGCTCAAGGAGAGAGGAATAAAGCTCGCGCTTCTTTCTTCGGGTCTTGACATTCTTGTATCCCGGGTGGCAAGGGAACTCGGCTTCGATATGTGGATTGCCAACGGCCTGGGTTTCACGGGCGGGATAGTAGACGGACGGGTGAACATCCGGGTAACGTGGGACGGAAAAGCGGACCACCTTGATTCGATTTGCCGCTTCTTCCAGGCGGCACCCGAGGAAACGGCGGCAGTGGGTGACAGCCACGGCGATATCCCGCTTTTTGAACAGGTAGGGCTCGGGGTCGCCGTAAATGCGGAACCTGCCGTCTGCGCCTGTGCTCATCTTAGCTTAGAGTGTTCAGACCTGCGAGAGTTGCTGCCTGTGCTTACGCCCTACCTGCCAGAGTGTTGGAGCGTTGCAACTTGTCCGGAATAGCAGGCGTCTAATCACAACATGAGGTTCCGGTACGGCACCGGTTGAATGTGCCTTAGTTAACGTTATGTTTTAGGGCGAGTTCCTACGGAATTGATAAAGGGGTGCTCAGATGATAAAGACCATTGATGTGGTTACCCACAAACGCCAGGAGTTTATCGACATAACCGGGCGTGTGCAGGCCGCCGTCGGGGAGGCCGGTGTGCCGGAAGGGGTTGCTTACCTGTACTGCCCGCATACCACTGCAGGCATCTGCATTAACGAGAACTACGACCCAACCGTGGCGGAGGATATTTTAAACAAACTCGAGGAACTGGTTCCCGTCAGCGGGGTTTACCGTCATGCTGAGGGGAACGCTGCGGCGCACATCAAGTCTTCCCTCGTAGGGGTAACACATTCTGTGATGGTCAGCGGCGGAAAAGTTGTTTTAGGGACGTGGCAGGGAATCTTTTTCTGCGAATTTGACGGTCCCCGGCGGCGCAAAGTGCTGATGAGAGTTATCCCGGAGTAAGCGGTTCGACCGGAGGTTTCCCTTTCTCCTTCTGCTTCTGTCTGATATCATACCAGCGATCCCTGGTCCGGTTTAAAATACCCGGATTGGCGGAGCGCTTCGGATGGGTCAGGATTTTATTAAACCACCGGGCCGCAGCATCATCAAGCCCTAAACGAAAGCTGAGATCTCCCAAAAGGTACAAGAGGTTCAGCTCCAACGAGGGGTCAGCCGAATGTTCTGTACGGTAAGCCTCGTCCAAATACCATAAAGCCTTTTCTGTATATCCACGCTCTTCCGCTTCGTTCCCTGATGTACGGTAAAGCCAGGCAACTTTCAAATAGAGCTTCCCCAGGAGAAGGCGCTTGCCTTCCACGGCCTCCAAGCACGCGATTGCTGCCCGAAACGACTCCACCGCTAACGAAAGGTTCCTCACCCCGTCGAAACGCAAAGGTTTTCGAATTTCGGGCAGCCGCTTGGCCAGGTTTGCGCGTTCACGGTCATTGAGCTTTTTCTGCATCTCTTCGTTAAAAGCGTAACCGCACTTGGGGCAAACCGCCACTTCATAGAAAAGCGGGTTCACCGTGCGATAGTGAGGGCAGAAATCGCTGTCGGTTTTAACGAGCCGGACATTTTTTGATTTTACCACCAACGACGGAAACCCTGTGCCGCAGAAAGCACAAGTGTAATGCTTGGTATAAAACTGGCTCTCTTCCCCGTTTTTTCTCGAGACGGCCTCCTCGGTATTACCAGCACCCTCTTTTTGAGTGTCTAACGATCTTTCCGTACCTTGATTTAAAGGAGGTACTGTTACGTCGAGCGTGATTCCCGCCTGGTACAGGCGATGAGACAAATACTTTAGCAGCGAAGCATGCTCCTCTGCGTGATCCCTTAAAAACGAAAGAAAGTCTTTCCGGCTCAACGTCAGGATTACGGTGTCCTCTTCGGCCCGGACCGTAACTGACGTCGAAATATTTCCTAACAGATCAAGCAGCCCGATTACAGTTGCCGGGCCGCCGGACTCATAACCGGGCCCTCTTAACGTCCGGCGGTAGATCCCGACCTGTCCCTGCAAGACGATGATCATCCGGCCGGTTGCCTGGCGGTCTTGGACCAGCGGGTTTCCTTTAAAAATTCGGTCTGCCTTTAGATAGCCGGCCAAGTCCGCCAGCGCTTCGGCAGAGAAGTGGTTGAAAAGAGGTATTTTCTGTAAAAAAGCAATTACGTGGCTCAACTTTTTTCACCCGAAAAATACTCCTTATAAGATATCGGTCTTTTTTTTAGGCGCTGAACCAGTCTGGGTTTCCATTTATTTTAAGATACATAACGAGAAATTTAAAAACCTCTCGCTTGATAGAAGTAAAAAATGCTTCACCTTGGCTTCACATTGTTTGTTAGTTAAAATCCGATTATAATAATGTGAGTGGTCGGCGGTTTACTGAAACGGGTCGATGAATGGTCTGAAAAGAAAAACTGCAGGACTTTAAACGGGCTCAAGGGCGCCCTTGTTTGCGTTTTGCCAAGCCTTTGAAAGGGGCGGATTCCTTGCTACGGCTTAACCGCAATCTGCGCCGTGAACTTAAGGGGTATATCCTGACGTTTGTCTGCGCTTTGGTGGCCATTGCCCTTACTGTTTCGATCATTGTTTTTCTCAGTTGGAAAGGCTTCTCCGTTTTTTCGCACAAGATAAGCCTGACAAACCTTTTCAGCCTCGAATGGTGGCCCGACCGGCCTGAGGACCTCGGCGGCCCGCAGGTGGGCATCCTGACCTTTATCTGCGGTTCCGTATTAACCTCCATATTAGCGGCGTTCGTCAGTGCTCCTTTCGGGATTACGGTCGCGGTATTCATGTCCGAGATATCGCCAAAGCTTGGCCAGCGGGTGTTGCAACCGGTTATTGAGTTGCTGGCCGGGATCCCCTCAGTTGTATACGGCTACATCGGGCTGAGCGTATTGGTCCCGTTTATCCGCGAAAATATAGGCGGAACAGGATTCAGCCTGCTGGCCGGGGTCCTGGTGCTCTCGGTGATGATCCTGCCGACCATTGCAACGGTTTCCACGGATGCGCTTCGCGCTCTGCCGGGATCGCTGAAAGAGGCCGCTTTGGCCTTAGGTGCCACGAGGTGGCAGTCCATCAGGATGGTGCTTCTGCCCACCGCCCGCGCGGGAATACTGATGGGCATCGTGCTGGGCCTGGCCCGGGCCTTCGGCGAAGCGCTTGCGGTGCAAATGGTGATTGGTAACAAACGCGAAATCCCGCACTCGATACTCGATCCGTTGATCACGCTGACGAGCGGTATTACAATGGACATGGGAAACACCGTTCAGGGTTCGCTGTGGAACGATACTCTCTGGTTCATGGCTCTTCTTCTGTTAGCGATCTCATTCTTGTTCATTTGGGTGATCCGGATGCTCGGGAAGAAGGGAATAGCGCGGTGAATGCCCAGGTTAAAGACAGACTGGCGACTGGAGGCTTTTACTTGGGCTCCGGTTTGGTGGTATTGCTTTTGTTTTCCCTTCTCGGTTATATTCTTATGCACGGTTACAAGGCCATCGATTTCGCGTTTCTCTTCGGCGAGCCGGAAACACTGCGTGCGGGCGGGGGCATCGGACCCAACATCTTTAATTCTTTCTACTTACTTTTTCTTTCAATGGCCCTGACCGCCCCGCTCGGGATTTTAGGCGGCATCTATCTTGCCGAATACGCCCGTCAGAACTTTTTGACTAACCTCATCCGGTTGAGCATCGAAGCACTTACCTCGCTGCCTTCAATCGTGGTCGGGCTGTTCGGGCTTCTAATTTTTGTGACCGTCTTCGGGTTCGGCTATTCATTAATCGCGGGTGCCCTTGCGCTGACGGTTATCAATCTACCGCTAATGGTGCGGGTGACCGAAGAAAATCTCCGGACTGTACCGGGGGAATTGCGGGAGGCGAGTTTAAGCCTGGGGGCGACCAAGTGGTATACCATCTGCCACGTGGTCCTGCCCTGCGCCCTACCTGGGCTGGTCACAGGTGTTATAATAACTGCGGGGCGGGTTTTCGGGGAGGCCGCCGCGCTGCTCTTTACGGCAGGAATGACCACACCGCACCTGAACTTCGGACAGCTTGACTTACTGCATCCCACTTCGCCCTGGAATCCTTTTCGTCCGGGTGAGACCCTGGCCGTGCATATCTGGAAGATCAACTCGGAAGCGCTCATTCCCGATATCCGGCGGGTTGCGGACGGTTCCGCCGCAGTGCTGGTATTAATTGTTCTTGCTTTCAACCTGCTTGCCCGGTGGACGGCACGGCGCTTGACCCAGCGTCTGGCCGGCGGCTAAGGTTACGCTGCCGTTTAGTCCTTAACCGCCGTTAAAATGCAGGCAGCGCCCGCAGCCACCGAGCTTGTTGACCACCATGGCCTTTACCAGCAGTAAAAGAACGACCGTACGGTCCTCAACCCGCCCCATCTCCCGCAGGAGATGGCCGATAATCTTGGCGACATCGACGGCTTCGTGGAGGAGTTTAAAGTCAAGAGCGGCATCGCCCGGACCGTTCTTTCCTGTAATAAGTTCCTCTACATTTAACCTGCACAAGCCGACGTCCAGCATTTCCAGGCTTCCGATCCGGTGCCGCTTGCACAAGGCCGCCAGGTCATCCAATTCGTCCTCTGCCATTAAAGGTTTCAAAAAAGATAAGCGCGACACGGCGCTATTCTCCTTTCTCGATCAGAGGATTTATCATCGCTTTAAGTAAGAACGTAACCCCTAACAAGCGCTGCTTATCGTTTACGCATTGCTCGATTAAAAACCTGCCGATTTTGCCCGTCATTTTGAGACATTCCCGGTACCGGTTTTCGTCTAACTCTAAGTTTTCGGAGCCCTCTTTTTCAAGCAACTCCACAAGCGCAAGGGATACGGCGACGTCCAGGAGCTGGAGACTGTCGGTGTTATGCTGGTTACACCATTTCGCCAGGACTTCTATCTGGTCTTGGGCGACGGCCGGGTTTAAGACGTTTATTGACATGAGTTGCTCTCCCTTTGGTGTTTTTTACTATAGACACGTCTTTTACAAAAACGTGCATAGCGATTGCCAAGATGGCTTTTAACAGGTTATGAAAAGCGCCTGATAATGGTTCGCTTATTTACGTTTATTTAGCAAGGCTTGCCGGACCTGGCACCTGCCCACCATTGTTTATAATCTAAGCAGAAGGATCAGGATATATTCAGCATCTTTTGAAAAAGAGCTAACCCCGTGTTTAATGCGGGGTTAGCGGTCGAGGACGGGCTTGCTGCCCTTAGCCGTCAAGGCCGACCGAGTGCCGTACGGAGAAAATACGCCGGGATGGCTCCGGTTGGCAACGCTGCGCACCTCCCGGAGGTGACGAAACGGTCTTTACGGGAATTCTAATAAAATATACACGCTAAAATCGCGGTTTAGGTAGGATACGCGTGTAAGGATAACGAATAAGCCGTCTTAAAGTCCGTTTAACTTCCAGCCGTTCCGTGCCATTGCCTTTTTCCTCGAGAATACTGAGGACTTGTAATGTTCCCACGCGGTCGGCCCGCCATTGCCGGTCATTTTCGGAGACGCGCAGCGCTAAAAACCCCATGCGGTCATTACCGCGTGGTCTCCTTGCGGCATGTTGCAGGTTTCCCGGATCCCCCCTTGAAGGATTAGAAGCAAAGCCTGGCCGGCGTGGCGCCACCGAACCAAAACAACGCGCCGAATTGTTGCGGTTAGTCGGATCGGATGAGGCTATTCTTCGATCCAGTCAATGCAGCTTGCGGGACAGCTATCGATGGCCTCCTGGATTGCGTCTTCACTCCCGCCCTTAGGGTTTATTACTTCGGCATAACCCAGGTCCTCGTTAACCTTAAAGACCTCCGGACAGATGGCTTCACAGGTGCCGCAAGCCTGGCATTCATGAATATTAATGTAGGGAACTCGCGCCATACCGAAAATACCTCCTTGTTTTTTAAAATAAACAAAGTATTAAACGTTACGCAAAAATCTCCTGCATTTTATATAACACTCAACCTCGCGCCGGACGAAAACGCTGAACTGATGGTTGAGAATGCTTCAGGAACTCGTAGTTCCGGCAACTGATGAAGAGACGCAGAAGTGTGCGTAACCCGTGAGCGGCCCTTAATTCAAACCGGGTGGGGACAGCTCGATCAAGTTTTGCTAAATGCGATGGGCAAAAATAAGCGGCAAGGATTTCCAACCCCGAAACCCTTGCCGTTTTGCGCTTTCTCTGGTGGGCCACGAGGGACTCGAACCCCCAGCCAGATAAAATGGGCATGGAGAAGATCCTTCGGGCCGCTTTGTCCGGGTGAATATATAAGGTTGTTTTTTTTTCGCTGAATAACTATACTAATAAAGTTAGTAAACAAAATTTTTGGGCAGAAAATTTTATGGTTCAAAAAGATAAAGGTGGTGCAACATGGAGAAGTGTGAGAGAGGCGCTGTAATCTTGAGCTTTTTAAAAGACGTAAACCACCTTTTAAAGCAAGGGATGAAAAAGGTGTTCCGCGATTACGAACTGACGATTCCGCAGCTCGGTGTCGTGCATGTGCTGATGAAAAGGGAAAAGGCAAAGGTGAGCGAGATCAGCGACCAGCTCAAGCTCAAGGACAGCACTGTATCCGGCATACTTGACAGGCTCGAAGCGCAGGGGCTTGTTGAAAGAACAAGGAGTAAAGAAGACAGGCGGGTGGTATACGTAAGGCTTTCAGACAAATTCAAGGCGCTGCACAGCGATTTGCACAGCAGGATGAATAAATACTTGGAAATCCTCCTCAGCAGCGCCAGTGAAGAAGAGTTAGGGAAGATAATAGACGGGCTTGGAACGTTGAAGAAAATTCTTGAAAGCAATGTCGGTACGGGAGGCGGGATACGTGAGCGAAATAATTGAAGCTCAAGGCCTGGCAAAGATATTTCCAGGTGGAATAAAGGCGGTAGACGGCGTCAGCTTTTCGGTGGCAGAGGGGGAGATATTCGGGTTTCTCGGCCCGAACGGGGCGGGAAAGTCTACAACCATTGCCATGCTTACCACGCTGTTGAAACCCACCGGCGGCACGGCCAGGGTTGCGGGAATGGATATAACCAGGCAGGCCTACAATGTGCGCCTTGCCATAGGCTATGTTTCGCAAGACCTTGCGGTGGACGACGCCCTTACGGGGTACGAAAACCTCAGGCTCCAGGCGGGATTCTACCACATCCCGCGCGGCGAAATAGCGAAAAGAATCGATGAGGTCCTTGAAATGGTAGGGCTCAAAAACAGGGCCAAAGACCTGGTGGAAACATATTCCGGGGGCATGCGGAAAAGGCTGGACATCGCCTGCGGTCTTATCCACCGGCCGAAGCTGCTGTTTCTTGACGAGCCGACGCTGGGGCTGGATATCCAGACGAGGAGAGAGATCTGGAACTATATCAATCAACTGAGAGCAGAGGCGAAAATGACGATATTTCTCACGACGCACTACATGGACGAGGCGGACGCCCTGTGCGACCGGATCGCAATAATTGACCGGGGAAGCATAAAGGTACTTGATACGCCGGCGGGTTTAAAAAGCTCTCTTGGCAGTGAGATTGTCGTATTTGAATTCGCCAAAGGCGGCCCGGAGGATATAAATGCCGCCCTAAACAAGATTAGGGGGCTTGGTTTTGTAAAAGACGTAACTAAAGCCGGGGGAAAAGGTTATGTGGCTTCGGTAACCAACGGTGAAGCCTCGGTACCGGCAATATTTGACGCGCTGAGCGGTTTTGCGGCTAAAATAGGTTCCATATCCTTCAAGCAGCCTTCGCTCGACGATGTGTTTTTACACTATACCGGACGAGAAATAAGGGAAAACGGCGGCGGCAAAGAGGACGCGGTGAGGGCGAGGATGGTAATGAGGAGGATGAGAAGGTGATCGGAGTCATTGTCCACGATACATACTGGGTGTTCTGGCGCGAGATGAAGAAATTAGTGCGTCAGAAATCAAGGATAATGATGGCAGTCGTGCAGCCGGTTGTATGGCTGGTGCTTATGGGCAACACCATGGCGGGCCTTACAAGCAACCCGGTAGCCGCGAAAATGCTGGGTACCGGCAACTACCTCGACTTCATGACGCCGGGCGTGATGGTAATGACCGCCCTTTTCGGGGGCGTCTTCGGCGGCATGTCGATCCTTTGGGACAGGAGGCTGGGTTTCTTGAACAAGATGCTGGCGGCTCCCATACACAGAGCCGCCATACCGGTCGGGAAGCTCGCGGCCCTTACGGTTCAGACGGTGTTTCAGGCGCTGCTGATCATGCTGATCGGGCTTTTGTTAGGGGTTCATATCTCAACCGGTATCCTTGGGATCGGGTTTCTCCTTGCGATGGTAGGCCTTTTCGGGGTTATCATGGGGGGAGTCTCTCTCTCTTTGGCGGCGATGCTGAAATCACACGAGGCTTTGATGGCCATAATGAACTTCTTTACCATGCCGCTGGTCTTTACCAGCAACGCCATGTTTCCGACCAGGGCGATGCCCGAGTGGCTCCGGGCGATAGCGGATGCCAACCCGCTTTCCTATGCGGTGGGCCCGATGAGGACCGTCGCCACCCGGGGCTGGGTGTGGCAGGAGATCTGGCCGGGTGCGCTGGTGCTTGTCATCATTGCGGTGGTAACCACCTCCATATTGGTAAGGCAGTTCCACCGGTCGGTGGCTTAAGAAGGGAACGGAAGCAGAGTCTCCGGCCGGAAAGGTTCACAAAACTTATAGGATCTGGAGGCCCCCATGCTCGACAACACCTTTGAAGTTATCCTTATATATGCCGGCAGACCACATTATCGAATATCATGATAAAGCCATTAAGAAACATGGCGGGATAGGCGGTCTGTATCCTGATTCCGGCGGTCGAGTAGAATCAGTGCTTTATACGGTACAATATTACAGCGGCCTGCGCTACAGAAGTTTGGTAGGTAAGGCCGCTCATTTAATGTACTTGTTAATAAAAGGGGCCTGCGTGCTGAAGAGAGCGGCCCAGAAGGAAAGAGGATTAACCGCCGAATACCCGTAGATGTTAAGCGCCATCGCTTTCCACCCCCTGGATCTTCGGCTTACCTCTACCTTCCTTAAAAATAATACAACAAAAGGTGGTAAATTTCGGGAGTTTCTTTGGTAAACAGGACTTTTTTTCCTATATCTCGGGGTCAAGTTTTTAACCCGCGCCCTGTCCTATGTTTCGAAGTGTTGAGCGGGTACCTGTCCGCGTGCTCCTGACTTTTGGGTGTGAATGCCGGGGAAATGGCCGCGCGGCTGGCGACCAGAGGCCTAGTGCCTTCTCGTGTGGCAGAAGAGCTCAAGGGGTAAAAAGACAAGGCCCCCGGACCATCCGGGGGCCTTGAAAAGCGGCGCAGTTGAGTTTGCTTACTGTTCTACCTCCTGCTGGTCGAGATCGCCGTTGCTTCCGGTTTCTTGCTCCGTGTCCGCGCCGCCCTTTTCCTCATCCTGGCCGCTATCCCGGGCGAGGACCCGGCCAGAGCCGGCGTCCACCTTCACGTCCGCCGTTCCCGTAGCGGTTTTTACGTTAACGCTGTAAACAAGGTTGCCGTTCTCGTTATCCAGCGCAACATTGATAACCTGGCCGGGGACGGCTTTAAGCGCGGCTGCTTTAGCCGCGTCCGGAGTGATTTTAGCCAGTTCTTTAAGGGAAGCGGCTTCGTTTTGCTCATTTTTTTCTTGCCGGGCTTCCACTGCTTGGTTGGCTTCATCTTGCTCATTGTTTTGCGGTTCTGTTACCCGGATACTGGCGGTGTAGAGGGGTTGCTGGTCATCTTCCCAGCCGGTCTGGTTACCGGCAGTGGCTGTTTGGGTAACCGCTGGCACAGCTGGCGCCGCACTTGCCTTCGCTTTTACGAGTCCGGTTCCGATACCGGTGATGGCGGTCACGGATAGAAGGCTGGCGGTTAGGTAACCGAGCCACTTTTTATTGGGTGCTTTCATCATTTGTACCTCCCGAGGGTTTTTGTTTTTAAAAATTTTGGGTTCCGCCGCATTTGCGCTTACCTGTTCCTTGCTGTCTATTGGGCACTTACCACCCCCTTGTAATTGTGTTTTTCTTCAGGAGCTGTTGTCAGTTTATCGCTGCTTCATTAGAGGACGGTTAGAGGCGGATTAAAATTGGCTTAGAAAACCGGCAATGCGGCGAAATAGGTAAAGAGGCAGTGGCCGGGGTGATTTTAACGGAATTTTAATCTCAGTGGAGTATAATCGAGGTGACGGGGAGGGAGCGCGATGGAAAGGGAGGCGAAGAAGGCGCGCATCTTGGTCGTCGAGGATGACCGGAGTCTGGCACGTTTTCTCGAACTGGAACTGGGGCACGAAGGGTACGCGGTAGAGGCGGTGGGCAATGGCTACGCGGCGGTGGTCCGGGCGGCGGAAGAAGAGTGGGACCTCATTATTCTGGACGTAATGCTTCCCGGTATTGATGGCTTCACGGTATGCCGGCGGATAAGGGAGAAGTCAACAGTGCCGGTGATCATGTTGACTGCTCGTGACGCGGTTGCTGACCGGGTGCAAGGACTGGATGCCGGGGCGGACGACTACCTCTGTAAGCCCTTCGCCACCGAAGAACTCCTGGCCCGGGTGCGGGCGCGGCTGCGATGGCAGAAAGGTGGGGTGCCGGAAAACGGGAAGGTGACGGTGGGTGATCTCGTAATTTGCCTAAAAACGCGGACTGCCGCCCGGGGCGGACAGCAGATCGCTTTAACGAAACGGGAATTTGACCTTTTGCATTACTTGGCGGCAAATGCGGGCGTAGTTTTGTCACGGGAAACGATTCTGAACCGCGTTTGGGGCTTCGATTACTTCGGGAGCACCAACGTGGTTGATGTTTACATCCGCTACCTGCGGGCCAAAGTGGACGATCCCTTCTCGCGGAAGCTGATCCATACGGTGCGCGGGGTAGGCTATGTGCTGCGGGAGGAATGATAAATTGGGGATTACCTGGCGGTTGACACTCTGGTACACGGTGGCGCTGGCGCTGATCCTGGCAGCGGTTCTGATAGCGGTGTTTTTCGGGATGAGGCACCTGTTAGTGACCGAAGCCGCGCGGGAGGTGCGGGATGCGGCGGCAAGAGTTGAAGAGCTGGTTGCCGCGCCTGAGGAAGGCAGCGGAAATCATGACCACGTAGACCTGGACGACCCGGAACTGACCCAGACGGCCGGCAGCCCCCTGTTGTGGGTGCAGATCACGGGACCCGGGGGTATAACGCAGCGCTCGCGGTCCTTAGGCCTGGCGGCGTTGCCCGCTTATGTGGGGCCGCCGGTGGAACGGCGGCTTTTTGGTGAACGCGTGATCCTATTCGGTAAGAGGCTGCCGCAGGCGTCGGTCCAGATAGCCCGGCCGTTAACGCGGGAATACCGCTTTCTTTTTACGCTACTGCATCTTTCCCTTTTATTGGGACTGACTGGTATAGGGCTGGCTGCCGCTGGGGGATGGATACTTACCCGCCTGGCTTTGCGACCGGTTAAAACGCTGACGCGGACGATGCTGGCGATAGGTCTTAACGACCTGACGCGGCGCGTGGAACCAAAGGGACCGCAGGACGAGCTTTACGCGCTGGCGCAGGCCTTCAACAAGATGTTGGACCGCCTCGAAGAAGGCTTTCAGAAGCAAAGGGAGTTTTTGGCGGCCGTTTCCCACGACCTCCGGACGCCGCTGACGGTGGTTAAGAGCTACGCGGGGCTTCTCTCCCGCTGGGGTAAAGACGACCCGCAGGTGGCGGCTGAGGCTGAGGAAGCGATCAGCCGGGCGGTGGGGCTGATGGAACGGTTGGTGAACGACCTCCTGCTGCTGATGCGGGTGCAGTCGCCGGCGGGATTACGGCCGGAAGAGGTAGCGTTGGACGAGGTGGTAGCCGAGGTGGTGGCTGATGCCAGGGCGGTGGCCGAAGGGGTCACCATCATAACGGGTGACCTGCCGCGGATAATGATTAAAGGCGACCGGGACTACCTGCGCCGGGCGGTATGGGCTCTGGTGGATAACGCCATCAAATATAATCATCCCGGCGGGAGCGTAACCATTTCCCTCACGGCGGTTGGTAACGAGGCCAGGCTCAGTGTGGCGGATACGGGCCTCGGCATCGCGGCGGCCGATGTGGCGCGAATCTTCGACTGTTTCTACCGCGCCGACTCCGCCCGGGAGCAAGGGAAAGGTTTTGGGCTTGGTCTATGCCTGGTCAAGAGCATTGTCGAGGCGCACGGCGGCCGGGTGGAAGTGAGTAGCGAACCCGGCCGGGGGAGTGTTTTTACGCTGATTTTACCGCTGCTCCCTATTCAGAAAATTTTTCTTTAAAAGGTGCTTCAAAACTAAGCGGCAAGGATCTCCAGCCGTGAACCCTTGCCGTTATTTGCTTTAATAGCGGGCCGTGAGGGACTCGAACTCCCGGCCGGACGACTACTTATCCGAGAACGAAAAAGGTGTTTGTATTGGTGGCAGCTCCCTTTTGTCCCCAGCCGCACTTAATCCTTTTATAGCAGGTCGAGCAACTCTTCAACGGTAAGCCCCGCCTGCTTCAAAATGCTGTTCAGCGTGCCGCGCGCAAGATCATCGCCCGGATGATTGGCGATAAAACCTTCACTAACCTACCCTGCTAAACCGAGATTTTCCGATCTGGGTCTGCTTCTATTTTACCATAGGAGACGGGGAGCGTTCTTAAAGAGCGGGTATTTTTGCCTCGGGGAGGAGTTAGCTATTGTAATAAACGTACTGGTGAAGCATAGATGCTGGATTATTAGCTGGTAACGCTTATTAGGCGGTCTGCAGGAAAAATGGCGAGGATTGGCGAATCTATCCAAAAACAGGCTGCTGCGAGGGACACGCGCCTTTACGGTTTGAACCGCCAAAAAACGGCTGTTTGGTAAAGCTTTAAGTTTGTCCGGCAGGAGAGGATTATGGCGAAGAGGAAAAACGTAGCGCAAAACGGCAACGGCGACCTGGAGTTCGCCGACCGGCTCTGGTCGGCGGCGAACAGGCTGCGGGGCACGGTAGAGGCGGCCGAGTACAAGCACATCGTTCTCGGGCTGCTCTTTCTGAAATACCTCTCGGACGCCTTCGAAAACAGGCATAAGTTTCTGCTGCAGGCCGTGAACGATCCCGCCAACACGGAATACTACGTTAAAGAGGCGCCGGCGGAGTACATCGCTTCGGTAGCGGAAGATAAGGACGAGTACCTCGCCGCCAACGTCTTCTGGATCCCGCCCCGGGCCCGCTGGTCTTATCTTTTGGCCAACGCCCGCCAGCCAAACCTCGGCCGGTTGATTGACGAGGCGATGGCGGCTATCGAGAAGGAGAACCCGAAGCAGTTGCGCGGCGTGCTCCCGAAGATCTACGCCCGTTCTTCCCTTCCCGCGCAGACCTTAGGGGAACTTTTGAACCTCTTTTCGGCAATTGACCTGGCCAACGGCGATACCGTGGCCCGCGATATCCTCGGCCGGACCTACGAGTACTTCATCAAGATGTTCGCCAAGGCCGAGGGGCACCGGGGCGGCGAGTTTTACACCCCGCAGTGCGTCGTCCGCCTGCTGGTGGAGATGCTGGAGCCTTACCGGGGGCGGGTTTACGACCCGGCCTGCGGCTCCGGCGGGATGTTCGTGCAGAGCCGCAATTTCATCGAGGCCCACAACGGCAACCCCAACGACATCTCCATCTACGGGCAGGAGCGCAACGAGGCCACCTGGCGCATCTGCAAGATGAACCTGGCCATCCGGGGCGTCCCGAACGAAAACATCCTCCTCGGCGACACCTTCACCAACGACCTGCACCCGGACCTGCGCGCCGACTTCGTCATCACCAACCCCCCCTTCAACATGAAGGAGTGGGGCGCGGATAATGTGGCCGGCGATATCCGCCTCAAATTCGGCCAGCCGCCGAATTCCAACGCCAACTACATGTGGATCCAGCACTTCATCCACCACCTATCGCCCAACGGCCGGGCCGGCTTCGTTATGGCCAACGGCTCCCTTTCCGTAGGCGGCACGGAGGGAGAGATTCGCAAAAAGATCATCGAGGCCGACCTGGTGGACTGCATCGTCGCCTGCCCGCCGCAGCTCTTTTTCACCACCGGCATCCCGGTATCACTCTGGTTTATCGCCAAGAATAAAGACGAACGGGCGCGCGGTCTGCGCGACCGGCGGGGTGAGACCCTCTTCATTGACGCCCGCAAGCTCTTTGTAAAAGTATCGCGCACCCAGAACGAATTCACCGAGGAACATATCCGGCAGATCGCCAATACCTACCGCGCCTGGCGGGGCAACCCCGCGGCGGGCGAATACGCGGACGTGCCGGGCTTCTGCAAAGCCGTGAAACTCCGAGAAATCCGCGCGCACGGCCACGTCCTCACCCCCGGCCGCTACGTCGGCACCGGAGAGAACAACGACGAGGACGAGCCCTTCGAGGAAAAGATGGCGCGCCTTACCGCCGAACTATCCGAACAGTTCCGGCAGGCGGAGGAACTGCGAGAGCGGATCAGGCGGAACTTGGGGGAGCTGGGGTATGAGGTATAAAATTTTCGATAACGTCCCTGCTAACTGGAACGTTTGTGCGGTTGAAGACGTATGCGAGATAAACCCAACCCAAATCGGCAAAGATTACCCCTATTCCGTGATCGAGTACATTGATATATCTTCCGTCAGCCCGCGGCGCTTGGAATCGGTTCAGGTACTTCCTTTGAAGGCCGCGCCGAGCCGGGCCAAGCGGATTGTCCAGGACGGAGATACGATCATTTCCACTGTGCGCCCGAATCGGAGATCGTTCTTGTACATTAAGGGTGCCAAACCGAACACGGTGGTTTCCACCGGTTTTGCCGTCATCAGACCGCGCGACATAGATAGCCGGTATGCCCATTATGTCTTAACTTCAGACCCGTTTATTGAACACCTTACGGCCAATGCCACCGGTTCAGCTTACCCCGCCGTAAGCCCGGAAATCATTGCAAAAACCCTTATACCTTTGCCTCCCAAAGACGAGCAGAAGCGAATAGGCGAAATCCTTGGCGCCCTCGACGATAAGATTGAACTCAACCACCGGATGAACCGGACGCTCGAGGCCATCGCCCGCGCCATTTTCAAATCCTGGTTCGTGGACTTCGAACCCTTCCGCGACGGCGAATTCGTGGACAGCGACCTCGGCCCGATCCCGAAGGGCTGGGAAGTGAAGCTTTTTTCAGATTGCGTTGAGATTTTAAGTGGCGGTACTCCTAAAACATCGGTCTTGGAATATTGGGGGGGAGATATTCCGTGGGTGTCTGCGAAAGACGCTTCTGCCAGCCGAAATATTTATATTGTTGAAACCGAAAAAAGTATTACGAAAGCAGGAGTAGAAAACAGCGCGACTCAAATATTACCCCAAAATACAACTATTATTACGGCAAGGGGAACAGTTGGTAAAATTGTTTTAACATCTAAGCCTATGGCTATGAACCAATCTTGTTATGCTGTTAGAGGCAAGGAAGGATTTACTCCATCTTTTATTCATTTCTCGCTGAGGCAGCTTGTTGATCAGCTAAAACAAAAAGTTCATGGGACAGTGTTTGATACCATAACACGAAGCACCTTCTCTACGCTAAAAGTTTTGGTACCACCAAAAGAGATTCGTGCTAAGTATGAGACAGTGGTTGAAACGATTATGGATCAAATACTGGTAAATACCTCAGAGTGTTGCTACCTTGCGAGAATCAGAGATGATTTATTACCCAAATTGTTATCCGGGAAAACTTGGGCTGGAGGCGGGTAAATTTGGTAAGAGCGCTCGATCCGAAGACTCTCGAAGTGCTGGCTGAGATAATCTGTGGTGATGAACAAGGTTTAAAATACCGTAAAGGGTGGGAGCTACCCTTGTTTTTCCGGAATGCCGGGCTTAGATGTCCAGATCATGATGGGTCTACAAGAAAGTGGTGGGCTTTGGATCGGCTTAGAGAATACAGCCAACAGCCTGGAGCCATCGAAAAAATACTTCTTCGACTTGCTTCCCCTAAGGAATACGATAACCAAGAAACATTTCATAACGTTATTCGAAAGTTAAACCAGCGGCTGGCTTTGGAGGGTTATGAAGTCGTGATAAGCGGTGTAGAACCATTGTTAGGACCTGTGCCACCCAGATTTAACCTCCCCTCGAAGGAAGCGATTGCAGGCTACCCCCTGCCGGATTTCTCCGTTTTAGTAGATGAGCAGCAGATCCAGACAATCCTTCAAAATCGCTGGGAAGAAGCAAAAAAATGTTTCCAGGCCGGCGCGTATCTTGCAACAATAATCGCTCTGGGGTCTTTGCTTGAAGGTCTCCTTCTTGCAAAGGTAAAGCTTCAGCCAGCCGAGGCGAACAGGGCCTCGTCATCGCCGAAAGATAATAAGACTGGCAAAGTAAAACAGTTTCATGAATGGACGCTGGCTGATTATATCAATGTGGCACATGAATGCGGCTGGATTCAGCGCGACGTTAAAGATTTTTCGGCACATCTCAGAAATTATAGAAATATGGTGCACCCCTGGCATCAGCAATTACTGGGTCTTGCTCCGGACGAAGATACTTGTAAGTACGAACTATTTAAAGAAATAAGGAGCTTAGCTAAGCAAATCCCTGCTGAACGAGCCCGAACCAGTAAAGATACCCAAGAACTCATAAGAATTCTTGTGGAAGCACTAAATGACGGCTTAAGGCCTCATCTTACACGATGGCAGGCTAAGTTTCGCCGATGGTATATTGCAGAACTTGACAAACATCCCGGTAAAACACCTCAAGAGATTCAAAGAAACTATCCGGAGTATCAGGATCTAATTGATGATTTGCGAAACGTTAATGAGCAACTTGTCCAATATACAGCGGTTATTAGGAGAATAGCTCACGGGGGAAGCATGAAATGACTCTTACCATCAATGAATCCCTCATCGAGCAAGCCGCGCTGCAGTGGTTAGCGGAGCTCGGGTACGAGACGGCGTTTGGGCCAGAGATCAGCCCCGGTGGGGAGCGGCCGGAGCGGGGATCGTTCCGGGACGTGGTGTTGGTAGGGCGTTTGTGCCTAAGCTTTATGAAGGGGCCACACGGCGGACACAGTGAGTATAGAGAAAGAAGAGCGAGGAGTCTGCAACATGAGTATAACCTACAACGTTTACTGCGATGAAAGTTGCCACCTGGAAAACGACCACCAAAAGGTAATGGTGCTGGGTGCCATCTGGTGCCCTTCCGAAAAAACCGGGGAGATAAACGAGCGGATCCGCAAAATTAAGGAGCAGCACGGCCTCCAGAGAGATTTTGAGATTAAGTGGACCAAGGTTTCACCGGCCAAGCGAGAGTTTTACCTCGCTCTTGTAGACTATTTCTTCGATAATTCCGACTTGCATTTCCGGGCGCTCATTGTGCCGGATAAGTCAAAATTGAGGCACGCTCGTTTTGCTCAGGATCACGATACGTGGTACTACAAGATGTATTTTGATATGCTGAAGGTAATTTTAAGTCCTAGATTCGCTGGCCGCGGGCCATTATAGAGCACTTTACGGACTACAGAATCAAGTGCTGGGTGAATAGACGCAGAAACGAGAAGCGCATCGTTCTCTGGCTTGAGGCTTTGGACTACGTCGTAATTCTTGCCGACCGGGGGCGTTATGTGCTCCTGTGGACTGCGTATTGTACCAATTACAGGCATACGCGTAAAAAGTTACAGGCGGAATACGAAAGCAGCCTGAAAGGCTGATGCCGCCCTGCTGGACGGCATCGTTACTCCTTCTACACATGGTAGATGAGCTACTACTATTATATTCGGAATTTATGGATAAGGTAAATAGCTTTTTTAAAAAATTATATCACTAAACTTGCTCCTGCTACCGGGAGGTTGAGTTTTATGACTCCCACCATCAACGAATCCCTCATCGAACAAGCCGCGCTGCAGTGGTTAGCCGAACTCGGGTACGAGACGGCGTTTGGGCCGGAGATCAGCCCCGGTGGGGAGCGGCCGGAGCGAGAGTCGTTCCGGGACGTGGTGTTAGCGGGGCGGCTGCGGGCGGCGCTGGCGCGGCTGAACCCGCACCTGCCGGAGGAGGCGCTGGAAGATGCGCTGCAGCAGGTGCTGCATCTCGATTCGCCGAATTTAGCCGAGAACAACCGGCGCTTCCACCGGATGCTGCGGGACGGGGTGAAGGTGGAGGTGGTCGGCCCGGAGGGGGAGCGGCGCGGCGATTTCGCGCGGCTTTTTGATTTTGCCGAGCCCGGGAATAACGACTGGTTGGCGGTCAACCAGTTTACCGTAGTGACGGGTGAATATAACCGGCGGGCGGACGTGGTGGTTTTCGTCAACGGCCTGCCGCTCGCGGTGATCGAGCTGAAGAACCCGGCGGACCAGTCGGCAACGGTCAAGGGGGCCTACCAGCAACTACAAACCTACATGCGGGAGATCCCGGACCTCTTTCATTATAACGAGGTCCTGGTGGTTTCTGATTCCACGGAGGCGCGGCACGGGACGATTACGAGCAGTTGGGAGCGCTTCGCGCCCTGGCGCACCATTGAAGGGGAGAGGGACGCACCGGCGGACCTGCCGCAGTTGGAGGTGCTGCTCCGCGGGGTTTTCGAGAAGCGACGGTTTCTCGACCTGGTCCAGAACTTTGTGGTCTTTGAGCGCGACGGGGACAGGCTTTACAAGAAAATGGCGATGTATCACCAGTACCACGCCGTCAACGTGGCCTTGGCCGCAACCCTGCGGGCGACGCGTCCGGAAGCCGACCGGCGCGTGGGCGTCATCTGGCACACGCAGGGCTCGGGGAAGTCGCTCTCGATGGTCTTTTACGCCGCTAAACTGCTCCGCCACCCGGAGATGGGCAACCCGACCATCGTGGTGCTCACCGACCGGAACGACCTGGACCAGCAGATTTACGAGAACTTCCTGCGGGCGGGGGAACTGGTCCCTTATCCGAAGCAGGCGGAAAGCGTCGAGGACTTGAAGCGGCTGCTCTCGGTGCCGGCGGGCGGCGTGGTCTTTACCACCGTGCAGAAGTTTCAGCCGGAGGAGGGAGGAAGCTACCCGCTGCTCTCAGAGCGTTCCAACATCGTGGTGATCGCCGACGAGGCGCACCGCTCCCACTACAACTTTATGAGCGGCTACGCCCGCTACATCCGGGAGGGGCTGCCGAACGCGGCTTTCGTCGGTTTCACCGGGACGCCCATCGAATTGGAGGATAAGTCTACCCGGCAGGTTTTCGGCGATTACATCAGCGTTTACGATATCCAGCGGGCGATTGCCGACGGCGCGACGGTGCCGATCTACTACGAGGGGCGCCTGGTGAAGCTCCACCTGACTAACGAGTTCATTGACGAGGAGTTTGAGGAGGTTACGGAGGGAGAAGAGGAGCACGTAAAAGAGAAGCTTAAAAGCAGGTGGGCGCGCCTGGAGGCGCTGGCGGGGGCGCCGGAGCGGCTGAAGCTGATTGCGCGGGATCTTCTGGATCACTACACGGAACGGTCAAAAACACTTGCGGGCAAGGCGTTAATCGTCTGCATGAGCCGGCGCATCTGCGTTGAGCTTTATAAATACTTGCGGGAGCTGCCGGGCTGTCCGGAGGTGGCGGTGGTGATGACCGGCACGGCGAGCGACCCGGCGGATTACCAGCCGCACATCCGCAGCAAGGCCAAACAGGAGGAACTGAAGAAACGCTTCCGGGATCCTGACGACCCTTTGAAGCTGGTCATCGTCCGGGATATGTGGCTCACCGGTTTTGACAACCCCTGCCTGCACACGATGTACGTAGACAAACCGATGAAAGGTCACAACCTGATGCAGGCTATTGCCCGCGTAAACCGCGTTTTCAGGGATAAACCGGGCGGGCTGATCGTGGACTACATCGGGATCGCCGACGATTTGAAGCGCGCGCTGGCTTGCTACACGGAGAAAGACCGCAACGAGGCGATGATCCCGCTGGACCAGGCGATTGCGGTGCTACGGGAGAAGTACGATATCACCTGTGCTTTCTTCCACGGGATTGATTATCAGGGGTGGCGGCGGCTAGCGCCGGTGGACCTTACCCGCCTCCTGCAGCGGGCGCACAACGCGGTGGTGGCCGACGACGAGATCAAGAGCCGGTTTCTGAAGGCCTGCGCGGAGTTGACCCGGGCCTTCGCGCTGGTGAGCCCGCACCCGGAGGCGGCGAAAATCAGAGACGACGTCGCCTTTTTTCAGCACGTACGCCGGAGCGTAGTGAAGTACACACCGCCAGTAAGGCAGCCGGTGGAGGAACTCGACCTAGCGGTGAAGCAGCTGGTTTCGGAGGCTATTGCCCCGGACGAAGTCGTAGATATCTTCGGGGCGGCGGGGCTGAAGAAGCCGGACATTTCCATTTTAAGCGACGAGTTTTTGGCCGAGGTACAAGGGATGGAGCACAAGAACCTGCAGGTGGAGCTTTTACGCCGCCTGATCGAGGATGAGATCCGGGTGAAGATGCGGCGGAACGTGGTGCGCTACCGGTCCTTCAAGGAGATGTTAGAACAGGTGCTCAAGGCCTACCAAAACCGTTCGCTGCAGTCGGCGGAGGTGATCGCGCGGCTGGTGGAACTGGCCCGGGAGCTGCGGGCGGTTGAGCACCGCGGGCAGGCCCTGGGGCTGACGGAGGAGGAGATGGCCTTTTACGACGCGGTGGCAAGGGGTCCGGAGCATATCGGCGGCGACGAGCAGTTAAAGACCATCGCCCGCGAGTTAGTGGCGGCGATCAAGAAAAACCTGAGCATCGACTGGACGGACCACGAGAACGTGAAGGCGAAGATCCGGGCGGCGGTGAAGCGGCTGCTCCAGCGCTACGGGTACAAACCGGCGGAGTGCGAAACGCTGGTGGTCATAATTATGGAGCAGGCGGAGAGTCTCTACCGCGACTGGCAGGAGGCGGCGTAGGGTTTGTTAATAGCGGGAGTTTTTCGAAACAAAGCGGCTTAAGGCAGGTTACTTCTGGAGGACAGGACAGGGGAAACAGGGGTTATAGACGGATAGTAAAAAATAGTTAACTTGGGTTATGATGAAAGGTGCAGGGGGTGAGGTATGATGAAACCTCTTCAGGTAGATTTACCCGATAAGTTGGCGGCGGAGATTGCTGCGCTGGTGCAAGCGGGCTGGTTTCGCAGCGAGGATGAGGTTGTGCGCCTGGCACTTTTGGAGTTCGTTCGGCGCCGCCGTTTTGAGTTAGCGGAACATTTTCAGCGGGAGGATATCGCGTGGGCGCTCCGGCAAAAGAAAGAAACGAAAACGTAAGGCGTATTGTGTCTAACACAGGCCCTCTCCTGCATCTTAGCGAAGCACAGGCCCTCGATTTGCTGGGGCAAACGGGGGAAATTCACGTTCCGCAGGCCGTAGATGTAGAGATGAGGTTTCAAGCTGAAAAATGGCCGGAGCAACGGCCGGCATGGCTGATAGTAGATACCCTTGTTCCACCTCATAGCACAGAAGCGGAATTATGGCTGGAGGCGGGATTGCTTCACGCCGGAGAAGCCGAGGCGATTGCGCTCGCCCGCCAGATTCGTGCTGACTGGCTGGTGACCGATGATGCCGCTGCCCGCTTGTTTGCGCAAACGTTAGGAATCGAGGTTCACGGGTCGCTCGGGATTGTCCTGTGGGCAGCGGCTACAGGCCGGCTTAACCGTCCGGAAGCGGAGGCTATGTTAGACAGGCTAGCACGTTCGTCGCTTTGGCTTTCGCCACGAGTGCTGGCGGAGGCAAAAGCGGCCCTGGAACACATCTATTCTTAGCACATAAAAAACTTTCCAGGTACCCATGCTTGAGAGGTAGTTCCTGCGCCGTTACCCGAGGCGGCGTAGGAGGTAGCAAAACTGGAAATAAGGAATGGTGAAGCGTTTTGGATATCACGCCGGACAAGAAAAGGTTACTCGACCTGGTGGAGCGGGCGAGGAGCGGGGAGATCGCCCTGCCCGAGTTTCAGCGTAACTTCGTCTGGACGCGGGATGACGTGAGGGACCTCCTGACCTCGGTGCTGAAAGGTTACTTCATCGGTTCGTTTCTCCTTTTGAAAGTGGATGCGGAGAATAGCCCCTTCGCTTTCCGGGCGGTGGCCGGGGTAGAGAAGCCGGCGGAGCAGCTCAAGCCCGACTGGCTGATTCTTGACGGCCAGCAGCGGTTAACCTCCCTGCATTACGCTTTTGCGGCGCCACCGCTTCCTTTAAAATGGACCAAGTATCCCTACCGTTTTTTCTTAGACCTGGGTAAGGTCAGTGCTGGTAACCTGGACGCGGCCATCTTTAGCGAACGAGCCGACCAGTGCGGTCGTTACCTGGAGCGAGCCTGCCAGTTTGAAAACCTGATTGTTCCCTTTACGGAACTTCTGCGATGGGAAAACTGGCTCAACGATTACGAACGCTGGCTGATTGAGCGCGACCAGGAGCGGTACTTCAACGAGTACTTTAAGGTGCATAAGCCGGTATGGAATCGCGCTGTTGAGGTCATCCGGCAGTTCTATGTGCCGACGATTGAAATTCCGAAGGTAAAGTCGGATGATGCCGACCGGATTGCCGAGGTATGTGCTATCTTTGAGAAACTGAACAGCACCGGGGTGGCCCTTTCGGTATATGACCTTTTGACCGCCCGGCTGTACCGCTTCAGTGTTGACCTCCACCGGCTCTGGCAGCAGGCAGTAGAAGATAATGAATTACTGCGCCAGTTCTCGGACGGGGATCCGGATATTTACGGTGTTCTGGTACTACGCACTTTAGCGCTTCTCCGGGAGCAAGAAGTTAAAAGTAAGTCCTTAATTAACCTGCGACCGGAAGGTTTTGAGAAGGATTGGCAAACCGCCGTGCTTTACATGGAAAAGGCCCTCAAACGGGCCACTTCGACGAGTCAGGACGGGTTCGGCGCTTTTGCGCAGAAGTGGCTTCCGTATTCGACAATGATGCCGGTACTGGCTGCTCTTCTCTACCGGATCGACCGGGATAAACTGGATAATCGGGCCTATCGCGGCGTGAAAAAGTGGTATTGGGGTTCGGTTTTTCTTGAGCGGTACGCCGGGTCCGTAGAGAGCATTACGCTTGCTGATTACCGGGATCTGACCGAATGGTTCGACGACCCTAACCGTCAACCGCTTGTTTTTGAACAAATAGACCGCAATATCCTGCGGAATCCTAATTTCTCGCTGCGGGATACGGCGCGGGTCAACGCTGTATATCGGGGCGTTATGAACCTGATCGCTATTCAAGGAGCCAAGGACTTTCGGGCTGACGACGCGATCGAATTTCACGCGCTGGACGACCACCACATTTTCCCCCGGGCCTTCCTGGCGTCGGTGAAAGACGCTGAAGGTAAAAGTAAGTACCAGAACCCGGACATCAATACGGTGCTTAACCGGACGCTGATTTCCCAGGCCACCAACCGCCGTCGGCATTTGCCTTCGTCCATGCCCGGCACACACGAGAAGAGGCCCGCGCCGCAGAGCACGGGCCTCTTTTTCATGGGTCCTTATATGGTAAGGTACCCTGTGTAATAGATTGCATCCGGTCCCCTGTCGCGAAGGCGGACGTAGTAGTTATCGCCTTTGTTTATCTGGAAGGTGTAACTGCAAGCGCCGCCAGTGCAGGTAACATAGTAGTACGTGCCCGTACTGGCAGACTGAAGTCCTACGTCCACACTTGAGCTGGTTGGGGTCCAACTAAGCGAGACAGTCACCGTTTCCCCAGGGCTAAAGTACCAAGGTCCATAGTAATCGCTTTCCGACGGATTAAGCGTACCTTGGATGTAGTATGTTGCCAGCGTACCTGCCTCGCCCTTCGGTCCCGGATAATTTACTTGAGCAGGCGCAGGTTTCTCCCCTGCTTCGGTAAACGTCGGGCTCCCATCACCTGTGGTGACATCCTTGGAAGTAGGGGCGTTGGGATTGGGCACAGAAGTTCCGGGTCCCTTCTTGACCCCCAAGCAGATAGGAGCATCTTTGGCCGTGCTGTCCCCTATCAGAATCTCTTCGCCGGACTTGGTGATGCTGACCTTAGCCGGGTCAGCGGGTGATAAAGAGGAAAGACCTGGCTTAATATTACCAACTTTAGCTGGATCAGCGGCTGATAGAAGAGGGTATTTGGCATTCGGGTCGTACTGTATGCCCCTTGTTCCCGGCTCCGCCACAATTTTACCAGTCCTAGCGCCGCCAGTGTCATCCTTTATCTCCTGAGGTACCAGGTTGTTTTCGCTGGCCTGCACCACGCTTCTTTTTACAGGCTCAACTTTATTTTTTGCCCATGCGACACCGGTGCCCACCAGAAGGGCGGCCAGAAGACCGACCATTGCTAAGGTCAACCAGCCTTTTTTCGGATGCATCTCCATCTCCTCCTTAACTTGTTAAGTTTAGGACACGAATCCGCTGTATGACTAGGGTTTTATTCCCTCACCACGGCTTCTCCCAGGCCAGTCCCCTCCTCTTCATTCCCCTTTCCGGGGCCGCAATTACCCGGGTTAAAGCGCGTGCTTGTGAAGGCCGGGCGGTTAGTTAAGCGACGCGGCAATTTTCAGCATTTCCTCTAAAGAAAGTGCGCCGCTCCTATCCTCCAATTTGTAAACCAGCCCTTTGTCCTCCCATTTGAGCGTGTGACCTACCTTTACTGTAGGCTCTTTATTTGCGCCGTTGATTTCCATGATGGGGAACTCGGCCCAGTAGGCCGTCTTGCCCCGCACCTTAACCTCCTGCACGGCATCGCCGCCCCGGAGGAAGTTGCGCTCATTGGTAATGGTCAGGTGCAGTCGTTTCCCGGCCTCTTTCGGAACGCCGTAGACGACACTGACGAAGCCCCGGTCACTTTTCTCCTGCCTGTCCCCGGTCATGGAGATTAGCTTGTACCCTTCGGGGAGGTAAGTGGGCAGGTGAACGGGGAAGCCAACGTGTGCCTGGGCCGCGGCAGCCGTTGAGAACTCAGGGCAGCGTTTGGCATCTTTCACTTCCATCTTCTCAAGACCGCCGAACCTGGCACCGCCATCCCCAGGAAGATCTTTGCCCTCCTGCAACTTAGTTACCGTATAACCGCCTTCCGTGCGGATAACCTTGTAGGCAACGGAAAGCAGCGGGGAAATGACCGCCTTGTCAGCCCAGGCCCTTGCTTGCGGCGAAAGGCCAAAGGCCAAACCGCCCACCAGTAGGACACCGCAAAGGGTTGCGGCCGCGGCCTTTCGCCACGTCATAAATATTGCTTTCCCTTTCCCTTGTTGCGTCAGGAGGCGCGTTTTAATCTTGCGAACCAGATCGGGGCCCGCTTCGATTTGCTCGGCTTCCCTGGCCATTGCCGCACGTAGCCATTCCTCAAGCTTCACTTTGCAAACCCTCCTTTCCAGGGTGAATTGCTCTCTGCGCATCAGCTTCACCGCCTAAAAAAAGCTCCGGGGCGATTAGCTTAAGCTCATCGGCCAACTGTTTTAGCGCTGTGTGCAACCGGGACTTTACCGTACCCTCCCGGCAGCCGAGCACCCGGGCTATTTCCTTAAGCGGAAGGTCGTTGTAGTAGCGAAGGACGACTGTGGTGCGCAGCGGGATGCTGAGCCTGCCGAGCGCCTGCTGCACCAACCGCTTCGTTTCCCCGGCCTCTAAAGCATCCCCTATGCGGTCGTCGCAAAGAGCGTGTTCTTGGCCACTCTCAGTGAGGGAGTCAAGGGAAACAGTCCCTTTTTCCCTTGAGGTAAGCCGCCAGCATATTCTGGTCAGGAGACGGTAAAACCACGTTTCGAAGGTCGCCGGGTCACGCAAACACTTGATTTTTCGGTAACACTGGACGAATGCCTCCTGGACGGCATCCTCGATAATATCTTTGCGACCAGTAATGAGGTAGGCCGTCCGTAGCGCTTTCCCGCTATACTGCTCAACAAGCACTTCGAAAGCTTGCCAATCACCTCCCTGGATGCGTTTAAGCAAAGGAGCTACATTCACCCTCACCGCTCCTTTCCTCTGGGAACTCCCTCTACTATACAAGAGACAGCAACCTGGTAAAAGGTTCGCTCGGACAGACAAAATTTTATCGTTATGGCGGCTCCGAGGGGCTTTCCTTGGTAGTCGTCATTATGGAGCAGGCGGAGAGCCTCTACCGCGACTGGCCGGAGGCGGCGTAGAGAAGGCTGATAAAAGACGGACGGTTCTCTTCGATGTTATACCTGGAGCAGCGCCGGAGATCAAATAGTTTCTTGCTTTAAAAACTCATTTGCCGGTATTCTGGAAGCAAGCAGTTTGAAGCACGGAAACTGGTGGGTCACGCCGACTTGGCCTTCAAGGCGGTGGGGATGCCGCCGCCCGAGAAAGAGCTCATCTGTGCAAAATGTGCAGTTTATGATATAATAAAGCGCAAAGGGAGGTTGTGAATATGCTTGAAGAAGTCAAATTCACCTCGGCCCGGAGTTCCCTGTCGGATCTGTTTGACCAGGTGTGGCACCGGTTTCTCCCGGCCGTCGTTAAGCGCCATCAGACCGAAGAGGTTTTGTTGGTGCGCCGCGATCTCCAAGAGGACATCTTGCGGGCTTACACCTTTAAGCCGGAAGTTCTACATGAAGAAGACGGGTCGGTCACCTTGGCGATTGATGAACTGGAGCTGGCGGTCAACGCTCCGACGCTCGAGGAGGCGATCCAGGAACTCATCCGGGAGATAAAGATCTATGCGGAGGATTATAAGGACCGGATTCAGCTGTTCCTTCACGCGCCCAACCGGCGGGGGCACTTTCCTTACGTCTTGAGAGTCTGGCTCTGCGACAGCGACGAAAAAATCCGCTCCCTCCTGGAGGTGTAGCGGTGCCCCCGACCTTCGGCCAACTCAAGCGGTACTGCGACAAGAACGGCTGGGTGATGGTAAGGAACACCGATTACTGGTATTACGAAAAAGTGCTTCCGACCGGGGAAGTGTTGCGGACCAGGGTGAGCCACGCGATTGCCAAGGAGATTCCGGGGCATTTATGGAAAAAAATTTTGAAGCAATTGAGGGTGACTGAAGAAGATTTTTGTAAAAGCTTGTAAAAGCTTGTAAGGAAGAATCTCGAGGAAAGGGTGAGAACTGCCGTAGCCTTGAATCCAAGTTCAACCCACAGCCGCCGGAAGATGAGCGCCGGTCCCCATGTCCTGGCCGGCCTGGCTGCCACTTCCGTCGCTTTCTGCTTGATCCACTGGCTCCGCGAGTACCCATTTTTCGTTTTTGCCGCAACCCGATACCCATTTTTCAAGGCTTACCCGACGGAGGAATAATTTTCCTGGGGAAAGACAAAGACAAAAATACCGGTCGTGTTTGCAAAGATGCGTTAACAACCGGTGACATAGAGCTTTAAAAACTGGTGAGCCACGAGGGACTCGAACCCCCAACCAGACGATTAAGAGTTAACGCCCCACCGTTTGTAAGAGTTTACCAGAGGCTACAAACCCTTGGCTGAAGCGGCATTCCGGGATTTTCCTGTTTCTGGTAAACCCTCAAAAACTGTGATAAATCGAAGTCATTTTCTCAAAATTTTCTCAAAAAGTTAGGCCCGCAAACCCGCATTACTTCACGGCTTTGGAGATATTCTCCTTTTAGAGCAGGTCGAGCAATTCTTCGACGGTAAGACCGGCCTGCTTCAAGATGGTTTTCAAGGTCTTCGGCTTTAATATCCTGCCGGGATGAACGGGGACAGTCACCAAAAGGCCGCCTTCAGGCGGCTGAAGATAGTGGTGGCTGCCCCGAACATAAAGAAGACTGAAACCTTTTCGCTTAAGGGCACCCATAACCTCTTTGCCGGTTACCCGCGGCAGCCTTGTCATAAGGATACCTCAATTTCGCCGAAGAAGATTTGCGGGTCCTTTTCGGGGAGCGGCTGCCCTTGAAGCCTTAGTGCTTCGAGGTAGCCGAGGATAGCTTCCTGGGCGTTCTCAATCGCTTCCTGGATGGTGTCTCCTTCCGTGACGCAACCGGGCAAAGCCGGCACCGTGACGGTGTACCCTCCCTCATCTTCGTTCCACTCCAGGATGACCTTAAACCTGCGTTCCATAGGGTGCCCCCCTTTCTTCTTTCGCCTGGGCATCACCGTAGGGGTCCTCCTTGTAAGTCGTTGAGCCGGTGCCCGGACCGTCGAAAATCCCGATGATCGCGGCGAGCGGGTCCTCTTCACCCCGCGCGCTCTTCTTGCGGACGGTGACGAAAGCGCTTAGCCGCCGGAGCAGCTCTTTCTGCTCCTGGGGTGTAAGTTTCTTGAATTCCTCCACCAGCCGGTCAACAGACATTTTTAGTTCCTCCTTCCGTTTAAAAACCGGCGCTAAAAGTTAACCGAAACATAGTCCGCGGAAGCCGAAGGTTCCGGAACCTTCAGGCCATCTTCGCGCAGCCCCTGGATGTGGAGCGCAATCGCCTCCGCCATCCGCTGTTTGGTCTCTTCCGGTGTTGCTCCGGTGGCCACACAGCCCGGAAGATCCGGCGAATAAGCGGAGTAGTTGCCGTCGGCTTTTTCGATTACCACCAGGAAGCGGTACATCCTTAGTCCCCCTTTTTAAGTTGCGCTTGTTTCAAAATACTGTTCAGCGTGCCGGGTGCAAGATCGTCGCCAGGGCGACCGGCGATAGTCACCCGTCCCGGCTTCACTGGGTGTTTATACTGGCGGTGACTTCCCTTTATCGCCACCAGGTACCACCCGTCTTTTTCTATAAGCTTTATCACATCACGGACTTTCATTAACCCTGCTCCGTTAAACGTGATTTTAAGCCCCAGGTTTTTGCACCTATTATACCACGGAAAGAAGAGGCGTTCTTAAAAAGGGTGTTCAAAAGGCTGTTCACCCCTTGGGTGGACACAGCGGTTGAACAAGAGCCGGCCAGGCCCCCGCCGCGCGTTTCCCTTGGCGCTCCGGCCCGTAACCCGCCTCCCTTTCCTTCTTCGCTTGCGCTCAGTCGTCATCCGCGACCCCGCCCCCACAACGTCACTTTGTTCCTGCGGTGGCGGGGTCGCGGACCAGTCGGCGGGATAGGGCCTCCGCTTAACTTAGCGCGGCGGGGGCGGTAACAAAGGTGCCAGTCATGAGGCTGTCAGGCGCAAATCCTACCAATCTTTCCGGGTCAGAGGCACACTGGGGCAATGGATTGCGGGTCTGAAGGAGGCGGCGGTCGGGCTTAAGGGTCCGGAATCTGCCGGGTAGTCTTTATTCCGGGTCTTGCGGAACAGCGGTCAGCTTGTGGCTACCGCTTCTAAGAAAATCTTGCAAAGGAGGTGAGACGGCTTGCTTACCGAGCGGGATAAAGAAATCCTACGCTTCATCTCCCGGTTCGGTACCTCTGCGCCCGGCACGTCATTGCTGCTTTTCCGCTCAGTGAAAGGGTGGCCTACCGGCGGCTGCAGCGCCTGGTGCAGGACGGCTATCTTCACCGCAAGCGGCCCCTGGCGGACCTGCCGCGGGTTTACCTTCTTACCCAGCGCGGTGTTGACACTGCGGGAACCGACTTTGGCCGGGTGCGGAATATCCGGCTCCAGACCCTCGAGCACGACCTGACTGTGGCCGACGTAGCGGTAGCCCTCCTGCGGCTCTATCCCAGGAGTTCCTGGGTGACCGAGCGGGAGCTGCGGCGGGAAGCAGGACAGGGCTTCGGTAGCATCGGCACCCGGGAGCACGTCCCCGACGGAGTGCTGCTCTTACCGGACGGGAAGAAGATCGCGGTGGAGGTGGAAACCTCCCGCAAACCGCGCCGGCGGACCGAACGTATCCTGCGCTATTATCTCCGGCGGCCGGATTATATGGCGGTCTGGTACTTCTGCCGGACACCGCAGCAGTTGAAAAGCGTCAAGGAAGCGGCGCAAAAGTTAGACTTTGTTAAAACCCATCTTCTCCAGGAGGTGTTATTGGAGCATGAAAATAAAGCCAAATCTTCATTTTGATTCCCAGGCGGCGGAGACCGCGAAGCGGCTTGGTCTGCTGTCGGTGGTAATCCTTCTTGTTCGCTTTTGTCTGCTGGTGATGGACGTGCGGATCCTCGGGCCGAGGGCGGCGCGCTCGGTAGCTGGCAACGCTCGGTTGTGGGCGGCGTTTACGCCTTCGCCGGCAAAGAAGACGCAGCTCCAGGAAAAGGCGGCAGCGCTGGACAGAGTAGCGGACTGGTATGCACAACATCCTTTTAAAACCGCCTGGGCTTGGCTTACTAAAAAAGATGACGAACTCGCCTTCCCGGAGGTCCGCCGCAAGTGGCTCCTCTACAACCTTATCATCATTCTGCTCTTTGCCGACGGCATAGCCTTGGCTTGGTACCTGCGGCGGCGCCGTTTGCCACCGGTGAAAAGCCCTTTCGGCGGTAAAGGCTGGCTGCCTTTTCGAGAACGGTTAAACAAAACTCGTCCCTCAGTCCCAGGGCGACCCGAAAAAGCACTGAAACACGTAGCCCGGATATCCCATCCCCCGGAGGGGGTGCTCATCGGCGTGGACGACCGGGGCAGGCCGGTGCTTATAACCGTTAGGGAGATCAACCACCACGTCTTTGTCTGCGGCACCACGGGCGGCGGCAAGAGCACCACCATCCTGAACTTCATCGAATTTGCTGCCCGGCACGGCTGGGCGGTCATCGTCGTCAACGGCAAGTACGACCCCACCCAACCCTCGTTTCGGACGGTGATGGAGTACTGGGCGAAAAGGCACGGCAGGCGGCTGCAGGTCTTCTCGATGGTCAAGGAGAGCGCGCGCTACAACCCACTGGCCCACGGCGGCTTCTCGTCCCTCAAGGATAAGCTGGTGGCGCTCACGGAATGGACCGAACCCCATTATCGCGCACAAGTAGCCGCCTTCCTGCAACTCCTCATCCGGGTGCTCCGGGAAACCGGGCAGCAGGTTGACCTTCCTACCGTTGCCGGACTGATAGACCTTCAGGCGGTAGCGGCGCTGGCCCGGCGCATCCCGGACGAAAAGACGCGGCGGGAGATTTTAGACGACCTGGACCAGCTTTCACAGAAGGATATCCGGGGCGCCTTTGCCCGCCTGGCGGAGATTACCGCCTCGGAGATTGGCCACCTTTTCGTTTCTGATCCGGAAGGCATCGACCTGGTAGCGGCCATCCAGAACAACGAGATGGCGCTCTTCGACCTTGATCTGTTAGCGTTCCCCGATTTTGCGCGCCTTTTAGGGCGGCTGATCGTGCTTGATCTTAAGGCGGCTGCTTCCCAGTACCGGCGGAGCGGCAGCCCCAAGAAGGTGTTGGTGGTGCTGGACGAGTTCAACGTCTTCGTGAGCGACGCCGTGGTGGACCTCTTTTCCAAAACGAGGAGCGCCGGATTCGGGATCGTGGCCGGGACCCAGTCCGCCAGGGCGGATATCGCCAAGGAGGGCGGCCTTGAATTGGTGGAGCAGATCGTGGAGAACGCGAGCACCTTCATTATCCACCGGCAGAACGCCCCGGGGAACGCTGCTTACTTGGCCGACTTGGTAGGAACCAAGGAGACCTACGAGCTCACCTATCAAGTGGAAACGCAGCCCCTTTTAGGCGAAGGGCGGACGGGCCTGGGGAGCGCCAGGCAGGTGCGGCAATACCTGGTTCACCCAGACGCCATCAAGGCTTTGCGGACCGGAGAGGCCTTTCTCGTTCGCAAAGGAAGCGTAGGGTCGGAAGTAACCCACATCTGGGTGCGCCGCAGCGCGGATATAGGGTAGCTATCGCGGAACCGCCGCGCCGTCTCAGCTACGAAGCTCGAGACCGCGCGGCGGAATGTCTTAGGGCACCCTCCGGCGTTTTTCAGCCGGAGCGTGCCCTCAAAAACCTCAGGGGAGCGTGAGAAGAAGAAAATGGAGCAGAAAGCCGGCTACGAACAGATAAAGGCCCTGGCTAAAGAGAAGGGTTGCCGGGTCACCGACCTTTTGGTGCTCGCGCGTCACAATGATCCCTTCTACGCCGGGAGCGAAACCAGCCAGGCGATGGCCGAGTGGTTCGCGGCGCTCTGGCAAAAGTTTGGCTATACCACGGGAGTTCACCTCCGGCGTGTCCATTACCAACTGGTGAGCCAAGGAGACGCTACAAAGCACAACGGGGCAGTGTACCAGAACACGGAGGCCGACTGGGACTACCTCTGCGCCGCCGGGAAATACGCCCGCTACCTTGGACTGATTGATCCGTTCGCCTTCGTGGACCGCAGGAATCCGGAGCCCCACATCTTCGCGCCGGACGAGGCTCTTAACCGGCCGGGCTGGTACGCCGGTGAGATTTTCTGGGAAATGCCGGAGATAACCGTTGACCTTAATGCCGACCTCGACTGGGAACTGCCGGGCTTCGCGGTCACCGGCTACACCTACAGCGAGGCGCTGCAACCTTACCACCTCGAACTCTGGGTCGAGAAGTCTACGATGGATGACGTCCTCCTGCTCTGTCGCCGTTATGGGACAAACCTGGTCACAGGTCTGGGTTTTATGAGTGTAACCAGCGTGGTCCAGCTCATCCGCCGCGTTGCTGAGCGAGAAAAACCAGCGCGCATCTTTTATATCGCTGATTTCGACCCCGCGGGGGACGGGATGCCGGTGGCCGTTTCTCGCCAGATAGAGTACTGGCTGAAAACGCTGGGTCTTGACCTTGACATTAAACTCGAACACTTGGCGCTGACCCAGGAGCAGGTGGAGGCATACCGGTTGCCCAGGATACCCCTAAAGGAGACCGACAGGCGAAAGACCGGTTTTGAGCAGCGGCACGGCCAGGGTGCGGTGGAGCTCGACGCCCTGGAGGCGCTTCACCCGGGCGAACTCGCCCGGATCGTCAGCAGCCGCATCCTGCGGTTCCGGGACCCTCGACTGTGGGAAAAGCTGGCCGCTGCTCGGCAGGAGGCCGAGGATCTCTTATCGCAGCGATGGGAAGAGCACCTGGGCCCTTTCCGGGAGCAGCTTGAGGAACTAAATGCAGAAGTCGCTGCTATCACCCGCCGCTACGAGGAGCAATTGCGCGAACTGCAGCTCTAGATGGAGCAAGAGTTGGAACCTTACCGGGAGCGCCTCGAAATGTTACGGCTTGCCGTACAGGGTACCTTAGAAAATTTACGTATCGAACTGCCGCCGCTGCCGGAACCGGAAACCGCACCGGAGCAGGGAGATTGGCTTTTTGATTCGCGGCGGGATTATTTTGCGCAATTGGCGGCCTACACGGCCAGGAAGAAAGACGCCCTGTAACCTTCGTTATTCAACATTCTTAATGAAAAGGGCAGCAAATTTTGGGAGGAAAATTGGCGGCGTTTGCCGAACTCTCACAAAGATTTTGCTATGTTTTGACCTGAACCGGTGCGTGCTCGGCAAAGAGAGTGAGAGCCTTGAAAAAACTGGAGATGGCTCTATAAAAGGGGGTTTAAACTTGACCCTAAGGCGGCAACTGAGTGAGGAAGAAAAACAAGAAGTAATCAGGAGGCACACCAAAGACGGAATCTTGCGGTGCTTTGTGGACGGTCACCCGATTGAAACTTCGACAGAGGTTGAGTTCCACCATATAATGCCGTTCAGTGAGGGGGGCCCTACGAATATCGACAATATCGCGCCAGTGTGTAAAGAGCATCACAGGCGGATCCGCACCCTATCGCTCCAGGAGTTTCGCGATAAATTGAAGCTGGACCGCTTTTTCGAGGAAGGTTTCAAAAAAGCAGATGGCGTTCGGCTCGATGACGTTCTCACCCATTTAGTGGGAGAGAACGGGTATGGTAACATTTGTCAGTGGGAAGAAATTGGTGGCCAAATAAAGCTTTACTGGCAGGATGATCAGCCAGAAACTTTCCCTTTACATCAATGTCCGGTGACAGGTTTCAAATATTTTTATGCTCTCATCCCCGTTAAATATTTAAGGAATGATACTGAACTTCAGCCCCGTCCGTTGGAACCAGTACGGATGTGGGAGCTATACAGGCATTTCTTGCGTTATACCCAGTTAGCTCCTGCTGTTTGCCGGCTGGTTAACGGCCAAATCATGCTTTTTGACGGCCAGCATAAGACTGCGGCTCAGGTATGGGCGGGCAGGCGTCGCGTCGAGTGTAAGGTTTATCTTGACCCGGATGCGCGGGTGATTAAAGAAACAGTGCTGGTAGCCCACGATAAGCTACGCCAAATGCCCTTTTATACTTCAACCTTGATAACGAAATACAGTGCCCTCTTCAAAGAAGACTGGGAGGAATACATGGAACGTCCGGGCCCGAAGTCTGAAAAGGGTTTTGTGGATTTTCTTGTTCGGATTAAGGGCCTCTCTAAAGCGGAAGCGGTGAAACGCCTGCGCTCGGCGATTGAAAACGATATCCTGGAGGACCCTGAAAATAGGCTACGCGAATACATTGCTGAGAAGAACAAGACGCGCAAAAACCCGTTGACTATTTATGCCGTGCAGCGGACCTTTTTTAGTGAGTTTATTGCTCCACCGCCAATGGACGTAGAGTTTGAAAGTCCTCAGGACCACCGTAAGGTGGAGAAGAATAACCTTATCCGATTATTGAACTGTATTGTAGATATGACGCTTACCGGGCGTTGGAATCCCGACGTCAAAAACGACGCCCACCGTACCGCTGAGAGGGTATACGCCGCCGGAGCCCTCAGGGCGTGGGTGCCCACACTTCGCGCAGTCATCGCCGTGAAGCTTAACCTGATTGACGACGAGGAAAGAAGAATGGTCTTTTTCCGACCGATAGACGATCTCACCTTTTCACAGGTGATAGAGCCGCTGGTTAAGCGCCTCTTTTCCCATAAGATGTGGCTTGATCCTGATCCCGAGGTCGATGCAAACCTTCGGGTCAACAACCCAGAGCATGTAAAACAGTTCTTCAAGGGTCGGGGATTAAGCGCAGAGTGGCTTCTTGGTGTGCAACTATAAAAAATTGACAGAAGGAGCGAGTATTCAGTCGGAGGCTTGGCAAATGGTTTCACCAGACATCTCTCCTGGGAAAGTGATCACCGGGCCCTTATTTCCTGAGCCGGTAAGGGTGATCGCCGTCAAGCCCATCGGCGCGGCACGCCTCAAAATCGAGGCTGTCGGTGCTACCTCGAAGCGCTACTACGATCCCATCCTCGGTCCGGATGAGCTTGCCGCCATCACGGTCGCCCGTGAGGACGCCCTTCAGTTTACCGGCGAAGCCGAAAATGTCTTCCTCTACCTTGAGGGGATGCGCATCCGGAACGCCTTCCAGTTTGACCCTTTGTACGGCGTGAGCGTTTCCCAGATAGACCCGCTGCCCCACCAGATCGAGGCGGTTTACCATTACATCCTGCAGAATCCGGGCATCCGCTTCCTGCTGGCCGACGACCCTGGCGCCGGCAAGACCATCATGGCCGGGCTTCTCCTCAAGGAGTTAAAATACCGCGGCCTGGTAAACCGTGTCCTCATTATTGTTCCCGGACACCTGAAAGACCAGTGGCTCCGGGAGATGAAGGAGCGCTTCCAGGAGAACTTCGTCATCGTGGACCGGGGCGTGATGAACGCCAGTTGGGGCCAGAATGTCTGGACCGAACGGCCGCAGATCATCACCTCCCTCGACTTCGCCAAGCAGGAAGACGTGATGTTTGCCTTGAAGGATTCGTCCTGGGACCTGGTGATCGTGGACGAAGCCCACAAAATGTCGGCGTATAAGTACGGCGACAAGATCGACAAGACCGCCCGCTACCGGTTCGGCGAATTGATTTCCGGCATCACCAAGTGCCTGCTCTTTCTTACGGCCACGCCGCACCGGGGCGACCCGGAAAACTTCCGCCTGCTTCTGGACCTTTTGCAGCCTGGTTTTTTCGCTGATACCCGGATGCTATCTGAATCAATCCAGAACAAGGATAATCCCCTCTTTCTTCGCCGACTGAAGGAGGACCTTAAGGGCTTTGACGGTACTCCCCTTTTCCCACCGCGCCGGGTGGAAACGGTCAAGTACCGTCTGAGCGACGACGAGAAGACGCTTTACAATGCCGTCACCGCCTATGTGGAGCAAAACTACAACAAGGCGCTGCAGAAGGAAAAGCGCAATGTCGCCTTCGCCCTCACCATCCTGCAGCGGCGCCTGGCGTCGAGTGTCCGGGCGGTGCGCAAGTCCCTCGAGCGCCGCCGCGATAGGCTGGAAGAGCTATACAAGAAGGGTCAGCTTCTCCAAGAAGTGGGTTATACCGAAGAATACCTTGAGGACCTGGAGGAAAACCAGCGGTGGCGGAAGGAGGAAGAACTCTTAGAGAAACTGACCTCGGCGGAGACGCTGGAAGAACTCGGGGCGGAGATTGATAAGTTAGAAGAGCTTGTTCTGCTGGCGAAAGAGGCGGAAAAAAAGGAGATCGAGACCAAGCTCAACCGCTTGCGGGAGGTTATTGAGCACGAGAGATTGCGGGAGACCGGCACGAAGCTCCTGATCTTCACAGAATCCAAGGATACGATGGATTATTTGGTGGAGAAGCTGAAGAAATGGGGCTATGCGGTTACCTTTATCCACGGCGGCATGAGCCTTGACGCCCGCATCGCGGCCGAGCACGAGTTCAAGAACCGCGCCCAGATTATGGTGGCGACCGAGGCCGCCGGGGAAGGGATCAACCTGCAGTTCTGCTGGCTGATGGTCAACTACGACATCCCCTGGAACCCGAACCGCCTGGAGCAGCGGATGGGCCGGATTCACCGCTACGGCCAGCAAAACGAGGTCCACATCTACAACCTGGTAGCGGTTGATACCCGCGAAGGAAAGATCCTGGAAAAGCTTTTTGAAAAACTGAACCGGATGCGGGAGCACCTCGGGAGCGACCGGGTTTTCGATGTTATCGGGGAGATTTTGCCGGGTACCAGTCTCAAGGACCTGATCCTGGACGCCATAGCTAACCGGCGGACGATGGAGGAGATTCTGGCGGAGATGGACCGGGTGCCCGACCAGGAAGCCGTCCAGAAGGTAAAAGAAGCGACGATGGAGGCGCTGGCCACCCGGCACATCGACCTCTCGCGGATCATCGGCGAGCAGAGGGTTGCCCGGGAAAACCGCCTGGTACCGGAGTATATTGAAAAGTTCTTCCTGCGGGCGGCGGAAAAGGTGGGTATAAGGGCGGAGAAGCGCCAGGACGGCTTCTGGCGGATAGCGGCCGTCCCTTTTGAGGTGCGCAACCAGCCGCACGCCTTCAAGATAAAATACGGCGAAGTTTATCCGGAGTACCTGAAGGTGGCCTTTGATAAAGAAAAGGCTTTTAAGGGCCAGGCCGAGTTCGTGACTATGGGGCACCCTTTGATGGAGGCGGTGCTGGAGATCATCTTCCGGAAGTACAGGGCGGATGCCGACAAGGGAGCGGTGTTCAGCGACCCAGACGGGAAAAGGGACGGGCTTTTGTGGTTTATGACCGGCGAAATCAAGGATGGCAAGGGGGAGGTGGCCGGCCGCAAGCTGTTTGGCGTTTACCAGACGAAGAATGGTGAACTTGCTCCTGTAAATCCTTCGATCCTCTGGGACCTCAAAGCAAAAGAAAACGGTGAGGGTGAAACGGAGCCCGAAGTGCTGGCGGTTTGTAGAGATAAGATTGTCGAGTTTGCCCTCGACCGGCTGCTTCTTCCCTACAAAGAGGAACTTCTGACGCAGCGGCAACGGGACGCCGCGATCAAAGAAAAGTACGGTCTCCGGTCGATTGATGCGCTGATCCTCGAATCCGAAGCCAAGCTGGCCGATTACGAGACCAGAAGAATAAAAGGAGAAAACATTCCCGAAGTGACCGTCATCCAGGAGCGCCGCAAGAGGGAAGACCTGGAAGAGAAAAAGGAGCGGCTCCTGCGAGAGATTCAAGCAGAAACCAACCTGTATCCTTCGGAACCCGAGGTCCTTGCTGTGGTGCGGGTGGTGCCAGAACTGCAAGGGAGAGAGATGAGCGGTGACGAGGAAATCGAGCGCATCGGGATGGAAGTAGCCCTGAACTACGAGCGGGAACAGGGCCGAAAGCCTGAAGACGTTTCCGCCCAGGCGCTTGGTTACGACATCCGCTCCGTTGATCCCGCCGGCCGGTACCGGTACATCGAAGTGAAGGCACGTGCCGGAACCGGCGCCATCGCCCTCACCCCGAACGAATGGCTGATGGCCAACCGCCTGGGGGAGGAATACTGGCTATACGTGGTGGAGAACGCGGCGAGTAGCCCGGCGCTCTACACCCTGCAGAACCCGGCGGCGAAACTTTCGCCGGAGGAAGTGGTGGAGACCGTGCGGTACGTGGTGAAGGATTGGCGGAGTGTGGCCCGCAGAGCAGGGTGAAGGTCTGGGGGGTAGAAAACGTAATGACCGGCGCGGTTAAGAAAACCTTCATCGAAGCCACCTTCCCGGTAAGAGATGTCAGCCAGGAGTCGGCGCGGGAGAAGAATATCCGGCACGGGCACATCTCCACGTTGCACATCTGGTGGGCGCGGCGGCCGCTGGCGGCCTCGCGGGCGACGATCTACGCGGCACTTGTTCCGGAACCGAAAGATGAACTGGAACGCCTTAACCGCGCAGAGTTCGTCACCGAGCTTTGCAAGTGGGAGAATTCGCTTAATTCGTACTACATCGAGCGGGCTAGAAAAGATATTCTGGCGGCGAACGGCGGCAAGCCGCCGAAGGTGCTTGACCCTTTCGCCGGCGGCGGGGCCATCCCTCTGGAGGCGCTGCGGCTGGGCTGCGAGACTTATGCTTCCGACCTCAACCCGGTGGCGGTGCTGATCGAAAAGGCGACGCTTGAGTTTCCGCAAAAGTACGGGCAACCTGTTAAGCGCAAAGAGAAAACCCTCTTAGGCGAGGCGGAGCAGGAGGTCAACCCGCTTTTAGAGGATGTCAGGCGGTGGGGCAACTGGGTTCTGGAGGAAGCCGGGAAGGAAATCGGACACTTCTATCCTCCGGACGCCGACGGCAGTATTCCTGTGGGCTACATCTGGGCGCGGACGGTCAGGTGCAAAAACCCCTCCTGCGGCACCGAAATCCCTTTAATGCGGCAGACCTGGCTGGCGAGGAAGGAAAATAAAAAGGTCGCGTTGCGTATTGTACCGCGGGGTAACAGGGTAGAGTTTGAAGTCGCGGAAGGCGCGGCCTTTGATTTCAACCCCGAAGAGGGCACGGTGGCCCGGGCGAAGGTGATCTGCCCCTGCTGCGGCAGCGGCTTATCCGACAAAGAGATGCGGCGCCAGTTTCAGGAGGGCCGGGCCGGGCAACAGATGGTGGCGGTGGTCCTGCACCACCCGGGGCGGCAGGGGAAGACCTACCGCCTAGCCACGGAAAAGGACATGGAGATTTTCCGGGAAGCCGAGCGATATCTGGAACAGAAGCGAGAAGAACTGTGGGATAAGTGGGGCGTGGACCCGGTGCCGGATGAAGAAATTTACAGGGATCGTCCCTCTCCAAATGCGAGAGGATTGTCTGCTATTACTCGGTACCATATGGCTCGGTGGGCTGACCTCTTCAATCCCCGCCAGAAGTTGGCGCTGATCACCTTCGCGGAGAAGGTGCGGCAGGCGCACGAGCTGATGCTGGCGGAGGGGTGCGAGGAGGATTATGTCCGGGCGGTGGCGACGTATTTGGCACTGGGAGTGGATATGCTGGCTGTTGCCTCTAATACCCTATGTCGGTGGGAATCTTCACGGCAACTCATAGCAGACGTTTACGCTAGGCAAGCTCTTCCTATGACCTGGGATTATGCTGAATCAAACCCTTTTGGTGGAGGATCTGGAAGCTGGAGTAGAGTAACTTACTACTTTGAACACTATATAACCCATGCATCGCAAATTGTTATTCCAGCCACCGTCACCCAGGCCTCCGCCACGGCCCTGCCTTATCCCGATAATTACTTCGACGCCGTCATCACCGACCCGCCATATTATGATAACGTACCCTATGCCGACCTTTCCGATTTCTTCTATGTATGGCTTAAGCGTGTGGTAGGCGAATTATATCCAGAACTTTTCGCAACGCCGCTAACGCCGAAGAACTTGGAGATCGTCTGGCACCAGCGGCACGGGGGTGATTATGAAAAAGGGAAAGAGTTTTTTGAAAGAATGATAACCCAGGCTTTTAAAGAAATTTGTCGGGTCTTAAAGGACAGTGGAATTGCTGTTATTGTATTTGCCCACAAAACAACTGCAGCCTGGGAAACTATCATTAACGCGCTTTTAAACTCTGGTCTTTACCTTACTGCTTCTTGGCCTCTGCATACTGAAATGAAAGTGAGAATAAATGCTCAAGAAACTGCATCGTTAGCCTCTTCCATTTACATGGTCTGCCGCAAGCGAAGCAAGAAAGAGACCGCTTACTTCAACGAAATTAAACCGGAGTTGGAGGAGCGCATCCGGCAGAAGCTCGACCAGTTCTGGAACGAGGGGATCGGCGGCAGCGACTTCTTCATCGCCGCCATCGGTCCCGCCCTGGAAGTCTTCGGCCGGTACGAAAGAGTGGAAACTTACGCCGGTGAGCAGGTCTCGGCTAAAGACTTGTTGGAACTAATTCGTAAAACAGTCAGCGAATACGCCCTGGCCAAAATCCTGAAGGACGGGAGCCTGGGCGGGATAGACGCCGCCACTCGGTTTTACCTTCTCTGGCGCTGGACCTACAACGGGGCGCGGGTTCTTTTCGACGAGGCCCGCAAGCTGGCCTCGGCCTGCGGCATCGAGCTTAAGCAGCACTGGAACGACGGCTTCGTCAAAAAAGATAAAGAGTATATCAGCGTCCTGGGGCCGAAGGAGCGGGACAAGAAGTTTCTGGAAAAGGAAAAGTTTACGACTATGGCGGACGTGCTCCACGCCTGCCTGCTCCTCTGGGAGAAAAACCAGCGCCGGAAGATCACCGAACTCCTTGAGTCTACGGGGCATCTCCAGAATAACGCCTTCTGGCGGGTGGCTCAGGCCATCTCGGATGTCCTGCCCGAGGGAGACAAAGAAAAACAGATGCTCCAGGGCTTCCTCTACGGGCGGGACAGTTACCAAAAGGTCGCAAACGGTGCCGGTCAGCAGTCGTTCGGCTTTTAAATAATTGGTGAGGTGATAAAGATGGCCCTACCGGCCTGGTGGCAGGTGGTCACGCCCCACAAAGACATCCGGGAGAAGTCTTTCAGTGAGGCGGTCTTCGCCGCCGATCTGGGCGACGTGTTGAGCGAGACGGCGCCGGAGGAGTACCGCGACCCGCGCCTCTTTTTCGCCAAAACGTATCTGACCGCGGGGCTGAAAAACCTGGCCCGCAACGTGATAGAGCGCCTCACCAGCGGGCGCGGCGACCCGGTGATCCAGCTTCAGACCCCGTTCGGCGGCGGCAAGACCCACGCCCTCATAAGCCTTTATCACCTGGTGAAATCTTTTTCGGAAGTTAACCATTTAGAGCAGGTAAAAGAATTATCGGCAGGTATTACCGGATTCTCTGGGGTGCGGGTCGCGGCTTTCGTGGGGACGGCGGCCGATCCGGTCAAAGGAAGGACCCCCTGGGGCGAACTCGCCCACCAGCTTGGCTACTATGAAATCGTTGCGGACCACGATGAAAAGCGGGTGGCGCCCGGGAAAGACAGGATCAAAGAGATTTTAGCGAGAAGCGGCCCCGCGTTGATCCTTATTGACGAACTTCTTGAATACATCATTAAGGCCAACCGGGTGGAGAAGGTGGAGAAAATCACCCAGGGACAGACCCTGGCCTTCCTCCAGGAACTTTCGGAAACCGTAGCCGCTTCCCAAAACTCGGTTTTGGTGCTGACCCTGCCGGCGAGCATCCTCGAACATTACGACGAGGAGGCGGAAAGGGCCTTTTCCCGGTTACAGAAGGTATCGGGCCGGGTGGAGAGCATTTACGTGCCGGTAGAAGGGGTGGAGATTTACGAGGTCGTCCGCAAGCGGCTTTTTGAGCAGTTGGGGGACCCACTGATCCACCGGCAGGTGGCGGAGGAGTATTTCAAGCTTTATCAGGCTTTGGGCACCGATGTTCCGGGCGAGGTGCGGGAGGCAGCCTACCGGGAGAAGATCGAGCGGGCCTACCCCTTTCATCCGGAATTTATTGATGTCCTTTACGAGCGGTGGGGGTCGTTTCCCACCTTCCAGCGGACGCGGGGCGTCTTGCGGCTGTTGGCCCAGGTGGTAGGTAATCTTTACGAGAAAAAGGCTTTCTCGCCCTTGGTCCAGTCCTCGCTCGTTGATCTGGGAAGCGCGCCGATCAGGCAGGAGTTTCTCAAACACATCGGCAACGAGTACGACAGCGTCATTGGTGCCGACATTACCGGTAAAGCGGCGCAGATCGACCGGGAGATGGGCAGCGAGTACGAAAAGTATGGCATCGCCCGCGGCCTGGCCACTGCCGTTTTCCTTTATTCCTTCAGCGGGGCGGAGCGCCGGGGCGTGACCCTGCCCTGGCTGAGAGTGGCGCTTTTGCGGGAAGGAATCCCTCCAACCATCGTCGGGGATGCGGTGAACAAACTCGAAGAATCGCTCTGGTTTTTCCACCGGGAAAAGCATTTATATTCCTTTAAAAACCAGCCTAACCTGAACCGGGTAATAGTGGAGAAAGAGGAAGCGGTTGAGGCCGACCGGATCCTGGAGGCTCTCCAGGAGCACCTGTCCAAAATCGCGAAAGGCGCTCCCTGCGATGTTTATCTCTGGCCGCGGAGTTCCGGCGATGTCCCCGACAGCAAACGGCTCAAGATTGTCTTCCTTGGACCGGAACTGAGGTACGGAAGGCAGGAGACGCAGGACTTTGCCAGGGATTTGCTGGACAACGCCGGCGTCACCTTCCGCATCTACCGGAATACCTTGTTTGTCGTCGTGTTTGACCCGGGCGCATACGCCGGATTGGAGAAGTTTTTGCGGCGGTTCATAGCGCTTCAGGAGATAGCACAGGACAAAAGCCTTTCCCTTACCGCCTCCGCCCGGGAAGAGGTCCAGAAGAGGCTGAAGGATGCCGAAAAAGACCTTCCCTTCCAGATGATTGCCGCTTACCGGCACGTGGGTTGGTACGGGAACGGAACGGTTATCTGGCGGGACGTCGGACTGCCCACCGTAGGGGAAAAGTCGCTTTCCGCCCGGATATTCCAGAACCTTAAGAGCGAAGAACGGGTGCTGTCTCTCATTACACCTAAGCTGATCCTGGAACGGGCCTTCGGGGAGGACGAAGAAGAAAAGAGCGTCCAGGAGATTTACGAACTCTTTCTGAAAACGCCGGGTCTTCCCTGCCTGGAGAGCGAAAACGTGCTTGTGGAAGCGGTCAAACAGGGGGTCAGGAACCGCCTTCTCGGCGTCCGGATGGGTGCTAAGGTATACTTTGATGAGGCCGTTTCGGACGTATCACCGGATTCCCTGGTTCTGCGCCCCGAAAAAGCGGCGGCAGAGAAACAGGCCGAAGCAGGAGTAACTGCGGGTGGAGAAACCACGGGAGAAGTTCCCGGCGGGGCGGTTTACCCGCCAGGAGAAGGGCGTGCGAGGGGAGGTCCCGGCCCCGATTCAACCGCGGCAGAAGGACGAGAGGAGTTCCGGGCACCCCACAGGGTTACCCGGGTAGCAATTAAAGCCGCCGTCCCCTGGGACAAACTCTCCCACATCGTCACCGGTGTCATCCGGCCGTTGAAAGGGGCCGGTTCTGACCCTGAGATTGTCATCGAAATCAAGGCGCAATCTGCGACCGGCTTCGACCGGACCACCTTAGACAGCAAGGTGAGGGAGACGCTACTGCAGTTGGGAGCGAAGATAAGCGAATGGGAGGAAAAGTAAGCCGAATTTAACGGGTGCTGTAAGCGTTTTTACGAATTTCACCCTTATTTTACTGGAATTGGAGACTAATTAGCCAACATTTTACTTACCCGCGCGTCCATACGAAAACTTTCTTGGTTTTTTAGGGAGGGAATTTTTACAATGCCCAAAGGGCCCAGCTCTGTGCTATGGGAAAAGGAACCCCATACTGAAATGAAACATGAGATCCTCCGCCGGTACCTTGCTGCTTGGCTTCCTATCCTTGGGAGTTGGCATGGTCGTATTGGTATTATAGATGGATTTGCCGGTCCTGGAGAATATGTAGGCGGGGAACCCGGCTCGCCGGTGATTATTCTTGAAGCTATCCTTGCCCATAAATTGAAAGATCGGTTCCCCGAGATCGTTCTGCTTTTCGTTGAGAAAGACACCAACCGGGCCAGGCATTTGGAAGACCTCTTGGTTAATAGATACCCGGTAGAAAAAACGGAAGACGGCATATATTACTTGGAAAACAAGAAAATCAACCTTCAGATTATCAAAGGTGAATTTGCCCCGATCCTGGAGGAAATCCTAAACGATCTCCAAGAAAAAGGTGCCCTAATGGTTCCTTGCTTTGGCTTTATAGACCCTTTTGGTCCAGCAGGAATGCCTATGAGGTTGATAGCAGGTTTTATGAAGCATCGATGGTCAGAGGTGTTTATTAATTTTCCCTTTGACAAAATCAACCGTTTCATAGGGGTCCCCGAATACGAAAAGACTCTTGACGAAGCTTACGGATGCCCAGATTGGCGTGAAATAAGATCACTACCACCAGGTAAACAACGGCACGAAAAGATTCACGAGCTTTATCTTTCTCAACTTCATGATATCGCAGGAGTTAATTTTACTCTTTTATTTACCATGAGAGATGCCAAAAACCGAGACTTGTATCACCTGATCTTTGGTACAAAGCATATAAAGGGACTCGACGAAATGAAACAAGCGATGTGGCGTGTTGACCCCACGGGCAACTTTCAGTTCTCCGATTTTTCCTACGATCCAAATCAGTTGAAGTTATTCCCGTCTACTCCAGATTTCAATGAGCTGGCTGTCTTGATTTGGGGAAGATTTAAGGGGCGAAGTATGCGTATTCAGGAAGTAGAAGAATGGGTTATTACAGGAACTAAGCGATACGCCAGTAATCACGTACGCAGAGCACTAACCCTGCTCGAAGAACAAGGAAAAGTTAAGAAGTTTACCGGTGTTTTTAAGCCTGGGCAAGGATGGGTGAAAGATCAACCCTATCTCAGAAAAGGGGCCTTTCCGGAAGAAAAGAATATTATCATCGAATTTAGTGAAGCTTAAGGGGTACAGTTGCAGCCTTCAAAAGTCCAGCCAAGGCTGTCCCAAATTTCGTTTGTTTCCTTACAAAGCGCAGGCTGAAAACCCAACCATTCCGCAATCCTTTGATATATATGTAATCTGACCGAAGGGTGATACCTCATCCTGCCATCAGGAGCCTTACTTAAGCCTTTCCTGGGTGCCTCTGGGGCAAACCTGAATAGGCCTGGGTATTGACGTAATGTTCCGACTGTAACGCGTTCCGGCTGCAGTGCTGCAATCTCCCGGCAAATAGAACTGTAAGAGTTGGAGTCGGCTTCCCATATAACCGGATCCAGTCTAATCCTGACCCGCCATCCCCGTTCAAGGAGTTCTGCTGCAGCCTTGAGGCGCTTCATAGGAGGAGGTGCTAAACGTTCGAACTTGGCCGCAATCACAGGCGCATTTATCGAGAAGCTAATTATAACCTGGGAAGATGGTTCCAATTCCTGGAACAAACCGATATTACAGCTTTTGGTCGTAAGGAGCAAGTACCTTGAGGATTGACTCCGAAAATATTCGATAGCAGTGGGTAGCAAGGGCGGAAGAACGGCTAAGCTGTCGGCCAATTCACCCGTGGAGAACACACCTTCTCGAACAGCTTTAATTTCCCGCAGAACAGTCTGCCAGTTGTTGGTAAAGAGTACAGGTTGCTTGTTACCTCGGAAAGTAAGTCTGAGGTAGCAGTAAGAACAGTCGTACGGACAACCGTTGGATAGTATTAGTTCGTAAAAATGAGGGCAACAAACTGTATCGGGGGTTTTTGTAAATAAGCGAACGAAATTGCTCTTTCGTTCTCGCTGAAGCATTCATTTTAGCTCCTTTAAAGCGAATTATATCACAAATTGGCTCCTATGTGGAACATAATTGGTAACTGTCCTTGGATGATACCAGTTCATTTTATCATCAGGGCTGATGAATACGGGAAAAGGGTTGAGAATGAGAACTGGGGTCGGTATGAAAGGGATTACGATTTACGGAAGATCGTCGGGGAAAAAGGGGAACAACCTGAGCTGAACTGCCTGTTGTCCCCGTTGTACCGGGAGTTTTGTCCGTGGAATTTCAGAATGAGTCCAAGGGTTTCCGAAGTACCACTGCCTTCTACGGTTGACAGGTTCCTGTACCGAACGTGATGGGTTTTTCCAACTACGGGTTACCGTAAATTTTTCCCTTTTCATTTTTACACCTCCATTGGTTTAAAAATCCCTCCATATAGTATGTGTGCAGAAATAACGGGATTTTGGACATGGATTTTTAAAAAAATTTTCGGACCGGGGAAAAGATGCGTATTCCGGCCAAAAATCGGCCACCCGGTCCGGCAGATGGCAACCACCTGTTCCGCGGTAAGCGCGACCACCCTGTATGGACACAGCAACGCTATTTCAGGGTTTGGTCGCCTGCTTTTTCTTTTGGCAGCGGACCAGCCAAAACCTTCCGCATAGAGCCCCCCTTTTCCATGATTTCGTAAACCTTGTGGCCTAAACGATCCAAAACGGCATCGGCAACTGTTGGGTCGGAGAATGTGGCGTACCGGTTTTTAACAGGAAGATGGCTGAAGAATGCCGATTTAAGCTGACGCTTACTTGGTTTCTGGGCTATGACCTTCTTGTCCCGTTTCGGTCAGGCACCAGCACCAGAGGGACGGGCGGAAAAGGTCGTGAGAAAGACAAATGTTCAGTAACACTCCCGGCGGGATGGGAACGTCGATCGACCGCCCGGCTTTCCGGGATGGGATATGGGCGGGGGGAAGAAGTGTATACCGGGAATGGATCGGCGGCTTTTCGCCTTCGGAGTACGGAAGGCTTCTAAAACCACGCCGGGTCATCATCGGTGCTTCCTCTAATTCAGTTTCTGACGCGGAAAGTCTGCAGGGAATGGGAATCCAGGATAGTTCTACACCTTGTAGTAAAAGATATAGGAACAGATATGAGAAAATATCTGCTTGCGGATGCCAATGAACTGTGCCTGAGGTAGCAAAACTACTCCGGAGAGGGAGAAGCAAGGCTTACAGGCTTATTCGCGATGGCACACTCACCGCGGTTTGGCTCGGGAGGTCTCCTCGGGTGCCGCGAGACGCGCTTATCAGGCTTGTTAACGGCTTGGAGGAAAATTGGTTGCGCCGGGAGAAGTAGTATTGTTGTGCCCCGGGCGCAGGAGGAGGGTAGTCTTATGAACCGAGGGCACATCCGTAAGCGCGGTAAAAATTCTTAGGCGGTAGTGGTCAGGGTCCGCGACCCGCAGACCGGCAAGAGTAAGCCGGTCTGGCATACCGTCCACGGAGAGGAGGAAGACGCCAAGAAGAAACTGTCCGAACTTCTCTATCATCTTGACCGCGGAACCTACGTGGCCCCGTCGCGGTTGACCGTTGGGCAGTACCTCGACAAGTGGTTGGAAGACCGCCGGCACGAAATAGCCTGGAACACTTACCGGGGTTATAAACGAAACATCGAACTTGCCAAACCAGAAATCGGGGACATCCGGTTAGATCAACTGAAACCCGTCGACCTACGCAGGCTCTATAGGACCTTGATTAAAGATCTTGACTATTCATCTACGACGGCAAGGTATGTCCACCGAACGCTCTCCAAAGCATTTGAAGACGCAGTTAACGTTTATGAGGTTCTAAGCCGCAACCCAGCGCGTAAGGTGCCGGCACCGGAGGTAGACGAGTTCGAACCCGTGGTGATCAGGACAAGTGATGATTTGTATTCTCTGCTTTCCGCTGCCGCCAGCTCGATACACTTTCCTTTGATCGTGTTTCTCCTTGCGACGGGTCTGCGGCGTGGGCCTTCGGTGGCGGGACGTCGATTTTGAGCGCAGGACTTTGTCGGTTACTAAGCAATTGAAGCGTAATCGAAAAGGCCGGCTCGGGAGGCATAAGACTAAAACGAAGAAAACAAGGACGGTACGACTCTCTATAACCGCGATTCAGGCGTTGAAGATGCAGCAGAAGAATCAAGTCAATTGGCAACTTATATGCGGTTCAGCCTGGCGCAATGAAGAAGGGTACATTTTCACCCGGCAGGACGGAAGCCCAATTCACCCGGACGCGTTCACGCATGAATTTACCCGGATAGCACGCCGGGCAGGCCTGGACGGGTTGACGCCGCACAGCTTACGCCACACGTGCGCCACATTTCTATTGGAGGCGGACCAGCATCCCAAGAAAGCAGCTGCGATTATGGGCCATTCGCTCGAAATCCTGCTCGAGCGGTACAGTCACTTTTCCGTGTAGATGCAAGAGGGTTTAGCGGAGTGCATTGACCAAAAATTGTTGCCGACCGTTAAAGAGTTCCTGTTGAAAGAGAAACAAGCCGGTTGCGTTTGCAAAGATGCGTTAACAACCGGCGACATAGAGCTTTAAAAACTGGTGGGCCACGAGGGACTCGAACCCCCAACCAGACGATTAAGAGTCGCCTGCTCTACCAGTTGAGCTAGTGGCCCGTATGGTGGAGGGGGCTGGATTCGAACCAGCGAAGGCGTCGCCAGCAGATTTACAGTCTGCCCCCTTTGGCCACTCGGGAACCCCTCCACATCAGATGTCGGATGCAAGAGGTCGGATGTCGGATAAGGTTGTTGGAATGCGCAAAGCCCATTCCTTATTTTCTGACTTCTGACTTCTTGCCTCCGACTTCCGAGATGGTCGGGATGGGGGGATTTGAACCCCCGGCCTCGTGCTCCCAAGGCACGCGCGCTGACCAAGCTGCGCCACATCCCGGGACGTTCGCGCAAGCTTTATTATAGCGGAGATCAACGGTATTCGTCAAGTAAAAAGAGCAGGGATTATTCTTGGAGATCCCGTTTAGGTGAGTGATATAAGGTTAAATTTGCCTGAAGAAGAATGCCTGTAAAGAGCTGTGCAGTAAATCCCGGGCCGGCACTCAGTCGGAGATTTATCCGGGTAACCTTGCCGGAAGGTTATAAAGAAGCTTTCCCCCTGTCCGGAAATACGAGTCCGCTGAGCGCCGGGTTTTGCACCTTTCTCAGACCTCCCACGGCACCTGAGAAACCCTCTCCCGGATGTCGCTCCCGAATACCTCTTCCGTTTTGCCTTCCTTAATAATCATACCGTCGAACATGACGGCAGCCCGGTGGGCAAGGAAAGGGATCTCCGTATAGTCGTGGGTGACGAAAAGCGTGGTGGTCATGGTCTCTTTTAAGACTCCGCCGAGCTTATGGAGGAGTTCGTTACGCGTGGGATAGTCGAGCGCGGCGAACGGTTCGTCAAGAAAAAGCACGTCAGGCTCTAACGCGAACGCGCGCGCCAGGCTGGCTCGCTGCGCCTCACCTCCGGAAACGAGCCGCGCCGGGCGGCCGGCCAGGTGGGCGATGCCGAAATACTCAAGCCACTTCTCGGCCCGTGCGGCCGCTTCTCGGCGCGGGACACCCCTGATTCTCAGCGCGGCGGTGATGTTGCCCTGGATGGTTGTGTTCAGAAGCATAGCCTCCTGGAATACCACCGCCATCCGCCGGCGCAGCGCTAAGACGTTACCGTTGTGCGCCGCCTCGCCGTTAAACCTGATGGTCCCTGCCGTGGGTGGTTGAAGCAAGGCGAGGGTTAAAAGCAGGCTGGTTTTGCCGGCGCCGTTCGGTCCGACGAGGGCCAAGACGTCACCTTTGGCCAGGTGCAGGCTTTCGACTTCGAAGATCTTGCGGCCTGAAATGTTCAAGCGCAGGTTTTCCGCTTCAATCATCTTTTCCATAATTATCTTCCCCGCTGCTGCAGGTAGGTTAGCGCCGCGGTAATCCCGAAAGAAAGGAAAAGCAGGATCACACTCAGGGCGGTAGCTAATTCGAAGTTGCCCTTGGAAACCTCCAGGACGGTTGCGGTGGTGAGGACCCGCGTTTCCCCGCGCACGTTGCCTCCCACCATCATGGAGGCTCCTACCTCGGAAATAACTCCGCCGAAGCCGGCGATGACCGCGGCTAAGATACCGAGGCGCGCCTCCCGCAGCAGAAGCCACAAGTACTGGCGGCGGTTGGCCCCGAGCGCCAGTATCTGCAGGCGTAGCTTCGGGTTTACCGACTGAACCGCCGCGATGGTAAACCCGGTTACTATCGGCGCGGCGATGACGGCCTGGGCGATAATCATTGCCGCGGGGGAATAGAGTATGTTCAGGAACCCGAGCGGCCCGTACCGGGTAAGGCAGAGCCAGGTGGCCAGGCCGACCACCACCGGCGGCAGCCCCATCCCGAAGTTGACCAGACTCACAATGAAGCCGCGTCCGAAAAACCTGGTGAGGGCCAGCAGGGCGCCGGCGGGAACGCCGATGACCACGCTGATGCAGGTGGCGGTACCGGAGACCTGAAGCGTCCGCAGGGTGACATTGACCACTTCGGGGTCGCCCGCGGCCAGCAGCCTGAATGCTTGTGTCAACCCTTCACCGATCACGCTCAAAAGTGTTGACCTCCTTGTCTGTTCAACGTTAACCGTTAGTTAATGCTTATTCTGATGACCTAATGGGTCCGTTCAACGTTCATGCTACGATGGCTTGAATTCCCGGTCTGTTCAATGTTTTAAACACATATTGATTTAACGGTTCAACGGACCCAAAACTTGATCTTCTAATCTTGCACGTAGCACGGTCCCGAAATCCGAACCTATAAGCTTACACATAGAACATAGAACGGTCCCTAAAGGTCCAACCCATTGAGCCAGCACGTTGAACGTTGAACTTCGAACTTCGAACTTTGAACTATTGAACTTCGAACTATTTTTAACCCAGGTCTTCCATCCTCTTGCCGGCGTCCGGGAAGAACAGCGGCTGCCCGAATTTTTCCTTGCCGAATTCGCCGATCATCCTCTGGGTCTGAGGCGACACCATGAACTCGACGAACGCCTTGCCCCCGTCCGCGTTTACCTTAGCGAATTTCTCCGGATTAACCTGCATCACGTGATAGATGTTGAGCAGGGACTTGTCGCCCTCGGAAAGGATATCGAGCTTCACGTTCGCCTTTTGCGCCAAGTAGGTGGCGCGGTCGGTCAGGGTGTACCCCTTCTTTTCGGAGGTCATCAGGAGGGTTGCACCCATGCCCTGCCCGGACTCCTGGTACCAGTTGCCGGAAGGGGTAACACCGGCCTCCGTCCAGATGGAAAGCTCTTTCTTGTGCGTTCCTGAGTCGTCGCCGCGCGAGATGAATACGGCCTTCTTCGCCGCGATGGCCTTAAACGCCTCAGTGCTCGACTTGCCCTTGATGCCGGCCGGGTCTTCCGGCGGGCCGACAATGATAAAGTCGTTATGCATCACCAGCCGGTAGTTAATCCCGATGCCTGCGTCTACAAGCTCTTTTTCGGAATTCGGAGCATGAACGAGCAAGACGTCGGCTTCCCCCTTACGCCCCATGGCCAGCGCCTGCCCGGTGCCGACGTCAATGGGTTTTACCTTATAACCGGTCTGCCTTTCGAATTCCGGTAGCAAAACGTCTAGGAGCCCGGAGTCCACCGTAGAAGTGGTAGTAGCCAGGATTACCTCTTTTACTTGGGGTTGGGGAGCGGAAGTGTCCTGAGTTCCTATTTTCTTGCCGCAGCCGCCGGCTGTCACCATCAAGAAGAGCACGATCAAAGCTGAAAGCGGTACTATTCTTCTCAAAATGGTTTTCCTCCTTTTCTGAAGACTTGCGAGACGAAAATGAAAGGAAACAGAAGAGCCGGGCTGCCCGTGCATAGAGAAACCCGGCCCTGACAAAGCCAGAGCTGATCCCTCCTTTCCGCACCGGGAGGCACGCCCGTTTCCAGACGCACCCTATCGGTCTGCCTGCCGTAGCATTTTTCTGGTGCCTTAGGCCAGGAGACTCGGAGAAGCCTACGCTATTATTCGGTGCTTTCACCGGAATTCCTGCCTGCGAATGGATGTTTGCAGACTTAAACAAAAAAAGTCCAGCGGATACCGCTGGATGGGGAGAGATAGAGTTTTATAGCGGAGCTATTTGAATTATTTCCGGGCGGGTGACTTTTTATGCATAATTGCCGTTTACTTAGCGGGTATTTTCAGACCTTAAAAGCGGGGAACTGAAAACGGCCTTATACCGGTGATCTCCCTGCGTGGGAAGTGAGAGGTGTGAGGTCAGAGCCTGCGGAACGAACGGATCTGGAGGATGAGATTTGAACGGGGGGCGACTTACGGTTTGCCCTTTTCTTTATCTAAAAGGCCCCTTAACCGGTGAGTTCGTTTTACGTGCGCTTGGAATACTAAATTTGCCCGTTAAGAATGGAGCTATTTACAATATTTCTGTAGTCACTTATAATCCTACTTTAATCCAGTGACACTGGAAATTAAGGGGTAAAAGGTTGAAAGGAATAAAGATTGCTGTTTCCGGAAAGGGCGGTGCCGGCAAGACCACATTGGCTGCGGCCCTCATCCGGGCTTATGCGGTAAGTTGCCGCCGGGTCTATGCGGTTGACGCAGACCCGGATGCTTCGCTTGCGGAGGCGGTGGGAATTACCGGAGCAGCCGCGAAAAAAATCCGGCCGGTTATAGAGATGAAAGAGCAGATCAATAAGGTGATGGGGGGAGAAGGAGAGTTTTTTACCCTAAACCCGGAAGTGGCGGAGATTCTTGATGACTTTTCCTACAAGTTCGGCAACATCCTGTTTATACGGATGGGGGGGTTGAAAAAGGGCGGGACCAGTTGCTACTGCCGGGAAAACGTATTTTTAAACGCTGTTATGACCGCCCTTCTTCTGGAAAGGGACGAGGTGGTGATAATGGATATGCCCGCGGGCATTGAGCACCTTTCCCGCGGTACGGCGCGGGGAGTGGACGTTCTGCTGATCGTAACCGAGCCGAACAGCCGAAGCATTAATACCGGGCTCCTGGTGGAAGGGCTGGCAGCGGACATAGGGGTGCCGCGGGTAGCGGTGGTGGGTAATAAGGTTGAGTCCGGGGGGGATGCTGCCCTTATTGAGGCGGCCTTCCCGGAGAAGGTCATTGGAATGCTGCCGTTCGACCGGGCAGCATACCGCGGTGAGGCAGATTTTGGAGCTGATTTTGTAAACGCCGTGGCGAAGATAAAAGATGAACTGGATAAGGAGAGAGTGAATTAAATGGCCGACGTGGCTGAGCGGGCACGGGAAATCGTAAGCGGTGTCAAGGGAAAAGAAGGGGTGCTGATACACGTTCTCCAGGATATTCAGGAGCAATTCGGATATCTGCCTGAAGAGGCGGTTGAAGTTGTTTCCCGGGAGTTAGGTGTTTCTACGGCGGAGATTTACGGTGTGGCTACGTTTTATACGCGGTTTTATTTTGTTCCCCGGGGAAAAAACATCATCCGGGTGTGCCGCGGTACCGCCTGCCATGTCCGGGGCTCCGGAAGAATCCTGGGTAAGCTCGAAGAGGGACTGGGGCTGAAAAGCGGCGAGACCTCGCCCGACCTTAATTTTACCCTTGAAACGGTGAACTGCGTCGGGTGTTGTGCTTTGGCGCCGGTGGTGGTCATAAATGAAAAGGCTCAGACGGTGCTCAACCCGGAAAAGGTTTTAGCCGCCCTGAAGAGGAGTGGGAACAATGGCCAGGATTGAGAACCGGCTGATGCTGGAAGTCTTGGCTAAGAGATTAGCGGCGCAGCGGGCGGGCCGGGGGTGTGTGGTTAAGGTTTGCATGGGCAACGGGTGCCTGGCCGCAGGTGCTGAGGACGTATATAAGGCCCTGGCGGCGGAGATAGCGCGCCAGGGGGTAGCGGCAATGGTGATCCCGACTGGCTGCCAGGGATTCTGCCAGGGGGCGCCGGTAGTAACGGTTGAGCCAAGCAACTATTTCCTGCAAAGGGTCACGGCATTTGACGTGCCGAAGGTTGTAGATATCGTTGTCAGGCGTGGCGGCGTACTCGTCCAACATTTGTACCGGGAACCGGAAACCGGGGCCGTTTGCCGTTGCGCGGATGAGATGCCGTTTTTCCAGAACCAGGTGAGAATAGCCTTGCGGAACCTGGGCCGGATCAATCCGATGGATATTGAGGATTACATAGCCGTTGGCGGTTATATGGCGCTGGCCAAAGCGCTTACCGAAATCACACCCGATGAGGTGATCGAAGAAGTAAAAAAGTCAGGAATAAGAGGGCGCGGTGGTGCCGGTTTTCCCACAGGGGTAAAGTGGGAAGGAGCGCGCCGTGTGCCAGGCAGCCGGAAGTTTGTGATCTGCAACGGCGACGAGGGAGACCCCGGAGCCTTCATGGATGCCAGCCTGATGGAGGGCGACCCGCATGCGGTGATTGAAGGGATGATCCTCTGCGCTTATGCAATCGGGAACTGCAGCGAGGGATACATCTATGTCCGCCAGGAGTATCCGCTTGCCGTAAAGCGTCTCGGGATCGCCCTGGATCAGGCGCGGGCTCTTGGACTTTTAGGGGAAAATATTCTCGGCAGCGGCCTAAACTTCGATATTCAACTGAAGAAGGGTGCGGGAGCTTTTGTATGTGGCGAGTCAACCACGCTGATGATTTCGATCGAGGGGAAGCGTCCCTCGCCGCGGGTGACGCCGCCCCGTTCGGTGGAACAAGGATTGTGGGGTTTGCCGACCTGTCTTAACAACGTGGAGACATTCGCCAACATTCCGGCGATCATCACCAATGGCGGTGAATGGTATGCCCGGTACGGGACGGAAAGGTCCAAGGGGACGAAAGCGTTTTGCATTACCGGGAAGGTAAAGAATACCGGTCTTATCGAGGTCCCCATGGGAATGACCCTGCGCGAGGTTGTGTATAAGGTCGGCGGCGGCATTCTCGAAGAAGGCGAGTTCAAGGCGGTGCAAACCGGCGGGCCTTCCGGCGGCTGCATCCCTGACGCACATATAGATACGCCTTTAGACTTTGAATCGCTCACGAGACTTGGTTCGATGATGGGCTCCGGCGGGATGGTAGTGGTTGACGGTAAGAACTGCATGGTGGAATTCGCCCGGTTCTTTCTTTCGTTCACGCAGCAAGAGTCATGCGGCAAATGCCCTCCGTGCCGGATCGGGACTTACGAAATGCTCCAGATTCTCGACCGGATTGTGGCCGGCGAAGGCCGTGAAGGGGATATCGAGCGCCTGGAGAAGCTTGGGCTGATGATTAAGAAGACTTCGCTTTGCGGCCTGGGGCAGAGTGCACCGAACCCGGTACTCTCAACCATCCGGTACTTCCGCCGGGAATATGAGGCCCATATCAGGGGAAAACGCTGCCCGGCACAGGCCTGTACGTCGCTGGGGCTTTATGTTGTCGGCGAGGATTGTATCCTGTGTGGGCTCTGCAAGCAGAGCTGCCCCCATGGGGCGGTTATTGAAGGGCGCGACAGATTTTTTATTGAAACCGTGCTCTGCAAGCGGTGCGGTACGTGTCTGGCGGTTTGCCCGATCGGCTGCATCCGGATTGAACCGGAAGTGCAAGAGGAGGCGGTCAACAGATGAGCGGGGCTGTATGCGCTGTCACGAAGGCCTACCAGGATTATATGACATTTACCGAAGAGCAGTTGTGCGGTAAATGCATTCCCTGCATGACTGCTGCACCCATGATAATTGATGCTTTAGAGCGGTTGCGGCGGGGCGAAGCTACAATCGAGGACGTTAACCAGTTGAAGAAGATCTGTGCAGAGGTATTCGTTACTGCTCTATGCAAATACGGGCAGAAAGCGGTGGGAAGTCTGGCCCAGGTGTTGGAGGAGCACCAAGAGTCTTTCAGGGTGCATATAGAGGCGAACCGGTGTCCCGAAAGGTCCTGCCGGGAAATGCTGCGCTACCGGGTAAACCCTGACCGGTGCACTCAGTGCGATAAGTGCCGGGAGGTTTGTCCCGCAGAGGCGGTTGTCGGTAATCCCTATATCCCTTACCGTGCGGATAACCAACCCTACGAAATTATTCAGGAAAAGTGTACGCGTTGCGGGGCGTGCATTGATGTTTGCGCAGATCAGGCGATTGAAGTGGTTTAAATAAAGGAGGAAGGAAGTTTTGGCCGATTTTGTCAAAATAATCATTGATGATCGGGAGGTGTCCGTGCCGAAAGGCACCACCGTCCTTTATGCAGCACGGGCAGCGGGAATCGAAATCCCGCACCTCTGTTACTGCTCGGGGCTCAAAGGAACAGGAGCCTGCCGGATCTGCCTGGTGGAGATCGAAAAGGTAAAAGGCCTGGTGGTCTCCTGCATGCGGAAGGTTGCCCCGGAAATGGTTGTCCGGACCAATACCGACCAGATCAGGGAGGCCAGGCGGTTCATCATCGAGCTTCTACTCTCGCGCCACCCAGGACTCTGTTTGAGCTGCGATAAGAGCGGGGAGTGTAAACTGCAGCAATATGCGTACGAGCTAAGGGTCGAACGTCCTTCCTTCCCTGTACGCGATCCCGGGTATGCGGTTGATGAGAGCAACCCGTTTATACTCCGCAATTATAACCTCTGTATTCTGTGCGGGCGGTGTATCAGGGTGTGCCGGGCACAGGGGGCGGATATCCTGGACTTTATGAAGCGGGGAATCGAGACCAGGGTATCGACTGCCCTGGACAGGCCGCTTCAGGAGGCGGGGTGCGATTTCTGCGGCAGTTGCGTCGGTGTTTGCCCCACGGGTGCGCTTTTAGAAAAGAACAGGCGCGGGAAGGGACGCGAGTGGGAATTGGAAAAGGTTAAAAGCCATTGCGGGTACTGCGGCAGCGCCTGCGAATTGTACTTTAACCTGAAACAGGGAGAAATAGTGAAGGTGACAACGGAAGCGCCGGTCGACTACCTTTGCGTTCGCGGCAGGTTCGGTTACGGCTACCTTGTCAGCGACCGGCGGCTGAAAACCCCCCTGGTGCGCAAGGGTGATGAACTGGTTCCGGCAAGCTGGGAGGAAGCGCTCGGGCTGACGGCAAGCCGCCTTGCCAAGCTCAGGGATGAACACGGGCCCCGGAGTGTCGGCGGGATTGCAGGAGCTTCGGTTACTAACGAAACCGCCTACGCCTTCCAGAAGTTCATTCGGGCCGGTCTGAAGACAAACAATGTGGATACCGGTTTGCGCTTTGCCGGTCTTGACCTTCTGCGGGAATGCGAAGCGGCACTTGGCGGAGTAAGGGGCTATGCCTCTTTAGAGGATATTGCCGGCGCGGGCGTGCTTTTGGTAATCGGTGATGTTTGGCGGCGGGTTCCCGCCGTTTGGGGGAAGATAAAGCAGGCGGCAGAGAAGGGCGCAAAGGTAATTTACTTGGGCTTTTACAACGGGCGGCCTGCACAGGTGGCAAAAGTCTGGTTGCGGGCGGTTCCCGGCACCGAGCACCTGGCGCTGCAGCAACTGGCGCAGGCCGTCTTGGAGCTGACAGGCGACGCCCAGGTAGAAAAGCTGCAGGCGGACAAGTTCGGTGCATTTAAAAAGGGCCTCCGCGCGGCCGCAAGTGCGCCTACGGGGTTGGCCGCGGAAGAAATCGCGGCGGCGGCCGAGCTTTGGGCGGATAAAAATGCCAAGGGCGTTGCCGTACTGGCAGTTGACGGGGTGACTTGGAACGCCGGGCGTGCCGCGGTCAACCTCTGCTTGTTGACGGGGAGAGTAAGCAATGCACTGTTTTTGGGACACTCATTGGTAAACGCTCAGGGTGTGTGGCGGATGGGCGCTGTTGCAGAAACGTTTCCGAATTCGCAGGCGGTCGGCGAATTCTCCAGGCTCTGGGGAGCGGAACTGCCGGAGACGCCGGGGCTTACGGCGGGAGAGATGTTAGCGGAAGGCTCGCTTGTTAAAGGCCTTTACATCCTCGGCGAGGATCCGGCGGTTTCTTTTCCGGACTGCGGCGGGATCGCCCGGCGGCTCAAGAAATTAGATTTTCTCGTGGTGCAGGATCTCTTCGTTACGGAGACGGCCGGGATGGCCGACGTGGTTTTACCGCTTTCGGCGCCTGCAGAAACAGGCGGTACCTTCGTAAACGTGGAATGCAAGGTCCGCCAGACGGGGAAAGTATTACCGGAAAAAACTTTCGACGCTGTGCAGGTTATCGGGGAATTGATGTCGAAATTGAATGGCGGTTTAGGACCATCAAGGCAGCTTAGAGACGAAATTCTGTCAATAATACCGGATTTCGGCGCAAAATCCAGTACCGTACCCCGGCTGGCATTTCTACCGGTTGATGACACAAAACCGGGAGCGGAGCAGGGGGGTTCTTTGCGTCTGGTTCCTTTTGCGCCCAGATTCGGCTGCTATAACAGTTCCTGGAGCCTCTATGGCGGTCTCCGGGACCTTTGCCCTTACGGCGGTGATTTCGTTGCGGTCTCTCCGGCTGACGCCGATCGTCTGGGGTTGGCCGAAGGGACGGCCGTGACGGTGACGGCGGCACAGGGGGAGGTTAATACGTCCCTGCATATCGATCCGTCTCTTCCGACGGGTGTTGCCACGATGCCGGCCTATATGGCCAAGACCAATACTTTATTAAAACCAGAAGCACCCAACGAACCTGTTATGGCAGAAGTATCAAAGCTTTAAGGAGGCAGTCGGTTAGTGAAAGAGAAGCTGTTGACCAATTGCACCGCGAGCCAGAAGATGATCGCCAAAACCACCCGGGAAGGGCTCAAGACGGTTTTCCACCGGGCGCAGGGGAAAAAGGCGTGCCCTTACGGGACGGGTGGCACGTGCTGCCGGATTTGTTACATGGGCCCCTGCCGGGTGAGCGACAGCGGCACCGTATCTGATACGGGGGTGTGCGGTGCAACGGCGGAAACGGTTTCCGCCAGGAACTTCGGCCGGATGATCGCCGCGGGGGTTGCGGCCCATTCCGACCACGCACGGGAGGTGGTGTTTACCTTCCTGGCGGCGGCACGTGGGGAAGCGCCGGGCTTTGAGATCCGTGATGAGGCAAAGCTCCGCGCGGTGGCGGCGGACTTAGGTATTGAAGCCGCAGGGAAAAAGAAAAACCAGCTTGCCGAAGAGGTGGGTCTTAAGCTTTTGGCCGAATTCGGGCAGCAGACCGGCGAGATCAGCTTCATTCGCCGGGCTCCCGAAAAAAGACAGGAGGTATGGCGCCGGCTCGGCGTAGTGCCAAGGGGTATCGACCGCGAGGTTGTGGAGATGATGCACCGGACCTCTGTCGGGGTGGACCAGGATTACACCCACCTGCTTCTGCACGGAATGAGGACATCGCTGGCGGACGGCTGGGGCGGATCGATGATCGCGACTGAACTCCAGGACATCCTTCTCGGTACACCGGTTCCCATCAGAGCCAAGGTAAACCTCGGGGTGCTGAAGGCCGACAAGGTAAACATTATTGTGCACGGGCACGAACCGCTTTTGCCCGAACTGATGGTTGCGGCATCCAAAGACGAGGAGTTGCTCAACCAGGCGAAGGCCGTAGGAGCAAAGGGAATCAACATAGCGGGCATATGCTGCACGGCAAACGAGGTCCTCATGCGCAGAGGGATCCCGGTAGCCGGGAGCGTTCTGCAGCAGGAATTGGCAATTGCCACCGGTGCTGTCGAAGCGATGGTGGTCGACGTCCAATGTGTCATGCAGGGGCTAAGCACCGTAGCTCGCTGCTACCATACCGAGCTGTTTACCACTTCATCACGCGCCCACATTCCGGGCATGACGCATATTGAATTTACTCACGAAAACGGCCTGGAGGTCGCCCGCGAGATCGTCCGCCGGGCCATCGCCAATTTCCCGAAGCGAGGGACGGTGGAGATTCCCCCGGACGAGATGGACCTGGTTGCCGGTTTCAGCCATGAAACGATAAACTACATGCTCGGCGGGCGGTTCCGCGCCTCTTACCGGCCGCTGAACGATAATATAATCAACGGCCGTATCCGCGGGGTGGCTGCTGTGGTTGGCTGTTCCAACCCGCGGGTGCGCTTCGGCGACCTGCACACGAGCATCGTGCGCGAGCTTATCGCCAACAACGTTCTGGTGCTGACCACCGGCTGTGCCGCGATAAACTGCGCCAAGGAGGGGCTTCTGGTGCCTGAGGCTGCGGATATGGCGGGTTCAGGCTTGCGGGAGGTCTGCGAGGCGGTGGGCATGCCTCCGGTTCTGCACTGCGGCTCCTGCGTCGACAACAGCCGGTTGCTGATAGCAAGTACAGCGGTGGTAAAGGAAGGCGGGCTGGGCGAGGACCTTTCGGAGATCCCGGTATGCGGCTGCGCGCCGGAGTGGATGAGCGAAAAGGCAATAGCCATCGGGCAGTATTTCGTTACCAGCGGCGTGACCGTGGGATTCGGTGTCGCTTTCCCGACCATTGGGAGCGAAAAGCTTTCCGAGTACGTGTTCGGCGGTATAAGGGAGCAGGTCGGCGCCAACTGGTTCTTTGAGCCCGACCCGGTGGCGATGGCTCAACGGATAATCACCCATATTGACTCCAAACGTAAAGCCCTCGGCATTGATACAGCGAAAGAACGGGTGCTTTACGACATGGAGATGAGGAGGAAGCTGGAAGTTGTCTAAGATCATTGCTTCTGCCGCCATCAGGGGCGCTCATAAAATCGTTGCGCGGGCCGAGGAGTCCCTGCGCAGCGCGCTTGACAAATACGGGCCGGAGGTTCCGGTTTCCTTCCCGAATACCGGTTATTATCTGCCGGTCATTTACGGGATGCTGGGCATACCCGTTGAAAAAATCGGAGACCTGCGGCCGGTGCTTGAGGAGGCCAAAAAGCTCCTCCCTCCGGTACCATCCAAACGGTGCTGGCTCCCGTACCTCGGTCCGGCGCTGGATGCGGGGATGGCAACGCTCTTCGCTGACGAAATAATTGAAGCCACCAAATATCTTGATTCGCCCCCATACACGATGACCTCTTCGCCTACACCGGATAACCTCTGGTTGGGGGCGGCAGACGACGTAATCCTGCGGAAGCGGGGAATCGAGTTCGTGGACGGGACGGCGCCGGGCTTTGCGGCGATCGTAGGGGCCGCGCCGACCAACGAAATCGCGGTGAAAATAGCCCGTGAACTCCAAGAGAAAAACCTTTACGTGTTCATGTCGGCGACCACGGACGGGAAGAACATGGCGGAGCAGCTTGCGGAGGAAGGTGTCGAACTCGGCTGGGAGACCCGCCTGGTTCCTTTCGGTAAAGATATTACCGCAACTGTTTTCTCCTTGGGTTTTGCAGCGCGCGCGGCGATGAGCTTCGGGGGGGTCAAACCGGGTGACTACCGGCGGGTCCTGCTGTACAACAAGAACCGCATCTTTGCTTTTGTTCTCGCTTTGGGCCTGGTGGACGACGAGAAGTACGCGCAGGCGGCCGGTGCGATCAACTTCGGTTTCCCGACGATAGCGGATACGGACATTCCCGAAATCCTGCCGACGGGCGTATGTACATACGAGCACGTTGTTTCGCGTGTGCCGCACGATAAGATCGTCAGCCGGGCGATTGAGGTCCGGGGCTTGAAGATCACGGTTACTAAGGTTCCCATCCCGGTTGCCTTTGGCCCGGCTTTTGAAGGGGAGACTGTCCGCAAGGGCGACATGCATGCGGAGTTCGGCGGCCAGAAAACCCCTGCCTTCGAGTTGGTCCGGATGCGTGAGGCGGAAGAGGTCGAAGACGGCAAGATCGAGGTGATCGGCCCGGATGTGGATACGCTTCCGGAGGGCGGCAGGCTGCCGCTCGGGATCGTGGTGGACGTTTACGGGCGGAAGATGCAGGAGGATTTCGAGCCGGTACTCGAGCGCCGGGTGCACTATTTCATCAATTACGCTCAGGGGCTCTGGCACATGGGACAGCGGGATATCACCTGGGTCCGGATCTCGAAATCAGCTTTCAAACAGGGGATCAGGATGCGCCACTTCGGCGACATATTGTACGCCAAAATGAAGTCTGAATTCGCCAGCATCCTTGACCGGGTGCAGGTTACGATTTACACGGACGAAGAGAAGGTTTTGGAAATGCGCGAGGAGGCCCGGCGCAGGTATACAAGGCGCGACGCGCGGCTGAAGGCGCTGAGCGACGATACCGTGGATACGTTCTATTCGTGCACCCTCTGCCAGTCCTTCGCACCGACACACGTCTGCGTGGTCCTGCCGGAACGGGTTGGGCTCTGCGGGTCGGTGAGCTGGCTTGACGCCAAGGCCGCATACGAGATCAACCCGCACGGCTGCAACCAGCCCATTCCGAAAAAAGATGTTATCGACCCGGTAAAGGGACAATGGAGGAGCTGTAACGAGTTTATCTACCAGAATTCACGCGGTACAATTGAAGCGGTTAACTTCTATACCATAATGGAGAATCCGCTGACATCGTGCGGTTGCTTCGAAGCAATTATGGTGGTCATGCCGGAGTGTAACGGTTTCATGATCGTGAACAGGGAGTACACCGGGATGACCCCTTCGGGGATGACCTTTTCAACCCTGGCGGGCACGATCGGCGGCGGGATTCAGACACCCGGTTTTATGGGTATCGGGAAGGCATACCTGGCCTCGAAGAAGTTCGTAATCGGTGACGGTGGGCTTGCCAGGATTACCTGGATGCCGAAGCAGTTCAAGGAACAGATGCGCCCGGTTTTAGAAGAGCGTGCGGAGGAGTTGGGTCTCGGCAAGGATTTCGTTGACAAGATCGCCGATGAGACGGTGGGGGTGACGGCAGACGAGATACTGCCCTTCCTCGAGGAAAAAGGTCACCCTGCCCTTACCATGGAACCGTTGATCTAAACGTGTAGCATTTGCGTTTTTAAAATGCGGGTTTGTGCCGCAGAGCTGACCTGCTGCGCGGTCGGAAGCAAGCATGGCACGAAAGCCGGGCGGGGACGGGCCGGAGCGTGCTTCGAAGGTAAGTGAGGACCCGGCACCGACCGGCTGACAAAGCCAGGCGCCGCTTATCACCGCGCAGCGTTAATAACGAGGTGGGAGAGGGGTTTAACGAATGGCACTTACCGGATTGGAAATCTTCAAGCTTTTACCCAAGACAAACTGCAAGGAATGCGGACAGCCGACCTGCCTGGCCTTTGCGATGCAGTTGGCTGCAGGGAAGACTTCGCTTGAGAAGTGCCCTCACGCGAGCGAGCAGGCGAAAGAGGCTCTGGGTGCCGCTTCCGCTCCGCCTATTGCGCTGGTCAGGATAGGTGCAGGTGAGCGGGTGCTGGAGATCGGAAACGAGACGGTTTTGTTCCGGCACGACAAGCGCTTCGAGCACCCGGCGGGCATCGCCATCACCGTACCGGATAATCTGTCACCGGAAAAAATAGAAGCGCGGGCGGCCGAGATCAGCAAGCTGTGCTTCGACCGGGTGGGGCAGATGCACTGCGTGGACCTGGTGGCGGTAGAAAACGTTTCGGGTGATCCGGCCACCTTCGCGGCTGCGGTGAAGGCGGTTCAAGGCAAGACAAACCTCGGTCTGGTTCTTATCAGCGAGGATACCGGTGCCATGGCAGCGGCGCTTGCCGAAACGGGCAGCGCCAAACCGCTGATTTACGCTGCTGCCGCCGGGAACTACGAAAAAATGGCCGCGCTGGCTAAACAGCACGACTCGCCCCTGGCGGTGAAAGCTGAAAGTCTCGCCGGGCTTGCCGATTTGGTTAATAAGGTCACCGCCGCAGGTGTGAAGCAACTGGTCCTCGATACAGGCGCGCGAGAGGTAAACCAGGTTCTTGCCGATCAGACGCAGCTCAGACGCCAGGCCTTGAAGCGCTTCCGACCCTTCGGTTACCCCGGGATAACCTTTGCTACCAATCCGGATCCGGTCCAGCGGGTAGTGGACGCGGTGGTTTATCTTGCGAAGTATGCGGGGATAGTGGTGATAGATACCGCGGATCCGGCAGATATCCTGCCGCTGATTACAATGCGGCTGAACATTTACACCGACCCCCAGAAGCCGATCGCGGTGGAACCGAAGGTTTACGAGATAGGAGCGGTTACACCGCAGTCCCCGGTTTTTGTAACCACGAACTTCTCGCTTACTTACTTCTGTGTGGCAGGGGATGTAGAGGCGTCCCGGGTGCCCTCATACATTCTCACGGTGGATACGGACGGGACCTCGGTGCTGACGGCCTGGGCGGCGGGGAAGTTCACCCCCGAGAAGATTGCGGCGGCCTTGACCGAAAGCGGGGCTGCGGAGAAGGTTTCGCACCGGAAAGTGATCATTCCCGGCGGGGTTGCTGTTTTGAGCGGAAAGCTACAGGAGCTTTCCGGCTGGGAGGTTATGGTCGGTCCGCGCGAGTCTGCAGGCATCCCCGCGTTTCTCAAGCAGTTTTGGAATTGAGATCCGTCGCTTGACAGGCGGCACACCGGCTGTATGCAGGTCGCCGTTTTGCCGGGAACCGCTTGCTGCTTATGTTGGGCAGCCATCCGGGTTGCGAACGGCCTGAATTGTGAATTCTGTGATAGCGAACGAGGGACTTCCGAAAGAGTGCCGCATGCGGCAACCGCACAACGAAATCTGAAAATGAGGCGAGTAGACCCGTAAGCGTGTTACTTGCGGTAGTGTAACATAAACGAAACGCGGTTAGAAGCAAGCAGAGCGCGGAAGGCGTAGCCGGACAGGCCGGAGCGTATACGGAAATACGTGAGAACCCGGTCGGCGAGCCTGACAAAGCTGTGCGAAGCTTATCGACGTGCCCATCGAAAGAAGTACTATTTTTAGAGGAGGTGGGTAATGGCCGGAAACTCGGTACTGTTCCTTCCTGACAACCTTGAGGTGAAGATAGCTCCCGGCCTGACGCTGATCCAGGCAGCGGCCAAGGCCGGGATTACGCTTCGCGGGGCCTGCGGTGGGAAGGGGGTCTGTGGCCGCTGTAAGGTTCAGGTTGCAAGCGGTAACGTAAGGTTAACTGGAAAAAGCAGGGTTACACCCGAAGAGGCGGCAGCAGGTTGGGTTCCGGCATGTCAAGCGGTCCCGGAAGGAGACGCCACAGTCTTTATACCCGAGGCGTCGAGACTCAACGAGCACCGGGTGCTGCTTGAAGAACGGCAGAGCGGGGTGCTTTCAGTTTTCGCTGAGGAGGACGTAGAAGTTTCCCCGCTGTTCACCAGAGAAGTTCTCAGGCTCGCCGAGCCCACGCTTGCGGACAACACTGATGATTACGGCCGCCTGATATGGGCACTGAAACGTGAGCGGGGGGTTGAAAAAGCCTGGACCAGCCGGCGGGTGCTGAAAGAATTGCCGCGGGTTTTACGGGACGCAGGCTGGTACGTCTCGGTCGATTTAGCCCATCTCAACGGCGGGAGTGAAATTCAGGGGGTAAAACCGGCGGGGAAAACAGCGAAGGACGCATTCGGGCTTGCCATAGACATAGGTACCACTACAGTTGCAGTGGAACTGGTTAACCTCAAAACCGGAAAAGTTGCGGGAACGACCGGGACTTATAACCGCCAGGCCGCCTTCGGCGATGACATCATTTCCAGGATCGTCTACGCCACGGAGACTCCCGGAGGCAGCGCCGAGCTTCAAAAGGCGGTGATTGAAACAATAAACGGGCTGATCACTGAAGTGCTGCAGCTTCAAAAGCTGAGCCCGCGAGATGTCCGGGCGGTTGTCTGTGCCGGGAATACAACCATGATTCACCTCTTCCTGGGGCTTGACCCGACTTACATAAGGCTTGAGCCTTATGTGCCGTCGGCGAATATGCCGCCGCCGGTAAAAGGCAAAGAACTCGGGCTCAAGGTTCACCCTGAGGCCTGGGTGCACTGCCTGCCCGCCGTGGCCAGTTACGTAGGCGGCGACATTACAGCGGGGGTCAAGGTTACCGGGATGGCCGGTGCAGAACCGCTTAGTCTGTTTTTAGACATCGGTACCAACGGGGAAATGGTTCTGGGAAATCGTGATTGGCTGATGGCCTGTGCCTGTTCGGCGGGTCCGGCCTTTGAGGGAAGCGGAATCACGTGCGGGATGCGCGCCGTGGACGGGGCGATTGAAACTGTCCGGGTTCTGCCCGGCGGTTTTGAAGTGGTGTATGAGACCGTAGGTAATAAAAAACCCCTCGGCATATGCGGTTCCGGGTTAATCGACATCCTTTCCTCGCTTCACCGGGCGGGGGTGATCGACCGGAACGGCAGGTTTGTGAAGGGTTTGGCGTCCCCGCGGGTGCGCGAAAGAGAGGAAGGGCCGGAGTTTGTCGTGGCCTGGGATACCGAGACGGGTCACGGCGGGGATATAACCTTAACGCAGGCCGATATCCAGAACCTTATGCGCGCTAAAGCCGCGGTTTTTGCAGGGCTGAGGACGTTGCTGACCTCGGTCGACTTGGAGATCGCTGCGGTAGACCGGGTTTTTATCGCGGGAGGGTTCGGGCGTTTCATTAATATCCGGGATGCCATCGCCATCGGCATGCTTCCGGACATCCCGCTTGAGAGTTATACTTATATCGGGAACAGCGCCTTGAAAGGGGCGCGACTGGCCCTTCTTTCACAACAGGCCGGGGAGGAGATCAAAGAAATCGCCGGGCGGATGACCTACGTGGAACTCAGCGCCGGCAACCGCTTTATGGAGGAGTTCGTGTCAGCTCTCTTCCTTCCGCACACGGACATGGCTCTCTTTCCCTCGGTGCAGAAAGGAATGTAGCATATTGTTTATCGCTGTAGCAGGTAAGGGCGGAACCGGCAAAACCACGTTTGTTGCGCTGGCGATAAAGCACCTGTTAGAGGCTGGAAAACGGCCCATCCTTGCGGTTGATGCCGACGCGAACGCCAACCTTGCCCAGGCGCTCGGTATTGACCCGCCGGACTCTATCGCTGACATCATGCGAACGGTATCGGAGGACCGCGACAGCATTCCTGCCGGGATGACGAAGGACAGGTATGTGGCTTATAAAATCCACCAGTCGCTTGCCGAAGGGAAGGATGTGGACCTGTTAGTGATGGGCGGGCCGGAGGGGCCGGGATGCTACTGTTACGTGAACAACCTCCTGCGGGGATACACTAAGGAGCTGGCCTCAAATTACCGGTATGTTGTAATGGACAACGAAGCGGGTCTCGAACACCTGAGCCGGCGCACGTCGCAGAGCGTAGAAGTACTGTTTATACTCTCCGATGCAACGGTAAAGGGGATTCGCTCTGCCGGCCGCATCCGGGAGCTTGCGGATAATCTCAAGCTTGGGATAAAGTCTAAATACCTTGTGGTAAACCGCGCCCGGCCGGAAGATATCAGGATACTCGAGCCGGAAATGGCCGGGACCGGACTCGAATACGCGGGTATGATTCCGGCCGACCCTGCTGTGGCTGAGTACGACCTTCGTTCGCGGCCGATTGTTTCGCTGCCGGAGGATTCGCCGGCGGTGGTAGCGGCAGGAGAAATCTTGGCCAGGGCGAAAGTTTGATAATTCAACTTTTGCACTTAACTTACGGCTTAGGGCACAAGTTCTAAAAAGGCCGCTGGCGTTGTCCCTAAGGAGCGCTTTGCGCAGTGCCGGTCATTTTCACACTCCACCTTCCCGTACTCCGGGGGACAACGAACAGCACGGCTGTTCAAGAAAGTTAAATTTAAAATTTTATAAGGAATAGACTAATAATTTACTCTGGAAGGTTGGGATGTTAAGATGTCGGTTACAATCGCAAAAGAGCGGTGGAGCAGTAAGTGTCTGGAAACGGTATTGGGCACCGGTTCCAAGCAGGTGAAGGTGGGAGGGGATTCCACGCTCCCGTTCCTGCATTTCGAAGGCGAGATCCCAAACCCTCCGGTGGTGGCGCTCGAGGTTTTTGACGCCCCACCGCAGGAGTGGCCTGATTTTCTTGCAGCACCTTACGAAGGGGTGCTCGGCGACCCGCCGGCCTGGGCCAAAAAATGCGTCGACTACGGGGCTGACCTGGTGGCGCTCCGTCTTACACGGATCCATCCCGATGGAGAAAATGCCTCTCCGGAAGAGGCTGCGCAGGTGGCTGCCTCCGTCGCGGAAGCGATTGACGTGCCGATGATCGTTCTTGGGTGCGGGGTAGAGGAAAAGGACGCGGCGGTCCTGCCGGAAGTCGCCAGCGCCTTGTCGGGGAAAAACTGCCTCCTGGGCTGCGCAACGCAGGAAAACTACAAGTCGATCATAGCGGGCTGTATTGCAAACGGGCATGCAGTAATCGCGTCGAGTCCCCTCGACATCAATTTAGCGAAACAACTCAACATCCTCATAACTGAAATGAATCTCGAACCGGAACGGATAGTCATGGACCCGTCGATAGGTGCTTTGGGTTACGGTATCGAGTATGCTTACTCGATCATCGAACGCATGAGGACCGGCGCGCTTATGGGCGACAGGATGCTTGCCATGCCGGTCATTCTACTGGTTGGGCAGGAGGCGTGGAAGACAAAGGAAGCCAAGACGCCGGACGCGCCCGAATGGGGCGAACAAATGAAACGGGCCATCCTGTGGGAGGTTACGACCGCTACCGGGCTTATCCATGCGGGCGGGCACATCGCGGTGGTAAGGCACCCGGAGTCGCTCAAACACCTCAAGGTGCACATTAAGAAAATGATGCAGCCGCAGGCTTATTAGTTCGGCTAAGATGATGGACCTTTAGGGTCAGTTCGAAGTTCACGGTTCAACGTGCTGGCTTAATTGGATGAACCTTTCAGGACCGTTCTACATTGAACCGTTAATCGATATGTGTTTAAGAACATTGAACGGACCGTAGATGTTTTCTGGATAAGCATGCACTGATAACGTTGAACGGACCAGGAATTTAAGCCATTGTAGCATGTACGTTGAACGGACCTATTATTAGGTCATCCAGGATAAGCATCAACCGTATACAACTTAGAACTGTTAAACTGTTTAACTTAGAACTTTTTAAAGGAGGTAAGAGAGTGGAACTTATCGGTGAACGCATTAACGGGATGTTCAAAGATATAAGGGAGGCGATTTTAAACCGCGACCCTGAACCGATAAGACGGCACGCTGCCCTTCAAACCCAGAACGGGGCACGCTACCTTGACATCAACACCGGTCCCACAGTGGCGGCGGAAGACCAGCCGGCAACGATGGAGTGGCTGGTCAAGGTGGCGCAGGAAGCAAGTCCCCTCCCCTGCTGTCTTGATTCGACCAACCCGGATGCGATCGAAGCCGGACTGAAGGTTCACCGCGGAAGGGCAATGATTAATTCCACCACCGCGGACCAGTGGAAGATGGACATTTACCTTCCAATGGCAGCGAAATACAACGCAGCGATCATCGGCTTGGCAATGAATGAAAAAGGAGTGCCCAAGGACGCCAACGACCGACTGGCATTAGCAATGGAGATTGTGGCCAACGCCGACGCCCACGGCATCCCTATGGAGGAGCTTTACATCGATCCGCTGGTGTTGCCTGTCAACGTTGCGCAGGATCACGGGCCGGAGGTTTTGGAAACCATTCGGCAGGTTAAGCTTCTTGCCAGTCCGTCGCCGCGAACGGTTGTAGGACTTTCTAATATTTCACAGCGGTGCCCCAACCGGCCGCTTATCAACCGGACTTTCCTTGTAATGGGAATAGCTTGCGGGCTCGATGCTGCAATAGCGGATGTTGAGGACAACGAATTGGTTGACATGGCAGCCACGGCCAATATTATCTTAAACAAAGAGATTTATTGCGACTCTTACCTAAAGACTTTCCGCCAGCGGTAGTTTAAGTTCTGTCCCGTGCTTCTGGTTACGGCATACTTCAGTGTCGAGTGCTGGGACAGCGGTCCGTATTCCTGAGCGAACTGCAGGTATTGGAGGTCAGATACAGGAGGTCAGCAATCAGAAAACTAAGGCTTGAATTCGCAAAGCTAATCCCTTAAAGTAACCTTACCTGAGACTTCTTGCATCCGACTTCTGGAAGACAGGAGTGTATACTGTTTGAATGAAATTGTAAAGAAGCGGGTTCTTGCTCCTGCTATTAAGCTGATTGAGATCCGGAATCCTTTAATAGCCAAGAAGGCAAGGCCCGGCCAGTTTATCATCCTTCGAGTCTACGATAAGGGTGAACGGATACCCCTTACGATATCCGATTTTGACGCTGAAAAAGGGACCATAACGGTAATATTTCAGGAGATCGGCAAAACGACCATGTTACTCGGACTGCTCGAGGAAGGTGAGCGGATACTCGACCTTGTAGGCCCCCTCGGGAAACCTACCGACCTCGCGGACTTGGAGAGGGTTATCGTTATCGGAGGCGGACTCGGCACAGCACTGGTTTTTTCCCAGGTCAAGGAGATGTATAATAACGGTACCAAGGTGGACGTTATCATCGGGGCAAGAACCGCCGGCCTGATAATTCTTGAAGATGAAATAAGGCCTTATTGCGAGAACGTCTTCATCGCTACTGATGACGGCTCCAAGGGATGCAAGGGATTTGTCACCGATCTTCTCAAGAAGCTTCTCGACGAAGGTAACAAGTACGACCGCGCTATTGCTGTCGGACCGCTAATCATGATGAAGGGGGTAAGCAACCTTACTAAAGAGTACGGCCTGCCGACGGTTGTGAGCATGAACCCCATAATGATAGACGGCACCGGCATGTGCGGCTGTTGCAGGCTTACCGTCGGCGGGGAGACCAGGTTTGCGTGCGTTGACGGGCCGGAATTTGACGGACACCTGGTTGATTTTGACGAAGTAATAAAAAGGGCGGGTATGTATTCGGAGCAGGAGAAGATCTCCCTTGATTTGCTCCAGGCGACCCTGAGGAGGGAATCCAATACCTGAGCTAAGGCGCAAGCCGAATAACGCACAGAAAAAGGTACGCATGCCCGAGCAGGACCCCAAGGTCCGGAGCAGGAATTTCGACGAGGTGGCTCTGGGTTACACACCCGAGCAGGCGGTGGAAGAGGCTAAGCGCTGCCTGCGGTGTAAAGAGCCCCGCTGTATCGACGGTTGCCCCGTCAACGTCCAGATACCGGACTTCATTCAGCTCATTGAGGAACACAGGTTTGTCGAGGCCTATCGAAAGATACTGGAAACCAACAACCTGCCGGCAATCTGCGGGAGGGTTTGCCCGCAAGAGAACCAGTGTGAAAAGCACTGCCTAAGGAGCCAGAAGGGTGAGCCGGTGGCCATCGGCAGATTGGAGCGTTTTGCGGCGGATTATGCCGCGTCTGTTTCGGCCGACGGCCAAGAGGAAGCCCCGAAACGGTCACCTGCCAAGGGCAGGGTTGCTGTGATCGGCTCCGGCCCGGCAGGGATCACGTGTGCGGGCGATCTTGCAAAGCTGGGGTACGAGGTGACCGTATTCGAGGCATTTCACGTCCCCGGCGGGGTTTTGGTTTACGGGATACCGGAGTTCAGGCTCCCGAAAAGTGTTGTAGCAAGAGAAATTGACAACCTCAAAAGGCTGGGTGTGGAGATCCGGACCAACATGGTGATCGGACAGGTAACAAGCATTGATGAGCTGTTTGCACAGGGCTACAACGCGGTATTCGTCGGTACGGGGGCAGGGTTGCCGGTTTTCATGGGTCTCCCCGGAGAGAACCTCAACGGCGTTATGTCGGCGAACGAGTTTCTGACCAGGGTGAACCTTATGAAGGCTTACAGGTTTCCGGAGTACGACACACCGGTTAAGGTGGGCCGGAGGGTAGCCGTCGTCGGCGGAGGGAACGTCGCCATGGATGCCGCTCGCTCGGCCCTCAGGCTCGGCGCCGAAAAGGTGTATGTCGTATACCGGCGGTCTGAAAAAGAGATGCCGGCCCGGCTCGAAGAGGTCCACCACGCCAAAGAGGAGGGCATCGAGTTTAAGTTCCTTACCAGCCCTGTGAGGATACTCGGAGATAATGCCGGATGGGTAAAAGGCGTGGAATGCGTCGAGATGGAATTGGGTGAGCCGGATGCCTCGGGGAGAAGAAGACCGTTGGTCAAGCAGGGTTCGGAATACGTAATCGATATCGAGACAGTCATAATCGCCATCGGAACCACACCCAACCACCTCATTGCCAAGACCACAGCGGGGCTTGAACTGACCGGTTTTGGCGGTATTATGGCAGACGAGGCAACGGGGCGGACCAGCCGCCCGGGTGTCTTTGCCGGAGGGGATATCGTTACCGGCTCCGCGACGGTAATTAAGGCGATGGGTGCGGGTAAGAAGGCTGCCAAGGCCATAGACGAGTACATTTCCGGTAAGCGGTAAGCCGAAAATCATCCGGTTTGAGGGATGGTCTTTCCCGAATGGACCATTTTTTTGGTTACTCTTGGATTAATGTTGCTTTTTAATTCGGCCTTATCTATAATATATAGTAAGCGGCGAGGCGCCAGGGTTTAACCCTGGTTCTCTTTTTAGCTGGGTTTTTTGACCTGTATCGGGTAAAAATTTTAAAGGAGTTTATTGAAAGGCGCCGAATACGTCATTTGCTTTAATAAGAAATAAAATAAACAGGAGGACGCGAATGCGGGCTACGGCAGAACGTTTGGAAAACAGCACCGTTCTTTTGGAAGTTGAAGTGGAGGCGGAGCGCTTCAGCAAGGCGGTTGAGCACGCCTACCGAAAGCTTGTTAAGGATTTCGTCGTCCCGGGTTTCCGGAAAGGGCGGGTGCCGCGGGTAATCCTTGAACGGTACATGGGGAAAGAAAGGCTTTACGGAGAAGCCGCGACGCTGGTTATGGGAGAAGTTTATCCCGAGGCTGTGAAAGACACCGGTATTGAGCCGGTTTCCCAGCCGGAGGTAGAGGTTGTCCAGGCCGAGGAAGGCAAACCGATGGTATTTAAAGCAAAAGTAGAAGTAAAGCCGGAGGTCGAGCTCGGTCAGTATAAGGGAATAGAGGTCAAACGTCAGGTCAGGGAGATTAGCTCCGAAGACGTTGAAGCCGAGCTTGAACGTTTACGAAACCGGTACGCCCGGCTTACAACGGTGGAAGACGGAAATGTATGCCGTGGCGACATTATAAAGGTGGATTACAAGGGAACGGTTGAGGGGAAACCCTTTACGGACGGCACGGTGAAGGGCAGGGAGATAGAGGTTGGGTTCGGCTACTTGCTTCCGGAGGTTGAAGAAGGCCTTATCGGAATGCACCCCGGGGAAACCAAGGAAATGACAATCACTTTTCCAGCGGATCACCCGGATGAGAAGTTAGCCGGGAAGGAAGCGGTCCTAAAGATTACGGTCAGAGAGATACGCCGCAAAGAGTTGATGCCGCTAAACGATGATTTTGCAAAAGAAGTTAGCGAGTTTGACACTCTTGAGGAATTGAAAGCCGATGTTGAGAATAAATTGAGACAAGCAGCGGCGGCAGAGGCCGACATTGCCGTTCGCCAGGAAGTGGTAGACAAAGCGGTTGAAAACGCAAAGGTCGAAATTCCGGCTTCGATGGTGGCCAGCCAAGTCGAAGAGATGATGGAGGAAATGAAGGCTACCGCTGAAGGACGCGGGGTTACAGAGGATAAGCTTTTTGAGGCTTTAAAAGCAACCCCCGAAGAAATGCGGGAACGGATGCGGGGGGACGCAGAACGTAATATTAAGACAAGGCTGGTGCTCGATGCTATCGCCAAGTCAGAGGGCCTTACGGCCGGCGAGGAAGAGATAGAAGGTGAGGTCAAAAAGATAGCCGGACTTTACCGGCAGGAACCGGAGGAGCTGCGTAAGGCTCTGGAAGAAAGCGGCAGGATTAATATCATTGAACAGAAGTTATTGCGTGACAAAGCGATTCAGTTTTTGGTAGAGAATGCGATAATTCAAGAGGAATCACGGGCAGACGAACCCTTACAGGAAAAAGGCGGAATACCGGAAGCGCCAGTTAAAGCTGCGGCCGGAAAAAAGAACGCAATGCCGGAGGCGGATTTAGAAACCACCGCAGCGAACAAAAGGAAGAGAAAATCTTAAGGAAACCCCTTTTGAAAGTGAGATTTGGGGTTTATCATAAAGGAGAGGAGTGAAGTTAAGTTGTCGACGCTGGTACCTATTGTTGTTGAACAGACAAACCGCGGTGAGCGGGCTTACGATATTTACTCGCGCTTGCTGAAGGACAGGATCATTTTTATCGGCGGTCCGGTTGATGACACCGTAGCAAACCTGGTGATCGCGCAACTGCTGTTCCTTGAGGCGGAGGACCCTGATAAAGATATCCATCTTTACATTAATTCGCCGGGTGGAGTGGTAACGGCGGGAATGGCCATTTATGATACGATGCAGTACATTCGTCCCGACGTTTCCACCATCTGCATAGGGCAGGCGGCAAGCCTGGGGGCGTTTTTGCTGGCTGCCGGAGCAAAGGGGAAGCGGTTTGCCCTCCCTTACGCGAGGATAATGATCCATCAGCCGTTAGGGGGTGTTCAAGGGCAGGCAACGGAGGTGGAGATCCACGCAAGGGAGATTCTCAGGTCAAGACAGGTGTTGAATGAACTCTTATCCAAGCACACAGGGCAGCCGGTTGATAAGGTGGCCCGGGACACGGAAAGGGATTTCTTCATGTCAGCACAACAGGCGAAGGAATACGGCATTCTGGACGAGGTAATCACAATGCGTAAGAAGCTGGCAAAGTAAGCGAGGTGTATAGTTATGTTTAATAGCGATAAGGGACACCTGAAGTGCTCGTTCTGCGGCAAGCATCAGGATCAGGTAAAGAAATTGGTGGCCGGCCCGGGTGTTTACATTTGCGACGAGTGCATAGAGCTGTGCAACGAAATAATCGAGGAAGAACTCAGCGAGGACTTGGGTGCGGAGTTACGCGATGTGCCCGCACCGAAAGAGATTAAGGAATTCCTCGATCAATACGTAATCGGGCAGGAGCACGCCAAGAAGATTCTGTCGGTAGCGGTTTACAACCACTATAAAAGGGTAAACCTCGGGGGTAAGATTGAGGAGGTTGAACTGCAGAAGAGCAACATCGTGATGCTCGGACCTACGGGTTGCGGCAAGACGCTGTTGGCCCAAACCCTGGCCCGGATGCTTAACGTCCCGTTTGCGATTGCCGATGCCACCTCGCTTACAGAGGCGGGTTACGTTGGTGAAGATGTGGAAAACATCCTGCTGAAGCTTATACAGGCGGCCGATTACGACATCGAGAAGGCCGAAAAGGGCATTGTCTATATAGACGAGATTGATAAGATCGCCCGGAAGTCCGAAAATCCTTCCATTACCCGCGATGTTTCCGGGGAAGGTGTACAGCAGGCGCTGTTAAAGATACTCGAAGGGACCGTGGCCAGTGTACCGCCGCAGGGAGGTCGCAAGCACCCGCACCAGGAGTTCATCCAGCTCGATACCACTAATATCCTGTTTATCTGCGGGGGGGCGTTCGAAGGGATAACCAAGATCATTCAGAACCGTATCGGCAAGAAAACGATGGGTTTTGGGGCGGAGCTGGTTATCCAGAAGGATCAGAACGTCGGGGAAATACTGCGGCACATCCTGCCGCAGGACCTGTTGAAGTACGGGCTGATTCCGGAGTTCGTCGGCCGGTTGCCGATCATTGTGACTTTGGAACCGCTGACGGAAGGCGACCTGGTCCGGATTCTCACCGAGCCACGGAACGCCCTTGTGCGCCAATACGAGAAGCTGTTTGAGATCGACGGCGTGACCCTTGAGTTTCAGCATGAAGCGCTGAAGGCCATTGCTCAGGAGGCCATCCGGCGCAACACGGGTGCGCGCGGGTTGCGTGCGATTCTCGAGGAAATAATGCTCAACGTGATGTACGAGATTCCTTCGCGGGGCGACGTGACGAAGTGCGTGATTTCACGGGATACGGTGGTAAAACGTGAACAACCGCTGATCGTTACCGTCGATCGGAAAAAGAAGAAGGAAGGCGTAGTTTAGCCGGCCGCAGTATACTAAGGCCGCCCGTGCAAACGGGCGGCCTTAAGTTTGGTGTGCCCGGCATGGGCGTTACCTATAGGGTAAGAGACCCGAGCAGATCATTTCCGCCGTTAACCCCGAAGCCAGGCAGGGGCGAAGTTCGAAACCAGGAAGTTTAACGGCCTCAATGTCCGCGTTACGGAACCGGTGGAAAACAGGTTTATCACCAATATACTGACACCCCGGGAAAGGTTGCCGCTTGGTGCCTTCATTTTTTTCCTGAAGGAAAAGACCAGGCGGGGGCGAAGTTAACAGAGGAGCATGACGGCAGTTTGAATCCAAATGGGAGCGGACATGGGTTCGGTTTTGGACAAACTTTCTCCTCGGCTGATACTGCAGATTGTGGACATCGCGCTCGTAGTCCTTATCGCTTATGGGGTTTACACTCTTATTCGGGGGACGCGGGCGATCCAGCTTCTCAAAGGGTTACTGGTCCTGGCTGCACTCACGGTTGTAAGTTTCCGGCTCGAACTGAGCCTTTTAAACTGGATACTGGAAAAGGTCTGGACCATGGCTTTTGTGGCCGTGGTTATAATATTTCAGCCCGAAATCAGGCGGATGCTGGAGAAACTCGGGCAAGGCGCGCCCTTTTTGCGGCTGGTTGCCGCCGATGAGGCCGGAAGGGTGTTGAGGGAGGTTGCAGCGGCGGTCATCGACCTTTCCCGCACGCGTACAGGGGCGCTTATTGTTTTTGAACGCCGGACGGGTCTGAGGGAATATGAAGAAACAGGAGTTGCGCTGGACGCGGTGGTTTCCCGTGAGCTATTACTCACGATTTTCGAGCCGCATACAGCGCTGCACGACGGTGCGGTGCTTATCAGGGGAGAGCGGGTAACAGCCGCGGGCTGCTTCCTGCCGCTGGCGGCACAGCACGCGGTGCCAAGCAACCTGGGAAGTCGGCATCGTGCGGCGGTGGGGCTGAGCGAGCAAACCGATGCCCTGGTTGTGGTTGTTTCTCAGGAAACGGGCAGTATCAGGTTGGCTTCGGAGGGACGGCTTACCCGTCTCGAACATTCATCGGAAATAGAAACGGTTCTGAGGGAACGCCTTCTGTCCGAAGGATTTATCAAGCAGCGCCCCGGACGTAAGGAAAAGAAAAAGAACTTTCAAACCGGGGCTTGATTTTTGATCCCTAACGAAGCCGGCTGACACCGAAGAATATCAGCGCTACCCCCGCGAGGATACTGACAAAGCCCAAAGACGAAAGCCGTCCGGCGAGGCCGAACAGTCCCAGCAGCATGACGGTAAGAAGGACGGTAGGACCTATGATGCTTAGGACCGCATTGATTTTAAGTGCGCTTTCCGCCCTGCCGAAATAAATCATGAGAACTGCTGCGGTGAACTCAATTCCCGAAGAAAGGAACCGCATGCCGGCCATCCCCCAGACCACCGGATCATAAACCGTAAACAAGATTCATCCCCCTAACAGCGTCTTTCAGCCGGAGTATCGGAGAAACACGGCTCAGTTTCAATGCATATGCTGGACCGGGCGCGAAAGAATAAGTTTTAAATGAAAAAACTCACGCTCGCGGTCTTGGCCGGCGTACCGCTAATTATGGTCTTGGGCAATTCTATGTTGATCCCGGTACTGCCGGCGCTCGGTAAAGCCCTTAATGTATCCTCCTTCCAGGCTGGTTTAATCATAACGCTTTTTTCCGTGCCCGCAGGCCTTACCATACCGTTTTCCGGACTCTTTGCGGACCGCTTCGGACGGCGTGCTGTCCTTCTGCCCGCTCTTGCCCTTTACGCTCTTGGCGGTCTCGCCGCCGGAATCGCCTGGCTTGTGTTCAAAGAGAACGCCTACCTGTACATATTGGCAAGCCGGGTAGTTCAGGGAATCGGCGCTGCGGGAACCGCGCCGGTAGCGATGACCCTTGTGGGCGATTTTTTCGGCGGCGGCCAGCGCAGCCGGGCCCTCGGCGTGCTGGAGGCGGCAAACGGAACGGGAAAAATAATCAGTCCGGTTTTAGGGGCCGCTATAGGCACTCTCGCATGGTTTTACCCATTCTTTGTCTTTCCGGCCTTTGTCTTGCCTGTTTTTCTTGCGGTTCTGTTTCTCATATCTGAGCCTCCGTCGCAGCGTCGGACACCCAATCTGGAGGAGTATTTTTCGATTATAAAAAGCGTCTTTAAGCAGAAAGGGGGGTGTCTGGGGGGTGCTTTCTTTGCGGGAATGACCGGCCTGTTGATCCTTTTCGGGTTGCTGTTCTTCCTGTCGGAACACCTTGAAACAGCCCGCCGCATCGAAGGTATCATAAAAGGTTTCTGGCTTGCGGTGCCTGTTTTCTTTATGTGCGCTACGTCGTATGCTACAGGATCGGCTATAAAAAAGAAACTTGACCTTATGCCTGCGGTTGTGGCTGCAGGTTTGCTTTTATTAACGGGAGCGCTGGTCTCATTGATATTTCTTCACGGGACCTTCCTTTTCTTTACCGGCATAAGTGTGGCCGGCATCGGAACCGGCCTCACGCTTCCCTGTTTAAACACACTTGTCACTTCCAGCGTCGGACCGAACGCCAGGGGAATTGTCACGGCATTTTACGGCGGGGTGCGATTTCTGGGGGTAGCTGTAGGGCCGCCGCTTTTTGCCCTGTTACTGGATTATTCCACCTGCCTTACCTTCGGCGTTGCGGCGGGATTAACAGGCCTTGCCGCCTTAGTAACCTTTTTATTCGTACATGGCAGTACGGTGGCTAATCCGCTTCATGTTGACGGAGGGGAGATGAACCGAAAGAAGTAGCGACACCCAGGTCTTGTATACTGCATATACTGGACGCAAAACCACTGATTAACTCAAAAGGAGCTGGCAGAATGGCGTTATGGCATCAAATCATCGGTATACCTCCGAGGAACCGGAGTCTGCACCGTCCCAGGAAACACGGTGTCACGATGGTGCTTGACAAAGGGTTGGGTTTGGCTGAAACACAGGACTTACTGGAGGTGGCAAGCTCCTACATAGATTTCTTGAAACTCGGCTTCGGGACGGCCGCTCTCTATAGCCCCTCATTTCTTGCAAAGAAAGTAGAACTCGTCCGTTCTTACGGTGTCGGCATATACCCTGGCGGGACGTTTCTGGAGATTGCCATGGCGCGGGGCTGCCTTGCCCTCTGCCTGAGGCAGTTTTTAGATCTCGGGTTCACCGCCGTAGAGGTCTCCGACGGCAGTGTGTCTTTTGACAGGAAAACAAGGGATTACGCTGTGCATTTGGCTCGAGAAATGGGCTTTACGGTCCTGACGGAAGTGGGCAAGAAGACCCCCGGTATTTGTTTAAACCCTGCCGAGATGGCTCGGCAGGTTGCTGCCGACCTTGAAGCCGGCGCCCGGTGGGTTATCATCGAGGGGCGGGAAAACGGACGTCAGACCGGGCTTTACGATTCGAGAGGACGCATCAAGGAGGGTATCTGCAGCACGTTTCTTGCGGCGATAAAGGACCCGGCGGTTATTATTTGGGAGGCGCCGCGAAAGTCACAGCAGGTAGAGTTTATCAACCGTTTCGGTCCGGATGTCAACTTAGGGAATATACCGCCGGGTGAGGTCCTTGCACTCGAGGCCATGCGCCAAGGTCTGAGAGGCGACACGATAAACGTTAATTTAGGAGGCGAGGAAGAGCAGGGGGAGCGTAAGGAGGTTCAGGAGTTTATCTCACGATGACGTTCCAGCTTCCTTTTCTTTTATCAGATTCATTAGCACCGTTCCTAACTCGGGCGGGAGCGGCGCTTCAAACCGGAGTGGTTTGCCGGATTTAGGATGCGTGAACCCCAGCGTTCCCGCGTGAAGAAACTGGCCTTCCAGCCCTAAATGCGGCCGTGCTGGTCCGTATTTCAAGTCACCGACTACCGGGTGCCCGATGTAAGCCAGGTGAACGCGGATCTGGTGTGTGCGTCCGGTGTTTAAGTGCAGCCGTAAAAGCGTGTACTTACGAAAACGGGCAGCCACGGTGAAATGCGTTACGGCTTCGCGGCCTTTAGGGTTCACCGCCATTTTTTTTCGGTCACGCGGGTGCCTGCCGATAGGTGCACTAACCGTTCCGGCATCCTCCTTCACCGTACCGTAAACTAATGCCACGTATTCACGGGTCACTTTCCGCTCCTTTAATTGAGCGGCCAAGGAGAGATGAGCCGCGTCGTTTTTGGCGACCACGAGCAGCCCCGAGGTATCCTTGTCGAGACGGTGGACAATGCCAGGCCGCAGGACACCGTTTATACCGGAAAGATCACGGCAGTGGAACAGAAGCGCGTTGACCAGCGTCCCGTGGTAGTGCCCCGCTCCGGGGTGTACCACCATCCCCCGCGGTTTGTTGACCACGAGCAAGTCCTGGTCCTCGTAGAAAATCTCTAAGGGGATGGGCTCGGGCGCGATTGCCGGGATTTCCGCCGGCGGCAGGTGCACACTTATTTCGTCTCCGGGGCGAAGGCGGTAGCTGGGACGGACGGTACGAGCGTTCACTAAGACTTGGCCCTCGTTGATGAAGTGCTGAAAACGCGAGCGGCTGATATCCGGAATCTCACGGGCGAGATAAAGATCAATACGGGTACCCGCCTCTTCTTCTTCCACGATCCGCCTTTCGATCAGGACCATTCTGAGCGCTCCCGCAGCAGGCTAAGGATGATTATCCCGACGCCGCAGGTGATGGCAATGTCGGCGAGGTTGAAGACCGGCCAGAAACCGAGGTCAATGAAGTCGACGACGTGTCCCAGGCGGAGCCTGTCGAGGAGATTTCCAAGCGTGCCGCCGAGGATAAGGCCGGCTCCGGCACGCCAGAAGAGGGGCGCTTGCCTGATTCTGTTGTACGCCAGGAGGAAAATGAGGACCAGAAGGAAACCGGCGAGAATCAGGAAAAGGTTGCGCTGCGCGAAAAGGCCGAAAGCGGCACCGGGATTTTGAACGTGGCGCAGCACCGCAAGACCCGGTAACAACACCAGCGGACGAAAAAGATAATTTGCCACCAGCAGCTTGGAAAGCTGGTCGAGGAGAAGACTTGCTGCAGCCGTCAGGTAAAAGGTACGCAAAGGTTTTTCCCCACCCTTAAGCTATTTAATGACGGTGCCTGTCAGGATTATATCCTAAAGCGGCCTTAGAGGACAAAGCGTTTTCGCAACGCAAGTCGATAGTTTCTGAGGAGTCGTTCATGCCACAAATTGCGGCACCACGAAGGATGACAATGGGGCGAATAGACCTGTAAGCCGGTTACTTAGATACAGAAGAGTGACATAAACGGAACGCGGCTCATCGCCGTGCCCCACGGAAGAAGAACGCATTTTCAAAGGAGGGGCGGCCGTGAGGCCGCCATGCCTGCGGCTGCGGGCCACCTCAGAGAAGCTCTGCTATGTCCCGGTTTACAAACGGTGCCGGTTCATTGACGAGGAACCCAGCGGCGCTTATAATAATCATGAGTAGTATATGCGGGTGTGGCGGAACGGCAGACGCGCCAGACTTAGGATCTGGTGGGGAATACCCGTGGGGGTTCGAGTCCCTTCACCCGCACCAAATTGAGGCGCAGCAAGGCCTACAGGAAGTGGTAAGTGTACTTGAAAAGGTTCCTCAAATTGTTAATCAGGTATCACTCGAGAAAGCAAACCAAATTCTAAGGTTATTAGGTGAAGGTCATAAATTCATGTACCGGCTTTGGAAAAGCTTAATGCGGGAGGATTGCCACGCTTTGGCAACTCCACGGTCGGTAAAATCGCCCCTCGTATTGATGTTTTAAGATGTGGCTGTATCATATGTTCCAAGGGCTTCTTGCACGAGTTTGTGGTTGCGGTTTAAACGGATTAACTTGTATGTCTTTCCCAGGTGGTCGCGTTCAAATCTCTCCACTGCTCCTTCCTCCATCAGGCGGCTTAAGCAGTACACCAACGTATCTCGGCTGCCCAACCCCCTGTTTACAGCAACATCCACAGACTTGCCGAAAGATATGGCTGGATACCTTCTTTCCCCTTCGTCTAAAAGCCGAATCAGGTTTCTCATTATTTCTTCAACAGCTGGCTCTCCAGGGATTGAGCCGCCCGCCGGAAGCGGCGGGAGCTGGATAACCTGCGAAGCCGCGTCGTGCAATTGCGAACTTACCGAACCCCGAACGCCAATAACTATTACCTCTCGCCCCAGTCGGTTGTGGATATAACCTAAACACGGTGCAAAATGGCCATCTCCCGTAACGACAACAAAAACGTCAACGGTGTTTTCTAATACAGTCCTGTAAATCCAGTCCAACATTACAAAGTCGGTATAAGATTTTTCCTTTACGCGGGTAACATGGTGAGGATCAACTCCTTTACTCCGTAACCGGGTCATCTCCTTTTTTAGATCTTCATTGCACTCAAAGTCTGCAAACGCATCAATTTTGGTAATCTGACCGTATTCACTTGCTAACTGCGATATTCGGTCCACAGTTCCAATATCGAACGGCTTGACACGGTGCTGATCAAGTAGTCCGTAAAACAGGCTTTCATAGTCAATAAAAATAGCTACCCGTTTTTTTTGGCCATTGGTTACTTCCATACTAATCCAGAACCTCCTCGTTTGGGAGATTCTACCGACCTATAGAGTTGTCAAAGAACGCTTATTTACTTAATTTTAACATGACCGGCCTCACATGTCGACCTTGAGAAGGACTTTCAGGGCTTTGCAAAGAAGAGGTTAATCTGTTAAAATGTATCCGGTAAGGTATTCTTGGATAGGGGCGGCATCCCAGAAGGAGCTTCACCTCGTTAATCTTTTTTGAAATACCGCTTGGAGCCGGAAGGACCGAGACGGGGGGTAGCAAGATTTGCCTTTCGGAAGAAGTCCGGGGGTTTTTGTTTTTTAAAGGGGGGTGGTACGTTTGCGGCCAAGTATAGTGATCATCGGGGCAGGAAGAGTAGGGACGGCCCTGGCCATGCGGCTGCGGGAGAAAGGGTACCAGGTGGCGGCGGTAGCGAGCCGCAGTGCGCATTCTGCCAGTAAGCTCGCCCAGGAAACGGGAGCTAAGGTCTGCCGAACGGCGGCGGAAGCGGCGCGTCATGGTGAATTAGTATTCCTGACCACGCCGGATGGGTTGATCGGAACTGTTGCCGAAGAGGTTGCACGGGAGGGGGGGTTTTACCCCGGCCAGTTTGTAGCCCATGCCAGCGGGGCGCTGCCCGCTGCGGTACTTGAACCGGCACGAAGAGCGGGGGTTACAATCTTCTCCCTTCATCCCCTCCAGTCTTTTGCCTCGCCGGAGCTGGCGGTAGACCGTCTGCCGGGTTCCTATTTTGCCTTCGAGGGGGAACCGGGCGCACTTCCGCTCGCCCGCAGGCTGGTGGCGGATCTAGAAGGGGTTCTTTTCGAAATCGGGGCTGCCGGGAAACCGCTTTATCATGCAGCGGCCTGCGTGGCTTCGAACTATCTGGTCACCCTCATGCATCTGTTATTCACTCTAGCGCAACAGGCCGGTTTGCCCCGCGAGGAGGTTTTTCCGGCGTTTCTCCCTCTCATCCAGGGAACTCTGCAAAATGTCGGGGCGGTTGGGCCGGTTGCTGCTCTGACAGGGCCGATCGCCCGCGGCGACGTGGAAACCATCAGCGGGCATGCTCAGGTGATGGGGAAGGAGGATTGGGAGGTCTATCGGATGCTGGGTTATTTTACGGTTAAAATAGCCCGAGAAAGAGGGTTATCTGACGATATGGCAACGGAATTAGAAAGAATATTCTGCGAGGTGACGTGAGAGTGGCGAAAGAACGTGTGACTACGGGCGACTTCCGGCGGTGGAAGGAAGAAAAACGGCCTATTACAATGCTTACGGCATACGATTTTCCAACAGCCCGTCTGGTGGACGAAGCGGGAATAGACGCCATCCTTGTTGGAGATTCCTTGGGGAACGTGGTGTTAGGCTACGATTCCACCCTGCCTGTTACGATGGAGGAGATGCTGCACCATACCCGCGCGGTGGCCAGAGGTGTTTCCCGGGCACTGGTGATCGGTGACATGCCTTTTCTGTCTTACCAGGTATCGACTCCAGAAGCCGTCCGAAATGCCGGGCTTTTTCTGAAGGAGGCGGGTGCTCAGGCGGTAAAGCTCGAAGGCGGGCAGGAGGTGGCCGATACCGTGCGAGCGATAGTCTCCAGCGGCATCCCCGTAATGGGCCACATCGGCCTAACTCCCCAATATGTACACCAGTTGGGCGGCTATCGAGTGCAGGGTCGCCAGGCCCAGGCGGCACGTCGCCTCGTCCAAGATGCGGTGTGCCTGGCTGAGGCCGGGGTTTTCGCGATTGTGCTGGAATGTGTACCGGCTGAGGTAGCCAAGCATATCACAGCCGCGGTGGCGGTTCCGACGATCGGGATCGGGGCCGGTGTGGACTGCGACGGGCAGGTCCTTGTGACCCACGACCTCCTCGGACTTTACGGAGGTTTTTCACCGAAGTTCGCCAAGCGCTATGCCAACCTGGTCGAGGAAATCCGGCGTGCGCTGGACAGCTTTCGCAGGGAGGTCATTGAAAGGGAGTTCCCTGGCCCGGAGCACGCTTTTTCGATGCCTGATCAGGAATTGGCCGAATTTTTAAAAGGTTAGGGCAGGTATTAACTGGTTGCCGGTGCCATAACTGGCAATTGTTCCGGACGGTTAGCGGCCTCCGGGTAGAGGTTGAAGAGGGCACGGGTTCACTCGGATATCTTGTAAAGTTATTTTGTGAGGGATGTGCCCCGCGGCTACCGGCTTAAAAAGAGCGGAAAACGGCCCACTGCTCGTTATCATCCGGCCCAGCACCTGGTGGCAGGTTGTCGCTGGGAAGGATGCATGACGGTTAAGCTTGTCCCGGCGGCAGTGCGGAAAATAGCCACTCAGGGCCGCACGGTTTTAATGAATTAGCGGTCGGTAGAAGTGACAACCAGTCGTTTCCAGAAGGGAGGGGCGGGTTTGAAACTCTTTGAAAAAATAGCCGATATACGAAAGTATTTGGGGGAAATGCGGGCAGGAGGCAAACGTATAGGGTTTGTGCCTACCATGGGCTTCCTGCACAAGGGTCACCAGGCGCTTATGCGTGCGGCAAAGGAAGACCCTGAGGTTGACCTGTTAGTGGTAAGCATCTTTGTTAATCCGCTTCAGTTTGGTCCACAGGAAGACTACCGCAGTTACCCGCGCGACCTCGACCATGATAAGGAGCTTTGCGCCGGCGCCGGGGCGGACGTGCTCTTTGTTCCTTCTGTGGAAGAGATGTATCCGGAGGAGTTTGCCACGTCCGTCGAGGTAACCGGTCTTACTGAGGTGCTTTGCGGGCGTTCTCGTCCGGGGCACTTTAGGGGTGTAGCAACGGTTGTAACGAAGCTTTTTAACATTGTTCAACCGGACTGTGCCTATTTTGGTATTAAGGACGCCCAACAGTTAGTGGTAATCCAGCGAATGGTTGAGGATCTGAATCTGCCGGTGAAAGTAAAGGCTCACCCAACCGTGCGGGAGGACGACGGGTTGGCCGTCAGTTCTCGGAACGTGTACCTCAACAAGGACGAAAGGCGGGCTGCAACGGTGATTTACCGGAGCCTGAAGCTGGTGGAGGAGGAAATAAGAAAAGGGGAGCGGGATGCTGCACGGCTCAAACTGATCCTTGCGGAAAACATCTCCGCTGAACCCCTCGCGCGGTTGGACTACGCTGAGATCGTCGGCTGGCCGGATCTAAAACCCGTAGGCCTGCTCCGGCAGGGCAGGGTACTGGCGGCAGCGGCGGCGTATTTCGGCCGGGCGAGGCTGATTGATAACATTTTAGTTGAGGTGGAACAGTAGATGCTTCTTGTAATGCTGCGCGGCAAAGTCCACCGCGCAAAGGTGACCGAGACGAATCTTGACTACGTTGGCAGCATAACCCTCGACGAAGCGCTTTTGGAGGCGGCGGACATCATTCCGGGAGAACGGGTGCAGGTGGTCAATCTCAATAACGGGGCCCGGTTTGAAACATACACCATTAATGGACGCCGCGGGTCGGGGATCGTTTGCCTCAACGGGGGGGCGGCCCGGCTGGCGCAGCCGGGGGATAAAGTGATCATAATGGCTTTCGGGCTGGTGCCATACAATGAGGCACGCGGGTTTCAACCAAGGATAGTACTGGTGGACGATCAAAACCGGGTGGTGGAGGTGAGACGTGAAGAGATTCACGGCTTGGCATAACCTATTCTTGACAGAGACCAGCGCCGCAATTAGAATTAAGCTTAACTCAATGGTTGGCTTCCGGAGAGATGGGTAAATGACTGAAACCAAAAGGGAACTTGCTGCGGAAATCGAGCGTCTTAAGCAAGAGCGATCTGCACTTATTCTCAGCCATTACTACCAACTCCCGGAGGTTCAGGATATCGCCGATTTTGTCGGCGACTCGCTTGAGTTGTCTCGTCGGGCCGCGACTGCGCAGGCCAAGGTGCTTGTTTTCTGTGGTGTACACTTCATGGCGGAAACGGCGGCTGTGCTTTCGCCCGAAAAGACAGTTATTATACCTGATCCGGAAGCCGGTTGCCCGCTCGCAGCGACGATCACCCCGGAGGCGTTGAAATCTAAGAAAGCACAACTCGAGAGAACTGTGGTAGTTACCTACGTCAATACTACGGCTGCCGTTAAAGCCGAAAGCGATGTAGTCTGCACCTCGGCCAACGGGGCTAAAGTCGTCCAAAGCCTGCCTCCTGACCGCACGGTTCTGTTTGTTCCTGACCGTAACCTCGGGCAGTGGGTGGCCTCACAATGCCCCGGGCGCCGGATTGTTCTATGGGACGGGTTTTGTCATGTGCACGACCAGGTCCGGCCGGCGGACATATTTCAGGCTAAAAAGGAGCACCCTGCAGCGCAGGTGTTGGCACATCCGGAATGCCGGCCGGAGGTTCTTGCGCTGGCGGACAAGGTAGGGAGCACTTCCGGTATACTTCGTTTTGCCCGGGAAAGTGCTGCACGGGAGTTTATCATTGTAACTGAAGAAGGGCTTTTACACCAGCTGCGTAACGAGAACCCCGGCAAGCAGTTTTACTTAGCTTCGCCGCGTTTGGTTTGTCCAAATATGAAGCGGATCACTCTTGATAAAGTTTACCAGGCACTTCAACGACTTGAACCGCGGGTTGAGGTGCCTAACCCCATAAGGGAACGTGCAGTACAGGCGGTCGAACGAATGCTGGCGATTGGTTGAGGGGTGAAGACCCTGTGGGGCGTTACCTTGTCAACTTCGATACTCGGGAACTTGAAGCGATAGACTGCGCTTTTCTTATTTTGGGTAGTGGCATCGCCGGGCTTTATACCGCGCACAGCGCCAGCAGTTATTGGAGCGACGTGGTGGTGCTGACCAAGCGGGGGATAGACGATACCGCAACCGAAAGGGCACAGGGGGGGATTGCGGCAGCTCTGGGACCGAGCGATTCGCCCGCGCTTCACTATGAGGATACGCTCATTGCGGGGGCGGGGCTCTGTGACCCGGATGCGGTGCGAATCCTTGTAAACGAGGGCGTCTCAAGGGTGGAGCAGTTGATCCAATTGGGCGCCCAGTTCGACCGGGCAAACGGGAAGTTTGACCTTACCAGGGAAGGGGCACATACAATGCGGCGGATTCTTCATGCAGCGGGCGATGCAACCGGCGCAGAGATCCAGCGCGTGCTCTCTTCCACCGTCCGTGCCAACCCGAGGATCAGTGTTTTGGAAAACCACTTTGCTGTAGACTTGCTGGTCAAGAACGGGATATGCTGGGGCGTTTTAGTCTATGATAATACGGCTAAGAAACTCAAAGTCTTCCGTTCGAGGGTTGTGGTTCTGGCGACGGGAGGCGCCGGGCAGATTTACAGGGATACCACCAATCCGAAGGTGGTCACCGGTGACGGGATAGCAGTTGCTTACCGAGCCGGTGCGGAAATAATGGACATGGAGTTCGTGCAGTTCCACCCGACGGTGCTTGCTCTTAAAGGGGCTCCGCGGTTTTTAATTTCCGAGGCGGTACGAGGCGAAGGAGGAGTCCTTCTGAATGAAAGAGGAGAGCGTTTTATGCACCGGTACCACCCCCTTGGGGAGCTTGCACCCCGTGATATTGTGGTGCGGTCTATTTTGAAGGAAATTGCGGGAAGCAGCAAGGATTTTGTTTACCTGAGCCTTGCACATCTTGACCCGGTAAAGGTTAAGGAGCGGTTTCCCACGATTACCCAACGGCTTAAGAGTTATGGTTTGGACTTGGCGTCCGATCCCGTTCCCGTTGCGCCTGCGGCGCATTACTTCATGGGAGGGGTAAAGACGGGGCTTTTCGGGGAGACAAATATCAAAGGTCTATATGCTTGCGGTGAGGTTGCGTGTGTCGGGGTACACGGCGCAAACCGCCTGGCCTCAAACTCGCTTTTGGATGGACTCGTCTTCGGCGGACAGATTGTGAAACATTCGCAGTTTCATGCTCCTCAAAGTATCACTGCTACGGCGGCCAACCAGGGTCTCGAAAGCCCTGGGGGAATTGATGTCCATGCACTTGTAGGAGAACTCCGGGCTTTGATGCAGGAGCATGTGGGGGCGGTTCGGGTGGGTGCCGGTCTCGAGGCGGCGCTCAAGCGTTTTGAAGAGTGGGCGTGGGTACGGCAAAAAGAATCGGCTTCACCGGAACTGATGGAGTACAGAAACATGCTTGATGTCGCGGAGCTCATTACAGAGGCGGCGTTGATGCGGACGGAATCGCGGGGCGGGCACTACCGCGCAGATTATCCGGAAAGTAAAGAGCGGTGGAAAAAGCACATTATACTGAGGCGACAGGTGTAACCATGGCGGAAGAACTGTTTTTGAGAATAGATGAACTTATAGACCGGGCGTTGCTCGAGGATATCGGTTCTGGTGACCGCACCACATTAGCGACGGTCCCGGACCACCTTACAGCCAGCGGAGAAATATTTACCAAAGAATCCGGGGTAATCGCGGGCTTGCCTGTAGTGGCACGGGTTTTCTCTCGTCTTGACCCGGAAGTGAGGACGATCTTTCGTGTTAAAGAAGGGAGCGCCGTTGCGGCGGGCACCGTGCTGGCTGTTGTTGAGGGCCGTGCTCGCAGTATACTTAGCGCCGAGCGGGTTGCCTTGAATTTCATCAGACACCTTTCGGGCATCGCTACACGAACGGCACGCATGGTGGAGTTGGTGAAAGAATTTCGGGCGGTCGTTGTGGATACCCGCAAGACCACCCCGGGCTTGAGAGTCTTGGAGAAATACGCCGTACGAATCGGCGGGGGGAAAAACCATCGCTTTGGTCTTTTTGACGGGGTTCTGGTTAAGGATAACCACATCCGGGTCGCCGGCGGGATTAAAAATGCGGTACAGTTGATAAGGGAGAAGATCCCGCATACTTTCAAGATCGAAGTCGAGGCCAAAAACCTTTCCGAAGTTGAAGAGGCGCTTGATGCAGGTGTGGACATAATAATGCTTGACAACATCCCGCTCGAGATAATGCAGGAAGCGGTACGGTTGATAGGCGGGCGGGCGGCGGTTGAAGCCTCGGGCGGGATAACAGAAGAAAACATCCGGGCTGTAGCGGCTACGGGAGTCGACCTCATCTCCGTTGGGGCGCTTACGCATTCGGTGACGGCGCTCGATATTTCTCTGGACATCGTAGAAAGCGGGAAGCTTGGTAACCGCAATAAAGCCGCTCCGTCCGTTGATGAATGGTCCGTGCGAATGTGAGGTGCGGCCCCCGGAAGTGCATTCGTTGAGGGAAAGGTTGTTGGCGCAGCTCCTGGCGGCGGACGGATTTGTATCCGGAGCGGAAATAAGTCAGAAATTAGAGATTTCCCGGGGGGCTGTTTGGAAGCACGTACAGGCTTTGCGCCGGGAGGGGTTTCTCATTTCAGGGAGTACCCGCCGGGGCTACCGTATTTTGAGCGTACCCGATGTCCTTTTCCCCTCGGTCGTTCTCCCGGTTCTCACCGGCGATTTTGGACGGCCTTACTATTTTTACCGGACGGTGTCTTCAACCAGCGACGTAACCCGAGAGCTGGCTCAGTCGGGTGCGCCGGAGGGAACGGTTGTTACAGCCGAAGAGCAGACAAGGGGGCGGGGCCGGCGGGGACATTCATGGCATTCTCCTCCGGGGGGATTATGGTTCTCGCTTCTTTTACGCCCGGGGGTGTCACCTGCTCAAAGCCAGACATTGCCTCTCTTCATCTCTTTAATGGTGGCCAAAGGGATAGCAAAACTGGTCGGTATCACACCTGATTTAAAATGGCCTAACGATATATTCCTTGACGGACGCAAAACGGGCGGGGTGCTTGTCGAGATCGGCGCTGAGGCCGAGCAGGTTCATTATGCTGTTGTCGGCATCGGGGTAAACGTTAACGTGACCTCATTTCCGCCGGAACTTGAAAAAGAAGCCACCTCTCTCCAGAGATCGACCGGACGGCGGGTTAACCGTGCCTGCTTGCTGGGAGCAATCCTTACGGCGATAGAGTCCGAGTACTTACGCTGGTGCCGTGAAGGGTTTGCTCCTTACCGGGAGGGATACAAAGAACGGATGTCCATCTTGGGGAAACAGATAATGGTGCAAACTACCGGTGGAGAGGTCGTCAGCGGTATTGCTGCCGACGTGGACGCTGGGGGGAGGCTGCTTCTTTGTCTGCCGGCAGGGGAACAGAGATGGCTTCAGGGCGGCGTGGTGAAGGTCGGGGAGGGGATTCTAATTTGATACTTGCACTGGATATCGGTAATACCAACATAACGGCCGGCATATTCCGGGGGCAAAAGCTTGCCGCAGCCTGGCGACTTGTAACCAGGCGGGAACAGACGGCTGACGAATTAGGGCTCGTTTTGCGCCAGTTCTTGCGTGAGGAAGGGTTTGACCCGGGACTGGTGCGGGGAGTGGCTGCATGTTCGGTTGTACCGCCGCTGAACCGGGTTGTAGAGGATGTATGCCGGCGGTATTTCGGACAGCAAGTATTCTTCATCGGTCCCGGAACCCGCACCGGTGTCCCGATAAAATATGAAAATCCCCGGGAGGTTGGCGCAGACAGGGTGGTTAATGCTGCATCTGGTTACACCCTTTATGGAGGCCCGCTTATCATTGTGGATTTTGGCACCGCCATCACTTTCGACGTCATTTCCGCAAAGGGGGAGTACCTCGGAGGTGTGATTGCACCCGGGGTGGGGATTTCCTGCGAGGCACTCTTCTCGAGAGCGGCACGGCTTCCCCGCGTTGACCTTGTACCTCCGCCGGCGGTTATCGGTCGGAATACAGTCCATAGCATGCAGTCAGGAATAGTGTTCGGTTTCGCCGGTCTGGTTGACGAGATAGTGAAACGGATACGGGCTGAGCTTAAGGAAGAGGCGCAGGTAATAGCCACCGGCGGAATGGCTGAGTTGATAGCCCGGGAGAGCAAAACCGTTCAGCAGGTAGACCCCTTTCTGACACTGACGGGGCTGCGTCTGATATATGAGCGTAACCAGCAGGTTTGATGAGCTCCTCGGTTCCGGTTTCCCGGTTGTGGCGGCCCCGATGGCCGGTGTCACCGACAAGGTCTCCAGGTCAATCGCGCGCGAATATGGTGCCCGGCTTACCTGGACGGAGATGATTGCTGCGCAGTCGTTGCTTTCCGGAAGAAGTTTTACCTTGGACCTCAGGGGAGAGAGCGACGTTGTGGTGCAGCTCTTCGGCGCAGTTCCCGAAGAAGTTGCGCAGGCAGCCGCGATAGCGGAAGCTGCCGGAGCAGCCGCCGTCGATATTAATATGGGGTGCCCTGTGCCCAACGTGGTCGGCAGCGGGGCGGGGGCGGCGCTGATGCTTGACCCCGGCTTGGCGGGTCGAATGGTGGCTGCGGTTAAACGCAGGGTGGAGATTCCGGTGACGGTAAAGATGCGCCGGGGCTGGGACGAAAACTCGCCCGACGCTGTGGCGGTGGCGGCAGCGGTAGCGGCGGCGGGGGCGGCAGCGGTCACCGTTCACGGGAGGTACCGGAGCCAGTTTTTCGCCGGAAGCGCAGACTGGGAGGTTATCGCGGATGTTAAGCGTACTTTAAAAATCCCCGTTATCGGCAACGGTGACGTTCGCTCACCGGAACACGCAGCCCGGATGTTTCAAGAGACCGGTTGCGATGCGGTAATGATCGGGCGGGCTGCACTCGGTAACCCATGGATTTTCGCTGCGTGCTGTGAGTATTTCAAGACAGGCCGAGTCGTACCGCCCCCTACGCCGGAGGAGAGGGTTGCTGCTGCGATAAGGCACTGCGAAATGCTCCTGTCATACGCGGGAGAGAGTGCACTCTGTAAAATGCGGCGGCAGGCTGATTGGTATACCCGGGGGCTGAAGGGAGCGGCGCGGTTGAGAGAGTCCGTTTACCGCGCAGGGAGCTTCGCGGAGCTGAAAAGACTGTTACTTGAGTTTTTACTTGCTGTTGGACCGAACTCTTGATAGGATGTTTTAAGGCGTTACTGTCTGCACCCCGGAGGATTGGTCTATGGAGAGTTTTGCGTTTGTCATCCACCCCCTCGATGCTAAAGATGTTGCACGGAAATTTCCTTTTACCCGGTTTCTCCCGGACAGGGTAGTCGAAGCGGCATTGAAATACTTGCCGGCGATGAAGGTTGCGGATATCACCGGGGTGAGGTCGACATATACGGAAGCCAAAGGGTGGTTTGTTTCTTGCCCGTTGACCGCGAGGCAGTTGATTACTCTTCCGGACGGTTACGTTGTTGAGAGGATTGTCCGCGCTGGGCGCCTGGCTGAGCGTTTAGGTGCGAAAATTCTTGGATTGGGCGCCTTCACGAAGGTAGCCGGCGATGCAGGTATCAGCGTTGCAAAGCAGCTCAACATACCGGTAACAACCGGAAACAGTTATACCGTGGCAACGGCGGTGGAAGGAACCGAGGAAGCGGTACGGTTGATGGGTCACGAGATGCGGGAGGCATGTGCAGCCGTAGTGGGGGCAACCGGGTCAATCGGGCGGGTCTGTGCGGAACTGTTGAGCCGAAAGGTCCGCGAGCTTACCCTCGTAGGACGGGACGTCGAGAAGCTCGCGCTTGTCGCCGACCGTATCCTTTACCGGAGCGGGCTTGCAGCTAAGATCTCTACAGATGTTAAGAAGGCATTAAGGAACGCAGATGTTGTTATTACGGTTACGAGTGCATTAGATACCGTGATCGAGCCGGAGTACTTGAAACCGGGAGCGGTAGTCTGCGATGTGGCGCGGCCGCGCGACGTCTCCCGGCGGGTAGCTACCGAACGGCCGGATGTACTGGTGATTGAGGGGGGTGTGGTAGCGGTTCCCGGCGACGTAAACTTCAACTTTAATTTTGGCTTTCCCCCCAAGACCGCTTATGCGTGTATGGCGGAGACGATGATACTGGCACTTGATCGCCGGTATGAGAGCTTCACGTTGGGTAGGGATCTCACCGTGGAAAAGGTTGAAGAGATAGCGGCACTGGCAAAGAAACACGGCTTTAAATTAGCCGGCTTCCGGAGCTTTGAAAAGGCAATCGGTTTGGATGAAATCGAACGGATTAAGGAAGCAGCGCGGGGGAAAGCAGGGCGGCAGCAATTCAGGAAATGAGGTCGTAATTGGGTGAGCACGGGACTTGTGCTTGACATAGGCGGAGCGGCTTTTTATAATTGTAGCCAAAGTTTTTTGGGAAAGCACTGCGCTGTTTTTGGGTGAACCGCAGTGCTAAAGTGTTTTTAAATAGACTGCGATTTCTTGAATAATAGAGAAATTAGCGCATATTGGATTTATTATGTTAAGGTCTTATATGTGGGTCCAATTCTATGCCCGGTAAGGAGAGGTTTGTTTAATGAAGGAAAAAGAGGTTATCCTCACAACGGAAGGGTTACGAAGGCTTGAAGGGGAGCTCGAAACCCTGAAATCCGTTCGTCGCCGTGAAGTAGCGGAGCGGATAAAACAGGCGATCGAATTCGGCGATATAACGGAAAACTCCGAATTCGAAGACGCCAAGAACGAGCAGGCTTTCGTTGAGGGACAGATCCTGACGCTCGAGAAAATGCTTCGCCACGCCCGCATAATTGATTCGGCGGATATTGAAACCGATGTGGTCGGCGTTGGTTCAACAGTGCTACTGAAGGATCTTACTGACGGGACGGAGCACCGGTACACCATCGTGGGATCGGCGGAGGCCGACCCGGGGGCAATGAAGATCTCAAACGAATCACCGGTAGGCAAGGCCCTTTTGGGACAGCCGAAAGGGGCGGTGGTTGACGTAGAAATTCCCGATGGAAAGCTAAGGTTAATGATCCTCGATATCACCAGACCATAACTGAAAGGGCACTGAGGTTTACCGTATGAGAGAATCCGAAGGGGAATTGGACGAACTGCTTCTTGTGCGCCGCGAAAAACTCCGGGAGATACGGGAAAGCGGGGTTGAGCCTTACGGCGGGCGTTATCCGCGAACACATACCGCCGCTGAGATCCATGAAGGTTTCGATCATCTGGAAGGGAAAAGAGTGAGTATCGCCGGGAGGTTGATGGCCAAGCGCGGACACGGCAAAGCCGCCTTCGGCGATCTTTTAGATTTTTCTGGCCGAATCCAGATCCACATCTGCCAGGATGAGGTGGGACCCGAACTCTACCAGGTTTTTAAAAAGATCGATATCGGTGATATCCTCGGTGTACAGGGTGTGGTCTTCCGGACAAAGACCGGCGAAACCACCGTGGGTGTAGAAGCCTTTACCTTGCTCGCCAAGTCTTTGCGTCCCCTTCCCGAGAAGTGGCACGGTCTTAAAGACACGGAACTGCGATCCCGGCAGCGCTACCTCGACCTTATTGTTAATCCCGAGGTAAAGCGAACATTTATTCTCCGGACCAAAGTTATCCGGGCAATCCGGCGTTTTCTTGAGGCCCGCGGTTTTCTTGAGGTGGAAACACCGATGATGCAGCCGATCGCCGGCGGGGCGGCCGCCCGGCCGTTTGTCACTTACCATAACGCCCTCGACCTTAAGCTCTACCTGCGGATCGCGCCGGAACTTTATCTAAAGCGGCTTCTTGTGGGCGGTTTCGAAAAGGTATACGAGATAAACAGAAATTTCCGTAACGAGGGCATTTCTACAAGGCATAACCCCGAGTTCACGATGCTTGAGCTTTATCAGGCTTATGCCGATTATACCGACATGATGGCGCTGACCGAAGACCTTATCGTTAACGCGGCCGAAGAGGTGCTCGGGGTAACAGAGATAAGCTACGGGGAAGAGCGAATCGTTTTCCGGAGGCCCTGGCCGCGGGTTTCATACCTTGCGATGGTGCACCAGAAGACGGGTATTGATTTCGGTCAACTGGATGCGCGGGAGGCAAGGGCGGCGGCACGCGGCATGGGATTTGAAATTGAGGAGAACGCTCTTTGGGGAGAAACAATCAATACGGTTTTTGAAGAGCTTGTAGAACCGGAACTTATTCAGCCGACGTTCGTACTGGACTACCCGGTTGATATTTCGCCGCTCGCAAAGCGTAAAGCAGACGACCCGCGGCTGACTTACCGGTTTGAGCTCTTCATCGCCGGCAGGGAGATCGCCAACGCCTTCTCGGAACTAAACGATCCCTTGGACCAGCGGGAGCGGTTTTTGCAGCAGTTGGATAAGCGGCAGGCCGGAGACGAGGAAGCGCATATGTTCGACGAGGATTACGTGCTTGCGCTCGAGTACGGTATGCCGCCTGCGGGTGGACTGGGCATCGGTATCGACCGGCTGGTGATGCTTTTTGCAAATGTCTCATCGATAAGGGAGGTCATCCTTTTCCCGCTCCACCGCCCCCGGGATAAGTCTGAATAGGCCGGGTTTTATCCGGTTGCCGCGCGACTCATTCACTCCTCCGAGAATGCGTTCTTCTTCCGTGGGGCGCGGCGGTGAGCTTCGCGTTACTGCGTCAGGGTCGCCGCCATTTGAGAGGTGGGATGTGGGAGGTTAGAGGTGAGATTCCTAAGGGAGAAATTCGCTGCGCGAATTTCTTCATAACTCTCACTTCTCACTTCTCACTTCTCACTTCCCAGTCAGGCCCGTCCGGCTGCGCTTTCCCTCTAAGTAACCGGCTCACATGTCTATTTGCCCCGTTTTTATTCTTCGCTGTGCGGCTTGCCGCATGTAGCACTCCTCGGAAATGCTAAGTTTCTGCAGCGGCCTTGGGTAGACCGGCTCGCGCCAGATTCCTGCGCCAAACAGTCGTCGGTCATCAGACGTCAGTCGTCAGGTTTTCATTTGTTGGAATTCACTGTGCGACTTTCTTCCGGTTTTTCCGGCGTCCGACCTCTGACTTCTGACGTCCGAAATAGTGGCGCGACTTTATCGTCGTCAACGACTCCTCGAAAAAAGCCGGATGCGGCTTTTTTTTAAGGGGGTCAGGCCGCACCCGGCATACCTGTTTGCCTGGTTGCTTTAAGGAATTAGGGTTTTGCAACACTCTCCCGGAATTGTATGTTAAGACTGCACAAGGTTCCATTGTGGTCCCATGGGCTCGGTGGTTTCGAAGTGGCCGGCAAGCGTGTCCATCTTTTCTCCTTCCAGCAGGAACTGCACCTTTTGGATGCCTTCTAACTTAGCCAGTGAATTGATGACCGAGTAAAGGGTGAAGGTCTCACCTGCTGAGCCGCCCCAGTGTTTGGTCTGAAACTCCTTGGAGAAGTTAACGTAGGCGACGCCGTCCACGACCCGTACCGAAAGCAGCTTTGTACCGTCTGGAATGGTCTTTACCAGCTTCGGGTTCCGCGGGCCCTTGATCAGCTCGTTGAGAATTACCTCTTCGAGCGACTGGTTTCCTTTGATCACTTCCCGCTCTTCAGGTACAAGGTACATCGCCTGCTTATCGCTGAAGTAGAGCGTCACCTTGACCTTTATCTCCGCCGGTTGGGAGCTGATATCCGGCTTGGGCCCTTCCAAATTGGGTTTCGGGCTTTCAAGGTTCGGTTTTAAATCGGGAGCCTTATAGAGCTCGTAGTAAGCTCCTGCCGCCAGAGCTGCCACCAGAACCACACCGCAGAACCAGAGAAGCCACCGTTTCGGAGTTTTTTGAACCATATTCCGCACCTCCCTCCAAATTTTGTTTTTGGCTGTAGCCGAGTATTATTATAAGCGGCTAATATTACAGCGAAATAAAATATTGTTACAGTAATATTACAATATTTAAGCACCCTACGGATTAACACCCGGCAACGCAATTTTAAACGTGGAGCCCTTACCGGGAACGCTCTCCACGGCTATCTCTCCGCCCATACGTCGTACCGCGCGCTGGACAATGGAAAGCCCCAGTCCCGTTCCCCCGGTTTCCCTTGAGCGTGCCCTGTCAACCCGGTGAAAACGTTCGAAGATGTAGCAATTCCTCAGTGGGGATTCCTATTCCGGTGTCCCGCACGGAGATCAACAGCTACTACTTTGCCCGCAACTTCGGCAACCAGATGGGGGTAAGGGTCATCCTCCTGGACGACGGCGGCCGGGTGACGGTGGACTCTTTCGGCGAAAGCTGGCTTGAAGGTCGGGTCCTGCAGCATAACGAGATCAATAAAACCCTGGCCGGGCAGAGTACTGCAGGGGAGCCATGTCTCAACCCCCTGGTTTTCGCTGAGACACCCTCCGGAAGACTTCGCCCGGCGAATCGGCCCCGGCACCCATTTCCACGTCCACAGATGGTCTCGGAGATTCTGTTGCCTTGACGAATGGTTTTTTCGTCTTGCAACACCCTTCAAAGAGTATTATACGGCATGCCGGTAAAATCCTTTAAAATGTAGCCTTTCGGCAGGCATACAGTTGCTGCCAGCACGTTCTCGACACAGACTCTGTCTAACGGCGCGAGTCCGGGAGGAAAGGCGAAGCAGGAGGTGAAAACCTTATAAAGAAGCAGGCAGCTTAACATAACTGTGAGGCGGCAATTAGTCTTCGAAGGAAAAGGGGTTGGTCAGGGCGTGTTTCCTGAAACTGGGGTCAAAACTTTACCGTCTGTCTCTGTTGCATACTTGGTACGGACCGGGGATTACGGTGGCGTGGCCGATGCTTTCCGGATAGTCGAGTCGTGGGCGATCAAAAGCGGCTTAGAAGTAACGGGGCCCCCGGTTCTGGTCTACTGGACCAACCCGGCAGGGTTGCCGGCGGCAGCTGCGGGTGAGTGGGAAATACAGCTCCCTGTTGCGGGGGGGTCGGCCGGCGCTAAGGAAGAGGGTGGACCCCGTATAAAACAGTTGACGGAACGGGAGGTGGTTTTCACTGTGAGTCGCGGCGGTTACACTACCGCCGGACTGCTTTTGCCGGCTCTGTTTCAGGTGGTTTATAACAGGGGTTACCGCCTTGCCGGGCCGGCAGAAGAGGTGTACCCGGCCGATTTTCCGGAGGTGCCGGTCGATGAGGTTATAACCGAAGTCCGGTTTCCTGTTGTCCCGCAGAGCCGTCGTTAATATTAACGGGTTTCCGGTTCTTAACAGCAAGAACACAGGAACTTCACAAAACTTGACAGGGAGAACACGGTGTGTTACGATACGGCTACGCGGCAACCCGCGCAAGTAATTTTCAGGAGGAATGCTTTAAATGCAAGGTCGAGTCAAGTGGTTCAGCAGGGAAAAGGGTTACGGGTTTATTGAAAGGATGGATGGTGGGGGCGATGTTTTTGTGCATTACTCCGCCATTCAGGAGCGGGGTTTTAAATCGCTCCAGGAAGGTGAGGAGGTTGAATTCGAAATAGTTGACGGTCCGCGGGGGCCGCAGGCGGCTAATGTAATAAAGATGTAGGCAAGTTGCAAATCAGGGGCCTCGGCCGTCGAGCCGGGGTCTTTCTTTTACTGAGGTGCGTATTATGCATTCTATACTGTTAACCTTTTAAGATTATTATGGAAGGAATTCAGCCTGTCAGGAGGAAATAATATACCAGAGAGCCCTTGTTTAACAAAGGAGTTGATGGCGTGCAGATATCCGTCAGGGGCAAGAATATTAAAGTTACCGACGCGTTGAGGAGCTACGTGGAGAAAAGAGTGGCTAAGTTGAGCAGGTTCTTTAACAACTTCGGTGAGGTTCAGGTACTTCTTTCGGTTGAAAAGGAGAACCACCGGGTGGAGGTGACGATACCGGTTAACGGGATGATTCTCCGGGGTGAGGAGGCCACCCACGACATGTACGCCGCGGTTGATATGGTGGTAGAGAAGCTGGAAAAGCAGATCGAGAAGTATAAGAGCCGTTTCAATCGGCGGGTGCGCCTAAGCGCCGTACCCGGTAATGAGTTGCCGGCCGAGGGTGCAGAGGAACAGCAGGCTGGAGAGTATAAGCTGGTAAGAGTAAAGCGTTTCGCGATGAAGCCGATAAATATTGAAGAGGCTATCATGCAGATGAACCTTCTGGGCCACAACTTTTTCGTCTTTACTAACGCGGAAACGGATGCAGTGAGCGTTGTTTACCGCCGGAAAGACGGTAACTACGGGCTCATCGAGCCGGATCTGGCGTAAGAGTCTTGGTTTGACAGGGGGAGAAGGATGACTACTTTAGAGGCTGGGCAGGTAACCTTGTGCGAGGAAATGCTGCGTAATATCCCGGATGTAGTTTCTGCCCGCGTCATCACGGGCACGGACGGCACCGTGGATGCGATCCAGGTTCTGGCGGGTGCTGAGCGGAGTTCGGCAGATGTTGCAGGGGATGTTGTAGCGGTCCTGAAGAAGTATTTCGCGGTCGACATTAATCCGGAGATAGTAACCGTAAATCATCTTCAGGAACCGCCGGAAAGCAACGGTCTGATGCCAGCCGAGCAGCGTCCCCGCTTTATCGGCCTCAACGTAAGCACTAAAGGCAACCAGATAGAGGTCCGGGTGGAAATCGCCAGCAAGGGATCGGTCCTAAGCGGCGTAGCGATAGGTCCGGCCTCGGCCCGTAACCGGCGGCGGTTGGTGGCACAGGCTATGCTTGCTGCTCTCGAAAGCCAGTCTCAGAGCGGCTACACCTTCATCTTGGAGGACCTTGCAGTGGTTACGTTGGCTGGGAAACAGGTGATCCTGGTCGGTGTTTCGCTCCTTTCGCCTCTGGGCGAGGAGTTCTTGACCGGGACGGCGGTGATTGATGAGGAGGAACCCGAAGCGATTGTGAAGGCAACGCTCGACGCCATAAACCGCCGCCTCAGCGTACTGACCGGTTGAACGAGAAGGGTTAAAGTGCTATAATAATAGAACATGGAAGCGAATGTTTTAGTGATTGTTGATCAAGGAACCGCAAGAGGTTCCTTGTTTTATGCGGAGGGGGAATAACCCTTGCTTAAGTTACTGACGAACCTTTTGGACGACAATGCAAAAGAAGTTAAGCGCCTGAAACACAGCGTCTCGGCAATCAACGAACTGGAGCCCTCTGTTGAGGCGCTTCCCGATTCAGCGTTGGCCGCCAAGACGCTGGAGTTCAAGGAACGACTCGGGCGGGGCGAATCTCTGGATGACTTGTTGCCCGAAGCGTTTGCAGTGGTTCGGGAGACTGCGAAACGCGTCTTGGGGATGCGTCATTTCGACGTTCAGTTAATGGGCGGGATTGTGTTGCACCAGGGCCGGATCGCTGAGATGCGGACCGGTGAAGGAAAAACCCTGGTGGCTACGCTGCCGGCGTACTTGAACGCCCTGCGAGGCAAAGGTGTGCATATCGTTACTGTAAACGACTACCTTGCCCGCCGGGACGCGGAGTGGATGGGCCAAATTTACCGTTTCCTGGGGCTGAGCGTTGGCGTGCTTGTTCACGGCTTGGATTGGAGCACCCGTAAGAGCGTTTATCAGGCGGACATCACTTACGGGACAAACAACGAATTCGGGTTTGACTATCTCCGGGACAATATGGCGCTCGGGCCGGAAGAAGTCGTCCAGCGGGAGCTGCATTACGCAATTGTCGACGAGGTGGACTCCATTCTCATCGACGAAGCGCGGACTCCGCTTATCATATCGGGTCCTTCAAATAAGGCGACCAACCTTTACTACACCTTTGCCCGGCTGGTGCCGCGTTTGAGGGCCGGTGAAGACTATACGGTGGACGAAAAGGCACACACGGTCGCCGTTACCGAGACCGGTGTAGCAAAGGTTGAGAAGTTTTTGAAGGTCCAAAACCTCTCGGATGAGAAGAACATCGAGCTGATGCACCATCTCCGCCAGGCGCTTAAGGCATATGCCTTGATGAAGCGGGACAGGGATTATGTTGTTAAGGACGGGCAAGTGATTATTGTCGATGAGTTTACGGGCAGGCTGATGTTCGGCCGGCGGTACAGCGACGGGTTGCACCAGGCGATCGAGGCAAAAGAGGGGGTAAAAATCGAGCGGGAATCACAGACTTTGGCAACCATCACCTTCCAGAATTACTTCCGGATGTATGAAAAGCTTGCCGGTATGACCGGTACGGCTGCAACGGAAGAAGAAGAGTTCCGGAAAATTTACGGCATCGATGTGGTGGTTATCCCGACGCACAAGCCGATGATCCGGGAGGATCTTCCGGACGCCGTTTTTAAAACAGAACGTGCTAAGTTTAATGCTGTGGTCGAGGAAATAGCGCGCCGGCATAAAACCGGGCAGCCGGTGCTGGTAGGTACCATTTCCATTGAAAAGTCGGAGATTATCAGTGATATGTTGAAGAAACGGGGCATCCCGCACAACGTCCTGAATGCCAAACACCACGAAAGAGAGGCTGAAATTGTGGCACAGGCGGGTCGCCTCGGCGCGGTGACGATTGCCACCAACATGGCGGGACGCGGCACCGATATCCTTTTGGGCGGTAACCCGGTCTTTTTGGCAAAAGAGGAAATGCGGCGCCAGGGTTACCCCGCGGCGGTTATTGCCGAGGCCACGGAATACGGCGAACCTTCGAGTCCTGAGGTAGCCGAGGCACGCCGGGTTTTTAAGGACGTCCTGGCCCGGATGGCCAAAATCACCGAGGCCGAACGGGAGAAGGTGGTCGCTCTCGGCGGCCTCCATATCATCGGAACCGAGCGGCACGAGAGCCGCCGGATTGACAACCAGCTCCGCGGGCGTTGCGGTCGCCAGGGAGACCCGGGTTCTACGCAGTTCTTTTCATCGCTCGAGGACGACCTGTTGCGCCTTTTCGGTGGTGAGACGATAGCGAACCTTGCAACCAGGCTCGGCCTGGAGGATGACGTCCCCATCGAGCACAAGATCGTAACCCGTTCGCTCGAGACTGCCCAAAAACGCGTTGAAAACCGCAATTTCTCTATCCGCAAACACGTTCTTGAATACGACGACGTGATGAACCAGCAGCGGGAGGTCATTTACGGCCAGCGGAGGCGGGTGCTGACGGGCGAGAACCTCAGCGATATCATCACCGGCATGATAGAGGAGGTCGTTTCCCGCGCGGTTGCGACGTATTGTCCTGATGGGGTCCACCAGGAGGAGTGGGACCTTGGCGGTTTGGCCGATTATGCCGCACAGGTTTTGTTACCTGACGGGATAGAGGTCCAGGAACTTGTTGGCAAAAGGCGGGATATGCTGAAGGAATTCCTGACCGAGCGGGCACAGCGCTTCTATGAGGCGCGCGAGAAGGAACTCGGCCCGCAGACAATGCGTGAACTCGAGCGGTTGATCCTGTTGCGGCTGGTTGACGAAAAATGGATGGACCATTTGGATGCGATGGACCAGTTGCGGGAGGGGATCGGGCTGAGGGCATACGGCCAGCGTGACCCGCTCGTTGAGTATAAGTTCGAGAGTTATGAGATGTTTCAGAACATGGTGGCTTCTATTCAGGAAGACGTTATCCGGTACCTGTTCCGGGCACGTGTGGCAGTTGCACCAGAGCGGCGGCAGGCGGTGGAAAACCGGGGGGCCGAAGAGGGTGCCGGCCGGACGGTGCGGCGTGAACAAAAAGTGGGGCGTAACGACCCGTGTCCTTGCGGCAGCGGCAAGAAGTATAAAAGGTGTTGCGGGCGCCAGGTGTCAGCCGGGTAAGGTTACTGGCTGCTTTGGGGACAGTCGCTTTTTCCGTAGGAAAAGTTATCTGTCCCCCTGCCTGAAAATAGTTTAACATTCGAGTTCGAAGTCAAGAGCAAGTACAGGAACGGTGCAACTGCAACAAAACTGTTTTAACTCTCTGCCGGTAAGCTGCGGGTGTCATGGCGGTTGTGTTGGGAATGTTGTAACGAATCCTCTAAGGTTGAAGGAGGGGCTTAAAGATGTACGCGGAATTCAGGCGGAATCTCGAGGTTTTGGCGGAAAGTTTGACAAACCTCGGGGCTTCTCTTTGACTTAGCCGGCAAAGAAAGCAAAATCGTTGAATTGGAGAGGCAGATGGCCGCGCCCGGTTTCTGGGATAACCAAGCCCGGGCTCAATCGGTATCGCAGCAGCTTGCGGCTCTGTGCGACTTGGTATCCGAGTATAAGCGGCTCCGGAACGAATGCGAGGAAATTGCCATTTTACTCGACCTGGCGGAGGAAGAGAATGACGACGGACTGCTTGCCGAACTTGCATCGGACCTGAAACACCTCGCGGAAGACGTTGCCGAGATGGAAATGGCCGTGCTTCTATCCGGCCCTTATGACCCGGGTAACGCCATTGTGGCGCTTCACGCCGGCGCCGGAGGGACGGATGCCCAGGACTGGGTGGCAATGCTGCTCAGAATGTACACGCGCTGGGCGGAGGAGCGCGGCTACCAGGTGAAGAACCTCGACCTGCTTCCCGGGGATGAGGCGGGTTTGAAGAGCGTAACCTTTGAAGTAATCGGGCCGAACGCGTACGGATACCTGCGGGCTGAGCGGGGCGTCCACCGCCTTGTGCGTATCTCCCCCTTTGACGCCAGCGGCCGGCGGCATACCTCATTTGCTTCGGTTGACGTGCTGCCAGTTGTAAGCGGGGGCACCGAGGTGGAAATCTCACCGGAGGAAATCCGGATCGACACTTTCAGGGCCAGCGGCGCAGGCGGCCAACATGTCAATAAAACCGAATCCGCAGTACGGATAACACACTTGCCCACGGGGATAACGGTTACGTGCCAGAGCGAGCGGTCCCAGGCGGCGAACAAGGCATCCGCTATGGAGATTTTGCAGGCAAAGCTGCTGGACCTTAAATTGAAAGAGCAAGAAGCGGAACTGGCGGCGCTGCGCGGGGAACAACGGGAAATTGCCTGGGGCAGCCAGATCCGGTCTTACATTTTAAACCCGTACAGCCTTGTGAAGGACCACCGGACCGGAGTCGAGCAGGGAAACGTCCAGGCGGTGCTTGACGGAGAGATCGACTGTTTCATTCGCGCCTTTTTGCAGGCGGAAGCAAAACAACGAGCAAACACTGGTGTACTTCCATCTTATCCTGAAAGATAGCAGGGAAACCCGGTAAACATTGCAGTGGGTGACCTGTTTAGAGGCAACAAGGGTGGTTAATCAAGTTTTGCAGCACTCTTCCAGCGGTGCCCTATCCTCCTGACGGATAACAGCCTTTGCCGGGCTAACCGTGATTTCCCCCGGTGTGCCGGCGCCACCGCCAGGGAACGCAGCAAGGCGTATTCGCCGTAGTACTCCAGCCCCACCACGCCGGCCACCTCCGAAAGGATCCTGACCACGAAAAAGTGGGCCAGATCTACGGCTATGCCGGCCGTGGTCAGGCCGGTTCCCGCCAGCAGATAAAAGACGGCCTCCCGGTCGTCCGGGCGGGCGCTATCGAAAACCAGATCACTCACCCGGGCCGTCTCCGCCTTCCTTAACACGTGCCGTCTTCTCCTTCAGACAAGGGTTTTTGAGCCCTGACGAAGGTGCTCACCAGGGAACCGGCGTAAGGGAGCAACTCCCTCTCTATTTCCTCCGCCCAAAACCCTTTCGGCAGGTCTGATTGGCTGAAAACACGGGTAACCTCCAAGCCGATTTCGGCAAAACCCGCCTCCGATAGCAGGTGCCGGTATTCTTCAGCGGTCATGGCCCCGGCCACGCAGGCTGCCCACAGCTCGGCGCTTTGCCGCAGCCAGGCAGGTACCTCGCGTTGCCAGACCATATCGGAAACGGCCAGTAGGCCGCCGGGTTTGAGCACCCGGAAGGCTTCCCGGATTACTTTAGCCTTATCGGCGGCCAGGTTGATTACACAGTTGGAAATCACCACGTCCAGGTGGTTGTCCGGCAGCGGGATGTTTTCCATGTCGCCCTTGATGAATTCGACGTTGGTGATCCCGCTTTTCTTCTGGTTTTCCCGGGCCAAAGCCAGCATCTCGTCAGTCATGTCCAGGCCGTAGACCTTTCCTGCCGGCCCCACCCGGCGGGCGGCCAGCAAAACATCCAGCCCGGCGCCGCTGCCCAGATCCAAAACCACCTGCCCCGGCTTTAGATCCGCCAGGGCAGTGGGGTTGCCGCAGCCCAGGGAAGCCGCCAGCAATTCCGGCGGCAGTCCCGTTACTTCCCCGGCACTATAACTTTCCGCACAACAAAACCCGGCGGCAGTTCCAGCGGGGGAACAGCAACTCCCCTTTCCCTGTTCCCGGACCAACCGGGCCAGCCCGGAGTACTTTTCCCGCACAGCTTTTTTCAAGGAATCAGACTTGTCTTGCATCGCAGCAACCTCCTATTTTTTGCATGGCCTCCACCAACAAACCCAGACTTTCCAGGACTGCCTGCCGTTTTTCCGGCGGGAGCTGCTTCAATACTTCCTGCGTATATGACCTCATGTTCCGGTTAATGCTTTTGACCAGTTCTTCCCCGCTGTCCGTCAAAGTCAGGATTGACCGTCGCCGGTCCAGACTGTTGACCTCCCTTTTCAGAAGGTCTTGCCGGACCAAGCCGTCTACCACCCGGCTGACCGTGCTTAAATCCAGCCCCAGCACCGCGGCCAGGTCGCTTTGCGAGGTCTCCCCATCCCCTTCCCGGCGGGAAACTTCCAGCAAAAGATGGCACTGGGATAAAGTGATCCCGCAGCAGCCCACTTCGCTTTTTTCCAGCAGTTGCGTCGCCCGGCTCAATTCCACCAACAGATGCTGCAACCGGGCGGCTCCCGATTCCAATTCCGCATTTAATTCCACTTTCATTCACCCAATTGTATTGTATCATGCAACTATTGCAACATGCAAGTATATTTTAAAAAGCATCACAAACTCCCATACAATACAACAGCCGGCCTTTCCGGTTCCATGCCTCCATGTCAATTCCATCCCGAGTGGTAGTGCGAGAACCGCTATTATGGCAACAAAATCCATTTTCATTTTCGTTCCTTACCGGTATCACCTGACGGCATGGGTATCTATTTACGTGTATTTATATCAGGCGGCCGTTCTAAAGGTATCTGATCCAGTAAAAAACGTCCACCACTACAAGCTGCAATTATTTCCGGATCCCGCGTAACAATTTCTCCCCCTGTCTCCTTGGCCAATGCCATAGCAAAGGCATCAGCATAAGAGATCCTGTACTCACCCTTTAATTTTGCTGCTTCCCAAACACGCGTATTAGTTGCGGCTACTACCTGCCAGGGAAATACCTTTCTTTTGACGTCTGATAAAAATGAGGCGGCATCTTTATTCTTACCGCTTTTAAGAAGGCGGTAAAAAATCTCGCCAATATTAATAGCCGATATATAAATCTTAATTGTTCCCTTTTCGGCTTCATCCATCAAATGATTAACATAGGATGAACCAGGTTCTTCTTGCATCCAGCAGAGTACGGCAAAGGCATCAAATATTTTGATCATCATCGCAGGCTACCTCTTGCCTATGTTCTTCCAGATGTTCCTCTAATACCCTTTTCCCCCTTAAAGAACCCCGCCAACGACGCCAATCAGTTCTGGTTTCCTGGTAGACAGGTTCCAGGATGATCTTACCTTCCATTAATTCTACTTTTAACTCCAACCCTCGTTTTAGGGCCAGACGTTCCCTTATATTTTTGGGAAGTACCAGTTGTCCTTTAGAAGATAACCGTACAATTTCCATAGTAAAAAGCCTCCCTTCTTACCTATATTGTAAGACGCTATACCTAAAAAAAACAACACTATTTAGTCACGGCTCTGTTTATCGCGGTGGGTGGCCAAGGGAGATAAGCATCCCCGGGAGGGTTTAGGTCGGACTGCTATTCCTTAGCAAGAGTACTAAGGAGGACCAAGCTGTCCAGCCCGCGAAAAATCCATAGCGGTACCAGATCCATTGCTCCCGCCAGGCCAGCCCTGGCCTGGGATAACGAACCCGCGGTTAGTACCAGCGTATAGATAGCCCCCTTGACGTTAAAGATCGCTAATAGCACCCAGGGACGGCGCCTCCATAACCAGATGGTCGCCAATACCAGGCCTGGCTCTATAAATGATAAATCCAGGGCTGCCACCAGCTTGATACCCTCCACGCCTAAACCGCTTGGCGGAAGGAAATCTGGTATCTAAAATCTTACTCTTCTTCGCCCCTTCGATGCGAGGAAGGGCAGCCTGGTTTGGTCTGTCCAGTTTTTGGGATTCATCCACCAGCCGGCCGCAGCCATGGCCTCCAACGGCGATCTGGACCTGGCCTACCGCTGGGCTCCCATCCACACCGGGATACGGGTAACTCAAATTACGAGGCCGATTATCTGAGCATCGTGGACTTTGACGGGGACTGGGATGCCAAGAACAACTGGGAGCATTAGGACGACAACGTCAGTAATTTAAAGGCCAAGGTGGTGGATAACCCCACCTTTAAAGCTGATTTCCGGTTCCGTAAAGAATAAAACCATAGTGGGAAAAATGCTGATCAAAAGCCAGCGCTTTATTTATGCCCAGGCGCTCCATAATGGCAAATGTAGTTGCATCTGTATAGGAAAAGGATTTATCAATGTATGTAAAGATTATCTCTTTAGCCCTCTGCTCGTCCTCTTCCGTTACCCGCTCCACCGGCCAGCACAGCCCTTTTAACCAACTGCGGGCTATTTCCGGGCTTAATCTGCCGGCCAGCAGCGTGTGGCACTCGGCTATAATAAAATTTGTGATGACCACCGTTGCCGGTTTGGTACTTAGCTCCTGAAAAAGAGCAAAGGATCGCCGGTGCAGGTTGTCCGATTTGTCCAGAAGGGCATAAATGGCACTTGTATCGACCATTATTTTTTCCACCGGTTAATTTCTCCTTCAGCCAGATAGCGGTCATGGTTTACAGAAATATCCTTTTGGCCGCTTTCTCCTGTTCCTACCAGCCGCCAAATAGGGTCTTCCGGACCCAAAGGACGGATCGGCTCAATTTTTTTTAAACGGATTTCATCTTTCTCCAGATACACTTGCAGGTAATCGCCCTCGCGAATATTTAACTTTTTTCTGATCGTTACAGGGATTGTTAATTGGCCCTTTGCTGTTACCCGCATGATCTCGTAACCCATGAAATTTTCCCCTTTTGTAAGATATTCTTACTAAGAGTATACTAAACGGCAAACCCAAAAGCAAGCCCCACCGGAGGAGTTATTGAGGCGGCCATAATAAAAATGGAAAATAACTAACAGTTTACGGCCACACTGGGTGAAATACAGGTTTTTGGGGTAGTCTCTTGCCGTATTATGGGTTACCGATAGTAGAGACGGTGTTCAAAATGCTGGCACGGGCCTAAAAAGAGCGCAGCCCAAGCCGGTTATTACCGATAAAGCCTTATGTGTTGAGGTAGTTTTCATTGGTTTTTAATGATTATTAACGTTGATTATTAACGTTCTAATTTAGGCCCGCCAAATTTAGGCGACTGAAGCAGGATTTCCCCGGTCTGGCTCGAATAGATATAACGTTTTGCTCTTTGTGGTATGCTAAGCCGGGGGTGTGCATGTTTGCCAGGGCGCTGAAAGATTCCGCGCTTTTATTTCTCGGGGTGATTTTAATAGCCCTGGGGCTTGACCTTTTCCTGGTACCGAATAAGATTGCGGCCGGCGGTGTAAGCGGTGTAGCCACCATCTTGTTTCATCTCTTTTCCATTCCGGTCGGCGCCGGTATGCTTACCCTTAACGTTCCGCTCTTCCTCTGGGGATTCCTCCGCCTCGGTCTTGGCTTCGGCATACGGTCACTTATAGGCACGGTGCTTCTTTCGGGCACGGTTGACGTACTGGCACATTTTTTACCTGTCCCGACCACCGATACGCTGCTCGCAAGCCTCTATGGCGGCGTTCTCGTGGGGCTGGGCCTTGGCCTTGTTTTTCGGGCGAAAGGGACCACGGGCGGCACGGACCTGGCTGCGACTATATTGCGGAGTTACATGGGGATAAACGTCGGACAGTTGCTTTTTCTGGTGGACGGGGCGGTTGTGCTCGCCGCCGGGTTCGCCTTCCGGTCCCCCGAGTTGGCGATGTACGCGCTCATAACCATCTTTGTCTCCGCCTGGGTGGTGGATGTGGTGCAGGAGGGTCTGGGCTATACGAAAGCCTTTTTGATAATCTCCGATAAAAGTCACACCATCGCGCGGGCGATTTTGAACGAGCTAAACCGGGGCGCAACCCTCTGGCAGGGGACGGGGGCGTATACCGGGACGGCGCGGATGCTTGTCCTCTCGGTGGTCTCCAGGAGCGAGGTGACACGGCTGAAAGATGTTGTATACCGGTTGGACCCCCGGGCTTTTGTCATATTAGCCAACGTGCATGAGGTGTTGGGTGAGGGGTTTAAAGAGTATCGAAGATAAGATCACTTATAACGGAGGTTAAGGTTAATGCGGGAACTTCTGTTAAAGTTGGAAACAAAGGCGCAAGAGATACGGCGGTACATTATATTAATGACGGCTGCGGCCGGTTCCGGGCACCCAGGGGGCTCGCTTTCGGCGACCGATATCGTGACCGCCCTTTATTTTGCGGTGCTGAGGATTGACCCGAAACGCCCGGGTGATCCGGACCGGGACCGCTTTATTCTTTCCAAAGGGCATGCCGCTCCCCTTCTGTACGCTGCCCTGGCAGAGCGAGGATTCTTCCCGCCAACGGAACTTATGACGCTCCGGAAGCTCGGCAGCCGGTTGCAAGGGCACCCGGACATGCGAAAGCTGCCGGGTGTAGAGATGTCTACCGGTTCGCTCGGACAGGGGCTGTCGGCGGCGAACGGCATGGCCCTGGCGGCGCGGCTCGACGGCAGGGGTTACCGCGTTTATGTTTTACTCGGTGACGGAGAGACGCAGGAGGGACAGGTATGGGAAGCTGCGATGGCAGCTGCTCATTACAAGCTTGATAATCTGACGGCCTTTCTTGATTATAACGGCCTGCAGATCGACGGGCCGGTAGAGGAGGTCATGTCGCTCGGGCGGGTGGCGGATAAGTGGCTGGCTTTCGGGTGGCACGTGATTGAGATCGACGGGCATGACTTTAGAGCAATCCTTGACGCAGTTGCAGAAGCAAAAGAGACCAAGGGCAAGCCCACAATGATAATAGCGCGGACGATAAAAGGCAGAGGTGTTTCCTTTATGGAGAATCAGGTGGACTGGCACGGGACGGCTCCCAAGGCGGAGCAGGCATCACAAGCCTTAGAAGAACTCAGGAGGCGGGTTTAACATGCCGGATAAAATAGCTACGCGTGAGGCCTACGGGAAGGCGCTGGTTTCGCTGGGGGCGGAAAACCCGAATGTGGTTGTGCTTGATGCCGATTTAGCGAAGTCGACAAAAACGATCGAATTCAAAAAACAGTTTCCGGAGCGCTTCTTTGACTTCGGGGTGGCGGAGCAGAATATGATAGGTACGGCCGCGGGTCTGGCAGCGGCAGGAAAGGTACCGTTCTGTTCCACATTCGCCGTCTTTGCCGCCGGGCGTGCCTTTGACCAGATCCGCCAGAGCATCGCGTACACCCGCCTGAACGTAAAAATATGCGCCAGTCATGCCGGGATCACGGTCGGAGAAGACGGGAGTTCTCACCAATCTGTGGAGGATATCGCGTTGATGCGTGCACTGCCCAACATGACGGTGTTTGTTCCGGCGGACGCTGTAGAGACGGTCTGCGCCGTTAAGGCGGCGGCGGCGATCGAGGGACCGGTTTACGTCAGGCTCGGCCGCGCGCCGGTGCCGGTTTTACACGGGGAGGATTTTGTATTTCACCCGGGCAAGGCGGTGGTGCTAAGACAAGGGAGCGATGCCGCCATCATTGCGACGGGAATAATGGTTGCTGCGGCACTTGATGCGGCAGAGGTCCTGGAACAGGAAGGGATAAAGGCACGGGTGCTTGATATTCACACCATAAAGCCGATCGATGTGGATGCGGTCGTCCAAGCGGCTAAAGAGACCGGCGCCGTGGTCACAGCGGAAGAGCATAATATAATCGGCGGCCTGGGGAGCGCCGTGGCGGAGGTTTTGGGGGAAAACCATCCGGTACCGCTGAAACGGGTCGGAATCAGGGACACTTTCGGTGAGTCCGGTAAACCGGCGGAACTGCTTGAAAAATACGGGCTTACCCCTGCCCACATCGTTTCGGCCGTTAAGCACGTGTTAACTCGTAAATAATAGCATATTTACGTTCTCGGTTCCGAAATTTCTGCTTTAAGCAAGGAAAACCTTGCTTTTTGTTTTTTCTGGCAGCAGAGCCAAAAGTTTAGCCTTTCTTTTTTTTTCGTTTTGAGAGGAATTACCGGCCATATGTCGAATGGAGAAAGAAGTTGGCGTTCTTTCAGGATTAGATTACCACATGGAGATACTGGAAATTGCCCCCAAGGTTAAGGTTAAAGCCAGGAGGGGGGCCGCTGCACATGTCTAATTTCTTTCGGCGGCACGCTGAACAGACCATTAACAAGCGGCATAGAGGTGATTCCGGTTGGTACGCCTTTACAATGTAACGAAGGTCTACCCAAACGGGGTTAAGGCACTTGTGGATGTCACTTTAACCGTTGACCCGGGGGAGTTTGTTTTTGTGGTTGGTCCCAGCGGAGCCGGGAAGACGACGCTGATCAGGCTTATCTCCCGGGAGGAGTTTCCTACCCGTGGCCAGATAATCTTTAACGGTAAGAATATAGGAAGATTCAAGAGCAGGGAAGTAGCCCTTTTTCGCCGGCAGGTGGGCATGGTTTTTCAGGATTATCGCCTCTTACCCGGCAAGACGGTATTTGAGAATGTGGCCCTGGCTATGGAGATTACAGGTAAACCATGGCGTGAGATTAAAAAAAGGGTCCCGGAAGTACTGTCACAAGTGGGGCTTCTTTCTAAAATTAGATGTTTTCCTTACCAGCTTTCCGGCGGGGAACAGCAGCGGGTGTCTCTTGCCCGGGCCCTGGTCAACCGGCCGTCCTTATTAATGGCTGACGAACCAACGGGGAATCTTGATGCGGAAAACGCACGGGAGCTGATCCGGCTTCTTTTAGAGATAAACCGGGAGGGTACCACAGTTTTGATGGCCACTCATGCCTTGGATATAGTGAACGTACTTCAGAAACGGGTGGTTACCCTTAGAGAAGGTTGCCTTGCTGAGTCCGAGACACAGGGGAGTTACCGGTATGGAACTTAGAATGCTGTGGCGCTGGTGGCGGGAGGCTTTTGTATCCCTTTTCCGCAACGGCTGGCTGGCGGCTTCAGCAACGGGGATGGTTCTCGTCTCCCTTTTCCTTTTGGGTTTTGTCACCCTTCTGGCCCTCAATGCCGCTCACTTCTCACGCATGGTGGAAAGAGAAATAGAGGTTTCGGTTTTCCTGAGCAAGGAGGTTACGCCCGACCTTGTTAGAAAAATCAGACGGGAATTGGAGGGGATTGAAGCCGTCGCCCAGGTAACCTTTGTACCAAAGGAAAAGGCGCTGGAGAAGCTGAAGAAAAATCTTGGGGAAAAGAGCCGGCTATTAACGGGCCTTGAAGACGATAACCCGTTGCCCGACGCTTTCCGGGTAAAACCGAAGCAGGCTTCCGAGGTCTCTTTTATTGCTGAGCAGGCGGCCGCTCTTCCAGGGGTGGAGAAGGTGCGTTACGGGGAGGACGTTGTGGAGAAACTTTTGAAGATCACCGACTGGCTGCGGATTGCGGCGGTGGCGCTGGTGGTTTTATTCGGATTGGCCGCAGTATTTCTTACGATGACCACGATCCGTTTCTCAATCCTGAACCGTGAAGAAGAAATCGGCATCATGAAGTTGTTAGGGGCAACCAACTGGTTTGTACGCGGTCCGTTCATCCTCCAAGGGATAATCATCGGCTTCAGCGGCGCTGCGCTTGCAGCGGGTTTTCTCTACTGGGGGTATTCTTCCCTGGTTCAGAGGGTTCAAGAAGCGGCCTTTATCTTCCTGCAGCCGGTGGCCGGAAGCGGAGTGCTGCTTATGGTTTTTGGATCCCTGCTTGCGTGCGGGGTTCTTTTGGGTGCACTGGCGAGTGCACTTTCAGTACACCGTTTTTTGACGGTTTAGAGTGTTTTTCTGTTAACAACCGGATAGGTCTTTCAATGAATTTTCGTAACAGATTCCTATTCCAAAACAAGAAATAGCCGATATCTTTTTTAACGAAGGAAAAATCAAAATCCGACTTCGTTCTCACATTAGGTACTGTCGGCTCAGGATTATTGGACGATAACCATGAGGGTCCGGTTAGCGCAGGTGAGTGTTGCAAGACTCGGAAGCACGCTCTATCTATTCATAGATAGCAAGCTTTGGCCCAACACTCAGGGGCATTCTTTCCCGTATAGACTGGATGCTTGTTTTGCGGAATGCCGGTTGAAAACTTAGCCGGGTAAGTATTCAACTGAGTGCTGGGAAGTCCGGGAAAAACGAGCATGGCGAAAACAGATGTCAGATACAGGATGTCAGAGGTCGGAATCTTCGGAGAAACACGCTATGTAAATTCCCCTTAAATTTTCTGACTTCTGACTTCTGACTTCTGACTTCTGAAATAGCCAGGCGAAGTTTTGCAACGGTCTCTTAGGTGATGTCTTGCCGTTCTTAAGGGAGGGATGGTCTTGCGCTTCTGGCGCGGCTTGGTTGCTGTGACGATTCTTGCGAGCATATTCAGCGGTCTGTGGTCGACGGCCTGGAGCAAGAGTCTGGAGGAAAAACTCCGGGAGACCAGGAGTAAGATGAGCGAGAAGCGCCACGAGGTACAGAACACGAAGCGCGCTGTAGCGAGTTTTGCCGAGCAAATAGCGGCGCTGGACCGGTCAATAGCATCAAAGTCGGCGGAGGTCGAAGCCTTGGCCAACGAACTCGGCAAGACGGAAGCGGAACTCGGGAAAGCTGAACGCGAGTTGAAAGAGGCTGAGGAACGCTTAAGGGAGACTGTTGAGCTGTTCCGTCAGCGCCTCCGGGGTATCTATGAGGAGGGGAGCGTGGGTTACCTTGACGTCCTTATGGGGGCAACCGATTTTAATGACTTTATTTGCCGGATGGAGTTTTTGCAGCAAATCGTTTCTTACGATACGGCGCTGGTTGACGAGATGACCGCCCGGCGGGATGCGGTTGAGGATTATAGACGGCAGGTAGAGGCACGCAGAAACCAGCTGGCTTTCCTGCGGGCGAAGGAGGAAGCTGCTAAGCAGGCGCTTATCGCCCGCCAGGATGAAAAGGAAAACCTCCTGTCACGGGCTCAAAGCAACCTGGAACGTTTCCAGGCAGAACTTGATGCTCTCGAAGCAAAAGAACGTGAAATCCTGCGCCAGATCGCCCTGCAACGGGCCAGGCGTTCAAAGCAAGCTACAGGGGCTTTTCTGTGGCCCGCACCAAGTTGCGGGGTGATTTCTTCCGGGTTTGGCAACAGGGTGCACCCGATTTTGCGTCAGGTTCGGTTTCATTCAGGGATAGATATACCGGCTTCCTATGGGGCGGCGGTTGTGGCTGCAAACGATGCAACGGTTATTTTTGTCGGTACAATGCAGGGTTACGGCAAGGTGGTGATGCTGGACCACGGAAACGGTGTAACCACCCTGTATGCACACCTCTCGAGTTATAGCGTCAGGGAGGGGCAGGAAGTCAAGCGCGGCCAGAGGATAGCTTCAGTTGGTTCTACCGGTTTTTCCACCGGGCCGCACCTGCACTTTGAGGTTCGGGTGAACGGCGTCCCGCATGATCCGCTTGGGTTTGTTTAAACTTGATACCAAAAATGAAACACGTGAGACCACCGGCCGCCTGATTTGAACCGGTGGTCTTTTTATCGAGCCGCTCCGGTATGGTATAATAAAGGGCGAGTTTTTTACGCCTTCAGGGGGATGAACAAATTGGGCATTCTTAAAACGGGGCGGTTCTGGCTGGTTGTTGGGTGTACGGGGTTGCTGTTTTTGGGCCTTGCGCTTGGACTGGTTGTTGGCGTTTTAGGATATAAGGAGGCTTTCAATCTGGTCCAGGTCATATCAATAATCCGTTCCAATTACATCGAAGAAGTAAGTGCCAGCCGGCTTGTCGACGCAGCAGCCAAAGGGATCGTAGGATCGCTGGGGGACCCGTACACGGTGTACTTGGAACCGCAGACTTTCGACCACCTCCGGGAGCAGATCCGCGGTTCTTTCGGGGGCCTGGGGATTGCGGTAGGCCTCAGAAATAATCACTTAACTGTCCTGCGACCGTTTCCGGGCACTCCGGCGGCGCGGGCCGGTATCAAAGGAGGAGACGTAATTGTTAAGATCGACGACCGGCCCACACAGGGCCTTGATCTTGAAACGGCGCTGAACCTTATGCGCGGGCCGGTGGGGACCAAGGTTAGACTTACGATTATGCGAGCCGGGAGCAAGCCCTTGGAGCTGACCTTAAAAAGAGAGGAAATAAGTGTTCCCACGGTTGAAAGAAAGATGCTTCCCGATAAGATAGCATACGTTGCCGTAACCCAGTTCACTGAAAAAACGCCGGAAGAGTTGGAGCGGGTACTGGATGATCTCCGGGAAAAAGGGATGCAGGCATTGATCCTCGATCTTCGCGACAACCCCGGCGGGGAACTGCAGGCAGCGGTAAAGGTGGCGGATTACTTCGTACCGAAGGGGCCGGTCGTCTACGTCGACTACCGGCGTGACCGTGATCAGGTTTTCAGCGCGGACGGCCGGCGGTTGACGGTACCGCTCGTCGTCCTGGTGAATGAAAACAGTGCCAGTGCGGCGGAGATTGTTGCTGCTGCCGTTAAAGAAACAAAAGCCGGTAAAATCTTAGGCACGAGGACGTTCGGGAAGGGTGTGGTTCAGTCAATTTTCCCCTTAAAGAACGGGGCCGGGCTGAAGCTCACTACTGCCCGTTATCTGACCCCCCAAAAGCATGATATCAACGGGAAGGGAGTCAAACCCGATATTGAGGTACAGCAACCTAAAGAATCGGAAGAGGACCGGCAGCTTGCGTCAGCCCGGGACCTTCTGCGCCGCAGTATTGGCACCAAAACAGGGCAGAGAAGTGCGGTCGCGCGCAATTAGTAAAACTTCGTTGACAGCGCGGGTTACCGGCTCTTATAATTTGTTCAGTACGTAAACAAACCCTTCGAAGAACGGCCACGGAGGTCGAGAGACTTAAGTGGCTTTTCTGACTGGTGGGTTTAAAGGGGTGAAGAGATAATGTGCGAAGCCAACGCATACCTCCGTGAGGGAGAGAAAGAGGAGTTAATACTTGAAATGGTCGATAAGGTCGTTCCCTTCGAAGACGGACTGCTGTTGGAGGACATTTACGGTCGCCGTAAGATCATGAAGGCCAGGATTAAGGAACTCGCTCTGGTAGACCATAAAATCATTCTTGAACGGGAATAGGGACACATGGGAATAAAGGCCCGGTAAGCGGGCTTTTCCTTTTTACCCGGCACTCAGTTAAACAATTGCCCAGGTAGATTGAGCCAGCACTGATGTATAAAGAAGCTTCCCGTCTATATTGAAAGAAATATCCTTTAGTGTCGTGCAATGCTGTTTTGGCGCATGCTTTGCATTATTTGTTTGGGGGAAGAGGATTAGAATGGGCAAGGGAACCGGTGAACACCTGCAGCTTTCCTTTGAGGATCTCACCGGACCTCAAACGCTTGAAGAGTTAAAAAAGAGCATAGCCGGCTGCCGGAAGTGTAATTTGGCAAGCAACCGTACAAACGTGGTTTTCGGTGAAGGGAATCCTTTTGCGCTCCTGATGTTTATCGGGGAGGGACCCGGAGCGGATGAAGACCGTTTGGGAAGGCCGTTCGTCGGCGCCGCCGGACAGCTTTTGGACCGCATTCTCGCCGCGTGCGGCATCACCCGTGAAGAGGTATATATCGCCAACATCGTTAAATGCCGTCCACCGGGCAATCGCGTACCCCTCAGGGAAGAAGCTGAAGCCTGCCTCCCTCATTTAAGGCGACAGATTGAACTTATCAAACCCCGGATCATCGTGCTCTTGGGTTCCACCGCTTTACAATACCTGGTAAGTTCGGAAGCGAGGATAACGAAAATGCGCGGGCAGTGGCTCGACACACTTTTCGGCGCTCAGGTGATGCCTACCTACCATCCGGCCGCGCTCCTGCGCGATCCGGGCAAGAAACGCCCGGTCTGGGAGGATTTCCAAAAAATCAGGGATGTTTATTTTTCCTTAAAAAACGTTTAAGCCCTCAGGGGTGTCCGGAGAAAAATGTTGCAGAACTCTAAGTAACCAGCTTACAGGTCTATTCGCCCCATTTTCATTTTTCGTGGTGCGGCTTGCCGCATGTAGCACTCCCCGCAGTTCGGCTCCGGCTTACCAGGCCCTCACTCCCTCCTTACGTGCTACTTGTAAAACCGCTACCAGCTTGCGTTCCGCGGCACCTATAGCGAACACTGTACTATCAAGATATTCGGGGTCACAGAAGTCAAGGTGGCGGCACGTTGCACTCAGATGCGAAAGTGCTTGGTTGAACTCTTCGTATAGGCTTTGCTGTCGTGGCTGCCGCTGTTGACTGCGAAACCGGAGAAAGGAGAGCACCTTACCAACTCCTTTTGCATTCTCCCTTTACCGACCGCTCTAGCCTCTGATTCTTCAAACCAGTACATCATATGTACCGGGTACGATCATTAACACTATTAAGGTTAAGCATACGAGTTTGTTGAACGGAGGATTTGCGGTTTGGGCAAGATATTTCAAGGGGTGCATTAGTGGGGTGAAAAGCGGTGTCAAAGATGCGTTTCGCTATGACTTTGGTATTAGCGGTGCTTCTCCTGTTACCCGCCGGGGGGTGTAAAAAAGCGGAACGAAAACCGGTTAAGCCGCAGCTAAGAATCGGTCTCAGCGTGGCGGACGCAGCCCGGGAGGGAAACATTATCATCAGAAAAGTAATGGAAGAAAAGGGACGGGCTGCGAGGGTCAGGATAGTCTTTGTGGATGCACGCAATGACCCGTTGCGTCAAGAAAAGGATATTGAGCACCTCGTAAAAGAAGAGCGGGTCCGGGCGCTTGTAATACAATTCGTGGATCCGGCTGCAGCGGGCGCCTTAAGGAACCGGGAGTTGCCCAGCGACTGCCGCCGCTGATTAAGCAGGCTTCCGCTAAATTTTCCGGTGAAGAGTTATTTTCATCGTGAAAAAGAGGAAAATTACCAGTTTCTGATGAATCTCTTTTACAGGGGTTTATCAGAGGAGTCCCCATGCCACTGTCAAGCGGCACCGCGAAATCTGAAAATGGGACATAGACCTGTAAGCTGGTTGCTTAGATACAGAAGAGTAACATAAACGGAAGCCGGACGGGCTGGATTTGGAAGTGGGAAGTGGGAAGTGAGAAGTGGGAAGTGAGAGCTATGAAGAAATTCGCGCAGCGAATTTCTCCCTTAAGAAATCTCACCTCTAACCTCCCACATCCCACCTCTTAAATGCTGGGCGAGCCTGACGCAGCAATGCGAAGCTCATCGCCGCGCCCCACGGAAGAAGAACGCACTCTCGGAGGAGGTGAATGAGGGAGGCCGCTTGAGGTCTTGCGGTGTCGGCAGGGTTGTTAATCCGGTACGAATTAAGGGTGCTCGACGTTTGATATGGACAAGACGGTATAGCCGTTCTTTAGGGGGGATAAAATAAATGAAAAGAGTCTTGTTGTTCTACTTGATAATGGTTTTGTTAATTACAAGTCTTGCCGGTTGCGGCGGGAAAAAGGCAGAAGACCAAAAACCGGCAGCGGGTCGACCTGACATAAAAAGGGAAGAAGCAAAGCCAGCCCGTGCAGAATCGACTGCGGATATCATAGCAAAAAGCAAGAAGATTGAGGGAATGTCATACGAGTATATTATGAGCGGGTTGTCCGCAGGCCAGCAGACCGGGAAGGTTTGGATGTCTGGCAAGAAAATAAAGACTGAGAGAACACAGGGCGGGCAGAGAATCATAACCATAATTGACGCAGATACCAATACAGTATACAGCTATTATCCTGCTCAGAATAAGGCGGTCAAAATTATAAGCGGAGAGCTCGGACCGGATGCGCAGACTCCCACTGACTATACACGGAGTACTGACCCGAAGGCGATTAAGGTTATTAAGAAAAGAACAGTTTACGATGGGGTAGTATGCCAGATTTGGCAGCTTCAGGAGCAGGATGGCAGCGAAACGAAGATGTGGGTGCGTGAGGACTACGGACTTCCTGTACGGGTAGAGGTAAAGGCGCCGGGCGGTCTGAATATGGTAATGGAGTATAAAAACATGAAGATCGGCCCGCTGCCGGCGGAGACCTTTAAATTACCCCCTGGGGTTCAGGTTACTGACCTAACCGGGGTGATGAAGGGGCTGCCGCAAGCACCCCGGACGAAGTAAGAGTCCCACGCGAGTGTTTATGGGGGTAGTGTATAGTTTTAATCTTAAACCGAGGGCACCATCCTTGACAACGGGCAACTTTTTTATTAAAATTTTCCTCAGGTTCAAAGCTTAATAGAGACGCTGAGTTCTCTATGGAGAGAAGCGGGGGAACCAACTTATAGGGGGTGAATCCCCGCACTCAATACATCATTATGATTATTAATCAGATTTAATATATCTTACCTTATAACACAGGTTGAATCAAATAACCGGAAGCTGAGTGCGGGGTAGGGTTAACTTTCAATCCGAACCCGTCAGCTAACCTCGCAAGCGTAGAAAGGCTGACTTGCTAATTATCGAGGCAGGTTTAGTTTATTGTACGCTCCGGAGAGAACTCCGGAGCCTTTGCTTTATAGCGGGTATTTGTATGTGTCTTCGGGCGTTAGCGGCTAATAACGGGCTTTCAAGGGGCAAAGGGGGTAGGTAATAGTGGGCAGGTTGTTGATCGTTTCCAACAGGTTACCGGTTACCATTGTTAAGAAAAAAAGCGGTTATCACTTTTCGCCGAGCATCGGGGGATTGGCTACGGGCTTGCAGTCCTGCCGGAGATTACATGAAAGTCTTTGGATCGGCTGGCCGGGGGAAATAGAGGACAGAGAGGATTTTGAGATCATCACGGAAAGGCTGGTTAAGGACTTCGGCTGTTATCCCGTTTATCTTTCTCGTTCAGACGTTGAGGAATATTACGGGGGATTCAGTAATAAAACCATCTGGCCGTTGTTCCACTACTTTCCTATGTATACCGCCTACGACGAAGCCTACTGGAAGGCGTACAAGCGGGTAAACCAGGCGTTCTGCAACAAAATCGTGAAAGTTGCGAAATCCGGGGATTTCATTTGGGTGCATGATTACCATTTGATGCTTCTGCCTGAAATGCTCCGGGAAAAGCTTCCCGACGCGGCGATCGGATTCTTTTTACATATTCCCTTCCCGTCTTTTGAGCTGTTCCGCTTGCTTCCCTGGCGCCGGGAGCTTTTAGACGGACTCCTGGGCGCCGACCTTATCGGTTTTCATACGTATGATTACGCGCGGCACTTTTTGAGCAGCGTGCTGCGTTTGGTCGGTTACGATCATAAGTTGGGTGAGATCATTACCAGGAACCGGATGGTTAAGGTCGACTCCTTCCCGATGGGCATCGACTACGAGCGGTTCTCCGGCGCGGTCGGTGAACCGAGGGTGATAAGCGAGATCGAACGGTTGCGGCAGCAGCTTGGCAGCACAAAGGTGATTTTATCAATCGACCGGTTGGATTATACGAAAGGCATCCCGCAGCGCCTCGAGGCCTTTGATTTATTCTTGCAAAAGTACCCCCGTTGGCACGAAAAGGTCACCCTGATATTGGTCACCGCTCCATCCCGGATCAGCGTAGAACAATACCGGTTACTGAAAAAACAGGTGGATGAGCTTGTAGGATACATCAACGGCAAGTACGGGACGGTGGGGTGGATACCGATTTTATACTTCAACCGCGCCATACCCTTTCACCCCTTGGTCGCCATGTATTGCATTGCGGACGTTGCACTGATCACACCTCTTCGTGACGGAATGAACCTGATCGCCAAAGAGTATGTCGCCACAAAGTGGGACGGAAAAGGCGCCCTAATACTCAGCGAGATGGCAGGAGCTGCCACCGAGCTGGGAGAGGCTTTGGTTATAAATCCGAACAACAAATTGGAGATTGCCGAAGCGCTGAACGAGGCCCTGAGGATGCCGGAGGAAGAACAGATAGCGCGCAACAGGATTATGCAAAAGCGGCTGGAGCGCTGGAACGTTGCGCAATGGGCTGAGAGGTTTTTGGACAAGCTGACTGAAACGAAGAAACGTCAGGAGGCACTTTTAGTTAAACGGCTCAACTCCCTCACGAGGAGGAAGCTGGTTGCTGATTACTTTGAAGGCAAGCGCCGTCTTATTCTCTTGGATTATGACGGGACACTGATCCAGTTTTACGGGAAGCCGGAGGACGCAAAACCAAGCACGGAGGTTTTAGGCCTTCTTGAACAACTGGCCGGAGTTCCCGAAAACGAAGTTGTAATCGTTAGCGGCCGGCCCCAAAATATCCTTGAAGAGTGGTTCGGTTCTTTGAATATCGGACTGATCGCCGAGCATGGACTGTGGGTAAGGGAACAAGGCGAAGACTGGGAGGTTGTTGAGTCCGTCAGCAACGCTTGGAAAAACGAAATTCGCCCGGTTCTTGAATTTTATGCAGACAGAACGCCCGGCTCTGCCATTGAAGAAAAGGAGTTTTCCCTTGTTTTTCACTACCGGCGGGCAGAGCCTGAACTTGGCTCACTCAGGGCACGGGAATTAACAAATCATCTAGTTAATTTTACTGCTAACTTAAATCTTCAGGTCCTCGAAGGAAACAAGGTAATCGAGGTAAAGAATATCGGCATCAATAAAGGGAAGGCGGCGCTGCGCTGGGTTTCAAGGGGAAAGTGGGACTTCATTTTGGCAGTAGGAGATGACTGGACGGATGAAGACATCTTTGCAGTTCTTCCTGAGAAGGCCTATTCCATAAAAGTAGGGTTAAATCCGTCACAGGCCAGGTTCAACTTGTCTTCACCGAAGGAGGTCTTATCGTTACTCAGGGACCTGGTTCAAAACCGTCTGACACTCTCCGCACATTTATAACAGGAGACCGCTGCAAGACTTCGCGTAGCAAATGGGAAGTAATTCGTGCAATGCTTTTCTGCGGCCTCCGGGCTTCCTGCGAAAACTTTCGTGCGGTGAATAGATAAGTTTTGCTTTTTTCGAAAGGCGTTTTACGATACTTTTATAACAGGGATTTAGAGAATGTGATATATTGTAATATATTTAAAAACAAAAACTTACGGACGGGAGGTTTTCATGTCGTTTGACCTATTAACGTCCCAGGTATTGGTCCCACTTTCATTTGCAGCGGGCGGAGTTCTGCTCGGCATAGTAGTTGAAAAAGTGGTTGTTGCCGGGGTTACAAGGGCAGCGCGCAGGACCAAATGGCAGGGTGACGAGGTTATCATCGGTTCTTTTAGACATGTGGCTGTCTTTTTGGGTTTTCTCGCCGGCGTATACGGGGCAGTTCAGACAGTCCCTTTGCCGCCAAACGTCCAAGATGTAATCGAGAAAACCCTCCTTGTCCTTGCCATCCTGTCCGCAACCATGGTCATAATGAGAATCGCAGGCGGCTTCATCAATCTTTATGCTTCGAAGGCGGAAGGCATTTTGCCTGCCACTACTCTCATCGTCAACATCACAAGACTGCTGGTATTCATCACAGGGATACTTATCATTCTGCAAAGTCTCGGCATATCGATTACACCAATTCTCACCGCCCTCGGCGTCGGGGGTTTGGCGGTGGCCCTTGCGCTGCAGGATACGCTTTCAAACCTGTTTTCGGGGATCCACGTTATCGCCTCGAAACAGGTTAAGCCGGGAGACTATATTAGGCTTGAAAGCGGAGAAGAGGGCTATGTTCAGGATATCAACTGGCGGAATACCACGATCAAAATGTTGCCCAATAACATGGTGATCGTTCCGAACGCAAAGCTTGCTTCTGCAATAGTAATCAATTACCATCTTCCGGAGCGGGAGATGTCTGTGCTTGTTGAGGTGGGCGTGGACTACGGGAGCGACCTCGAAAAGGTCGAGAGGGTCACGGTAGAGGTGGCCAGGGAAGTGATGAGGGAAGTCCCCGGGGGCATACCCGGCTACGAGCCATTTATTCGGTATCACACCTTTGCCGATTTCAGTATCAATTTTACAGTGATCTTACGAGTAAAAGAGTTCTCGGACCAGTATCTGGTTAAACACGAGTTTGTAAAGCGGCTCCAGAAACGGTACGCCGACGAAGGCATTGTAATCCCGTTCCCGATCAGGACGGTCTATTTAAGTAGCGGTGGTTGACGGTACCGGCGCTGGTAGCGGCAAAGCAAGTCTCTTTGATTTATCCCGGAACAAGAGCGGGACCTTGGCCGAACAGTCTTTAAACACTCCTCTGGCGTTCTTCTTCTGTGGGGCGCGGCGATGAGCTTCGGGCAGCGTCCGCCTTCTCCTGCCGGCAATGCTTTCTCAAGAACCACTTCGTGACGCCAGTTGTCCCCGAGGTCGTAGGTATAGATACACCCTTTCCGTTCAATGAGAAGGGCATCGATCTTCGTCCTTCCGGCGTTCAGCTCTCTCACGCCCCCATACAGCTCTCCCGGGGCGTAATCGGGGTCGGGAAGGCAGACTACAACGTCGCCGAAGTCAAAATCGAACAGGTGATAGTCCTGTGAGCCAAAGGCAGCCTGGATGATCTTATGCAGCCTGTAAAAAGTAATGCCAGAAGGCACCGGAATCTGCTTCAGATGGGCGGCGCGATCTCTTCCAAGGTAACCTTAAGCTGATACACCGTACCCGACCTCATCAGGCCGCCACCTTCCTTTACCCACCAGAGGGAAGGGAATTAACGTCCCACCGCTTTCTTTGCTGCCCCTGCAGAAGGAGTTCCCGCCGATCCTAAGACGCGCTTCCCCTTTCATAGGTACAGCCTCTTTATCATCTCCTGCAGCATCTTGGCGTTCTGCACCGCTTGGCCGCGCGGGTGATTGTTAAATGCGACGAAGGTCCTCGTCACTCCCTGGGCCACCTCCCCGATGCGCAGCAGCCACTCCTTTAGCTCCTCTTCCGAATAGAGGTAGTCGTAACGCTCCCAGGAGGCCTCGCCGTGCCGCCACCACTTCGCGGCGTTGCGCCCGTGGAAGCGCACGTAGCCGAAGCCGGCCGTGCGCACCGCCACCGGCCCGACCAGCCCCTTAAGCCGCGGCTCGTCCACACAGACGTAGGCGAAGTTAAGAGAGCGCAGGAGGTCGAACGTAGCCTCTGCCACCCAGTCCGCGTGGCGGAACTCAACGGCCGCGGGAATGTCCGGGAAGAGCTCCCGCAGGCGCGCCAGGTAGTCCCTGCTCTCCCGGGAGTTCCGAAAGGAAAACGGAAACTGGAAGAGCACCGCGCCCAGCTTACCTGCTTCCTCGAGGGGCTTGAGTACAGTTCGGAACTTCTCTGCGTGGCCGGTGAACTCTGCCTCCCTTTCATGGGTGAGGGAACCGTGCGCCTTCACGGCAAAAACGAAACCCTCCGGGGTCTTCTTCACCAAGGCCTCCATCACCCGCACGGCCGGGATGTGGTAGAACGGGGAGTTTACCTCACTGAACGAGAACTCCTTAGCGTAATACTCCAGCATCTTCCCCTTCGCCAGCCGCAGGGGGTAGAAGGCGCCGCGCCAGTCGTCGTAGCTGTAGCCGGAGGTGCCGATGAGGATTTCCGGATGCACGTCAACCCACCTTTCCTTCGCAGGAAGGGTTCGGCGGCTATGCGAAAATTTCCTCTTTTCGCAAACTGCCATCTGTAATCCGCACTTTCCAGAGCAGTATACTAAGCTTGGGCGTCCTGTTTCCCGGCACCTGCGTTTTGTCGCCCTGCTGGATCAAAGAAGTTCAGGAGGTGAAAGCCGCATGCGGACGGCACTCGTTACCGGCGGGTCGAGGGGCATCGGCCGGGCCATCGCCCTGGAGCTCGTGCACCGTGGTATCACCCGCCTGGCCATCACCGCCAGGACAGAAGAGAAACTTTCCGGGGCAAAGGGGGTTCTGGAAGCAGCCGGCGCCAAGGTGCTGGCCTTCCAGGCAGACGTGCGGGATCACGAAGCAATGGCAGTAGTAATCGCGGAAACCGTGAAGGTCTTCGGCGGGATCGATGTCCTGGTCAACAACGCGGGGGTGGCCCGGCGGAAGACCTTCCTCCAGACGAGCCGTGCGGAGTGGGACGAAATCATCGACGTCAACCTGAAGGGCGTACTGGTCTGCACCGCCCTGGTCCTGCAGCGCATGGTCGCGAACGGAAAGGGCGTCATCATCAACATCGCTTCCGGCGCCGGAAAAGCGGGCTTCCCGGAACTCTCCGTCTACTGCGCCTCCAAGTTCGGGGTTGTGGGCTTCACCGAGTCCCTCGCCAAAGAAGTGAGCACTTACGGGGTCAGGGTCTACGCCGTCTGCCCCGGGAGCACGGATACCAGGATGTACCGTTCCCTCTACCCAGAAAGAGAGCCGGCGGCTGAGCCGGAGGACGTGGCCCGGGTGGTAGGCGGGCTGGTCGCCGGCGAATTGCAGGTATCGCCGGGCCGCTGCGTCGATGTTTACTGAGCGTTATCCGGCCCGCTTCGGCAGCGGCCCCGGCCTCCTTAACACCCGCCGCACCACGCCGATGATCCTGTCTTCAGGGTCAAGCGGGATGTCGGGATAGTCGTGCTCCGGGTTGTTCGCCTGCAGGACGTAGTGACTGCCCTCCTTCGTCAGGTACTTGATGGTTACCTCCTCGCCGCCGGGCAGCGCCACCACGGTTTCGCCCGGCACTGCGGAGTCCGCCTGCCCTCACCCAGACCACGTCGCCGGGGGCGATCCCGGCGCCCACCAAGCTATCGCCCTCCAACGCCTGGGTAAGCTACGGCCTGAAAAACGGAGAGAGGGGCTGTCACCGTAATTCTACGAAGAATAGGGACAAGCTCTTGCATTGAGCGAGGGAGAGAATGTAAAATGACGAGGTAGAAAAGGCAGCCAGTCATGTTATTCCTCCCTCTTTTGTGATCAGGTGGAACCAGTGTGGAATAACTTTTTCTCCTTTCGGGAGATCACCACGAATTTAATAGCGAACATTATAGCTTCCCTCGCGGTAATGGTCTTTGTCTTGTTTCAGGGACACTTCAAGCGGCTTCTCCTGCAAACGGCAAATACTGCTTTCAGTTTGATTACCGGAAGGAAATTCATCTTCCTGTGGAACGATGTTGACATAGCAATTAGTAAACAAATTGTAAAATTTTTAGAAAAAAGTCAGCCCAATTTTCATTTTCAGGTCCTGCAATCACCGAAAGACATTTTGAATTATATTCTTTCCCCAAAAACAACAGGATGCGTAATTTTGATTATTACTGACGTGACAAAGCTTTCGGAGGACGTCAAGATCAGGGACAGGATTCAAAAATCTCTCTTAAATTATGTTTATAAAGGTGGAGGTATTATCGGAACCCACGATATTGTTTACCGCCGGGTAAGAAACCAGCTACTGGAAAATATCTTTGGCTGCCAATTGAACTGCTTTTTAAGAACCGATAAGAAGATAGAATATATAAAAAACCCGGATTTTGTTGACCACCCTTTTTGCCGTGATTTGCCGGAGCGGTTCTCTGTTTCGGACGGTGAAATCGTATGGGGAAACTGGTCTCCAGACGCCTTGCCCTTGTTTAGCACAGAGGACGGGAAGCCGCTTGTAATTGCGAGGGAATACGCGAAAGGGAGGATAGTATAGCTGAACAGTGGGGATAAGGGCGAACATCTTTGCAACAGCATTTCCTTGCCTGAACAACCGTTTTTGGCACTATTGAAAAATTCTATCGAGTGGGTTTCACAAAGGAGATGACACGATTATGCTTCCATTAATCGTGGCCCACCGGGGCGCTTCCAGCCTGGAGAAAGAAAATAGGCTGAGTGCGTTTAAAAAAGCCATCGAGCTAAAAGTTGACATGATAGAGCTGGATGTTCGCAAGTCGCTTGACGGCGTTCTTCTCGTCCATCACGACGATTTTATGGAAAACGGAGGGCAGATTTACCATTTGCGGAATATTTCCTACAAAGCCATTAGCGAATCCGTTAGTCATGAAATCCCAACTCTTGAATCAGTGTTAAAGCTTTGCGCCGGTAGGGTGGCTCTTGATGTAGAGATTAAAGAAACCGGCTACGAAGAGGAAGCTCTAGATCTCATTCTGAGGTATTTAAGCCCCTGGCAATTCGTAATTACTAGTTTTCATGATACAGTTATTCAGACCGTCGGCAAATTCTACCCCCAGGTTAGTACCGGCCTTTTATTGGGACTGGATAAACCGAGAAACCTGTTTGCCACCCGCCTATCCGAGTTGTTTCCTCTAAAACGGTATAAAAAATGTAGGGCAAAATTTCTTGCTCCGCACTACAAATTGATCAATCCTATTTTTCTTAAGATGGCAACAAGCAACAGCATCCCCCTTTTCGTGTGGACGGTTAACAGTCCAATAACAATCAAAAGACTCTTCACTCAAGGGATTCAGGCGATCATTACCGATGTTCCGCAAGTAGCTTTGCAGATAAGACAAGAGTTGTTCGGAGGAAATCTTTCATAGCCGCCCACGTTTGTTGTTTCTCCGGGGCCGTAGGCGGTTTTCACTACGGACCTGACCTGCCCACAATGAACCCTCTCGACACCATGCGCGGCTCCACCGCCCGGTTGAAGCTGAATATTTCATTCTAAAATTAGCGGGCCCCGTCGGGGGCACTTTGTTTTGTGGTATAATTATAATTCGTAGAATAAGGAATACGGATACGGGCGTGGTATGTTCAATACTTTCAAGTTACATTCACCGTTTCCGCCGGCCGGGGATCAGCCGCAGGCGATTGAGAAGCTCGTGGCGGGGCTGGAAAAAGGCTGCCGGATGCAGACGCTCTTGGGCGTAACCGGCTCCGGGAAGACCTTTACAATGGCCAACGTCATTGCACGGGCGGGGCGGCCCACCCTTGTTTTGGCACCGAATAAAACCCTTGCAGCGCAGCTCTGCAGCGAGTTCAAGGAGTTCTTCCCGGAGAACGCGGTGGAGTACTTCGTCAGTTACTACGACTACTACCAGCCGGAGGCGTACCTGCCGCAGACGGACTTGTACATCGAAAAGGACTCGCTCATTAACGACGAGATTGATAAGCTGCGGCACGCGGCGACGGCGGCGGTTCTCGAACGGCGCGACGTGATCATCGTGGCCAGTGTTTCTTGTATTTACAGCCTGGGCAACCCGGTAGACTATGCGGCGCAGGTGGTCTCTTTGCGCCGAGGGGAAAGCTATAACCGGGACGCGGTGTTGCGCAGGCTGGTACAGATCCGCTACGAGCGCAACGATATTAACTTTACGCGCGGTAAGTTCCGGGTGCGCGGCGACGTGGTGGATGTCTTCCCGGCAGCCGAATCGGAACGCGCGGTGCGGGTTACGTTTTTCGGGGACGAAGTGGAGCGGATTCTGGAGTTTGATCCCTTAACGGGGAACATCATTGGGGAGCGGTACCACGTTTCTTTCTTTCCGGCTACCCATTATGTTACCGCCCAGAAACACCTCGAAGAAATTATGATGCAGATCGAGGCGGAACTGGCGGAAAGGGTGACCTGGTTTGAACAGCAGGGGAGACTTTTAGAAGCGCAGCGGCTGCAGAACCGCACCCGTTTTGACCTAGAGATGCTCCGGGAGGTCGGTTACTGCAAGGGAATCGAGAACTACTCCCGCTACCTCACAGGTCGGGCGCCGGGGGAACCGCCGTACACGCTCTTGGATTACTTTCCGCGGGATTTTTTGATTTTTATTGACGAGTCACACGTGGCGATCCCGCAGCTTCACGGGATGTATGAGGGCGATCGGGCGCGGAAGGAGGCGCTGGTCGAGTACGGCTTCCGGCTGCCGTCGGCGTTCGATAACCGGCCGCTGAAGTTCGACGAGTTCATCGCGCGGGTGAACCAGGTGGTTTTTGTTTCGGCGACGCCGGGAGAGTATGAGTTAGCGAACAGCGCGCAGGTGGTGGAGCAGATCGTGCGGCCCACGGGCCTGGTGGACCCGCCGGTAGTGGTCCGGCCGACCAGGGGGCAGATAGACGACCTGCTCGGCGAGATCCGGACCCGGACGGCCCGGCGCGAGCGGGTGTTAGTAACCACTCTGACCAAGCGGATGGCGGAAGACCTGGCGGACTACCTGCGGGAGGCCGGTTTGAAAGTGCGCTACCTGCATTCGGACGTTGACACCCTGGAGCGGATGGCCATCATCCGCGACCTGCGGCTGGGGGTTTTCGATGTCCTGGTGGGGATTAACCTGCTTCGCGAGGGGCTGGACCTGCCTGAAGTAAGCTTAGTGGCCATCCTTGACGCGGATAAAGAGGGTTACCTCCGCTCGGAACGTTCGCTGATCCAAACCGCAGGCCGGGCGGCACGTAACCTTAGCGGGCTGGTCGTTCTTTACGCCGATACCGTCACCGGCTCTATGCGGCGAGCTATTGCAGAAACGGAGCGTCGGCGCCGGCTGCAGTTGGCATATAACGAGAAACACGGCATCACGCCGCGGACGGTGCAAAAGCCGGTGCGGGAGATAATCGAAGCGACGAAGGTTGCCGAGGAGAAGGGAGTCTATACGCTCCGGCCTAAGGAGATGTCGATAGTGCAGCTACGGCAATTGGCGAAGGCTTACGAGAAACAGATGCGCGAGGCGGCGAAGCAGTTGGAATTCGAGATGGCGGCGCAGCTGCGAGACGTCCTTTTGGAGTTAAGGGCTGAGCTGGCGGTTAGAAGCCAGGCGTCAGAATTCAGAAGTCAGAAGAGAAAAGTTAGGGGTAAGTAATCATTGATTCCTGATTCTTTTTGCTGGCTTCCGGCTCCTGAATTTTATAATAATAGCATGTAAACGCCGAAGTGGTGAATGCGTCATGCAGGAAGCGATTGTGGTAAGGGGTGCACGTGTACACAACCTTAAGAACATCACGGTGAGTATTCCCCGCAACAAGCTCACAGTTATCACGGGGCTTTCCGGGTCGGGAAAGTCTTCGCTTGCTTTCGATACCATTTACGCCGAAGGGCAGCGGCGCTATGTCGAGTCGTTGTCGGCGTATGCCCGGCAGTTTTTAGGTCAGATGGATAAGCCGGACGTTGACAGTATTGAAGGTCTTTCGCCGGCCATTTCCATCGATCAGAAATCGGCGAGCCACAACCCCCGGTCTACCGTTGGGACGGTGACGGAAATATATGACCACCTGAGGCTGCTTTTTGCCCGTATCGGTAAGCCCCACTGCCCGCAATGCGGTCTGCCGATCCAGCAGCAGGCGGTTTCCCAGATGGTTGACCGCCTGCTGGCGCTCCCTGAGGGTGCCAAGGTTTATATCTTAGCTCCCGTAGTGCGGGGAAAGAAGGGCGAACATGCGAGGGTATTTGAGGACGCAAGGCGGCAGGGGTTTGTACGCGTGCGGGTGAACGGTTCCATCCGCGAATTAGGTGAGGAGGAAATAACACTTGACAGGAACAAAAAGCATAACATCGAGATCGTGGTGGACCGCCTGGTCATCAAGCCCGAAGCCGCCTCCCGCTTAGCCGATTCGCTTGAAACAACTCTGAAGCTTGCGGACGGGGTTGCCGTGGCGGCGGTGGTTGACGGGGAAGAGTTGCTTTTCAGCAGCAGGTTCTCCTGCCCGGAATGCGGGGTAAACCTTCCCGAGCTTTCGCCGCGCCTGTTTTCCTTCAACAGCCCCTACGGGGCATGCCCCGCCTGTACCGGTTTGGGGGCGCTTCTTGAGGTGGACCCGGAGCTGGTGGTCGACCCCTTGAGGAGCCTGGAGGAAGGGGCGGTGGCCGGATGGTCCTACTACAGCGGGCAATATTATCTGTTAGAGGGGCTGGCAGGGCATTACGGCTTTTCTACTGCGGTACCTTTCAGGCGGTTGGCGCCGGAACATAAGAACGTGATTCTTTACGGTACCGGCGGAGAGCGGGTGCGCTTCGTTTACCGTGACCTTGCCGGACGACGGCGGGAGTATACGGCTCCTTTTGAGGGCGTAATTCCCTATCTTACCCGGCGCTACCGGGAGACGACTTCCGATTACGTAAAAAGTGAAATAGAACGGATGATGCGGCCGCGTCCGTGCAAGGTCTGCCAGGGAGCGCGGCTCAGGCCGGAGGCCCTGGCCGTAGAAGTCGGGGGTCGCACGATTAACCAGGTGACCGCACTTTCTGTCGCAGACGCTTTTCGCTTTTTTGAAGACCTGGACCTCGGGCCGCGGGAGCAGTTGATTGCAAAACAGGTGTTAAAAGAAATCAAGGCGCGCCTCGGATTCCTCGTTAACGTAGGCCTGGAGTACCTTACCCTCGACCGGGCGGCTAATACCCTTTCAGGGGGGGAGGCGCAGCGCATCCGATTAGCGACACAGATCGGCTCGGGGCTGATGGGGGTGATTTACATTCTTGACGAGCCGAGCATCGGCCTTCACCCCCGGGACCAGGGCCGGTTGCTAATAATGCTGAAGCGGCTGCGGGATCTGGGTAATACCGTGATCGTCGTTGAGCACGATGCCGAGACGATATTGAGTGCTGACCACATTGTTGATATCGGTCCTGGTGCGGGTGCGCACGGGGGCGCGGTGGTGGCCGAGGGAACGCCGGCGGAAATCATGCGGCACCCAACGTCCTTGACAGGGATGTACTTGAGCGGGAAGAAGTTTATTCCGCAGCGGCCCCGGCGGAGGCCGGACGGCCGTTACCTGAAGGTGGTAGGTGCGAGCGCCCACAACCTTAAAAAAATCAACGTTGCGTTTCCCATCGGCCTTTTCACCTGCGTCACCGGGGTTTCTGGTTCCGGGAAAAGCACGCTGGTCAACGATATCCTCTACCGGGCGCTGGCTAAGAGGCTGCACGGGGCGAGGGAACTCCCCGGCGAGCACGACCGGTTGGAAGGCCTACAGCATATCGACAAGGTTATCAACGTCGACCAGTCACCAATCGGCCGGACGCCGCGGTCTAACCCGGCGACCTACACCGGTGTCTTCGTAGAGATCCGGGAGCTTTTTGCACTGCTCCCCGAGGCACGGGTCAGGGGGTACAAGCCCGGCCGGTTCAGTTTCAATGTCCCCGGCGGGCGGTGCGAGGCCTGCCGCGGAGACGGGATTGTCAAGATCGAGATGCACTTTCTCCCGGACGTTTACGTTCCCTGCGAGGTCTGCAAGGGGCGGCGGTACAACCGGGAAACCCTTGAGGTAAAATTCCGGGGTAAGAGCATTGCGGATGTTCTGGACTTTACAGTGGAAGAGGCACTGACTTTTTTCGAGGCCTTCCCCAAGATCCACCGGCGCCTGAAAACCCTGTACGACGTGGGCCTTGGCTATATAAAATTGGGGCAGCCTGCGACTACCCTTTCCGGCGGTGAGGCGCAGCGGGTAAAACTCGCAGCGGAGCTTTCACGAAGGGCAACAGGCCGGACGCTCTATATTCTCGACGAGCCGACCACGGGTCTGCATTTTGCCGACGTGGCCCGGCTGCTCGATGTACTGCACCGGCTGGTGGACGCAGGAAATACGGTGGTAGTGATTGAACACAACCTCGAAGTGATTAAAACCGCCGACCATATAATCGACCTCGGTCCCGAAGGCGGGGCACACGGCGGGACGGTGGTCGCTGCCGGGCCGCCGGAGGAGGTGGCGGAAGCGGCGCGTTCGTACACCGGTCAATACATTCGCAGGGTCCTCACGGCGGAGCGGGAGCGGCTGGCGGCCGGGCGGTAAGGAAAAGTTCGAAGTTAGGCTGAGACGGATCGAGTTTAGGGTCGGTTCGAGGTTCGAAGTTTAGCTGAGATGGCTCGAGTTTAGGGTCGGGTCGAGGTTCGAGGTGCAAGGTCAGGGTTCAATGTTCTTTATAACGTTGAACGGACCTTAAAGGTCCATCCCTTACAATCACAGCGGGTGGCAGGTATGTTGGAATATGATGTGGCGGAAAAGGCAAAGAGGCTTCCCGAACAGCCCGGCGTGTACCTTTTCCGGGACGCGGCAGGAGAGGTTCTCTATGTGGGTAAGGCTTCGTCGATCAGAAACCGGGTGCGAACCTATTTCCAAAACGGGCAGCACGCCAAGGTCCAGGCGATCGTGGAGAGAGCTGCCGACATTTCTTATATTGTTACCGAAAATGATGTTGAAGCCCTGATTCTGGAGGCCAATCTGATCAAGAAGCACCGTCCCCGGTACAACGTGGTGCTTAAAGACGATAAGAGCTACCCCTACATAAAGGTGACGGTACAGGAAGAATACCCGCGCGTGCTCTTTTCCCGGCGGCGGTCGCGGGACGGCGCACGTTACTTCGGGCCCTACACCCGTGCGGGGGCGGTATACGAAACGCTCCGGTTCTTGCGCACCGTTTTTCCGTACCGCTCCTGTAAGGGGACGGAACCCAACCGCAGCCGGACCTGCTTGAATTATCACATCAAGCGCTGCCCGGGACCCTGCACCGGGCAGGTAGACCCGAGAGCGTACCGCCAGGGGGTGGAGGCGCTCTGCCTTTTCCTTGAAGGGCGTTACAAAGCGGTAATAAACCGTCTCCGGGAGGAAATGGAGGCGGCGGCCGCTAAGCTGGAGTTTGAAAAGGCGGCGGTGCTCCGCGACCGCCTCCGGGCGCTTGACACGATCCTGGCGAGGCAGCGGGTAGTCTCGAACGGCGAAGAGGACCAGGACGTTGTCGCCCTCGGGCGCAGGGGTAATGGTGCGGCGGCGGCTGTTCTCCAGATCCGTGAAGGCAGACTTGTTGGTGAGGCGGGATTCTCGTTGGCAGGTTCGGCGGGCTCAACAGACGCCGCAGTACTGGCCGGCTTTTTGAAACAGTATTACAGCGGCGTTGCGGAATCGATCCCGCGGGAGGTAATCCTCCCGCTGGAACTCGAGGAAGAGGACGGAGCAGCCCTGAAAGCCTACCTCCAGGGTAGAGCCGGGAAAACGGTATTTTTCACCGTCCCTCGTCGCGGCAGAAAAAGAGAACTCCTGTCACTGGCTGAGAAAAACGCCGTCCTTGCGCTCGAGGATGCGGAGGAAGCGGTGGCGATAAACGAGGACGCCGTTGCGGCACTGGCCGGCTTGCTCGGACTGGAGTCGCCGCCCCAGCGGATTGAGGGGTACGATGCTTCTTGCCTGCAGGGAGCTGCGCCGGTCGCGGCAATGGTTGTCTTCAAGCAAGGCAAGCCTTACAGGAGCGGTTACCGTCGTTTTGCCGTTAACCCTGCGGGAAAACCGGACGACTATGCTGCTTTGCGGGAGACGCTTAAGAGAAGGTTAGCGCGGGCCAGGGAAGAAGAATGCGGTATCGCGGCGAAGCAGATCGCTCCCCGTTCGGCGAAGTTTCTCCCGCTTCCCGATTTAGTGCTGGTTGACGGCGGGGCGGGGCAGGCGGCCGTCGCGCGGGAGGTTCTGGATGAATTCGGTCTCGAAAAAATACCGGTATTCGGGTTGGCAAAAGAAAACGAATGGCTTTACCGGCCGGGGGAAAGGGATCCGATAATAATTCCGGCCGACAGCAGCGCCTTAAGGCTTTTACAACGGGTCAGGGACGAGGCACACCGGTTTGCGGTTGCGTTTCACCGCAAGCGGCGGGCTGCCGGCCTCAAGTCGGTGCTGGAGGAAATTGAAGGGATAGGGCCGGTCCGGCGCCGGGCGCTTTTGCGAGCGTATACCTCAATTGATGCGCTCAGGGCAGCCGGGATAGAGGAGCTTTCCCGCACCCCGGGAATGAACCGGCGGGCAGCGGAAGCTGTGTTCGGGTATTTGCACGGAGGGGAGTTAAAAGGGGGAAAAGTTGAATAGGATTAGACTTGTCGCTGTGGACCTCGACGATACGCTCCTTAATTCAAAGCTTCAAATATCGCCGCGGGTCAAAAGGGCCGTAAGCCGGGCAGTGACACAAGGCGTCTATGTTGTCCTGGCCACCGGCCGGATGTTCCCCGCCGCCGTTCCTTTTGCCTGGGAACTTGAACTTGAAACGCCGCTTATCACTTACCAGGGAGCGCTTGTTAAGGAGCACCGCACGGGGAGGGAGCTTTATTACCGGCCGGTGCCGCTCGAGCTTGCGGTCGACGTGATCGAACGCCTTTCTCCTGCCGGTTTGCACCTTCAGGTTTACGTGGATGACACGCTTTGTATGCCCCGCTTAACACCGGAAGGGGAGCGGTATGCCAGGATTTCAGGGGTCGAGCCGCGGGTGGTGGGAGATCTGCTTCGCTTTTTGCGGGTTCCGCCGACTAAGATAGTGATGATCGCACCGGAGAGGGAAATCGACCTGCTTCTGCCGGAGCTTCTGTCGCGGTATGATGGTGTACTGCACGTCAGCAAATCAAAGCCGTATTTCCTTGAGTTCTCGGAACCGCGGGCTACAAAAGGAGAGGCGCTCAAGCACCTGTCGGCGGAGCTGGGGATCAGCCGGGAGGAGGTTATGGCCATCGGAGACGGCTACAATGACATCCCGATGCTTGAATTTGCCGGTGTGGCGGTGGTGATGGGTAACGCCCGCCCTGAGATAAAGGGTTACGCTGCGCACGTAACGCCCGGGAATGACGAGGATGGGGTGGCGATTGCGATCGAAACGTTAATTTTGGGGGAGTGAGCCGTAATCAGCGGCTTGTTTCTTAAGGAGTGCCACACGCGGCAAGCCGCACAACGAAGAAAGAAAATGGATGCGAATAGACCTGTAGCTGGTTACTTAGATGCAGAAGAGTGACATAAACGGAACGCGGCGAGGAGCGAGCAGTACAAGGAAGGCGCAGCCGGAGGGGACTGATTGGGAAGTGAGAAGTGGCGGTGAGCCTGACGCAGCAATGCGAAGCTCATCGCCGCACCCCACGGAAGAAGAACGCATTCTCGGAGGAGGATGGGCGTGAGCGATTTTGTGGTAGGTGTTGACCTTGGGGGCACTAAGATCTATACCGCGCTGGCGACGGTTGACGGCGAGTTGCTGTCGGAGGTCAAGGTTCCTACCATGGCAGCAGAAGGTTACGAAAGTGTGCTCAGACGGATTGCAGAAACTGTGGCCGAGGTGAAGCGGCTTGCGGGGGTATCGGGTAAACCCCTTCGCATCGGACTAGGAGCTCCGGGTCCGCTGGATGTTGCAAAGGGTGTTGTCCACGTAGCACCTAACCTCGGCTGGCGTAATGTACCGCTCAAAGCGTCCCTGGAAGAGCTTGTAGGCGTTCCTGTTTTTCTCGAAAACGACGCAAACCTTGCTGCCTGGGGAGAGTTTGTTTACGGGGCGGGAAAGGACGCTGTGGATATGGTTTACATTACCGTCAGTACCGGGATCGGCGGGGGGCTGGTCATGGGTGGAAAAATCTACAGGGGAACCGGCTATGGAGCGGGTGAAATCGGACATATCACAGTTTTGCCTGACGGACCTGAGTGCCATTGCGGTAACCGGGGATGTCTGGAGGCACTTGCCTCCGGAACGGCAGTGGCCCGCGAAGCAAGAAAGCTCATCGCCCACGGTGCCGGTCGGGTGATGCTATCGTTGGCCGGTGGCAAACCAGAGGCGGTCACCGCTAAAACTGTAGGTTCGGCTGCAGCCCAGGGTGATGCCGAAGCGCAGCAACTTTTCGATTCTGCCGCTCGCTGGCTCGGGATCGGGGTTGCCGCGGTTCTAAACCTTCTCAATCCGGAGATGGTTGTATTGGGCGGCGGGATGATGAAAAGCGCCGCGTTTTTTTGGGAGACGCTGGACGGCGAGGTCAGGCGCCGCGCCCTGCCAAGCGCATTTCAGGGTGCCCGGTTGGTTACGGCCGCCCTTGGCGGACGCTCAGGGGTGCTCGGGGCGGTAGCGTATGCCTTGAAACCGGAATAGAAGGATAAAGGCGGAAATCTGAAAAACATTTCATAAGGTTTTGTGCCTGAGTGCAGCGAAAGGCGTGTTTAAGGATGAAGAATTGGAGGAAAATGGATGCATTTTGGTAAAGAGGCGTGGCGTACCTTTAAAAGAGGTTGTGAGCGGGAATGGCTTGTGACCAACGGCCTGGGCGGTTTTGCCTCCGGAACCCTGATCGGAGTCAATACCCGGCGGTACCACGGGCTGCTCATCGCGGCGCTGGCGCCTCCCGTGAAAAGATATCTTTTTCTTGCCAAACTTGACGAGCGAATAGCTACAGGCGGTATTTATTACGACTTGTCGGCAAACTGTGTTGCTAACGGTCTGACCGGGAATGGCTTTGTACACCTTCAGCGTGCGGAATTTAACCCCTTCCCAGAATTCATTTACTCCTTCGGGCACATTCTCTTAAGGAAGACCGTTTTCATGCCTTACGGAGTGAATGCGACCGTCGTTATTTACTACATATATAACGGGGGACCGGCGGCGGACCTGGTCATAGTTCCTTTTGCGAACTGCCGCGACTACCACGGGAACACTTACCGGGGGCAAATCGACTTCTACCAGCAGCCGATTGCCGGGGGTGTCAGGATAACAGCGCGGGAGGATATTCCTCCGCTTTTGCTGCGCAGCAGCAGCGGCGAATATACCGCTTCCCCGGACTGGTTTTACGGGATGCGCTACCCGGCGGAGGAGGAGCGGGGCCTTAACCCTTGGGAAGACCACTATCTTCCGGGCAGTTTCAGGGTAAAACTGCCTGCTGAAGCAGAAAAACTTGTCGTGGTGGTCGCTTCTGTAGGTGAAGGTCCTGAGCCGGCACAGGCCGAACATTTGCTTGCGAAAGAAGTCAGGAGAATCGAGGCGCTGGAAAAACTGTCCGGTTTGACCGACCCCTTTGCCCGGTCGCTGGTCCGCGCTGCGGACGCCTTCATAGTGAAAAGGGCAGAGCAAAACACCTCCACAATCTTAGCGGGTTATCCCTGGTTTACGGATTGGGGGCGCGACACCATGATCGCTCTCCCGGGGCTCACCATGGTGACCGGCCGGTACCAGATCGCCCGTGAAATACTCGAATTCTTCAGCCGCTACGTAAAAGAAGGCCTTTTGCCGAACTTTTTCCCCGAAGGGGGTCAAGAACCGGTTTACAACACGGTGGACGCCGCTCTCTGGTACTTTCAGGCGGTTTACAAGTACCTGCAATATACGGGGGACGAGGACTTTGTCGGGGATTTGCTCCCGGTGATGGTAGAAATCCTGAAAAGGTATGCAGAAGGAGCGCCTTTTGGGATCGGAATGGACCATGACGGTTTGATAACAGCCGGCAGCCCGGCCACGCAACTTACCTGGATGGACGCCAAGGTTGATGATTGGGTGGTGACACCCCGTCACGGAAAGGCTGTAGAAATAAACGCGCTCTGGTACAACGCGGTCTGCATCTTAGAAAACCTTTGCACGCATTTCGGAACAAACTTTCCTTACAGCGGGCTTCGCGAAAAGGTTCGCAAAGGGTTTGCCGCGTTTCGGCACCCCGACGGCTATCTTTACGATGTAATCCGAGAGGAGGACAAGGACGCGAGCGTTCGACCGAACCAGGTGTTCGCCGTAAGCCTTCCCCACTCTCCCTTGAGCCTGGAGCAGGCCCGGGCGGTGGTGAGGCGGGTCGAGGACGAGCTTTACACTCCTTACGGGCTGCGCTCCCTTTCGTCGCAGGATCCAGCTTATAGGGGGCGCTATTACGGAGACCGGAGGAGCCGTGATGCCGCGTACCACCAGGGTACGGTGTGGAGCTGGCTTATCGGTCCCTTTGTCACCGCCTACCGCAAGGTATATCACCGTTCGGAGGCGAGCCGGGAGCGGGCCCGTGCCTTTCTCGCACCCTTCATTGACCATCTGAGCGACCACGGCATCGGGCACATTTCCGAAATCTTCGACGGTGACGAGCCCCACTGGCCGAGGGGGTGTTTCGCCCAGGCCTGGGGTGTGGCGGAGGTGCTGCGGGCGTATGTTGAAGATGTGCTGGACGGCAACCCAGGGTTGAGCAAAGTTGAGGAGGGAAAGAATGGTTGGTCTGAACAACGTGGAATCGCTTAAAGCGGCGGACAGCACGGGCTTCTTTTCTTCTCTTGCAGGGCTCGGTGAGCAGTGTTTAAAAGCATATGAAGCCGGGCGAGGAGCTATACTGCCCGCGGTTCAAAAGGTGAGTGCGGTAGTCGTAACCGGCCTTGGCGGTTCGGCCATCGGCGGCGACCTGCTGCGGGTTTACTGTCAGGAGCACCTCGGCGTACCGGTGGTTGTAAACCGCGACTATACCCTTCCTGCTTTTGTGGACGGCAACACGCTGGTTTTTTCGGTAAGCTACTCGGGCAATACCGAAGAAACCCTTAGTGCGTATCAACACGCGCGGGATAAGGGCAGTATCATTGTTACCCTGACCTCCGGTGGTAAACTCAAGGCTCTGGCGGACCGGGACGGTGTTCCCGTAATCCAGGTGCCCGCGGGCCTCGCTCCCCGAGCGGCAACGGGCTATCTTTTCATACCGATGCTTGCCGTTCTCGAACGACTCGGAATGCTCAACGGGCTTACCGGCGAGGTCACCGAACTTGCCCGCGTACTTAACAGTTACGCGGCCGACTATGGGCTGGATACACCGGTGGAGAAGAATCCAGCCAAACAACTGGCGCTCAACTTTAAAGACCATATTCCGGTAATGTGGGGGGTCAGCGGCACAACTGATGTGGTGGCCCAGCGCTGGAAGGGTCAGATTAATGAGAATGCCAAGGCACCGGCGTACTGGAACGTTTTTCCGGAGCTAAACCATAACGAAATAGTGGGTTTTGAACAGCCGGAAGAGCTCATCCGGAAACTCTGGGTGGTTATGCTGAGAGACAAGGGAGATCACTCGAGGGTAGGATACCGGATGGAGATCACCCGCCGGATAATTGCAGAAAGGGTGGCCGGGGTAACGGAGGTAACTTCTACCGGCGACGGGCTGCTGGCACGGCTTTACTCGCTTATTTACCTGGGTGACTGGGCGAGCGCTTATCTTGCGGTGTTATACGGCATTGACCCAGGGCCGGTCAAGGTTATAGACTTATTAAAGGGAGAATTGGCCAAGCATCCTACATAGAAACCGTACGGAAGTATTGCGGTGATCTGATTCTCGGTAACCGCAGGATAAGCTTCACCTTTGTGCTGAGATAAACGGCGGCTGACTCTCAAATCTGCCCCGTCTGAATTCTTGGATTGATCTTAAGACTTCGAGCAAGGAAGGTAAGTATATGCCGCTTCCCAGATTGGTGATCGTAACGGGACTTTCGGGTGCCGGAAAAACCCAGGCCCTGAGGTGCCTTGAGGATGTCGGCTTTTTCTGTGTGGACAACCTTCCGCCCTCCCTCATCCCCAAGTTTGCGGATCTCTGTGCCGGCGCTGCGGCACCGATCCAGCGCATTGCCCTGGTTGTCGACATACGCGGTGGAGAGCTTTTTGACGCGGTTTTTGAGGTTTTAGCAGAGTTTAATAGGGAATCCATACCATACGAGATCGTTTTCCTGGAAGCCTCGGATGAAACCCTTGTCCGCCGTTTTAAGGAGTCGCGCCGGCCGCACCCTCTGGGCGGTGAGCTCTTGGACTCTATTCGGAAAGAGAGGGCGAGACTCGAGGAGCTGCGGGGATCCGCGCATAAAGTGATTGATACCAGTAACCTTTCCGCCCAGCAACTTAAGGAACAATTGACCGTTTTGTTCGGCGCCGAGGAGGCTGAACGGCGGTTTCGGATCACCCTTCTTTCCTTCGGTTATAAGTACGGCATCCCGCTCGACGCCGACCTGGTAATAGACGTCCGTTTTTTGCCCAACCCGCACTATATTTCACGCTTGCGGCCGCTCACAGGCGATCAGACCCCGGTTAAAGATTATGTTTTTTCACAGCCGGTGACTGTGGAGTTTCTAACCAAGTTCACCAGTCTGATTGAGTTTTTAATTCCCCTCTATATGAATGAAGGGAAAACGATGCTTACCGTGGCAGTCGGATGTACCGGCGGCCGCCACCGGTCGGTCGCCATTGTGAACCGGCTTGAGGAAATCCTTGTATCAAAGGACTATCAGGTTACGGTGCGGCACCGGGATATGCAGCGTGACAGCCAGTTAACCGGTTAAGCTACCGCAGGCCGGTTTTTTTATTAAGAACGGGGGATTACTTAAATTAAGGTTGTTGAATAAGGCGTGGTATCCGATTGTCTAAAACGTTAATCACAAGAGTAGTCATTGTGGTTCTTGACGGCACGGGAATCGGGGCTTTACCTGATGCGGCCCGTTACGGCGACGAAGGGAGCAATACCTTAGGCAACCTTGCTGAGGCTGTGGGCGGTCTCGACCTGCCGAATTTGGAGAATCTTGGGTTAGGTAACATCGGGAGGATCAGAGGGGTACCCCCAGTGGCACGCCCGGCCGCTGCCTGGGGGAAGATGGCAGAACGCTCTCCCGGGAAGGACACCACCACCGGCCACTGGGAACTTGCGGGGGTGATACTGGATCGCCCCTTTCCTGTTTACCCGCACGGGTTTCCTCCGGAAGTGATTCTTTCCTTTGAAGAAAGGACTGGGCGGCGGGTGCTCGGTAACAAACCGGCTTCGGGAACAGCAATTATTGAGGAACTCGGCCCCGACCACCTGCGGACCGGCTTCCCCATCGTCTATACCTCGGCGGACAGCGTGTTTCAGATTGCGGCGCATGAGGAAATCATACCCGTGGAGGAACTCTACCGTATGTGCACGATTGCCCGGGAGATTTTGTCCGGAGAGCATGCGGTGGCGCGGGTGATTGCCCGCCCCTTTATCGGTAAACCGGGAAGTTTTCAGCGGACGGCGCGGCGACACGATTTTTCGCTGCCGCCGCCTCGCCCTACGGTACTGGATGCGCTCGTGCAGCAAGGTTACAAAGTGGTGGGTGTCGGCAAAATTAAGGATATCTTCGCCGGACGCGGCATAACCGGGAGCCTTCCGGTGAAGAACAACGCCGACAACATTAGGCAAACGATAGCGGCAGTACGGGAAATGTCGCCGGGGGTTGTTTTTACAAACCTGGTAGACTTCGACACCCTTTACGGCCACAGAAATGATGCAGCGGGTTTTGCCGGAGCGCTGAAAGAGTTCGACGACGCCGTGCCGGAGCTTCTCGGTGCGGTTGCGGAGGAGGGGGCCGTTTTCATCACTGCCGACCACGGGTGCGACCCCACTACCGCAAGCACAGACCATTCGCGGGAATACGTGCCTCTGTTAGCGTGGGGGCCGCGTCTTAAACCCGGAGTGCCGCTCGGAACAAGGAGCAGTCTGGCCGATTTAGGTGCAACAGTCGCCTCTTTTTTTAACCTTGACTGGCCTACAGGAACCAGCTTTGCCCGCCTGCTGTTGGGGGACTGAGACGGTATTAGTTCCGCCGGAAAGGAACTCTTTACTGGCTACGTCTAAAGCCCTTCTGATTTGGCCTTCGCGGGGCTCATTCCATTTCAGGTTTCAGGCAGCGAAACCATAAACCTTCTTCTGTAAAACTCCCCTTTAGAGCTGTTCCGAGAGCGGTATAAATTAACACCAGCCGCAATTTGCCAAAGAAATGTTACGGAAGAAATTTGTTTTAAAAAATTTTTTTAATGCGAAATACGTATTTGGCAGGAAAAAAGGCGTTATATGTCGAAAAATGCAAAGAAAGCCGCTGTCTAATCTGGGTATTACTGGAAATGCATTACTAAAGGAGGTAGGCATGTGGATAAAGTTAACCGAAGGGAATTCTTAAAGTACCTTGGTTTAGGAATGGCTGCTTTAGCTCTCCTGGACGAGGCGGAGCTGGCTACGGCGCTACCTGCGGCCGAAAAGAGCACCACCCCGGCTGCGCCGGCATCCTACAAACTTAGACGTGCCAAAGAGACACGCTCAATATGCCCCTATTGCGGCTGCGGCTGCGGGATTATCCTTTTCAGTGAAGGAAACCGGGTTGTTTATGTGGAAGGAGATCCTGACCATCCGATCAACGAAGGGACCGCGTGCCCGAAGGGGATCGCCCTCTCAGACGTCAACACCGTGGTAAACCGGAGCCGCAAGCGTACAGCGAGTTCGGCGAGATTCACCAAGGTGCTTTACCGCCGGCCCGGCGGGCAATACTGGGAGGAGAAAGACTGGGACTGGGCGCTTAGAGAAATTGCCAAGCGCGTGAAGAAAACGCGTGACTCGACTTTCGAAGAAAAGGACGAGAACGGTGTTGTCGTGAACCGCACCCAGGCGATTGCCCACCTCGGGAGCGCCTCGCTGGACAATGAAGAAAACTACCTGCTGCACAAAATGCTCCGCGGCCTGGGGGTAATTAATATCGACCACCACGCCCGCCTCTGACACTCCACGACGGTGGCCGGTCTGGCCAACTCGTTCGGCAGGGGTGTAATGACCAATCATTTTATCGATTATAAGAATTCGGATGTCGTCCTGGTGATTGGGGCTAACCCGGCGGAATGCCATCCGCAGGCCATGAAGTGGATCATGCGCGGAAAGGCTGCGCGCGGGACCAAGCTGCTTGTGGTTGACCCGCGTTTCACGAAGACCGCAGCGAAAGCAGACGTCTACGCTCCGCTGCGTCCCGGAACGGATATCCCCTTCCTGCTCGGGATGATGAACTACGCGATTCAGCACAACCTTTACCACCACGACTACGTGGTCAACTATACCAACGCATCTTACCTGGTAGATAAGGGGTTTAAAATAGAGGACGGGCTCTTCTCGGGCGGGGGCTGGAAGGACGGAAAGTTCACTTACGACACCAAAACGTGGCAGTACCAGAAAGACGGCGACGTGATCAAAAAGGACCCGACGCTGAAAGATCCTAACTGTGTTTTTCAGATCTTGAAAAAACACCTGTCGCGCTACGATATCAAAACGGTATGCAAGATTACCGGGACTCCGGAAGACCTCTACCGCAAGGTGTGCGAGACCTTCTGCGCGACAGGGAGACCGGGCAGGGCCGGCAACATTATTTACGCGATGGGAATTACGCAGCACACTTACGGTGCGCAAAATGTCCGTGCCACTGCGATGCTGCAGTTACTGCTCGGGAATATCGGTATTGCGGGTGGCGGTGTAAACGCCCAGCGCGGCGAGTCGAACGTTCAGGGTTCCACCGACATGGCGATGCTGTACCACTTGTTGCCGGGCTATCTCGGTATGGTTGATGCCACGAAGCACCCAACGTTGAAGGACTACATCGAAAAAGAGACTCCAAAGACCGGGTATTGGTCCAATAAACCGAAGTTTCTCATCGGTCTACTGAAAGCCTGGTACGGCGCGAAGGCAACCAAGGAGAACGACTTCTGTTACGACTGGCTTCCCAAGCTCGACGGGAAAGACCACTCCCATATGGCCATCTTCGAAATGATGGCGGAGGGCAAAATCAAGGGCTTTTTCGCCTGGGGACAGAACCCGGGGGTTGGCGGTCCTTCGGCAGCCGCAGAGTTGAAGGCGATGGAAAACCTTGAATGGATGGTAGTGGTTGACCTTTTTGAGACTGAAACGGCTGCATTCTGGAAGAGGCCTGGAGCTAATGCAAAGGAGATTAAGACGGAAGTGTTTTTCCTGCCGGCCGCATTTTCTTATGAAAAGGAAGGGACCGTTACCAACAGCGGCCGCTGGCTTCAGTACCGGTGGAAGGCTGTCGAACCCCCCGGTGAGGCCAAATCAGATCTCTGGATTGCCGACCGCTTGTTTAAAGCGATTCGGAAGGAGTACCGGCGCGGCGGGGAGTTCCCGGACCCGATTTTGAATCTGAACTGGAGCTATGACAAGCCGGGTTCAGAAGAACCGGATATCGATAAGGTGGCACTCGAAATCAACGGCTATACCGTGGCAGACGGCAAGGCCCTTGCCAGCTTCGCCAAGCTTGCCGACGACGGCTCAACGGCATGCGGCTGCTGGATTCATTGCGGTTACTGGGCGGTAGACCCGGATCTTAAGGTCGTGGCAGCAAAACGGCGCGACCGTACCGACAAATCCGGTTTGGGGCTGTACCCGAAATGGTCTTTCGCGTGGCCTGTAAACCGCCGTATTGTTTACAACCGCTGTTCCTGCGACCCGAGCGGGCGTCCGTGGGATCCAAGCAGGATCCTTGTCGCGTGGGACGGCCGCAAGTGGGTTGCCAACGACGTGCCTGACTTCGGTGCGACAAATCCTCAAACCGGAGCGCAGGTGCCACCCGAGAAATCGGCTGCGGCGCCGTTCATTATGCAGCCCGAGGGTGTTGGACGCCTGTTCGCGGCAGGATTGAAGGACGGCCCGCTGCCGGAGCATTACGAACCGGTGGAGAGCCCGGTCCGGAACATTATGTCCAGTCAGCAAAACAACCCGCTAACCACAAGACGAAAAGGCGACTTTGCGAAAGTGGCCACTGCCGCAAGCCCCGAATACCCGTACATCCTTACCACGCACCGGTTGATTGAGCACTACCAGAGCGGTGCCGTAACAAGGAACTGCCCGTGGCTGGTAGAGCTGATGCCTGATATGTTTGTCGAGCTTTCGCCGCAGCTTGCGGCCAAGCTCGGTATAAAGGCAGGGGATGCGGTGGTGGTCTCCACGACGCGCGGCGCGATCCGCTGCAAAGCATGCGTGCTGCCGACATTGAGGCCTCTGAAGGTAAACGGGCGGGAAGTCGAGATCGTCGCGATGCCCTGGCACTGGGGCTACCAGGGATTGGGTTCGGGGAGTTCGGCGAACTACCTGACGGCATCGGTGGGTGACCCCAATGCCAACATCCCGGAATACAAGGCGCTTCTTTGCAATGTTCGGAAGGCTTAAAAAAGGAGGACGGAGTGAATGCCGAAGGGAGTTCTGGTTGATCTCACCAAGTGCATCGGCTGCCGGAGTTGTCAGGTGGCCTGTAAACAGTGGAACGACTTGCCCGCTGAAACCGAGTATTTTGCCAATACCTGGGACACCCCGATAGATACCACGGACAATACATGGACGCGGGTCAAGTATTATTTCATTCAAGAAGGAAAAGAGGTTAAATGGCGGTTTGTCAAGCGCCAGTGCATGCATTGTTTGCGACCGGCCTGCGTAGCCGTTTGCACCTCCGGTGCGTTGATTAAAACACCGGACGGACCGGTTATATTCGATGCTCGGAAGTGCACGGGTTGTACCTACTGCTTCTCTGCATGTCCGTTTGGGATGCCCCGGTACACCTCAGGGAACTGGGGCGGTGTCGTCCTGCAAAAATGCCGGTTCTGCTTCGACACTCAGGGTACCTACGACCGTATCGGACGGGGGCAGGCTCCCGCCTGTGTCCGCGCATGTCCGGCAGGGGCGCTTCTGTTTGGGGAACGGGATCTGCTATTGAAGGAGGCACGCGCCCGCATTGCAGCGGCGCCCGGCGGGTATGTGAACCATATCTACGGTGAAACAGAATTAGGCGGGACATCCTGGCTTTACTTAGCGGACGTTTCTTTCCATGACTTAGGTTTTCCGTTTGTTTCGTTCTTGTCCGGGGTTGCCGCTGCTGCAACCAGATGGACTCCTGTCGCGGCGGGCATGTGGTTTGTCAGCAAGTACCGGGGCGAAGCCGCGGAGGACGTGACAGGCCGGGAAGGAGGAGAATAAATGGCATCCCGGCAGGTTCCAATAGCCCGTACCCTTTATGCGGCCCTGGCTTCCGTTGTTCCCGGGGGGGATGCGCTTAGAGTTGATTTCAGTTCCGGTTCAGCAGAAACTGCAAAAGAAAACAAGCCGCTCATCGCGGTCTTTCCACCCCGGATTTCACGGGCGGGACTGCTGGACATTATGGGCAGGGTTGCCGAGGCTGCCGTTGCGCACTGCCCGGAATTGTCGGAAGAAGTTCAGAAGGCCCTGGATGTATTATCGGGCGTGCCGGCGTTATGGGAAGGCTATTTGCTGGACGGAGACGCGAAGAAACAGCTCAAGGAGGCGCTAAGGGAACTGGCGAACAGGCGGGGGGTATCCCTGGAGATAACCGGCTTTCTCCTGCACCACACCTTTAAACCTTTCATGCGTTATTACGCCGCAAAGGCATTAAAGGAGCAGGAAGCGCATTTCCGTGACTGGGGGAGAGGTTGCTGCCCTGTGTGCGGGAGGTTCCCCAGCCTGTCTGTGATAAGGGGTGAAGAAGGCCGTTTTCTGTACTGCAGCCTTTGCGAGACCTCCTGGCGGTTTGCACGGATCGGCTGTCCCTTTTGTGAAAATCTTTCCGCAGGTCAACAGGAAATTCTCGTCTTGGCGGACACCAACTACCGGATCTACGTATGCTCGGAGTGCCGGGGTTACCTGAAAACCTTTATCCAACAGAGTGGCAGTCAGGAGGCACTTAACCCGCTGTTGGCGGAAGGAGAGACTTTGCATCTGGATGTCATAGCGCTGCAGGAAGGTTATGTAAGCCGCGGCATTCAGTTGTAGCTGGCTCTATGCAACACTCGTGAGAGAATAATAGCAAACGTTTAGCTCGGTACCTAATTCGGAGATGCACTGCTTGGTGTCAAATGTGGAATTTCCACATTTTTGGTAACGGCTGCCGTTTCCCTTAAAGTTAATTGAAGCACTAATCGGCCCTTGGTCTTCGACCGATGGGGTTAGCACGAGAGTGCCACATGCGGTAAGCCGCACAACGAAGAATGAAAAATTTAATTGCCTGTCCTCGGTCTTTTATAAACGTCGAACGTTGAACGGACCCTAAAGGTCGGTCAGTATAAGGTTGAACGTTTATTTTTCGGAGGAGGGACGGCAGGAATTAAAAGAGGGTTAGCGAAACAAAATCTAACCAAAAGTAACACGTTAAGCTAACGCTTCGCTTGACTCTGCGAGGGATTCGTTTGCAGGCCTACGCGATAATAAAAAAGAAGCGCGACGGGGAGCGTCTTTCGGCGGAAGAAATCTCCTGGTTTATCGAGCGATACGCCGCCGGGGAAATAGCCGACTATCAGATGGCCGCCTGGCTGATGGCGGTTTACTTCCGGGGTCTCGATGCTGTGGAAACGGCGTCATTAACCGAGGCGCTTCTTCATTCAGGGAAACGGGTTGACCTTTCCGGAGTCGCCGGTGTAAAGGTTGACAAGCATTCAACGGGGGGTGTAGGTGACAAAACCACACTTGTTCTGGCTCCACTGTTGGCGGCGGCCGGGGCAAAGGTGGCCAAAATGTCCGGCCGCGGCCTGGGACACACCGGCGGTACAATAGATAAGCTCGAATCCATACCGGGCTTCAGGACGGCACTCCCCCCGGAAGAATTCGTTTCTCAAGTGAATCGCATCGGTATAGCAGTGGTTGCGCAGACCGGAGAGATCGTCCCGGCGGACAGAAAGCTTTACGCCTTAAGGGACGTTACCGCCACCGTGGACAGCATCTCCCTTATCGCTGCCAGCATAATGTCCAAGAAGTTAGCCGCCGGCGCGGACGTTATCGTGTTGGATGTGAAAACGGGCAGCGGCGCCTTCACGCAGGAATTGGGAGCAGCCCGGGAATTGGCGAGGCTGATGGTCGCTATCGGAAAACACGCCGGCCGGCGGATGGCGGCGCTGATTACCGACATGGACCAACCGCTCGGGTATGCGGTCGGGAACGCGGTGGAGGTGTCGGAGGCAATAGCCACGCTCCAAGGGAGGGGTCCCCTCGACCTCACGGAACTTTGTCTTGAACTCGGGAGCCGGATGCTGGTGTTGGCCGGGCTTGCCCCAAATATTACAACAGCGCGGGCTCGGCTCGAGGAAATCCTGTGGGGCGGCCGGGCACTGGCCAAGTTCAGAGAATGGGTTGCGGCACAGGGCGGCGATCCCGCGGTGGCGGACGACACCGGTATGCTGCCGGAGGCGCTGCGCACGATAACCGTTCCGAGCCCCCGTTCGGGCTATGTGGTGCATGTCAACGCGCTGGCGATAGGCGAGGCTGCCAGGATACTCGGCGCCGGGCGGGAGCGTAAGGAAGACCCTGTCGATCCCTCAGTAGGGGTTGTTCTTGCGGCAAAGGTCGGCACAAAGGTTGAGGCCGGTGAGCCGCTTGCCCTCATCCTGGTACGGGACAAGGGCGGGAATGAGGCAAAGGAACTTGTATCGAGTGCTTACACAATCGCTGCTTCACCCCCAAAAATGCAGCCCCTCGTTCGCGCGGTGATAGAAATGTGAAAGGAACTTGCCACAGACCCGGCGCTGAATTCTGAACGCAGAATGCCAGACTTGCGAAGGGTCGGTATGGTTTAAGGCCAGCGTAACGCTGGATTTTTTCTTGTGAAGGTAGTATCATAAAGGCGTGAAACCAAGTGGTTGGCAACTTCAGTAATGACAATCTTTTATTTAATTATCCCCTTCAGTCCGCCTCCCTACCCTGAACAAAAGGAGAAGAGTGAATGAAGATAAGACAAAAAATATTGATTAGCTACCTGATCATTTTTACGGTCTTTGTGCTTCTAACTTTTCTCGCGCTGAACAATCTCAGGTTAATGCAGCGTTCTTACAGCGATCTGATTACCCAGCGTGCTGCAATGGTCAGCGAAACGAAGGACCTGCTGTTGGCTGTGGAATATGAAGCGCTGATGCTCCGGACTTTTCTCCTTACCGGTAACGAGGAGTACGAAAAGGAATTTCGTAAGCAAGCCCAGCGAGTCGACCAACATCTCGCCGAGATGGCAAAGCACCTCACCTTTAAAGAGGAACGGGTTCTCTATACAAACCTTAAGCGTACAATTGAAGGGTTTACGGACGTGTACGCCGGAACTATATTAGCCGTGCGCCAGCGTAGCGACCTTACCGACCAGGAAAAGTTGGCAGAGGTTATTCGCATCACTATAGCCAAACGCGGTACGGTCCGCGGCGTTATCGCGCAGGGAGAAGGATTTGTTGCTTACCAAAATATGTTGATGACTGAGGCAATGAAGGCCAATGAGGAGCGGGTGAAGGCGGTTCTCGCTGTCTCCACAAGTCTCGGCGTTTTCAGCCTGCTGCTCGGAATTCTGATTGCTCTCTACATTTCGCGTACCATCGCCGTCCCCCTGCACAGGATGGAGGAGCAGGTCAACCGCATTGCCCGGGGTGACCTCACGCCGCAAGAATTGGATATTGTTTCGCGGGATGAAATCGGTCAGCTTGCCCGCTCCTTCGGGGTTATGTTAGCGAGCTTGCACCAGTTGGGCGGCCGGTTGCAAGCCATAGCGGAGGAAATCGGGCGTTTTGCAGAGGATCTTGGGCAAAACGTCCACGGGGCTGTTGCGGCCTCTGCTGATACTGCGGCTGTACTCGGCCATATCAACGAGGGCTTCCGGAACCTCCGTCAAAGGGCGCAGGCGCTGGCTGGAGTTTCGGACCGTGCATCGGAGCAGGCTAAGGAGGTGCAGGAATCTACAGCGAGGGTATTACAGCAGATGGAGTCGTCCGCGAGGGTGGCAGCCCGGGCAAGCCGGGCGGTCAGGGATCTCAGCGCGGCATTGACCGACGTACAGCAGGCCGTCGTATTTATTTCCGAGTTTGCCGAACAGGCCGATTCCCTGGCCCGGAAAGCTGCTGATGAGCTGCTGCCGGAGGGTGAAAAGAGAGGAGTATTTGTGGACCTCATTCGTGAAATCCGCATGCGCGCCCGGGAAGCCGCCCAGGGGACAAAAGAGGTTAATGCATTGATTACCGCTTTGCAGCAGCACACCCGCGAGGCTGTCACCTCGGTTGACGAGGACTGCCGGCTGGTCGGCGAGGGGCGCGTTGCCGTCAGGAAGGCAATTGAAGCCTTTAACGGTCTTGTTGAAGAGGTCCGGGGAATGACAATGCAAATAGAAGAGACTGTCGAGGCGGGACGCGTACTCGCTGCTAAGCTTGAAGAGGTAGCGCGCGCTTCCCGGGAGCAGACCTCCCTTGTTGAAGGAGTCGCGGAAGCCAGCAGCAGGCTTGACGGTATGGCTCGCGAACTCCGGGAGACTCTCCGCAACCTAAAGCTGTAATGTCTTTCCGTCACATAAGTTCACAGGAGGGGTAACTGTGAATAAATGGCAGCTATTAAAAATCGTCTCGGGGGTCCTCTTTCTTATGACGGCCGTTATACTCGAAATTTACGGAACTAAGAGTCGCAACGTCCGGATCTTGGAAGGGCTGTTGGTCTTTCTCGGCATATTTTACATTCTTTCTCCAATGATATTGAGCCGGATTTTTAAAAAGATTAACGAGAATTAAGGAGTTCATTCTTGAATGGCGTAACTCACCGGACATAAGTGTCCGGCTTTTTTACCCCTTTTGCGATGGTTTGAACGGTTGTATCCCAGGTTTTGACGGCTCCCGCGCCGCATAACGCCGACCCGTAAAAGGAAGACTTCAATCAAAAGGAACTGTGGAGGGGTACCGATGCGCCGGCGATCAATATTAGTCTTGCTGTGCTGGCTTTGTTTTTGGGGTCCGGTGGCTTTGGCGTGGGCTGACGAGGGGACGGCGTCTGGATTCACAACGACCGCGAAAGGCGCCGTGTTGATGGAGGCTCATCATGGAAAGGTGTTGTGGCAGAAGGAACCGTATATGCGGCAGCCGATCGCAAGTATGGTTAAAATAATGACCCTCCTGCTTGCCGCCGAAGCGGTGGAACAGGGAAAGGCTAGACTCACCGACACCGTGACCGCGAGTGAGTACGCTGCCGGTATGGGGGGTTCACAGATATATCTTGAGCCGTATGAGCAGATGTCTCTGCGCGAGCTCCTGATTTCCATCGCAACCGGTTCGGCCAACGATGCCAGCGTCGCCGTGGCCGAGCACATAGCCGGCAGCGTCGAAGCCTTTGTGGAAATGATGAACAACCGGGCACGGGAATTGGGGCTCAGGAATACGCACTATGTTAATGCAACCGGGCTGCCGGCACCCGGTCAGTACTCGTGTGCGCACGACCAGGCAGTTCTTCTGGGAGAGGCTCTAAGACACCCCTTGTTCCGAGAACTTACGCGCATAAAGGAATACGACCTGCGTGGCGGGGAGTTTAAGCTCTGGAATACCAACAAGCTCCTCTGGTGGTATAAAGGTGCCGATGCCGGAAAAACCGGCTGGACAAACGAGGCAGGTTATTGTCTCGGTTCAAGCGCTGTGCGGGAAGGTTTACGACTTATAGCGGTGGTGCTGGGCTGCCCCGAACTGAAGAGCCACTTTCGGGAGTCGATCAAGCTGTACAACTGGGGGTTTGCCAGGTTCCAGGCCGTTTGCCTGGCACAGGCCGGCGTGCATGTGGCTAACCTGCCCGTGGACCGGGGCGTTCTTGACAGTGTCGACGTTTTGACCGGAGCCGACGTTACTCTCGTGGTAGCGCGCGGAAAGGATAAAGGTTTCACCCGGCGCATCGTGTTACCTCAACGGGTCGAGGCCCCGCTTGTTCAAGGGCAGCCTTTAGGCACCTGGGTAGTTTTGCAGGACGCAAAGGAGGTTCTCAAGGTTGACCTGGTTGCGGCGCGTGATGTACCGCGGGCCGATTTCTTCGTAATGTTTAATAAAGCGCTGAAACAGGTCTACGGAATGTAAGAGGATTCGTAAAATCTATATCACAGAAACTTCAAAAGGCTACCGCATTCATCTTGTGATTGCTCGAACATTTCCCTATTATTCGCTTTTCGCAAATGCAATAAACCGGCACGCGCCCGAAAGGGCGCTTGGTTTTTTACCATTAATTAGCAGGAAAGACAGACTACGATGCAGAATTATTGCTAAAACGGTGCTAAAGGGGAGGGGAACTGGCCTGGTGGAGATTGACTCTGTAGGAGAGGTGATGGTGGCGCGACTTCAAGGAGAAATCGACCTCAAGGTAAGCGATGCATTGCGTGAAGCCCTGGACGGGGCCCTTGAGCGACTTCCGGTGCGCCACCTGGTTTTCGACTTCGAGTGCGTGAGCTTTATAGACAGTACGGGCCTTGGGGTGATCCTCGGCCGCTACAAAAAGGTAGCCGGCGCGGGCGGGAAATTCGGGGTAACAGGACTGCACCCTCCTGTGCGCCGGGTTCTCGAACTGTCGGGAATCCTCAGGATAGCACAGGAATTTAACTCGCCAGGAGAAGCGGTAAGAATGCTTGGAGGTGGAGCCTAATGCTTAACCGGTTCCGCCTGGAGTTCCTGAGCCGTCCCGAAAACGTCGGCCTGGCGAGGGTAACGGTTGCTGCTTTTGCGGCGCAGGTCGACCCGACGCTGGAAGAACTGGATGATATTAAGGGAGCTGTTTCCGAGGCGGTGGCAAATGCAATAATCCACGGGTATGGTAACTCTCCGGACGGTATTGTCGTCGTCGAAGGAGTTCTCTACGGTGACGCAATTGAGGTATCCGTAGAGGACAGCGGCAAAGGGATAGAAAACGTCGCCCAGGCGATGGAACCGGAATTCTCGACTGATCCCGAGCGCCTCGGACTTGGGTTCAGCTTTATGCATGCCTTTATGGACAGCATCAGCGCCGATTCCGTACCGGGGCGTGGCACGCGCGTGGTAATGAGAAAACAGTTTGCTTCCCGTCACTGAGTCTGAACTGGGCAGGCGTTGGTTGATGGCAAAAAATCTCGGCACGCAACTTCTCAGCGACGAGGAAACCTTTGCCCTTATAAGAAAGGCCCAGGAGGGCGATGCTGCGGCGCGGGAAAAATTAGTGGAAGCCAACCTCCGGCTGGTGGCCAGCATCGTTCAGCGGTTTGAGGGACGGGGTTACGAATACGAGGACCTGTTCCAGGTGGGTTGTATCGGCCTGTTAAAGGCCGTTGCGAAGTTCGACTTTCAGTACGGGGTGAGGTTTTCAACATATGCCGTGGCGATGATCATCGGTGAGATAAAGCGTTTTTTACGGGACGACAGTCCCCTCCGGGTGGCACGCTCCTTAAAAGAGACTGCGGTCCGGATAAACCGGGTGAGGGAGTCCCTCCTAAAAACCATGGGCCGTGAACCGACATTGGGTGAAATCGCTGCCGCACTGGGACTTCCGGTTGAGGACGTAGTGGCTGCGAGCGAGGCGGCATACGCGCCGGCATCTTTGCAGGATGTGGTCTGCGGCGAGGGGGCAGACGCCGTTATCAGGGAGGATCAGCTTGCAGGGCCTAACGGGGATGAAAACTCGTGGCTCAAGGAAATTGCGGTCCGGGAATTACTCTCGCGTCTGCCGGAACGGGAACGCCAGGTGGTTTGCTGGCGGTTCTTTGAGGACCGCACGCAGGCCGAAATCGCAGGGGAACTCGGCATTTCCCAGGCACAGGTTTCCCGCATCGAGCGGACGGCTTTGGAGAAACTTAGAGAGGCGGCAATGGATATGGAGGATCTGATTTAAGGCGGGTCAGAGGGCGTTTGAGGACGCAGTTTATTCAATGCTGCTCTTTCCAGGTGTATGAGAGAGTGTTGAATAAGTCCATCACCATCAGCGGTCTTTCGGAGCACCCGGACGGTGAGCCCGACAAGCCGGGCGAAGTTTTGCGCGGCCTCCGTATAACTCTCGGTAAGCTGCGCCATAATACGCCTTGAGGACAGTTCAACGGATTCTGTGCGGGTGCTTTTTGGTGTCCTCACCCCATTGATCATCCGGCGTCTTGCATTACCGGGCAAAGGAGGGATGACGCGTGCACGTTAAGGTGGCCGAGTTGGTAGGTGAGTCGACCAACAGTTGGCGGGATGCGGTTCAGGCGGCTGTAGGAGAAGCTACACAGACCCTTGGGAATATAACGGGGGTGGAGGTAATCAATCTGACCGCCAACGTCGAGAACGGTCAGATTAAGGAGTTTAAAGCCAATGTCAAAGTGGCGTATTTAGGCTGAGGATTTTAAAAGCGTCGTTCTGCAAATCTGCCCATCCGTAGAGGGGTTGTTCGCAGACAACTCGGAGGCCGCAGGAAACGGGATCGGATGCGGGATGTTTGAAAGTTAAGATAGGAGGGTTCACTGAGACCGGATCATCTTCCATTCTAACCTCCGGTCCGACCTTGAGTTTGAAGCGGTCTTCCAGGGGGACACCGGGGGGTGTCCTCCAAGTTTTCGGAGGAGGAAATCGAATGCGCCTTTTTGACCCGAGCAAACCATTGGAGATACAGAAGCGCCAATACCAGCAGATGGCGAAAGATGTCAGCCCCAAGCCGCCCGTGTTGCGGAACTGCTTGTGGGCTTTTGCGGTGGGCGGTCTGATATGCGCGATTGGACAGGCTTTCTTGAGTCTCTTTCTGCGTTTCGGTCTTAATACCCTTGATGCGGGGACAGCCGCATCGATAACCCTCGTTTTTTTGGCCGCTTTACTGACCGGCCTTGGCTTCTACGATGAGATAGCGCGTTACGCCGGGGCAGGTACAATTGTCCCCATAACCGGTTTCGCTAACTCCATGGTGGCCCCCGCGATCGAGGCGCGAACTGAGGGAATGGTTTTAGGGGTAGGAGCACGGCTTTTCACGATTGCGGGGCCCATACTTGTTTTCGGGATCGTAACCGCTTGGCTGGTGGGGGTTCTATATTATCTCTTTGGACCCAACCCGCCGGGGGGTTCTTAGGGGTGGGAAATTGGCTGCGCCAAAAAAAGTCGGCGTCCAGACGGTAGTTTTCAGCAATCCTCCGGTAGTCCTGTCCACAGCTGCAATCGCAGGAGCAAAAGAGGGGCAGGGCCCGCTGGCCGGCACGTTTGACAAAGTGTTGGAGGACCCTTACTACGGGGAGGACAGCTGGGAAAAGGCCGAGCGCCGGATGCTTCAGGAGACGCTGGAAAAGACGATAGCGAAGGCCAATATTAAGCCTCAGGATATTGACTACCTGCTTGCCGGTGACCTGCTGAACCAGATTATCTCAGCAAACTTTGTTGCCCGCGCGTTGGCGATACCCTTTATCGGTCTCTACGGCGCATGCTCTACCATCTATGAGGGTCTGGCCGTCGGGGCCATGCTGATCGACGGCGGGTTTGCACAGTACGTGCTTATCGGTTCTTCAAGCCACCATGCCACGGCCGAGCGGCAGTACAGGTTTCCAACCGAACAGGGCACCCAGCGGCCCCCTGCCGCGCAATGGACGGTTACGGGTGCGGGCGGTATTTTGCTTGCGGCTTCAGGTGTAGGGCCGCGAATCACCCACGCCACGATCGGCCGGGTTGTGGATCTCGGCAGCGCTGACCCCTACAACATGGGCGCGGCGATGGCGCCTGCGGCGGCAAACACCATCACCAGCCATCTGAGTGATACTCAACGCAGGGTTGAAGACTACGACATGTTCTTAACCGGGGATTTGGGGCTTTACGGCAAGGATCTACTGGAGAAGCTCATGCTTGAGTTTGGGCACGACATCGCACCAAAACACAGCGACTGCGGCCTGCTCATCTTCGACCGTGTAAAACAGGACGTCCATGCCGGCGGCAGCGGGTGCGGCTGCCCGGCTATGGTGACCTGCGGGTACATAATGCAGCAGTTGCGCGAAAAGAAGCTCAAGCGGGTGCTCGGCATAGGTACGGGGGCACTTCTAAGCCCGCTTACCACCCAGCAGGGGGAAAGCATCCCCGCGGTGGGGCATGCGGTGGTGCTCGAAGCGTAAGAAGTTCGAAGTTTTATATTCGAAGTTCACGGTTTGAATTTTCAAAAGTTTAACGTTAAAGACATAAGTGAAAGTCGCAGTTTAAACGGTTCAGTTCGAGTGTCGAAGTTTTAACAATTTGAAACCCAGTAACTTAAGGCGTTTGTTTTCAAACCCGGGGAACTAACTTAGGGAGGTTTCATGCGTGATCTTTTTGAAGGCTTTTGTGGTCGGCGGGCTTATCTGCGTAGCTGTGCAACTTTTAATGGACCTCACCAGCTATAAGGTAACCCCGGCGCATGTCCTGGTTGGCCTGGTAACCGCCGGGACGTTGTTAAGCGCTTTCGGTATATATCAGCCGCTGGTGGATTTCGCCGGGGCCGGGGCCACCGTGCCTTTAAGCGGGTTTGGACACGTCTTAGCTCAGGGAGCGATCAAAGGGGCGGCACAGGACGGCCTGTTAGGGGTGTTTAGCGGCGGAGTCGCGGCTTCGGCTGCAGGGATAACGGCCGCTGTTGTCTTCGGGTATTTTGCGGCGCTGATGTTCCGGCCAAAAGGTTAAGCCGGCCGGGAAGGGTGGCTTAAGACAGGTGCAGGACGCAGGCAGAACCCCCATCGAAAAAAGACTGGAAGACAATGTAACGAGGCTCAAGGACCGGCTTGTTTTTGAGAAGAATTTCGACCTGATTCTGCGCGAAATCGAAATGGGCGGGCGGAAGGCGGCGCTCCTTTTTATTGATGCTTTTGTCAAAGACGTACCGCTGACCCTCATCCTGAAGGAATTTTCCCGGATCGAACCCGGTGAGATAACGCTCAGCACCTTCCAGAAGATCTTTTACCGCTATGTAACTTTCGGCGAGGTCAAGCGTGTCGAAACCCTTGAACAGGTGATAGATACCGCCCTTAGCGGACCCACGGTGCTCCTGATCGATGGGGAAACCCAGGCCGTCGTTATCGACCTCCGGCAGTACCCGGCCCGGGCACCTGACGAGCCCGACCTCGAAAAGGTTACGCGCGGCTCCCGGGACGGATTTGTTGAAACCCTGGTGCACAACACCGCGCTGATCCGCCGTCGTATCCGGGACCCGCGCCTCCGTTTTGAACACATTACGGCCGGAAAAAGGTCAAGGACAGACATCGCCATTGCGTACATTGAAGATATCGCCAACCCCGAGATTATTGACAGCGTCCGTGAAAAGATCAAGGTGATAAATATCGACGGCCTGCCGATGGCGGAGAAATCGGTAGAGGAACTCATCACACCGGGCACCTATTGGAACCCCTTTCCTCGGGTGCGCTACACCGAGCGGCCGGATGTGGCCGCGGCGCACCTTCTTGACGGGCACGTGCTGGTGCTGGTGGATACCTCGCCGAGCGTAATGATCCTTCCCGCCACCTTCTTTCACCACCTCCAGCACGCTGAAGAGTTCCGGCAAAGCCCTGCAGTGGGAGTTTACCTGCGATGGACGCGTTTTGCCGGGGTGCTGCTTTCGCTTCTTTTGACACCGCTTTGGCTCCTGCTGGCGCTCGAACCGGGGCTTTTGCCGCCGGAACTGAAGTTTATCGGGCCGAGGGAAGTGGGGGAAATCCCGCTCTTCTTCCAGTTCCTGATGGCCGAAGTCGCCATCGATATGATCCGGATGGCGACTATACATACGCCGAGTCCGATCGCCACCTCTACCGGCATCATCGCCGCTGTGCTTCTGGGGGAACTGGCCTCGCGGGTGGGCCTCTTTGTTCCGGAAGTGACCCTTTATACGGCGACGGCAGCGATCGGTACCTTCCTGACGCCCTCATTTGAGCTTGCTCAGGCAAACCGGCTGGTGCGTCTGTTTATCCTGGTCTTGACCGGGCTGTTGCGGCTGCCCGGGTTTATTATCGGCGTAGTCGCTTCCTTTCTCTTCCTCTTGTTTACTCGTTCTTTCGGCGTGCCCTATCTGTGGCCGCTTATCCCCTTTGACCTCAAAGCGTTCGAGAGCGTTATTGTTCGGCCGCCGGTTGCTATCCAGCGCAGCCGCCCTTCGATCCTCAAGCCGCTCGACCCTGACCGGCAGCCGCGTATGGCCCCCGCGAGGAAGCCGATCTCCGGGCAGAAGGGAAAGTCGTAAACAGCACCCGCTGCGTTGGCCCCGAAAACATCTGCTTTTGTCATTCTGATAGGCCGAAATGCTCTTCGTAATAACGGCCCGGAACCTCCGGAAAGACAGTCCTCCGGGCCCGACTGATAAGCCTGTTGGAAACCCAAAACGCTCTTGCGCGGGAATAGGTCGACAGCCACCCTCCTTTGATGATACAATGCGAACAATAGCTCCCGGAACACAACCGGCGTCCGCGGTTCGGTTGCGTATGCACGGTGAGATCGGATAGTGCAGGAGAAGTTTGCAAAGGCGCGACGGTCGTATAATCTCACGGGGGCGTTATACAAACGAGCGCCCCAAGGCATGGGTCGGGGACGGCAAGGATTGTGGCTTCGATAAAGTATACCTGCATGCAGAACAACACTGACGTCTTTTCGAAAGGACTTGGCTTTCTCTCATGGCGCTGGTCGTGCGAGGGCGGGTACCGGGAATTCCTCACCATGGCAGTGCCCCTCATCTTGGCCACCGGGATGTGGTCGGTGCAGCATTTCGTCGATCGCATGTTCCTAACCTGGTACTCTCCGGAGGCGGTTGCGGCCTCCATGCCGGCCGGAATGCTCAATTTTACCTTTATCTGCATCTTCTTAGGAACAGTGAGCTACGTCGATACCTTCGTTGCCCAGTATTACGGTGCAGGGAGGAACGAGATGATCGGCCCTGCGGTCTGGCAGGGCATCTACATTTCGGCGATCGGCGGCCTTGTCCTGCTCGGCATCGCCCCTTTATCACGCCAAATCTTTGGGCTGATCGGGCACGATCCTGCGATACTGGAAAACGAGGTCGTTTACTTCAAGATCTTGTGCATTGGCTCTTTCCCCGTACTCGCATCTGCCGCACTGGCAGGATTCTACGCCGGGCGAGGCAAGACGTGGACGATAATGTGGGTTAATATCGCTGCGACGGCGGTCAACGTCGTACTAGATTACCTCCTGATATTCGGCCGCGGCGCCTTTCCCGAATGGGGCATCAAGGGGGCTGCCGTAGCAACGGTCCTCTCCGGGTGCTTTACCTTGCTGCTGTATCTATTACTAATTTCTGTAAAAGCGTACAACAAAGAATACTGTACCCTCAAATGGCAGGTCAACCGGCCGCTGCTTGTGAGAATGATCCGCTTCGGTCTACCGAACGGGGTACATTTCTTTTTAGATATAGCCGGGTTTACCGCATTCGTTTTAATTATGGGTGTTTTAGGGACAACCAGCCTTGCTGCGACAAACATCGCTTTCAACATCAACACCGTTGCGTTTATGCCCATGTTAGGGTGCGGCATCGCAGTATCGGTGCTGGTAGGGCAGTACCTCGGGGAGGACCGCCCGGAGATCGCCGAGCGGAGCGCTTATTCAGGATTCCACATAACCTTTTTCTATATGACTGTGCTTTCGCTGCTATACGTTTTTGTGCCCGGTATCTTCATCCTGCCTTTCGCGGCAAACGCCGACCCGGAAAGCTTTGAAGCGATCCGGAACCTCGTTGTCATCCTGCTGCGCTTCGTCGCCGTGTATTCCCTGTTCGATACCATGAACATCATCTTCGCTTCGGCTGTGAAGGGGGCGGGCGACACCCACTACGTAATGTGGATTAACGTGATTGTCTCCTTGTTCGTGCTGATAGTCCCAAGTTATACCGCCATTGTTCTCCTGCACAAGGGTATTTTCGCCGGCTGGCTCGCGGCATCAGCGTACATCGTCGTCCTCGGCCTCGCTTTTCTGGCCCGGTTCCTGAGAGGAAAATGGAAGTCCATGCGGGTGATTGAACCCAGCGCATCCCTACTATAAAAGCCCATACTTATTGCAATTCGTAAGTACGGAGATGATGTCTCACTTGGAAAGCTGAGGATGCGCCCAAAGCGGCTCCGGAAGCGGGAACTGCCCTGCCTCGCGACGGAGCTTTTTTTACAAGCACTCGGAAGCCGGCGCACCCAGAACCGGACCGGGAAAGATGTCTACGCTTCCCCGTGCGAAGAAGGCTGCCGGAAAGGTTTCCCTTTGGGTCACGCTGCCGACCCAGACACCCGGGAGGTTTGGTATCGGACTCATAGGAACGTCAAACGTTACGCGGTCCCAGGAGAGGACCGTTGTATAGGCGGTTGCCCCGAACACTGCGGGGTCCGGCAGCCCCCTGGCGGCCACCAGGATGTCGGTCCGTGCCGTGCCGAACGCGCGGAGCAAGAACACTCCTTCCTCGCCCGCCGGCGATACGCCAGCAGGAGGCTCCAGCACGAGGCAGTACTGAACCGGCAAGGTGGGAATGCATATCTGCTGTCCGGGGAGTATCAACGCCGGGTTGGTAATCTGCGGGTTTGCCTCGATAAGGTCGTTAAGCGGCACGTTAAACCGCTGGGCGATCAGAAAGAGGGTATCGCCATATTGTACCGTGTAAATTTGCCCCGGGCATACCGGAGGAGGCGGAGGTATTTGAACGCTCATACTATCACCTTGGAAGATTAGTTGCATACTAATTTATGCCGGGAACCGGAGAATTGTGTTGTTAAGCGGCGTCTAAGCTTCTGCAAGTCGCTAAGGTTTGGTAGAAGTGGGCGAGAAGAAAAAACAGGCTGATAGTTCCTTTGTGGTCAGCCTCCGGCTTTACAGCTGCCCAGCCAGAAGCTTTTCCCCCTGTAAACCTCCCTTTTTTCAAACCGGGGCAGGTGGCGCTTAAAGTCGTGTGACGGGTCGTATTGCGCGGTGTCAACCGGACGGGACATGAAACCGTGAAAAGAACCGTTTTCCCGTAGAGGCTCCTGGTCGGAACCGGCTGCAGCCTGGGGAGGCTTTGAGTTCTCAACGAGTAGGGTGTACGATACACCGGCGCCGCTATCTCCTACTCCGGCTTCGGCTCCCGGGCGTATCACAATCATGCGCACCCAGTAAAAGGCTCCCTCCGCCGTTTCCTCAATGGGGTAACCGCTTGCCGCCATTTCTTGTTTGAATACTTCGGGTTTTACCCTCGGCAGGGGATCATTCTTGAGAAACAGTTTCGAAACTTCCTTATACCAAAGCACCAGGGAGGTGCTCGGCAGGCCGCCTTGCAACCGGCCGGTTTTGGTTTCCTTGAAAACCACCTGTCCAGGTTTAAAGGGCTTTTCAAGTCCTGAAACCGGCGGCCGGGCGAGTCTGTTTTTGCAGCGGGTGCTGGCGTCCCAATAGATTTCTTCGGTTCCGGCATCGGCTTTGCAGGTCTTGTCGGCGATAGTCCAGAAGATGTTATACCATGGGGAATTCTCACTTACCCTGACTGCATAGTTTTTTGTCACAATATACATTTCATCAGGCTTCGCGACCACAGGGTTTTCAGGAGGTTTTGAATCGGGCTGCCGGCAGCCGGGCAGCGAGAGCGCGAGAAAAAACCCGCAGAGAACACAAATGAAGCCCAATAATTTCGGCTTCTTCAAGTTCACTTCTCTCTCCCCCCAGGAACCAGGAAGGCTATGCCGGTTCAGTTTAGTTGTGATTCAATGATAACGCTTGTCATGTTAAATGTAAACGGCTTTCAAAGAAAATCTCCGTTGTGTATGAGCGTTTTTTACGGTACAGGTTCCCGCTGTTTCCAAAATGGTGATGCCCTGTAACTGTTTTGGACTATTTTTGAGCCTGTTGGTACCGGCGGGAGTCTGCTTTGAGCGTTTTGGCATTCTTTAAATCTGATTCCGGACTTCCCGGTTCAGGTCTCCAGCAGGGTGGGTGTTGCCTACTGTAGGCATTGGGAAGTGAGAGGATTCGGGGAGAAATTCGCCTGGCGAGTTTCTCCAACAGATCCAACTGCAAACTTCCCGGGGAGAAGATCGAAGTAGTGGATAAGACCGGCCGCAACGCGATCAGGAGATTCCGTGCAGAGCAGCATCACCATCGAGAGCGCGATGAACCTGAAGATCAAGGGGCAGATGGTCGAGATCGAGGCCGGGGGATGATGACGGTAAAGGCCGGTGCGACATTGACGATTCAGGGAGCGCTGGTGAAGATATTGACCGCACCCGAAAGTATTATTAAGATGAAAATGGAGTTGCAGACAGGGGATGGAAACATGGGACAGCCGCGAGCAAGGGTCGGGGATATGACCGGCCACGGGACGCCGCTCGGCCCCGGGCCGGGCAGCACAAACGTTTTGATTGGGGGAATGCCCGCTTGGCGGGCGACGGCCGATTTCCATACCTGCCCGCTGGTTTCCGGTACGGTGCCGCACGTCGGCGGGATGGTTGCGATGGGCAGTGTGACGGTTTTAATTAACGGCCTGCCGGCGGCCCGGCAGGGGGATATGATTGCGGAAAGCGGGGCGCCTAACACAAGCGGTGGGATGCGTGACGGTCTTAATCGGTTGAAACGGGGATGGCGGTAAAATGAGCATGGCCAAGGAGTTCTTGGGAAAGGGATGGGCCTTTCCCGCAGGGGTCGGCGCCGACGGAAGGATCAGGATGTCCGAAGGCGAGCAGGATATCCGGGAAGCGATCTGGATCATCCTCAGTACGTCCAAAGGAGAACGGGTGATGCGCCCGGATTTCGGTTGCGGCATCCACGAGTTCGTGTTTGCGCCGGTTAATACGGCCACCATCGCCCTGATCGGGAACAGTGTCCGTGAGGCGCTGACGCTATGCCGGGGATCTTTCGCTGGTCGAGATTTGGGCGTTTGTATTAGGGGTGGCGACGGCGGCTCCCCCGGTAATTACGCACCGTCCTCCTGTAACCACGAATTGAAGCCGCCAAACCTGGAACTCAAGCGGATACCTGCAATCCTGCTATAGTTAACTTAGTGCATTTCACGTTGATTATACTGTAAGTATAAGCTTTTTGTTGGAGGCAGTCAGCATTCAGGTTGGTGTGGAGCGGGTTCTGAATGGCAACCGATTCTTTAGCCAATTCTGATCCAAAGGTATGGACGATCAGACAACGCAAGCCTGGCGACCTCGGCCAAGTGCTTTATCTTCACGGACTCTTATACGCACAGGAGTTCGGCTTTGACCTTTCGTTTGAAGAGTATGTTGCCGCGGGGCTTGCCGAGTTCGCGGGTTCCTGTGATCCGGAGCGGGACAGGCTCTGGGTTGCGGAGGTTGACGGCCGGGTTGTCGGTTCGATTGCCATCTTCGGGCGGTCGGAATTGGTAGCTCAACTGCGGTGGCTTATCGCCCACCCGGACTATCGCGGCCGGGGTTTGGGGCGTGCGCTCTTGACTGAAGCGGTTGGTTTCTGCAGAGAGTACGGCTTCGAGACGGTCTACCTTTGGACGCTTGCGCACCTTGGTGCGGCACGTCACCTTTACAAGTCGTTCGGCTTTCAAAAGACCGAGGAAAAAACCCACTTGCTCTGGGGCCAAATGCTCACCGAGGAACGCTATGAATTACGGCTGAAAGAAAATACCCTCGCAGCTCTGCCACCCTGAACAGTTGCAGCCCGAATTCAGATTAAAGCCGTCAGCACTTCAAGCCTGCACCAGCCCAAATCCACGTACGAGGCAATTTACTATAATACATAACAGTACGCCGACAGTTGCTGGTAAGATTGCCGCCAGCACCGTCCAGCGCCAGCTGCTCTGCTCTTTGCGGATCGTGTAAAGGGTGGTGCCGCAGGGCCAGTGACAGAGGATAAAGAGCATGGTGCACAAAGCGGTGAGCCAGGTCCACCCGTGATGGTCGACCAGAAGGTGGCGCAGGGCTGTAAGGCTGCCCAGTTCCATAAGCGTACCGCCGGAAAGATAACTCATGATTAACACAGGGAACACAATTTCGTTAGCCGGTAGTCCCGCTATGAAAGATAGCAGTATATAGCCGTCTAACCCCATGAGCCTGGCGAAGGGATCCAGCCAGCCGGCAACGGTGTCCAGGATACTGGCGCCACCAACAGTGGTGTTGGCCAGGATCCAGATAATCCCGCCGGCGGGGGCGGCAATCACCACGGCACGGGCCAGGACAAATGCAGTCCGGTCTAACAGCGAACGGATTATCACCCGGCCGACCTGGGGCCTTCTGTAGGGCGGCAGTTCAAGGGTGAACGATGCCGGTACTCCTTTCAGCAGCGTTACGGACAAAAGCCGGGAAACTAACAGGGTGATTGCTATACCGAAAATCACCAGGCCGCTTACGGCAAGGGTGGTCACAATTCCGTTGTAAGATACTGTTACCCCACCGCCAACAAAGATCGCGGCCAGTGCGATTAGGGTCGGGAAACGGCCGTTGCAGGGTACAAAAACGTTCGTCAGAGCGGCGATGAGCCTTTCCCGGGGCGATTCGATGATACGGCAGGCGACAATGCCGGCCGCGTTGCACCCAAAGCCCATGGTCATGGTTAAGGCCTGCTTGCCGTGTGCGCCGGCTTTTTTAAAAAAGCCGTCGAGGTTGAAGGCCACCCGGGGGAGATAGCCCGCATCTTCCAGAAGAGTAAAAAGCGGAAAGAAGATGGCCATCGGGGGGAGCATAACCGAGACAACCCAGGCTAAACACCGGTATACCCCGAGCACAAAAAAACCGTGCAGCCAGGGCGGAGCATTCACAGCCGTAAAAAGATCCGTGAGGCGTGCTTCTATCCAGAAAAGTCCGCCCGCCAGGACTGTCGAAGGATAGTTGGCGCCGGTGAGGGTTATCCAAAACGCCAGTGCCAGCAGTCCGAGCATAACGGGAAAACCCAATACGGGCGAGGTCAAAACATTATCAATTTTGCGGTCCCAGTCGGGCTTTCGTCCCGTTTGGACCGCGGTACCGGCTGCAATTTCTTCTGCGGCTTCATAAATACTTTTTACAATTTTGTCCCTGACTTCATTCTGCCTGCAACCGGTAATTTGACCGGCCTGTTCAATGAGCAAACCCGGCGGGGTCGCCTGCATTAAGCCGTTCTCCCGTCCCGCAAGCCTTTCTCTTTTTAAGCGCCTTCTCAAATACTCCGCGATGGTTGCATCTCCTTCGAGCAGGCGCAGGGCCACCCAGCGGGAGTTAAGCTCTTTGCCAGGCAGGGCCCGCACCTTGGCCTCGAGAAAGGAAACTGCTTCCTCTATATCTTGAGGGTACTTTACACGGTTCGGTTTTGGCTGTAAATTTCCCCTAATGACGCTGGTTATCGTATCTATTAATTGAGCTAAGCCTTCGCCGCTGCGGGCGGCCGTGGCCACAACCGGCAAACCAAGCCTTTCGCCTAATTTGCCTGTATCTATATGAATTCTTTTCCGCCGGGCCTCGTCGATCAGGTTGACGCAAACGATGACTTTGTCGGTGATTTCCATAACCTGGAGTGCCAGGTTTAAGTTACGTTCTAAGCACGTGGCGTCTACCACCACCACGGTTACATCAGGCTTGGCAAAACAGATAAAATCCCGAGCCACCTGTTCTTCTACAGAATTGGCTAATAAGGAATAAGTACCGGGCAGGTCCACCAGGGTGTACTTACAGCCGTCACGAACAAAGCTTCCCCGGGCCTGCAAAACTGTTTTGCCGGGCCAATTGCCGGTATGTTGGCGCAGTCCGGTCAGGGCATTAAATAGAGTACTCTTGCCGGTGTTGGGATTGCCGGCAAGGGCGATGATAGGCTGGCTGCGTGAAACCGGAAGGTTAAAAATCTCCCTGCCGGCCCGCAGCCTGCTTGACTGATTGGTCAGCGTACGCATTTTTCCCCCTGAACGCTTACTCGCTCTGAGTAACCAGTACCTTGCTGGATTCTTCCTTACGAAGTGCAATTACCGCACCGCGGATGTTATAAGCGATTGGATCACCCAGGGGGCTGCGGCGGACCACCTCCACCCTGGTTCCGGGTACCAAGCCCAGGTCCAACAACCGCCTGCGGGTCATACCATCGGCGCGGATGTGACTTACCAAGGCAAAGGAGCCAACCGGCACGGCGTTTAACGTTGTTAAGCCCGCCATAGGTAGCCCTCCTCAGTTTACTTAGCATTTATTTAAGTAAGTTAAGCGCGTCTAACACGTTGATAATATGGATAATATGCGCAGCCGTTTTCGTCCGTTACACTGTGGGCTGAGGGGTGACGGAAAAGGGGGAGTTAATGCAGCCGAACATTAGTTAGTACTCGCATTTCAGGCCCGAACCTTTTTCTTTCCGGCGGCGGCAATGTTCTTCAAACTTTTTCCGGCACTTAGGGTTAGAGTCCAAAAAATCAAGAAGGTTTTCGATGGCTCTTATGGTGGGAACGCTCAAGTAGTGCTCCATCGCTTCCGCTTCTGCTTTTATGTCGCACTTGGAGTTAATCGATCTTAAAAAGTCTTGCAGGATAGCGTTTCTGCTAACAAGGAACTTTCCCACCATGCGGCCCTTCTCGGTAAGTACCAGTTCCCTGTATTTTTTGTAAACCAAATATTCTTTGTCACTTAGCCTCCTGATGGCATTGTTAACCGAAGGCAGGGTTACGTTCAGGCACGCAGCGATGTCACTGGCCCTCACTATATTGTTTTGCAGCGAAAACCGGTAGATTTCTTCCAGGTAGTCTTCTAAACTCGGTGATAACACGGCGCACCTCCTCCGAAAAATAAACGTTCAACCTTATACTGACCGACCTTGAGGGTCCGTTCAACGTTCAACGTTCGACGTTTATAAAAGACCGAGGACAGGCATATTAAATATTTCATTCTTCGTTGTGCGGCTTGCCGCATGGGGCACTCCTCCATAAATGCAAGGTTTCCGCATCCTACCTCTAACCTCTAACTTCCAACCTCCAATTTCTCCGGTCTTGCCGCAGATCCCGCGTACATTTTTATTCCTCGTTGTGCCGCAACGCGGCATGTGGCACTCCTAAGAAGATTTGTTTTGCATAAGCTCCTGTGCTTACATTTTATGTTATCGGCACAGTTTGTTTCTAAGCTAACTGATCCGGGCGCTTTGTTGTTATACGCAGGTTTACCCTTTGCCGAGATTTTTCGATGATGTAAAATCCCTTAATTTCTGGTACACTGTCGTAGAGTAAGGCCGGAGGGTTTGCTTGTTCAAAAAGGTCGCCGGGCAGCTGCCGGTTTTAAGTTTTAAGGCGTTAAGATGGGAGGCGCGAAATTTGCAAATAGGATTTGTAGGCTTGCCGCTGGTGGGTAAAACCAGTTTTTTTAACCTGCTCACCGGTGCCCGCTATCCCACAGGCATTCCGGGGGAGACGAGGGTGCACGTCGGTTCTGCCGCAGTGCCGGACGAGCGGATGGATTTTCTTGCGGCGGTTTTCCGCCCCGACAAGGTAACGTATGCCCGGGTGGATGTGCGCGACATTCCGGGTTTGGACCTGCGAGGGGGAGACAGGGCCGCAGGGGTACGTTTTTTGGAAGAGGTGCGCCGTGCCGACGCGCTTTGCTTTGTGGTGAGGGCGTTTGGTGCTCCGGAGGTACCGGCTTATTTTGACGAGGTTTTACCTTTTCGCGAGTTTCAAGAGCTGCATGCCGAGATCCTGTTAGCGGATATCATGCTTATCGAAAAAAGGTTGGACCATATAAGGAGCGGCAAAAAGATACCTAAACAATCTGAGACGGAAGTCGCACTTCTTGAGCGCTGCTATGAGATTCTGAATAACGAGCAGGCGATAGGAAAAGCCGTTGTTCTGCCGGAAGAGGAAGCGATTTTTGCCGGTTACGGCTTTCTGACGGCTAAGCCGTTCATCATCGCAGTCAATCTTGACGAAACGGGCCTGCATCTGGGGGACTACCCGCAGCGGGAGATGCTTGTGCAGTACGCGGCAGGGCACGGCATACCGTTAGTTGAAGTCTCTGCCCGGATTGAGGCCGAAATTGCGCAATTACCTCCTGACGACCGGGCGGAGTTTTTGAATGACCTGGGGTTCAGGGAACCTGGTATTGGACGCCTGGCAAAGGCTGCTTACCGTGCACTCGGGTTGGTTTCTTTTTTTACCGTGGACGGAGATGAATTAAAAGCCTGGACGGTCAAAGAGGGAACTACTGTAAAAAAGGCCGCCGGAAGAGTGCATTCGGATATGGAACGCGGTTTCATCAGGGCCGAGGTTATGGAGTTCAACGACCTTCGAAGGCTCGGTATGCCGGCCAAAGTCCGGGAGGCCGGCCTGTTGCGGATCGAGGGGAAAGACTATATCGTTCGGGACGGGGACATAATTCACTTCCGTTTCAAGGTATAACTCAGACCGGGATACAAACCCTTGCCCCTGTTTTGGTTGTCGTTCGGCTTTTTTACGTTATGTACTGTCAGGGTATTGACAACCCTCTGAGAATAATTTATACTGCATTTTAAAGTCTTGGTTATAATTTTCCTCACTCAAGTAACACACGCTAACCATTAATTTTTTTACTATCGCATGTTCCTATAATCACAAATTAAAAGGGAGGTGGGTGCCTGACAAATAATCTTCCGTTAACTGACGTGCACATTCTATCCTTCATTGAGAGTTTCACTGAGAGTTTCACTTTGGCAGAAATCAAAAGATAAGATGCATCTGTCTTAGGAAAAAAGGAGGTACATAAATGTCCATAAGGATTGAAAGGCCAGAGCCTCATGGCGGCAGACTTATTGACAGGGTCGTTACGGATCCGGCTGCCGGCAAGAAATTGGCCAAAGGGGCCGCTGTTTTCGACATAAAGCCGACCCTCGATGAGAATGGTGTACCGGTACGGAATGTTTACCGGGAGATAATGTCAACCTGCTACGGCTTCTTCTCCCCGGTTGAAGGGTCGATGAAACAGGCGGAAGTGGAAAGAATTCTGAAAGAGAGAAGGCTGCTGAACGATTGGGTCTTCCCATACCCGCTCGTTTTCGACGTTTCTGAGGAAGACCATAAGAAATTAGGCGTTACCCCGGGAGACAGGGTGCTGCTCAGACTTAAAGGGAAGCCCTTCGCAATCCTCGACGTAGAAGAGGTATATCGGATCGATCAGGAAGAGTTAGCCCACAAGACCTTCGGCACTCCCGAAAACAACCCCGAAGTCGTAAAAGAAGCCTTCAATAAGAAGCACCCGGGCTGGGTTATTTATAAGAGCCTGAATCCTGTAATCTACGCCGGGAAGTATAAAATAATCAATGAGCCCAAGCTGAGGCCTCCTTTTGACAGGTTCTGGTTCCCGCCGAAAAAATCCAGAGAAGAGTTCGATAAGAGAGGCTGGAGAACAGTCATCGTACACCAGACCAGGAACGTCCCCCATGTCGGCCATGAGTTCCTGATGAAGAACGCCGCTTACACCGGCGACCTCGAACCCTGCCACGGCATCCTGGTAAATGCCGTAATCGGCGTCAAGCGCAAGGGCGACTATCCGGACGAGGCCATCGTCGAAGGGCACGAGGCGGTGAACCTCGGCGGTTACATCAAACCGGAACGGCACCTGGTGACCATCCTGCTATGGGATATGCGGTACGGCAATCCGCTAGAATCCATGCTGCACGGCATTGTGAGACAAAATATGGGCTGCACGCATCACATGTTCGGCCGTGACCATGCTGCTGTCGGCGAGTACTACGATATGTTTGCTACTCAGATTCTCTGGGGCAAGGGCATACCCAGCTTTGGCTTCCCCGCGCCGTTAACTGACGTACCGTACGGCTTAAAGATCAGACCGCAGAACATGCTTGAGTTCTGGTACTGCCCGAAGTGCGGCGAGATTGCATACAGCGGAAACTGCAACCACTCGAAGGAAAAGCAGAAATTCAGCGGCAGCTTCATCCGGGGTATGGTGTCCGAGGGCGTCTTCCCGCCGCCGGTCATCTTCCGGCCGGAGGTCTATAAAGTTGCCGTTAAGTGGTGGAAACATTACAATTATCCGTTCGTTACACCGAAATACTTGATCGAACGGGAGAAAGAACTCGAGATCGATCTCGCAGACATGGACATTTAAGTTAAGGTACTAATTCAGGAGGTGAAATGATGGCCAAATTATTTGTGGTGCTTTTGGACGATAACCGTTTGAAAAAGCTTGAAGGGAGCGGGCTCGAAAAACAGGTCAGCAAACTGTTCGGCGGGGCGCTCAACGCGTTCAATTTAGAGGTCAGCGACGAGCACGCGCAGAAGATTCTCGAGGAGTTTTCTACCGCCCGGATTGACTCGCGCGGGGCTATTACCGACGTTCCTATTGCCTTCAACCGGGTGGTTTTCGACGAGATTGCCAAGAAAAAATCGCTCGGCCCGGAGGTAATGGAGGGGGTTTTTGCGCGGCTGGACGAAATCAAAGAGGCTGCCGCAAAGGAAAGCGAATACCTGCCGGCCCCGGATATCGAGGTATAACCGAAGCCTACGGGTTACAAAAAGGGGCTGTCCCAAAAGTTAATCGGGGCAGCCCCTTTTTTGTGCGCCCGGCATGTCTGAGCGAACCGGTGGGTTGAAAAGAACCCAGCCCCGGTAGCGCATTTGCCTGCTGGGTTTTTTACTTTTCGGTGCTTCGGCCGATATCTACTATGGCACTTTGTTGTAAAAGGGTAATAGACCATAAAAGCGAATACCTGCTTACCAGGGGAGAAATACTTGGGTCGGGCACCCAACGATGCTTATGCTTACGTGACTGGAGGTCGGGGTGTGCATGTAGGAGTATTTACAGACAGCTATCGGCCGTACACGAGTGGAGTCGTGCGGTCGATTGAGACCTTCCGGGCCGAGCTTGAGGCCGAAGGATTATCCTTTTTCATATTTGCACCGAACTATCCGGGGGTTTGTCCGGAGGAAAGGGTTTTCCGTTTCCCGTCGGTTCCGGCACCGACGAACCCGGACTTTACGCTGGCGATTCCGTTTTCGCTGAAGATCGCCGGAAAGCTGAAAAATATGAAACTGGACCTGGTACATGTACATTCACCGTTTATACTTGGCAGCCTGGGTGCGCGGTGGGCGAGGCGGCTTGGCATCCCGCTGGTTTTTACATACCATACGCTGTATGAGGAGTACGTGCATTACTTTCCTTTACTCCAAAAAATGGCGCGTAAGGTTACACGGCAATACACGATCAGATTTTGCAACCGGTGCGATCTGGTGCTGGCGCCGGCGGCGGCAATTAAGGAGTATCTGGTCAAGGCGGGAGTCCGGACGCGGGTTGAGTACCTTCCCACCGGTATCGACTTGAACGCTTTTCGGGACGGTGACAGGCAAGGCTTCCGCCGGCGTTACGGGATCGGCTTTGACGAGCCTGTCCTTCTTTACGTCGGGCGAATGGGAAAGGAAAAAAATGTTGGCTTTCTGTTGCGGGCGTTTCGCGGCGTCAGTGATCGGGTGGAAAGAATATGGCTTGTTCTTGTCGGCGGCGGGCCGGCAAAGGAAAGGCTGGCGGCGGAGGCCGTGAGGCTGGGGGTGGCAAACCGGGTTATTTTTACCGGTCCGGTGCCCCCGGACAAGGTGAAAGATTGTTATGCCGCCGGCGACATCTTCGTAATGTCGTCGCTGACCGAGACCCAGGGACTGGTGCTTGGCGAAGCAAAGGCCGCCGGGTTGCCGGCGGTTGCCGTGAGGGCTCAGGGAGTCAGCGAAATGGTTAACGAAGGAGTTGACGGCTTTTTAACCCCTTTGGATGAAGCAGTCTTTGCCGAAAAGGTCTGCCGGCTTTTGGCGGATTCCGGTCTATACAGGAGCATGAAGCAAAACGCGTTAATACATTCTGAAGAAATTGCTGCGTCAAGGATGGCAAAGCGGCTTCAAGAATATTATCAGGCCCTGTGTCGATCTACGGGGGAGTCGTTCACCACGGTTACTCGTCGCCACCGGGGATGAAAATGATTCAAGTGCTTGTGCTTCGGTCGTTTGTCAACGTAGAACACCGAACGCAGAACGGACCCTAACGGTCTGTCGTCAGTATAAGGTTGAACGTCTATTTTCGAGGGGTAGCGAGGTGAGAAGCGGTGGATCTGTTTAAGTCGCTTGACAAAATAATTAAAGAAACAATTGATTTGATCGAAAAAAATAGAGAAGAGATTGTTTCCATCGCCGAGGCCACTGAAACAGAGCTAAAACGGTTGCAAAAAGAGGTTGAGGAGGTCCGGGAGCAGACTTTAGAAGTCATTGTTAGAGTGGATAATTTAGAAAAAGAGGAGAAGAAAGCGCGAGTCCGGCTGGTACAGGTCAGCGCTGACTTTAAGAACTTTACGGAAGCCGACATTAAAGAGGCGTACGAAAATGCCCAGAACCTCCAGATTGAGCTGATTAAACTGCGGGCCAAGGAAAGCATGCTCAGGGCCCGGCGCGATGAGATGGAGCGGTCGCTGAAGCGCCTTTTGGATACCAGACAACGTGCCGACCGTCTTGTGTCACGGGTAGGGGTAGTCCTTGAGTACTTGAAAAGGGATTTACAGGAGGCTGCCGACCGCCTGGAGGGGATGCAGCAATGGCACCAGATGGCGCTGCGGATCCTCGAGGCTCAAGAGGAAGAGCGCCGGAGGGTGGCGCGGGAAATTCATGACGGACCTGCGCAATCCATGGCCAACGTTGTGATGCGAGCCGAGTTTTGTTTGAAACTGTTGGAAAAAGACCCGGCTAAGCTCCGGGGGGAACTGCTTACGCTTCAAAATCTGGTACGTGACAGTCTCCAGGATACCAGAAAAATAATCTTTGATCTTCGCCCGATGGCCTTAGACGACCTTGGTATAGAAGCGGCATTGAAGAAGTTTGTGGCAAACTACAAAGAACAGTACGGTCTACCCGTGGAATACCAATATTTTGGTTCGCAGAAACGTTTGCCGCCGGCGGTGGAAGTGGCTCTGTTCAGGATTGTCCAGGAAGGGTTGAATAACATTTATAAACATGCCAACGCTACCAGCGCAGTTGTCAAGATGGAGGTTCTCCCCGATAAAGTGAAACTCATGATACGGGATAACGGAAGGGGCTTTAAGGTAAACAAAGTGTTTCAGGAAGCCGAGCGCAAGGGTTACGGGCTTATAGGAATAAGAGAACGCGTACAGCTTTTGAACGGCGAGTTAGACATCAAGTCTTCACCCGGCAAAGGGACAACCTTAAACGTAAGTATAAACCTTCCGGTTGACTAAAAGCCCTGAAAATGCGGGAGGATGAAGCGGTGGTACAAGTTCTCATTGTAGACGACCATGCTTTGATACGGGACGGTTTAAAGAAAATCCTCTCAGTGGAACCCGGTATCAAGGTAGTTGGTGAGGCCGCCAACGGGCAGGATGCGATAGAATTTGTGAAGCGCGAGCCGGTTGACGTGGTTCTTTTGGATGTAAGTATGCCGATAATGAATGGTATAGAAGCCTGCCGCGAAATTAAGAAGGCGAGACCTGCGGTCGCAGTGGTGGCTCTCACTATCCACGATCAGGAAGAGTACCTTTTCGAAATGATACGTGCCGGAGTATCCGGGTACGTTTTAAAGGACATATCGTCCGGTAAGTTGGTGGAGACGATTTATGGAGTAGCCCGGGGCGAGTCTTTTATCCCCCCCAAAATGACGGCAAAGGTTCTTCAGGAATTCAACCGGCTTTCCTTTCGGGGTAACCCGGGCGGACTCACGGAACGTGAGGTTGAAGTGTTACGGCTGGTTGCTGCCGGCGCCAGCAACCGGGAAATCGCGAGTAAGTTGTTCATTAGCGAAAAGACCGTGAAGAACCATATGTCGAATATTTTCCAGAAGCTCGGGGTTGTCGATAGGACGCAAGCGGCTCTATATGCCGTAAAACAACGTATTGTGGAATTATAAACGAGGTTGTGCGTGTAATTGCGTCATAAAGGCGCCTTTTTTATCCTGAATAAATTGTCGACTTTTAAGTTAATAGGTCGTTTATCCTACATAAAATAGGACCTTTCGACCCCCAAAAAATAAGCCCGGGGCTCGATGGCGTGCCCGCCGGAATCGTTTATGATGGAACCGGAGAAACCTCAAGGAGGGGAATTCAGTGGGCACGACGCTAAAGCTCCTGCTCAACGAGGAAGGGCAAGGAATGGCGGAGTATGCGTTAATCCTCGGCTTTATTGCACTTGTAGCAATAGCCGGCCTGGTAGTGTTAGGTCCGAAAATCAGAGATAAGTACGTTGAAGTTTCCAACAATCTGTAAGACTGGCGGCAAGCCCGTCCGGGTCAAATATCTAAAGTACAAAAAGGAGGGATTAGCGTGAAAGAGTTGGTACAGCGGCTGATTAAGGGAGAAGAAGGGCAAGGAATGGCGGAGTATGGACTTATTCTCGCACTCATTGCGGTTATAGCTATTGCAGGATTGATAGTATTAGGCCCAAAGATCCGGGATAAGTTCATTCAGGTATCGAACAACCTGTAAGGTAATGGATTTAAGGGAACCTCGAAGGTTTTCGCCGCGGTCGAAGATCCAAGATTAAAAGGCACCTCCTACCCCTACATAGACCTTGCCCGGTCGGTCCCGACCGGGCAGGGTCGCCTTTGATATGGTGGCCGCATAAGAAAGCTGGACGGGCATTTTGGCTAAAAGACCTGCAAGGGCTTATCAAAATTTTTGGGGAACCGGGTGAATCCTGTGGGAGTCCTTGACACGCTGTTAATCATGATGGCGCTGATTTCCGCACTAACTGACCTGTACAAGCGGCGGATCTACAACCTTGTTCTCTTCCCCGCCATCATTTTTGCTTTGACCTACCGCGGTGTTACCAGCGGGTGGACCGGAGTGGGAGAAGGAATTATCGGTTTGGCTGCGGGGATAGGAATACTGCTGATTCCCTACGCAGCCGGAGGTGTCGGTCCTGGAGACGTCAAGCTTCTCGGTGCGTTCGGTGCTTGCGGAGGAGCAGGATTTGCTCTTTATACTTTTCTTGCGGGAGCGGTTATCGGCGGCGTTGCATCAGGCTTCTTTTTGAGCAGGGAGGGCAAGCTGCTGGTCGCGTTAAAGGGAGCGTGTTACAGCATTTTGCTCCCGGGCGGCGGGAGGGTTTGGATGGGAGACAGCGGCATCAAACTGCCATATGGGGTAATGCTTTGCGCGGGTGCCTTGACGGTACTTTTGCTGAGGTGAGGATCTCATGGCCGGGTTGGCTACTCCTGAAAACCTGCGCTCTGCCGGACTTATAAGAGGTGAACGCGGTCAGGCTACGGTCGAACTGGCCTTGGTCCTTCCTGTCCTGCTGCTCATCCTCTTTGGAATCATGGAATTCGGCCGGGTTTTTTCGGCTTATCTGGTTATTACAAACGCAGCCAGGGAAGGCGCCCGTTTGGCGGCGGTAGGAGGCGATGACACGGCTGTCGTCCAGCGGGTGGTTGAGGCTGCTGATTCTTTGGATACATCCCGCCTTACGGTGACTATTTCCCCTGCGTACGGGAGCCGTGTTACAGGGTCTGAGACTGAGGTTGCAGTATGCTATAGCATTGATCTGGTAACCCCTGTACTCAGTGGCGTTGTTCCGAACCCCTTGCTGTTGACGGCCCAAGCCACCATGCGCGTAGAGTGAGACGGCCGGCTGTACACCGGTGTTTCAATGCCGGAAGAGGCGCCGCAATGCTGTGGTAACAGCGGCGCTTGCGGCACTGGCGGGGTTTTGCCGGCAGACTGTCTGCGGTGAACTGAGTGACCACATGCGGGGGTGAGGTCTAAATGATGAACCGATTGGCTGATGAACGCGGTGCCGCGCTTGTGCTTGTGGCGGCAGCGCTGGTGGCGCTTTTGGGGTTTGGTGCCGTTGTTATAGATGTAGGGGTCCTTTATCTTAACCGTGAGCGGCTGTCGAATGCCGCCGACGCGGCGGCGCTTGCAGGTTCACAGTTCTTGCCGGACGACCCGGCGACGGCCGTAAGTACCGCTCAGCACTACGCTCTTCGAAACGGCATCCAGCCCGGAGAATTAACCGTAAGCGTAGGCCCGTACGGAAACTCAATTACGGTTGATGTCCAGCGGCAGGTCTCTCTATCCCTGGCGAAGGTCCTGGGCCTTACCAGCGCACAAGTGACGGGGCATGCCAAGGTGCAAGTAGGCGGTGCAGATGAGGTGTCGGGCGTGGTGCCATTGGGGGTACCGGATCAGACGCTTGAATACGGCACGCTGTACTCGCTCAAGGTGGGCGGCGGAGCAGGAGAACACGGGAACTTCGGGGCGCTGGCCCTGGGAGGCCACGGGGCCTGTAACTACGAGGACAACCTGCGGGACGGCTATCAGGGGTGGCTAAAGATTAATGACATCATTGAAACGGAGCCGGGCAATATGTCGGGACCTACGGAGCGGGCGATCGAAGACCGGATTTCCGGCCACGAGAGCTGTACCTTTAATAATCACTGCCTGAACTGCCCGCGCGTCATCGTTGTCCCGGTTTATCAGTATCTCGGTGAATTGCAAGGCAGAAGCCAGGTTAAGATAGTCGGTTTTGCCTCTTTTTTCCTGGATGGAGTTACAGGGCACGGGAAGGACTCTTACGTAAACGGATACTTTATCGAAACATTGTCCAGCAACGCGCGCAGGAACGATGGGGCCGACTACGGACTGCGGTCGGTCAAGCTGGTGGAATAGGAGAGATATTGTGAAGGGTAAAGTTTACTTCGCTCTTGCTTTGATCTGTGCCGCTGGTGCCGCCTTGAGCTGTTATCTTTACCTCGGGTCGGTTGAGCAGAAATACCGTGAAACCGGCAATTATGTAACGGTGGTAACAGCAGGAACGGACATCCCCGATCGAACGAGTATTGCGACAACCATGATCAAGTTCAAAGATCTTCCGGAGCGGTATGTTCATCCCGATGCAGCACGGTCTGCCCGGGACGTTATCGGAAAGATAACTTTGACCGACATCAAAGCCGGGGAGCCGATCCTGAAAAGTAAACTTGTGGCGGAAAAGGATGGAAGCTACGGTTTGGCATTCAGCCTTGCCAAAGGAGAACGTGCATGTACCATCGCTGTCACTCCGGTTTCGAGCGTCGGTGAGATGGTGAAGCCCGGCGACCGGGTTGACGTGGTAGCGACCCTTGACGTTGTGCCCCCGAACCCGCAGATGCCGAAGACTACCTACACTACAATAATTCTTAACAACATTCGTGTGCTGGCTACCGGGCAGACGCTTGTTGCAGGAGAGGAGAAAAAGGAAAAGAAAGATGCAGGTATTCCGCACATCACCCTCGCGGTAAAGCCCCTGCAGGCACAGGTGCTAATCCTGGCTTCCGAGCGTGGGAAAGTCCAGCTTTTGTTACGTTCACCGGTTGACGACGGTATTGTCAAACCGCCTCCGACAAAACTCGCGGATCTGCTCGCTGTGCCGGCTGTGCAGGTACCGAACAAAAAGTAGACTTGCTTATCATTCAACGGCCGTTTCAATGCATTTTGAATGGTGCAATGACGGCTACAGACGCCAAATGAAGGAGGTGCCACACATGGATCCCATTACGGTCGTTATCGCTGACGACATACTAAACACCCGAGAAGATGTGAAGCGGCTCTTGTTTTTCGAAGAAGACATCAAGGTGGTTGGCGAGGCAAAGGACGGCGAAGAGGCAATAAAGGTGGTCCAGCAGTTGAAACCGGACGTGGTGCTGATGGACATAAACATGCCGGGTCTTGACGGCATAGCCGCCACCGAGAGAATTACTGATAAGGTGCCTCAAACGGCTGTGGTAATTATTTCAATCCAAGGGGAGCAGGAGTACCTCCGGAAAGCAATGGCCGCCGGAGCAGGTGAGTACCTTGTAAAACCGTTCAGTTCACAAGAATTAGCGGATGCAATCAGACGGGTAAACGACAAAATGAAGCGTCGCCAGGGTAGTATTATTAAACTGCAGGAAGCGTCCGAGCCCGAGGCCCCCGGAAGGATAGTGGCTGTTTTCAGTACTAAAGGAGGGGCGGGACGCACTACCTTGGCCTGCAACCTGTCAGCGGTGCTGGCCCAGGAGTTCAGGAAACGCGTGGCGGTCGTGGACCTCGACGTCGTTGCAGGAGACGTGGCAGTCCTGTATAACCTGGTTTTGCCGGGGAGCATCGGAGAATTAGCCAGGGAGGCGGAAATAAACAAAGAGGTGATTGAAGGGTACATCGCTAAACACCTCAGCGGCGTAAAGATCCTGGGTGCTATTCCTACGCGTGAAGAGGATCCGTCGGAGGTTGCCGGGCGTATTCCAGAGATTTTGGAGTTGCTGAGACAAGAATGCAATTATGTTTTGGTAGATACCCCGCCGGTGCTGAATGCTGCTGTTGCTCAAGTACTTGATATCGCCGATGATATTTTAGTGGTCGGCGGGTCGGACCTCCCCGCACTCCGGCGCTTAAAAGCCGACCTTGAGTTTTTGGCAACGCACCAACTTGGGGAGAAGGTTCACGTGGTTTTGAACAACGCTTCCTTCGAGGGTGGACTGAAACTTACCGATGTGGAGAAGACCCTCGGGTTAAACTCTATCTATACCATCTCCGCCGATGCCAGGACATTGCAGGCAGCAGCCAATAAGGGGATCCCGTTTGTGATTATGAGTAAGACAAGTCGGGCGGCGCAAGACATATATCGACTGGCCGAGAGATTTACCGGGCAGGAGACGGTGAAAAAAGGAGAAAAGCGTTCGATCATCGGGAAGCTCCTAACTTTTTAAGCAAGCGAATAATGGGGTGACAATGTGGCGGTATACTCGCGATTCGAAAAAGGGGAGAAAGTTAAAACCGGCTTTGACCGTGCCGTGAGGCGTGATCCGTACCAGGAGCTTAAGGTGAATCTTCATAAGCTGTTGGTTGCGGAGCTCGGTGATATCCTGCGTACAAGCAAAAGTGCCGAAATTGATGCCCGGAAAGTTGAAAGCGTCGCCTGGGAACTGCTCGATAAGCAGAGTGCTACCATCCCTCGCCTGGAAAAACAGAGGATAGTTTCAGAGCTCGTTCAGGAAGCACTTGGTTTTGGTCCTATCACGCCGTTTCTTGAAGATCAGGAAGTCTCTGAGGTGATGGTTAACGGTCCGCACCAGGTCTACATTGAGAGGCACGGCAGGCTTGAACTTACGGAGGTAACCTTTCGCGATAACGAGCATGTAATGCATGTCATCGAAAAAATCGTGGCACCGTTGGGCCGGCGCATTGACGAAAGCATGCCCATGGTTGACGCCCGCTTACCGGACGGCTCCCGTGTAAATGCAATTATTCCGCCGCTGGCTTTAAACGGGCCGACAATCACCATCAGAAAATTCTTCCGCGATCCGTTAAGTATAGACGACTTAATCAACTTCGGCAGCATTACCCCGGAAATAGCAAAGTTTCTTGACGCCTGCGTTCGTGCACGGTTGAACATAATTGTATCCGGCGGTACCGGAAGCGGCAAGACCACGCTGTTAAACATTTTATCCTCCTTCATACCTCCGGACGAACGAATAGTTACTATTGAAGACGCTGCGGAATTACAACTGCGCCAGAATCACGTGATCCGGCTCGAGTCAAGACCGCCGAACATTGAGGGCAAAGGAGCAATTACCATTCGTGACCTTGTCCGCAACTCACTGCGTATGCGCCCTGACCGTATAGTTGTGGGTGAGGTGCGCGGCGGAGAGGCGCTTGACATGCTCCAGGCAATGAACACCGGACATGATGGAAGTTTGACCACCGGGCACGCAAATTCACCCCGTGACATGCTTTCCAGGCTCGAGACGATGGTGTTGATGGCAGGGATGGAACTGCCGGTTAAGGCTATCAGAGAACAAATCGCATCGGCAATAGACCTGATTGTTCACGCCAGCCGGTTTAAGGATGGTTCCAGAAAAGTAACTAATGTCACAGAAGTTCAGGGAATGGAAGGCGATGTCATCGTTTTGCAGGACTTATTTATATACCATCAGACAGGCGTCGATCAAAGCGGAAAGGTGCTCGGGCGGTTTATCAGTACCGGTATCAGGCCGAAGTTCACCGAGCAAATAGAGGCCGCCGGAATTAAGATTGACGGGCGAATCTTTGCACCGACCACGTGGTAAGGAGGCAAAGGAATGGTAATCGCCTTTACGTTCCTGACGGTATTCTTCGCATGCCTTGCGGTTAATGAGTACTTTCTCGCCAAGCGGCGCCTGCTGGAAGCAAGGTTGAAGGGACTCACGGTCACGGCAGCCGGAATATCCCTTGAGGACACCAGTGAGAAAAAATTGAGATTGAGCTGGTTAAGATCTTTCATAACCAGCTTTGGTATGGCAAGCGGCCTGATGAGGCGGCTCGACCATAGTCTATCGCGTGCCGATATCCTGCTTAAGGCAGAGGAGTTTCTCCTGCTGCTCGCCGGTGCGATGTTGCTGACCGGGGGTGTGAGTTATATAGCCACTAACAGGATATCGGTGGCAATCATCGGTTCACTCGCCGGTTTTGCTCTGCCGAACGTGTTTTTGCGCCGGGCCCAGGCGCGCAGGTTGCACGCCTTCAATACCCAGATTGCTGATGCCCTGATAGTTATGGCGAATACATTGAGGGCGGGCTTTGGTTTTCTGCAGGCGATGGAAGTTGTGCGGCGCGAGATGCCGCCCCCTATCAGCAAGGAATTCGGTCAGGCGCTTGCCGAAATGAACCTTGGCATCCCCACCGAGGAAGCCCTGGGGAATTTGGCACGGCGGATAAAGAGTGAAGACCTTGATTTAGTTGTAACAGCGGTCGTAATCCAGCGAAGCGTTGGCGGTAACCTGGCAATCATATTGGACACAATCGCGGAGACGATCAGGGAGAGGGTGCGGATTAAAGGCGAGATCAGGTCGCTTACAGCACAGGGCCGCATTTCGGGTATGATAGTAGGGTTTCTGCCGGTGGGCCTTGCCCTGTTCCTGTTTATCATAAGCCCGAAATACATGTCCACCCTTTTTAACACGAGCACGGGAGTTACCCTGGTCATAGCGGCGGGCGTTGCAGAAGCCATTGGTGCACTGGCGATAAAGAAGATCATCAGCATCAAGGTTTAGGGTGATAAACATGAGTGTGCTCGCAGCCTGCTTGGTGTTTATATCGCTGTTGTCGGTACTAATGCTGGTCTACAGCCGGTTCACGGCGGCAGAGGAAGCGGTAGCTACAAGGGCAACCGCCCTTTTAGGCGGGGAAGGATTCACTTCTTTACGCGAGCAAGAGCTGCGGCAACCGCTTTATTACCGCGTGGTTAAGCCGCTGTTAACGAGGATTGGTTCGGCTGGGAAGCACTACATGCCGACAGGCCGGATAAAAATGATCGAGAAAAAGCTGTTGGTGGCGGGGAATCCCGGAGGCTTGACGGCAATGGAGTTTATGGTATTGAAATACCTGGGTGGTATTTTCGCCGGTGGTGCGGGTTTGCTGTTAGGACGCCTAGGCGGTATTTCAACCGGTAAGAGCCTTCTCATTTTAGTGGCGCTGGCTCTTTTGGGATTTCTTACTCCGGATTTTTATATCAAGCAGAGAGGAAATGCGCGCAGGGAGGCTGTACGGGATGCACTCCCCGACGTCCTCGACCTGCTTACGGTCAGTGTTGAGGCCGGACTGGGACTGGACGGCGCCATATTGAAGGTCGTGGAAAAAATGAAAGGTGTGTTGCCGGGGGAGTTCAGGCAGGTGCTTCAAGAGGTAAAAGTAGGTAAGCCACGACGCGATGCGCTGAAGGACATGGCCTTTAGGTTGGACGTTGATGAACTGTCGACATTCATCGGGTCGGTATTGATGGCCGAACAAATGGGGGTGCAACTTTCAAACGTCATGCGTCTTCAGGCTCAGGAGATAAGGTCTAAACGCAGGCAGCGCGCTGATGAGCAGGCAATGAAGGCGCCTGTCAAAATGCTCATTCCGCTGGTCTTCTTCATTTTTCCGGCCACGTTCATCGTGCTTCTCGGTCCGGCGATAATAAACATCGCCCGGACCTTCCGGGAAGGTTAAACGAAGGTATCGCCCATGCTGGTGAACAGTACAAAGGGAAAGATTCTCGCGAAGCGGGTGGCTGTGGCGCGTTCGTTCGGGCGGCGCCTGAAGGGGCTCTTGTTCCGGAAAGAGCTTCCCCCGGGGGAAGCTTTAATTATTGAACCCTGCAAGAGCGTCCACACATTTTTCATGCTTTTTCCCATTGACCTAATTTTCTACGATGACAAAGGCAGGGTGATTTCTGTTTTCCCTGCTTTGCCTCCCTTCCGGCTCACACCGGTGATAAGACCGGCTCGCGGCGTTGTAGAACTGCCGGCGGGAACCATTACCGAAACCGGGACGGAGACGGGTGATACGATCCGGTTTGAGGATGGTTAATCGGCATATCTGAAGGGGTCGACAGGCGTGGGAAGGTACCGGCGCTTTTATGTTTTTTCCCGATTGTCGAAGTGCACCATCTCCTTCTTAGCGGCAATACTTGGCCCCGGCCTCCAGGGGAACGGGTACCCCGGAAGTGCACCATCTCCTTCTTAGCGGCAATACCCATCTTAAATTTTAGTAAGTGTTGCTGCCGCCATTCCGAAAGCGGGGCTACGCATCGGCATGCCTTTTGTCACAGCGGCTTTTTTTGTCACGCCGTACCTGGTTACAACAAAACCTTTCACCCTTTTACCGCTGGCCGGGAGCATTGTGCTCTGGTTCGCTTTACTCCGCTACGCCCGCGCGTTCGGGAACTTAACCCCGCCGGCCCTGGCGAGGGTTGATAAACCTGCTGTCAGTAAAATCACCGGCGTTCCGGTTGCGTAGCAGAACCAGCTTTCCGGACAACTTGACAGGAACAAGGGAACTTGTAAGGTAGAGCGGGTAGCGCGCTGTATCCCATAAGACATAGTCAATCCTATTATTCCTTAAGAATGCGTCCCGGTCGAAGGTTTTGCTGCTGAAAAACTTCCTGAGCACTGCAGCTTTCTCCTTGGCCCTCAAAGTCTGGTCGTGGTGCCCGCACCAGACCCGGCAGCCTGCCCGGGCGGGAATTCGCAGGCTGTAAGGGATGTCTGAAAGGATAACGTTGTACTGGTCGAGACGGGCGTCTATCCACCGGTGAACGGAAACCTCCTCCTCTGACATAAAAGCCCGCGGCGCCGGGTTAATCACCGGTGCGAACAATACGGAAATCAGGGGAATCAACAGCAGGCCGGTAGTGAAAGGTCCGGCTAATTTTGATTTGCAACGGGAAATAACTGAGCTTATCGCCGCACCGCCGGCGAAGCACAGTCCCGGCCCCGCTCCTTCCAGGAGCCTCTCTTGAAAGGGGAACGGTAAAAGCGCCAGCAGGAAGGGCACGGTATAAAGCCACAGGTGTTCGCTTTTCCACCCTTCTCTGCGGAGGAGCAAAAACAGCCCGGCAACGCCCAGGGCCAGCAGGATGCCGTCGTGAGTGACGATCTCCCAGGGCGAAGTCAAAACCGTCGGACTCTGAATTTGCCATTGGCGCATGTCGGGGCGGGTCATTAAAAAGGAAAGGTATACCAAGTAGGGGATGCTTAAGACAAAAAAGGCACTGATTTTGGCGGCTTCCGTAAGGGGAAAACGGCGGTAGTGAAAGCAAAACGTGATTAATATGATTAGAAAATAGGGCAGAAGCATATACGGGTGTACGATAGTGAGACCCAGTAAAACAACATTCCCTTTGAGGACGCGCGCTGTTTTTTTCTCGCACACCCATTCCCGGAAGAAGTAGACGGCTAATAGAAACATTGCCTGAGAGAAAGCGGTATGGGGGAATAAAAGAATGTTTGCCGCGGGGTAAATCTCGGGGTGGGAGATAAGAAGGAGTCCCCAGTATTTGTCATAAAAGGGCGGAAACTGCATCGCCAGGCAGAAAAGGACCAGGCCCCATTGCCGATCCCTGTCTGTCAGGGGCAAGGTTCTGAGGCAGAGCCAGGCGGCGAGGATGAGGGCCGTCCCGGAGACGATCCTGGCTAAGTGGTACATCACGATGAGCGGTAGGTTTAAGAGCAGGGCCAGTCTGCCTAAAATGATGTAATAAAGAAAGATATAGCCGCCTGTGGTCTCTTCGGTCGTGAACATGAAGTTCCACTTCCACCCGTACTCGGCGAGGCGCATATCGGTTAGATAGCTTTCCGGGTCGTCGCTGGCGAAGAAAAAGCCTGTAAACTCAGTGCCGGGCGGCGCCGAATAATGCAGCGCTAAATAAGGAAATAGCGTGGCCGGCGGGATGAGGAAAAGCAGCAGCCAAACAATTCTCGGGTACTTGGCGCCGTTTTGCCGCAAAACAGGCTCCTCCTCTCACTCCAGGAAGGATTTTAGCCCGAATGCATGTGCAAAAAACGCGTTGAGCAAAAAGTAGCCGGCTATTGCCAGGTATTTGCCGAACCGGCTCTTCCGGCTAAGATGCTGGTAACTCACTGCCAGCATTTGCAGGAAAGGAAAGAGGACGGAGAGATAACGGATCAGGCCGATGGTATGCGGGTGGGATGCTCGCGGGTAGCACAGGTGCATCAGGATTATTGTTCCCGCAAGCAGCAGGTAAGACGGCCGGAACACCCGGCGGAATTTGACCGCCCCGTAAAAAAACAGGCTTATGCACAGCAGATTAATGGGAGTTACCAGATTGAGGTTTCTTCCCGTAAAGAAGTCTCGCAGGTCGTTAAGCAAAGGCTCCCACGGCCAGGAGAAAGCCGTCCGGTAGTAATACCGCTGGCTGGTGACCGCTGCTAAAGGGTCGCCGAAACGTAAGTACAGATAAAGATTGAAAAGGACGAAACCCAGGAGGACTAGGGCTACCCAGAGGACGGGTTTCGCTTTTATTTTCCGGACATTGTAGTTCAGGGTGTGCAGGTATTCGAGCAGGAGGGAAGCAAAAAGCACGGGGGCGGGGTTGCGCGTCGCTCCGGCGAGCATCCCCCAAATACCGGCCGCCGCCCAATGCTGCTGCCGGGCGGCGTAGAAGGTGAGGAGGAGCAGCAGGAGGAAGAGCGACTCGGTGTAAACGGCGCCGAAAAAGGCTGCCGTTGGGTAGAAGGCGGCTATCCAAACCACCGTCCGGGCGGTTTCTGCGGCAAGATCAAGCCTGCTGAGGCGGTAAAGGAGATAGAGCGCGAGCAAAAAGGCTATGTTGGAGATGATTACGCCGGCCAGAGCCCGGCTCGCTTCGGAGTTTCCGCAGATTTTCAAGAGCAGCGGATAGAGCGGGAAAAAGGTGGCGGTTGCCTCCCGGTAGCCGGTAGCAGCTATCTCTAAGTACCACTGGCTGTCATAGGTGGTCCAGGGATTCAGCAGCCAGTTGGACACACCTTCCCAACTGCCGGGCGGGGCCGGGCCCCGCACCGCATGCCCCCAGTAAACGAATATTAGTTGGTAAACCTTAGAGATCAGATAAACCAGGAGGATTTCAAGCCATACCTTGTTCTGGAGGCGAGGCATAACAATCACCGTCATCCTTTTCACCGCCAGGGCGCCAAAATTGCCGTTATTAAGAACGGTGGCTTTCTCCAATGTCCTTGGCGTCTTGGCGGTTCATCCTGATGCTTTTGGCATCATTGTTTACGGTTCCCCGTTTTGGCGGGCTCCGCACCGGCAAGCGGTTGGCTTTCGGCCATTTTGGCGAGCCTTACGGGTACCCGCGCGGCATACGGTAAACCTACCGCCAGCGTGAAAAGGTAAAGCCCTCCCTGGTAAGCAAGCGACAGCGCCAGGGACTGCTCTTTGGCGATGCCGAAAGGAGCCAGCGCCGCCCAGAAGGCGACCTGCATCACGCCCAAAGCGCCGGGCGAGGAGGGGATGAGCAGGCCGAGGTTGATGAAAAGCAGTAGTAAAAGTGCCGCTTCCGTACAGTTTTGTACGCCGCGCAGCAGAGGCAGCAGCGAAAGGTAGTTGCCGGCCCACGCCGCAAGGCTTAACCCCGTTAGAGTCAGGAGCGTCTTCGGCTGACGGAGCTTACCGACCGGTTCGAGAAACTCTTTCACCCGCTTGCGGCCCCGGAACAGGATGCCCCCGCGTTTCCCCTGGATTTTGTTTAAGCGCACCAGTCCCGCCGGGATAAGCGCCCCCGCCGCAAGCACCGTCGCCAGGGCCGTCAGCGTCAAACCGGCGGTGTGCGGAGTAAGACCGCGAATGCTCCAGAAGAGCCCGGCGGCCAGCAGGATCCCGAGGGATACGAGATCCAGAAACCGCTCAATGCAAACCGTGGAAAAAACCGCTGCGCCGGGAATCCCGGTGCGTGCCGATAGATAATAAGCCCGGACCAGTTCTCCTGCCCGCACGGGCAGGAGGTTGTTGGCCATATATCCAACGATAACACCGCCGAAGAGCAGAGAAAACCTTACCTGCTGTAGGGCGCGGGTCGTAACCTGCCACATCAATGCGCGAAAAACACAACTGATGCCGAAAAAGAGAAGGCACAGCAGCAGCGCAATAGGGTTTATCTCCCGCAGCGCCGCCCATAACTCTGTAAGCCGGACCTTGTAAAAGGCGCCGGACAGAAAGACCAGGCTGATCACTATCCCGGCAACAGTGTGCAAAGTTTTTGAGGTCACTGCTCACCCCCGGGCTTGGAAATGGTTTTATATGTGAAACCGTACTCGCCCCTGGTGATGTATAGGGGGCGTTGCTTGACTTCGCTGTAAATGCGCCCGACGTATTCGCCGACGACCCCGATGGCGAAGAGCTGAACACCGCCGAGGAAGAGGATCACGGTCATCAGAGAAGGATAACCCGGAACATCCCTGCCGAACAATACGGTGCGGATAACGATAAACAGCGCATAGAGAAAAGCGAAAACTGCAACGGACAGCCCGAAGTAAGTGGCGAACTGCAATGGTATGTAGCTGAATGACGTGATACCTTCCAAGGCGAAGTTCCACAGCCGCCAATAATTCCATTTGGTTTTGCCGGCGTTCCGCGGCTGCCTGCGGTAGTAAACAGCCGTCTGGCGAAAGCCGACCCAGGTAAACAGGCCTTTCATAAAGCGGTTTCGCTCGCGCAGCCTTTTGAGGGCATCAACCGCCGGCCGGCTCAGCAGTCTGAAGTCACCCGTATCCTTGGGGATATCGATTGCGGTAATTCTTCTGATAACGCGGTAGAACAGGCGAGCCGTCCAGCGCTTGAGCCAGCTTTCGCCATCTCGCCGGACGCGTGTTGCATAGACTACGTCGTATCCCTCCCGCCACTTGGCGACGAGTTCGGGAATCAGCTCGGGGGGATCCTGGAGGTCCGCGTCGATCGGGATCACGGCTTCCCCCGAAGCGTAATCGATTCCCGCGGTGAGAGCTATTTCTTTGCCAAAGTTACGGGAAAGGTCAATGATTTTAACTTTCGGGTCTTTTTCTGCCAGCACGAGTAAACGGTCAAGTGTATCGTCTTTGCTTCCGTCGTTTACAAAAACGATCTCGTAGGGTTCGCTCAGTCTAACCATTACGTTGGTCACCCGGTCGTAAAAAGCCGCAACATTGGGGGCCTCGTTGTATACGGGGACAACAATTGAAAAAACACAGCTTCTTTCCGGCATCGGTAAACCCCCTGTGTTTTCGCAACTGCCCGGGAGCGGTTGGCAAATTGAAAGGTACACTTAACTTATCGGATCAAAATGCTTCTTTTCTTAACCAGGATGACGGTTGTTTCGCCCGCAGATATTTGGAGCGGCTTCCTATTACACTCTCATACTAAACCATTACTTACTTGCGTTTGTCAATCCGTAAGAGTTTCGTACGAAAGAAATCGAGCCTATTCAGTATTATCGTAAGCCCAAGGCCGGCAAATAACGAAAACATGGGCATTATTGGGAAGCGGTAACGATCCATCGCAGGAAAGACAAAATGAACAGCGGTAAAATACAAAATAATAATAATTGCGGCATAAAAAATAAACCGGTTATCAACATACTTTTTTCCAAGGAAACAGGCTGCCGCTCCGAATAGTGATATCAACATAAAAATCTGGTAATAACCATTTGCTATACTGGTAATTTTAAGTTTTATTTCTTCGGAAAGTCGCGGGTAAGTAGGATTTAAACTAAAGGAGAGGGCGCTCGTATCTCCTTTGTAGTAGTAATAAAGCTTTACGAAACCAAGTTTAAAAAACTTCTCCGGATTATTACGTATAAAGTCCAGGGCTAACTTTCTTGCCATTTGATCTCGTTTAACTTCATTGTTGAAATAGGGCGTTAAAGGGTTGGATTTTGGATCACTGGGCCAATAGTATCCACCTGTAGCATTGGGATTGTTACCCTGCCACAGGTTCATTCCCCCGTTGGTGGAGACGGGGATAAACGATTTAAAGACTATATAGTTCCGAATGGTCAGTGGCGAAATAGTGAGTAATGTACTGGTTACGAATATCGCTCCCAAAACAACCCCGCGCCGAAAGTTTTTAATCGCGAAAAAATAAAAAAGATACAAAAGTACCGGTAACAGTAAAGTTGTAGCCCTAACTAAACATGCCAGTCCTAACAGTACTCCGGAAGTAAACGGGTAGACCCAAGTCTGTTGTTCGGGCCTTTTCAACGTAAACATGTATAGGAAAGTAACCAAAAGAAAAGTGTAAAGTATTTCGGAGCAAAGTACGCTAGTCCAAAGGACTTGACTGGGCAGAATAGCCAAAAGAATACCGGCACACAAGCCTACTGAAAAGCCGCATAGTCTGCGCCCGAGAAGGAAAGTCAACCCGACTGTAGTAGAGCTCATCAGAATGTTGAAAGCCTTGGCTACATAGAAATGGGCCCCAAATATCTTATAGAGCACGGCCAAGAACAAAGGATAGCCGATAGGCCAATAAGCAGTGGGTTTACCGTAAAACGAGTATCCTTCGCCTTGGATTAGTTCAACTGCGCGTTCATGATACCAGGCAAAGTCCGAGATTGGATAAGTGTGAACCGTGAGATTCCACGTCAATCTAAGGAGAAAGGCTAAACTCGTAACGAATAGAAGTCCAACCACAACTTTATGTCTGACTATGTAAGAAACTAAAGATGAGAAAAGTTTTAGGAAACTATTGGTTGTAGGCCTAAATGCCACTTTATCACCAGATATTTGAAATTTAATTCTAAATTCTCAGTTCTAATTTTAGCAGAAAAAAAAGAGGATTAACATCCTCATAGAACATAGCATTAAATTAACCAACAATTTGATAACTAATTGTTTAGAAGACAGACTAAGTGTAATGGAGCCATTTCACCACCAGGTAGAGAGGTTCTTATTGTCACTGCTTGTGCGCCTGTTCCGGTTGTTATCACCCACCCATTGTTTGCAGGAATAGTTCTACTGACCGTCGATCCGCGAGTAGATACATAGGTGGCTAAATAATGAGTCACGCTGCCTCCGCCGTTGCCATCGACTGCCAGGGATGGTTCAAGGACCAAAGCCCAGTTACCGCTGGGTGTGTTCACAGTAATATTCAGATCTTGCCCGTAGCTTCCGTAACCATAGACGTATTGCCCATCGACAGCACTGTATCCTGTATTTAGATCATTTGTTGGTACAGGCCAATTGTTGTTTAAGGTTGAAGTGAAAGAAAACTGCTGGTTGGTTGAGGCATTCCAGGTCAAATATTTTGGGGCATGATCAAATCGCCCTCTTATGTGAGTGGTTGGACTGGGGTCCTTCGGCAAGATGTTGCTTAAACTGCCTGGGTTTGAAGTGCTGGAAATGTATGTCTTTACGGTAATCCCATTTGTTACTATGGCTCCGGTGGAGGCGTCTCTTATAATTACGTTATACATCCCGGTTCCTCTTAATCCGTTAGGAATTGAAAAGCCAATATATGTGTATGAGCCGTTATTTAGTGTCGCGTAGGTATATTCCGAATCACTTGAACTTAACCAAGAAAAAAGCAGTCTCTGTCCCATTGAAGCACCCGATTCGCCGGACTGTTGGATAGCGTATGCACGCTTACCTAAATTGACTTTGACAGTTTTGCCTGTATTGTTCCAAACGCCAAAGCCAATGTACTTGGAACTGCCTGTAGCATTTTTGTGGTACCAGTAAACCCTGAATTTGCCAGTACCGTTAATCTCACTGTCTTTATAAAGTAAACCGGTGCCGGTTGGATCTTCGGGACTATTACTCACTAAAAGCTTGTAATCGGTCGTGACAGGGGCGAATGTCCAAGAGAGACTGTTAGCTACATTGGTGGGGTTTACTGCCGGTATTAGCTGGTCGTTGCTATACGCTGCGAATGCCGTTGGTGCTTGGAGCAAGAATACTATAATTAGAAGTAGAATGAAATAGAAGCTCATCCTATGATTTGTCGTCTTTTTCATCCCTTTTCAACTCCTTTTAATTTAGTTAATTTTGAACTCATGGATCGTAGCGAGGCCTTTTACAAACAATCACCTCCTCCCCGGTCATCCAGAAACGGAAAAAAGATGCCCTATCGGCCCCGGTTATTCAAGGCTTATGTAAACACCGAACTAATTATGACCCTCTGACGCCGATTGGGAATTGCCCCCACCAGGTAAGACTGCGGCTTATTTACTCGGTTTTATCTCTCCCAATTGCTGAGGATCTTGGCAAGTCTACTGCCTGCGCACTTTTTCTCGCGTAAGCGATAACTCTCCCTAATAAATGGAGAATATGGCTATACGATGCAATGCCTGTCCAGGATTGAGGTTGTAGCCGCCGGATCACCCACTTCAGCCTATTCGGTAAACTCTTAGATTTGGAGGAAGTTCAGAATGGTATTCCTCACTCAAACTTAGAACCCTGAGATCTTCGAATGCACGGGTGGAGTTTCATTTTAGGACTGGTTTTGGAAGGATTGGGGGAAAGGGGCACAATATATTAAAATGATTGGGGGGGGTGTGAAAATGCCTGCAAGGGTTATAGATGTTATCATGCAGCGCTGTTCGGTCCGCCACTTTAAGGATGAGCCGGTTTCACGTAAGGTGATCGAGCAGGTTTTGGAGGCTGCACGCTGGGCACCGTCGGCCGGCAACCTGCAGCCGTGGTTTTTCTACGTGGTATCCGACCCGGACCTGCGCCGCTGCCTGGCGGCGGCGGCACTGAAACAGAAGTTTATCGGCGAGGCCCCTGTTGTAATTGTGGTTTGCGCTGAGCCGGCACGATCAGCGAAATACTACGGGGACAGGGGGCGCGAGCTCTATTGCCTGCAGGACACTGCGGCTGCGACGCAGAATATCCTGTTAGCGGCTGCCGCTTACGGGTTGGGCGCATGCTGGGTGGGGGCCTTTGAGGAGAGCCAGGTGCGGCATTGTCTGGGAATTCCACCAGAACTGAGGCCTGTTGCGATTGTGCCGATGGGTTACCCTGCTCCTTCTACAGAGAAACGCCCGGGTCGCCGCGGCCTCGATGAGATAAGAAGGTACGTGTAGGCACTAATCCAATATAGCTCTAAGGAAAATCTGAAACCGGGAAGGGGAGAGCCGTTGCTTTTTGATTTGCACTTGCCCCAGAGGGTGCTCTTCGGACCGGGGAGCACATATCGCCTCGGCGAAGAGGCGCGACGTTTCGGGAGCCGGGTCCTTCTGGTGACGGGCCGGCGCAGTCTTAAAGAGACCGGCAATTTTGAGCGCGTGACGAGTCCATTTGCGGTCAGTAAATTAGAGGTATCATTTTTTGACGGCGTCGACCCCGAGCCCGCTCTTGACTGCGTAGAGGAAGTACGGCGATTCGCCAGAGATGAAAAATGTGACGTAATAGTGGGGGCAGGAGGAGGAAGCGTTCTGGACGTTGCGAAAGCCGCCGCCGGCCTCTTCTACGAAGAAGGATGCGTGAAAGATTATTTTTACGGGCGGGAGGTAATCAAGCCCAAACATCCGTGGATAGCCGTACCAACCACGGCGGGAAGCGGCTCCGAGGCAACGACGAATGCGGTGTTGATCGACCGGGAGGCGGGTAAGAAGCAGAGCCTCAGGCACCCGTTTTGGCTTCCCGACGTAGCTGTTGTGGATCCGATTCTGACTATGGCGCAGTCCCGCGAACTTACCGCAAGAGCGGGGCTGGACGCCCTGACCCACGCAATTGAAGCGTACACGTGCCGGTTTACGAACCCTTTAAGCCTCGCGGTAAGCGTTGAGGCGGTCCGGCTCATCGTTCAAAACATCTATACCGCTTATACCGTTTCGCGCAATCGCGACGCGCGAGAGCGAATGATGCAGGGGAGTTTCTTAGCGGGAATGGCCATCCAGAACGCCGGGGTCGGGGCGGTTCATGCAATTGCTCACGTTATCGGGGCGCGTTATCGCCTGCCCCACGGGCTGGTCTGCGGGGTGCTTTTACCCTACGTGATGGAGTTCAATCTCCCGCTTGTGGAGGAGAAGTATGGGGCGCTGGGGATTGCCGCCGGGGTAGTGCCCGCAGGGACGGAGACCGGTGTGGCTGCCGGTCGCTTTGTTGAATACATTCGGCGGCTGTCGGATAAGTTGGGGCTTCCCCGTCGAATAAGTGAGTTAGGAGTCGAGGAAGCAGACTTGGACGGGCTGGTGGAGGAAACCCTTCCGGCTAATTCGCTGAAGACAAACCCCCGCCGGGTTACCAGGGAGGAGTTGCACGACATTCTACGGAAGGCCCTGTGATTTATCCGAAACGGGCCAGGCGGTTCAAGGCGGCCCGTTTATCATTAAAACCAAGCCTGGAACGTTCAACCACCCGGCGGAGGACCTGTATGCTGTTATCATAAGTTAAACGGTCGACGGGATAAGGAATGCCGTCTTTACCGCCGTGGGCGAAGGCGAAGCGTGCCGGATCCCGGTAGCTGGGCGCGGTGCCGTAAACAAGTTCGGCGATAAGACTAAGGGCACGGATGCCGCGTGCGCCTACGCCGGGTGTTGAGAGGAGCCCGACAAAGTCGGCCGGCGGGTTGAGATAACTCTTCTCAAAGACGGTTCGCAGGCGGGAAGGGTTCAAGTCGCTCAGCAGCAAACGGTGCCTATCGGGCAAATCGAACACCCTGTCCTGGATGCGCTTAAGGTCCGCCATTAGCTTCTCGGGCATCTCTTGTGCGAGTGCGGGAAGGGCCTCCCGCGCGGCATCGCTTTCACCGGCTACAAGGTTAAGCGCCGGACCTTTGACATCGCAGCAAACCGCGGTGTGCGGTTCGTTTACAAAGTCTGCGCATGCTTCGGAAAGCCAGTGATAGCGGCGGGCGCGGTGCGCGTCAGAATTCATGCCCTGCTGGATTACCGCCCAGGTCCCGGAATACGAGAAAATAAAGGTGTGGTGGTAAAGGTCGTAACCGTCCTGGACAGCAGCCTGGTCCACTTTTGCGGTAAGACGTGAGGCGCGGACCAACTCTTCCGGGTTGGCGGCGAGGGGGTGACGGTCGCCGAGCCGAAAAATCTCCTCCGGCGTTTTGAGCGCGGTGGCGCCTTTCCCTCCGCAGACGAAAACCCCCAGATCCTTCTCGCGGCCGCGTACCGCCTCCTTCAGCGCCCCGCAGACGGTGGTGGTCAGACCCGAGGAGTGCCAGTCAAAGCCGAGCACACACCCGAGGGCCTGGAACCAGAAGGGGTTGCTGAGGCGCCTCAATATCTCTTCCGGTCCCGTTTCGATAATTAGCAGTTCTAAAAGTACGCGGGCGAGCTCAACCATTTTTTCAAACAGCCAGCGCGGGCACTTACCGGAATGCAGCGGTAAATTAGCGATGCCGGTTCGCAAAACCATTCCCCCGTTTCTATATCAATAATGTACCGTTTATTGAGGCGACAGTAAATAGCAGAGTACTGCTGCCCGAGGCCGGCTGCAGTTGGTAACGCGCTCTCAGCAAAAACATTTCCGACGGGTTGCGCCATCGGTGTGCCGTCCTGAAGCATCTTTCCCATTCGATTGGTAGCCGGAGTATTGTTTGGAAGATTGCTAAATCAGTCGTAAACGCCCTTCTTAAAGATTGCGCGCTGTACTTAGTCTTTTTGCTGTTTCTTCACCGCCTATCCATTTACGCAGGAGCCGAAGCACTTTCCGTTCGCGGGTGACGAATTCTTGTTTAATTTCAGGCGGAATACGGGGTGGTGCTGGCGGCAGATCTTCATTTAAAAGATGCTTTACAAGTCAGAGAGCTTGCTTTACAAAAAAAGTAAACCTTTGTATTATAGAGGTAAAGTTTAGTGTTCACCAAGATTTCAAAAAAGGGCCAGATTACCTTGCCTGCCGAGGTCAGGAAGCTTTTAAACCTCCGTCCCGGGAGGCGCGTCCGGTTTATAATCGAAAAAGATACCGCCAGGATTCTCCCCGCCGAAGGGGGAATCGAGACGCTCAAAGGCACCGTTAAGGTTTCAGCGCCGCAGGATTTCAAAGCAGCCCGCCATAAAGCAATGGAGGAGCGCAGCCGTGAAAAAAGCGAGCGCACTCGACGCTAACGTTATCCTTCGTTTTCTGACTAATGATGTTCCGGAGCAGGCTGACCGTTGCGCTGAGCTATTGATACGTAGAAAAGAACCTCGATTGGACCGATGCTGTTATAGCCGCGCAGATGCTTACCCGCGAACAGAGCGAGATTTACTCCTACGACAGGGACTTCGATAGAATAGAAAGCGTTACCCGGTTGGAACCTTGAAAGGCAGGTCTCAAACGCGAACGGGATACCGGTTCGGCCTTAGCCGTCTTTGAACTGCCGGCCCCAAGCCTTCAAAGTCCGGGTCTTCGCCTTTCGTCCCGCTGCTTTTTATTGGTGACAGCGCAAATGGCTCGATTGGCAAAGATCATTTTCAGGAGTGAAGGATCGATATGAAAAGCGACCAGTTGAGGTACGGCCTTGTTTTAGCAATCGTACTGACCTTACTATTTGTAATAGGCAACCTCGTCAACTCTTCACCACGAACGCTGAGCGTTTTCCCTTGGTTTTCGGACCTGTTCGCGTTCCCGGTCGTGTTGTACCCGGCGATTAAGGCTATTGGAATCAAGCGATACGGTACATCACTGACTTTGCGTCAAGGCCTAAGGATCGGCGAGGCTATTAGCAGATGGGCAGCGCTTTTATTCGGCGTATTCAGTGCAAGTTACGGTTACTTTTACTTTGGATACAACGGGCCCGGGTTTACAACCTTTGTCCTAACTGTGGCAGTAACGTGGCTAATGGGAGTGTTGGTCTCGCTCCTATGCGTACTCGTTATTCTCAGGCGGCTGCCTCCTTATAAACCGTCATCCGCCGCAACTAATGGAAGAAGAGATAAACGAGGGCCGGCACGGCAAAACTGATGCTTATAACTTGCCGGGTGCGGGTGCCGGATGCTGATGATTTCAGCCAACTATAAGCTCCGTTAGCGGCCGCTTCGGCACGTGATGGACGCCTTCGGCGTCCCGCCAGTACTTAATGTCCCCGTCCGGGCCGACCTCCTCGAGCACCACCTTCTCCTTCGGCTTTCCGATAGCTATCACCAGCAGTACTTCGTATCGCTCCGGGATTTTCAACAGTCCCCGTATCTTTTCTTTCTGTACCGACCCGAGGATGCAGCCGGCCAAGCCTTTTTCCCTTGCCCCGAGGAGGATGCTCTGCCCTGCGATGCCGGCGTCGTACGCAAAGGAGGAAGCAATTCTCTTGTCGCCAAGCATTACGATGTACGCAGCCGGTCTTTCCCCCTCCGGCGGGCTCCAGTCCTTTATGTAGCCGGCCCAGGCAAGGCAGGAAAAGATTAATTCATTTCGTTCGGTATCGGTCGAGAGGATGTACTTTAAGGGCTGCAGATTCCGGGCCGAAGGGGAGAGTCTGGCGAGGTCGACCAACTCTTTTAAGGTTTCGACGTCCACTTTCACCTCTTGGTAAAACCGGCGGCAGCTCCGGTTTTTCACAATAAGGTCCTTCAGCACAAAGCCTCACTCCTTCTTCATTCAAACCGGTTACCAATAGTTTATAATAGTTATAGTTTAAACCACAAGCCAAGAAAGGTGGGAAATGAATGGAGATGGATTATCCGATTCCAGAACCAGCGGCTATAGTGGTTATCGGGGGAAGCGTCGGGGGACTCACGGCGGCTACCAGCGAGACGCCTTTATCCGGACAAAAGCGTCTGCATAATAATTGATCCTCGCAACCGGCTCAACTCCTGTCGTTCCCCCGATTCCCGGCGCGGACAAAAAGAATGTCTTTACGATGCCCGGAATGGTAGACACTAAAGTGAAATTAGTATTTGAAAAAAGCTCAGGGCGAATCCTCGGCGGCCGGGCGTGCGGCGGAGAGGGCGTCGGCGAGTTGGTGAACGTCATCGCCTCATGCATCCTGCACCGTATGACCCACGACCAGATGGCCTCTTCCAGATGGGAACACATCCGCTGCTGACGGCGACGCCCACTAACTAGTACCTGACCGTAGCTGCAGAAACGGCGGCCCAGCAGGCTTTTTCGCAACGGTGAATGGGAGACAACATTAGCAGGCTCTACGGATACGCCTGAAGAGCCGGGATGAGAAATGAGAAGTCAGGCTCAATCAGGAAAAATTATTGTAGAGCCGGGAAGCCGGATCGTCGATACCTTGATGGTATGCGCAAGACTGCTGAGAGTGAACTTTTTGGGATTGACAGGCTTTAGTAAAAATCTTATTATTTTGGTTAACTAAAACTGAATAAGCTAATACTACCGGGGTGCCCTGAAAAGAGGTCAGAAGCCGGAAGTCGGAAAAACGGAGGAATTCGCTGCAGAGAATTCCGGTAAAGGTTCCAGCGACCGCCGGCCGGCAACCGGTGACTGAATTGGAAAGCCGCTCGAAAAGAGCATGGCGCGGAAACCGGAGAAGACGGGGCGAAGCCCGGCACTCAGAATAGCATGTTGCGCGTGGCGGAGAAGCATATTTTTCACAGCGCATCTAAGTCACGACGGAGTGCCGGGTGGCCACACGGGCCTTAGTAGCTGACAAAGCCAGATCCAGTTTTTCGGCGGCTTTCTACAGGGAGAATAGGGAAGCAGGTGCAAGTCCTGCGCGGCCCCGCCACTGTAACCGGGAGCCGCTGCCAAAGTAAACCACTGGGTATTCGAAACTCGGGAAGGCGGCAGCGGCGAGGAACGGAAGCCAGGAGACCTGCCACGGTAAGATTTTCGGCGTCCTTCGCGGGAAGGGGGTTCGAACTTCGGTGTTTTTGTGCCGCAACAACCCCGGTTTTGCGTGAAGCCGGGGTTATCTGTTTTCTGCACCGGTTGAAGGAAATTTTGAGACACGGCTCCCCACCCGCTCCCACGAGGCTGAACGAAGGAATGTGAGGGCAAGACCCTGGGAGACGTGATAGGGTGAGCAGGGAGCGGTAAGTGGGTGACCACCCAAGATTTGAAATTGGCTGAGATCCTGAGAAAACCGGAGGTCTAACCCAAAATATTGAGATAGGGGGTAGCCCAGGTGAAAGGCTCTTTCTACAAAGTTTTGGCTTGCCTCGCGCTGGCGGCCTTCCTTTATCCGCCGCCGGCCTACGCGATGCACATTATGGAAGGCTTTCTGCCGCTAAAGTGGTGTGTCTTCTGGTATATGGTGACCTTTCCCTTTCTGATGTGGGGCGTTATTTCCATCAGGCAGCGGGTGCAGGGCGACCCGCGGCTGAAAATGCTCCTAGGGCTGGCGGGGGCTTTTACCTTTGTGCTCTCAGCGCTGAAACTGCCTTCGGTGACCGGGAGTTGCTCGCACCCCACGGGTGTAGGGCTGGGGGCGGTGCTTTTCGGTCCGGTGGCGATGAGTGTACTCGGGACAATCGTGCTGCTCTTTCAGGCGCTTTTGCTGGCCCACGGGGGCTTAAGCACCCTGGGGGCCAACGCCTTTTCGATGGCGGTAGTCGGGCCGTTTGTGGCTTACGCGGTCTACCGGGCGCTTTTGGGGCTGCGGCTGCCGGCGGCGGTGGCGGTCTTCGCCGGCGCGGCGCTCGGCGACCTCTTGACCTATGGTACAACTTCGGTGCAATTAGCGCTGGCTTTTCCGCACGACGGTAGTATCCTGGCACCCTTGGCCAAGTTTATGGGAATTTTTGGGGTAACCCAGGTGCCGCTGTCGGTAAGCGAGGGGCTTTTGACGGTGGTGGTCTTCAACCTGCTGGTTAAATACAGTAAAGGCGAATTGGATATGCTCGGTGTTTTGCCGGAAGGAGGAAAAGCGGATGCGCCTGGGGCTTAAAAATGCTGTTTTGCTGCTGTTGGTGGCGGCGCTGGTGGTTTTCCCGCTCTATCTCAAAAGGGGGGCGGGGTTCGGCGGGGCGGACGGCCGGGCGGAGGAGATGATCGGTCAGCTCAGCCCCGATTATGAGCCGTGGTGCGCACCGCTCTGGGAGCCGCCGAGCGGGGAGATCGAGAGCCTGCTCTTTGCGGTGCAGGCGGCGGCGGGTAGCGGCTTCGTCTTTTACTATCTCGGCTACGTGAAGGGACGGCAGAAGCGGCAGTGACCGCCGGCCTCGATTTCTGGGCGTACCACAACCGGTTTACGACGGTTCACCCGGGAGTAAAGGTGCTCTTCACTTTGTTAGCCTTGGAGGTCGGGCTTTCGGGGGCGGGACCGCGGGTATTGCTCCCGCTTTTAGGCTTGATGGCGGCGCTCACGACTTCCGGTGCCGGGGTTCCGGCGCGGGTCTATTTCCGGTTGTTAGCATTGCCGCTCGGCTTCATGGTGGTGGGTGTGCTGGCCGTTGTTCTGAGTAGCGGTTCCGGTGTTACCTGGGGGTTGTCCTTAGCCGGAACCAGGGTAGGAATTACAGCCACGGGGCTGGCGCTGGCCTTAAAGGTGGGGCTGCGCTCGCTGGCGGCGGTAAGCTGCCTTTATTTCCTGGCGCTGACCACACCACTGCCCGCGGTGCTTGCCGTCTTGCGGCGGGTAGGAGTGCCGGCGCTGGTGGTAGAGATCGCGGCGCTCACCTACCGGTATCTTTTTGTGCTGCAGCGGGTGGCGCGGGGGATTTATGTGTCCCAGGTAGCGCGGGGCGGTTACGGTTCCGCCCGGGCGGCGCTCTGCTCCCTTGGGTTGCTTGCCGGCCAGCTTTTTCTGATCACGCACCGGCAGGCACAGGGGCTTTATGCGGCACTTTTAGCGCGAGGCTACCGGGATACGCTGCTGGTGCCGCCGCAAAGCTACCGCTGGTCCGGCACAGGGGCACTGCGCTTCGCCGGGTTGGGTACGCTGCTGGTGCTGCTGCGGCTGCTTGGAGGCTGAAAAGGTTGTCCGGAGTGGTTTTGGAGACGGTTGATCTGCGCTACGTCTATCCCGACGGTACTGTGGCCCTGGAGGATTTGAACATCGCCATTCCTGCGGGGAGCCGGGTGGCGCTTTTGGGTCCGAACGGGGCGGGGAAGACGACGCTTTTCCTGCTTCTGATTGGACTCCTGCGACCTCCCGCCGGGAGGGTCCGCTTTCAGGGGGAGGAGTTGGCATACGACCGGCGGAGCCTGGCCAGGTTACGGCAGCGGGTGGGGCTGGTCTTCCAGGACCCGGAGGCGCAAATCTTCGCGCCGACGGTCTGGGAGGAGGTGGCTTTCGGCCCGGCCAACCAGGGGCTGAGCGCGGAGGTGGTGGCGGAGCGGGTGGAGAAGGCGCTTGCTGCCACGGACCTCCTGGAGATGCGCGGTAAGCCCACCCATTTTCTGAGCTACGGACAAAAGAAGCGGCTCTGCCTGGCGGGGGTGCTCGCGATGGCGCCGGAGGTGCTGCTTTTAGACGAGCCTACGGCGGGGCTTGATCCGGAGCAAGCACGGCGGGTGGTGGTAATCTTGGATGAGCAGCACCGGGCGGGCCGGACGCTGGTGCTGGCGACGCACGACGTGGATCTGGCCTACGCCTGGGCGGATACGGTTTGCATTTTGGGCTGGGGCCGGGTGCTGGCTACGGGGGTGCCGGGAGCGGTTTTTGCGGATGCGGCGCTGATGGAGAAGGCGAGCCTCAGGCGGCCGCTGCTGCTGGAAATTTTTCTGGCGCTGCGGGAGCGGAGTTTGCTGCCGCCGGGGGCGGCTGTACCGCGGGTAAAAGAGGATCTGTGGAGCCTGCTTCCGGGGGGAGGAAACACTTGACGGCCAAAGAAGGGAAGCCCCTACGGGAAGGTTATACCACCGGGATGTGCGCGGCGGCAGCGGCCAAAGCAGCGGCGCTTTTGCTTTTCACCAGCGAGGCCCCGGCAAGTGTGGTGGTGGCGACGCCGGCGGGGCGGGAACTCGACCTGCCGGTGGCGGAGGCGGTGCGGGGAGAGGACTGGGCGCGGTGCGGCGTGGTTAAGGACGCCGGCGATGACCCCGACGTGACCGACGGGCTGACGGTTTATACAACGGTGCGTCCGGCCCTATCGGGGGTGGTACTGCGCGGCGGCGAAGGTGTCGGCGTGGTAACGCGGCCGGGGCTGGCGGTGCCGGTGGGAGAGCCGGCGATCAATCCGGTACCGCGGGCGGTGATCACCCGCGAAGTTGCAGCGGTGCTCCCGCCGGGGCAAGGGGCGGAGGTGACGATCAGCGTACCGGGCGGGGAAGAAGTAGCGGCGAAAACCTTCAACCCGCGTCTCGGTATTGTTGGCGGGATTTCTATCTTAGGAACGACGGGGATTGTGAAGCCGATGTCGGAAGAGGCCTACCGGGACAGCCTGGCCTGCGCGGTGGACGTAGCGGCGGCTGAAGGAAAGCGCCGGCTGGTGCTGGCGCCGGGCCGGACGGGGGAGAGGCTGGCAGTCGAGCGTTACGGTTTTCCCTCCGCTGCCGTGGTGCAGATGGGCAACTTTGTGGGCTTCATCTTAGAGCGCGCGGCGGCGGCCGGGATCGAAGAGGTGCTGCTGTGGGGCCACCACGGGAAATTGGTGAAGGTAGCCGGCGGCATCTTCAATACGCACAGCCGCGTGGCGGACGGGCGGCTGGAGATACTTGCCGCTCTCGCAGCGGCGGCAGGTGCAGCGCCGGTGCTGGTCGAACGCCTGCTTGGCCTGGCGGCAGCGGAGGAGGCGGTGCCATTGCTGCAAGAGGCAGGACTTGGTCGTGTTTTTTGCGCGGTAGCGGAACGGGCCAGCCAGCGGGGGGCAGCCCGCGTGCAGGGCCGGCTGAAAGTAGGCACGGTGCTCATCGACCGGAGCGGCGTGATCCTGGGGCTGGATAAAGCGGCGCGGGAGATCGCGGCGGCGCTCGGCGTGGCCCTTCCGGAACCGGAGCGCGGGCTGGCGCCCGGCCTTTATGTAGTGGGGGTGGGGCCGGGTGACCCGGCCTATCTTACCCCCGCCGCCTGGCGGTATATTCGCCAGGCGAAGGTGCTGGTGGGTGGGGAAAGGGCGCTATCAGCCGTAAACCCGCCGCCGGGGGTAGAGAGTTATAGGGTCACGCGCGACTACCGCCTGCTGCTACAGGCAATCGCCTCCCGGTGCCGGGAGGTGCCGGTGGTGGTTCTGGTTTCGGGCGACCCGGGTTTGTTCAGTTTTTTAGGGACGCTTCGCCGGGAAAGGCCCGACTTGCCGGTTACGGTGGTGCCGGGGATAAGCGCGGCAACGCTCGCCTTTGCCCGTCTCGGGATGGGCTACGAGGATGCGGTATTTGTAAGCCTGCACGGGCGGGAAGCCGGCGAAGAGGCTCTGCTCGCGGCGGTTAAAGGGTCGCCTAAGGTAGTCGTCTTTACCGGCCCCCAGTACCCGCCCCAGGCGGTCGGCCGGTTTTTAGCGGCGCGGGAGATGGGAGAGAGAACGGTATACGTTTTTTCCGATCTTTCGCTCCCTGCCGAGAAATCCTTTACCGGGCCGGCGACGGAGCTGGCTGTAGCCGAAGAAGATTTTACCAATGCGGTGGTGGTCGTGCTTGGCTGATTTTCCTTACGTGACCCCCGGCATTCCGGACGGGCTTTTCCTGCGTGGCGGCGCGCCCCTTACCCGTGAAGAGATCCGGGTGGTAGTACTGGCAAAGCTGAGGCTTATGTCGGGCGGCGTACTCTGGGATATCGGTGCCGGCACGGGGTCGGTAGCGATCGAGGCGGCGCGTCTGATGCCGGGAGACAAGGTTTTCGCGGTCGAGGCGCGGCCGGAGCGGGCGGAACTGATTGCGGCCAACCGGGAGCGTTTCGGGGTGGAGAACCTGGTGGTGGTGCCGGGGGAGGCGCCGGAGGTGCTGCAAAGCTTGCCGCAGCCGGACCGGGTCTTCATCGGCGGAAGCGGCGGCCGGTTGCCGGAAATCCTCAGTTTTTTAAGCGGGGTACTCCCCGTAGGAGGACGGCTGGCGGTGAGCGCGGTGACCCTCGAAACGCTGCGGGAGGGGCTGGCGGTACTGGACTGGCCGGGGTGGAACGGAGAGACGATTTCTTTAACGCTGGCGCGGGGGGAGAAGCTCGGAAAGGCAAGGCTGCTGCGGGGCGAGAACCCGGTCTTTTTAGTGGTAGCGGAGAGGCAGGGGAGTTAAAATGGCTATACTCTACGGGGTGGGGATGGGCCCCGGTGACCCGGAACTGGTGACTTTAAAAGCCCTGCGGGTGCTCGCGCGGGTGCCGGTGATCTGCGCGCCTTACACCCAGCGGGAAGGGGAGAGCATCGCGGGGGAGATCGTGGCGGCAGTGCTGCCGCGGGAGACGCTTGATGGTAAAGAATTCCTGACACTTCACTTTCCGATGACCCGCGACAACTCCTTGCTCGAGCAGGCTTGGGAAGAGGCGGCGCGACAGGTGGTTGCGCGCCTTGAGGCGGGAAAAGATGTGGCCTTCGTAACCCTGGGCGACCCCTGCTTCTACAGCACTTATCCTTATCTTGAACGGGCGGTGCGGGCGCTTTCTCCTGCGGTACGAACGGAGGTCGTTCCCGGGGTAAATGCGTTTTCGGCCTGCGCGGCGGCGGAGAGAGCAGTACGGGGTAACGAGCGTCTGGCGGTGGTGCCGGTGACGGAGGCGGCGGACCTGAAAGTGGTGGTGGAGGATTTCGACTGTACGGTATTGTTGAAGGTGGGAAGGCACCTCGGTAAGGTGCGGGAGGCGCTGCGGGAAGCAGGCCTGGAAAAGAAAGCGCGGCTTTACGAGCGGTGCGGTCTCGCGGGGGCGCGTCAGGGAATGTTGGAGGAGTTTGAAAAAGCCGATTACCTTTCGCTGGTGGTGGTCAAAAAATGAACCCGGTTTACTTCGTGGGTGCGGGCCCCGGCGACCCGGAACTTATCACGGTAAAAGGGGCGCGGTGTTTGGCCGAGGCGGACGTGGTGGTTTACGCCGGTTCGCTCATTCCTTCCGCCGTTTTGCGGTACGTCCGTCCTAAAGCAGCGGTTTTCAACAGCGCCGGGCTTGACCGGGAGGAGATCGCCCGGATACTGATAGAGGCGTGGCGGGCGGGTAAAAGGCCGGTGCGCCTTTCCTCCGGCGACCCGAGCCTTTACGGGGCGGTTGCGGAACTCTGGGCGCTGCTTGACGAGGCTGGGGTTCCTTACGAAATAGTGCCGGGAGTAAGTTCTTTTTTAGCTGCGGCTGCCTGCCTGAAAAAGGAGTATACCCTGCCCGGGGTGAGCCAGACGCTGATCATAAGCCGCATTGCCGGCCGGACGCCGGTGCCGGAGAAGAAAGGGCTTGCGGCGCTTGCCGGGCACGGGGCGAGCATCTGCCTTTTCTTGAGCGTTCACCTGATCGAGGAGGTGGCGGCGGCGCTTGCTGCGGGTTACCCGCCGGAGACGCCGGTGGCGGTGGTAGAGAAGGTTACCTGGCCGGAGGAAAGAGTTATCCACTGCCGTCTTGGGGAACTGGTGACGGCGGTACGGGGAACGGGAGTGGAGAAGACGGCCCTCATCCTGGTCGGGGAATTTCTGACCGGGCAGGGTGAACCATCGCACCTTTATGATCCGGAATTTACGCACGGACACAGGGGGAAGGAGAAAATCTGAAAATCGTTCTACGTGCGACGTTCTACGTTCTACGTTCTACGTTCTACGTTAGGAGCAGGAGCAGAAGACGGAGAAAGGGAATAAACCACGGATGAACACCCATTTTCATAATGTTTTGTGCCTGAGTGCAGCGAAAGGCGTGTTTATAAGAATGAAAGGTGAGTATTTAGCCTCGAACCTCGAACCTCGAATCTTGAACCTTGAACGCCCTAACCTTGAACGTCTTTAGGGAGGAGTCCACATGTGGCAAGCCGCACAACGAAGAATGAATAATTTAATTGCCTGTCCTCGGTCTTGTATAAACGTCGAACGATGAACGTTGAACGGACCCTAAAGGTCGGTCAGTATAAGGTTGAACGTTTATTTTTCGGAGGAGGAAATGAAACGGGAAGGTCTGGCGGTCATAGTTCTGGGTGCACGGGGTTACGCCTTAGGGGAGCGGATAGCCGATTTTCTCGGGAACCGGGAGATACAGATTTATGCGCCGGCAAAACTCGGTTGCGGCAAGAGCTACAGTTCGCTGAAAGAACAGGTAGCGGCGCTTTTCCCCAGGGCAGGCGGGCTGGTTTTTATCATGGCCGTAGGGATCGCCGTGCGGCTGGTGGCCCCGCACTTGAAGGATAAGTTTTACGACCCGCCGGTCGTGGCGGTGGACGAAGCGGGGCGGTTTGCCGTATCCCTTATCGGCGGGCACCACGGCGGCAATGCGCTGGCGGTAGATGTGGCTGCAGCCGTCGGCGCCTGTCCTGTGGTAACCACGGCGAGCGAAGTGCTGGACCGACCGGCGGTAGACCTTTTTGCAGCGCAGTTTAACCTCAGTCTTGAACCGGAGGAGCACCTGGCGGCGGTGGCGCAGGCACTGGTCGATGGAGAGCGGGTGGCGATCCTCTGGGACGTGGATGTGCCGCCGGTTGACTACTGGTGGCCGCCGGAGGTGGCTGTTATACCCTGGGGATTGAAGGATGGTTTTCCAGAAGGGTTTGCGGCCCGCATGTTGATCACCGAAAAGGCGGTCGAGGACCAGCCGCCGGCACCTTTTCTACTGCTACGGCCCCGGCGTTACGTAGCGGGTATCGGGTGCCGCCGCGGTACGCCGAAGGAGAAGATCCTCGCCGCGCTTAAGGACGCTGCGGCGGCGAACGGAGTTCCTCTCTGCTGCCTGCGTGAAATGGCCACTGTTGACCTGAAAATGGGTGAGGAAGGGCTGCATGCTGCGGCGGATAATTTGGGCGTCCCGTTACGCTTTTTCGGTGTGGATGCGCTCCGGGAGGTTAAAGCAAAGCTTGCAACGGGAGCGGTTCAACAAAGCGCTTTTGTAAGAGAGAAAATCGGGGTGGGAAACGTATGCGAATTAGCGGCTATAGCAGCGGGGGGAGAGAGACTGGTGGTCCGCAAGACCGTCTTCCCCGGGGTCACGGTGGCGGTAGCGGCGGTTCCCTGGCCGTAGTAGGGATCGGCCCCGGCGGTGCGGCGGAAATAACACCGCGTGCTGCAAGGGTCCTGGACGAAGCCGGAGTGGTGGTAGGGTACCGGACTTACCTCGAGCTTATTACTCCGTTGCTTACGGGGAAAGAGGTCGTTGAAAGCGGGATGCGGGAAGAGACGGCGAGGGCGCGCCAGGCCGTAGAGCGCGCAGCAGCGGGAGCGCAGGTGGCCGTTATTTCGAGCGGTGATCCGGGCGTTTACGGGATGGCGGTACCTGTTTTAGAGGCGGCGCTGGAGACCGGGGTGGCCGTGGAAGTAATTCCCGGCGTTACGGCGGCAACGGCGGCGGCTGCGCTTTTAGGGGCGCCGCTGGGGCACGATTTTGCGGTGATCAGCTTAAGCGACCTGTTAACTCCTTGGCCGGTTATTGAAAAACGGCTGCGGGGAGCGGTAGCCGCGGATTTTGTGCTTGTCTTGTACAACCCGGCAAGTTCCCGGCGGCAGGAAAAGTGGCGTCAGACCCTTGCCATCATCCGGGAGGGGCGCCCGCCGGGAACGCCGGTGGGCGTGGTCTGGGATGCCGGCCGGGCGGGCGAGCGGAAAGTCATCTGCGACCTTGCCGGTGTGGTCGATCTTCCGGTCGACATGCGGGCGACGGTGATCGTAGGCAACTTGCAAACCTATGTGGCAAACGGTCTGATGATAACGCCCCGGGGGTACAGGCGGTGATTCTTCTCTTAGGAGGCACCACGGAGGGGAGGGAGGCGGCGCGCGCCCTCGCTGCCCATGGCTGGCCGGTACTGCTGAGCGTGGCTACGCCATACGGGGCTGCGCTGGCGCACCAGGGATTTGCGGGAGAGATTCTCACTGGACGGCGGGATGCGGCGGGTCTGGCTGCACTCATCCGCGAGCGCGGGGCCCGAGTGGTGATTGACGCCACCCACCCCTTTGCGGTCGCGGCGCGGCAGAACGCCCGGCAGGCGGCGGCTGCGTGCGGGGTGCCTTATATCCGCTTTGCCCGCCCGCCGGAACCTTTACCGGAGCACTCGTTAGTGAAACCCTGCCCGGATTTCGCGGCGGCAGCCCGCCTGGCGGCGGCCCACGGGCCAGTGATCTTTTTGACTACGGGAAGCAAAACCCTCTCCGTCTTCCTCGCGGCGGCGCGGGAGGCCGGCTGCCGGCTGGTGGCGCGGGTGCTGCCGGAACCGGAAGCGATTACCGCCTGCCGGGAACAGGGCCTTTTGCCCCGCGATATTATCGCGCTTGAGGGACCGGCAGGCGTGGAGCTGAACGAGGCGCTTTTTAGGGCCTACAGGGCGACGGTGGTGGTTACGAAAGAGAGCGGGACTTTAGGAGGCCAGGAGGCCAAGATCCAGGCCGCGTTGCGGCTCAAAATCCCGGTGGTGGTGGTGCGGCGGCCGCCGGAGGAACCGGAGGCTCTTTACGAATTGGCGGCGCTGGTCGAAGAAGTAGATAAAGTTTTCAGAAGCAGTCGTTCATGACAATTAACGTCGCCACCGGGATGAAAATGTGTGGCGGACCTGCGGCAAGACCGGAACCGCGCCATATGACGAGCTGCGAACCGCACTTGAGCCGGTGCAACGGCTCGGAGTCCGGATGCCAAACAGTCGTCGGTCGTCAGACGTCAGTCGTCAGATTTAGTTTGTTGGAATTCGCTATGCGAATTACCTCCGGCTTTTCTGACGTCCGACTTCTGACTTCTGACGTCCGAAATGTCAGCGCAGTAATCCGGCGCGCGCCGGTTTGCCTAAAGTCGCCGGTGCAGAAACCTTGCAAAAATGAAAGATTTAATTGACTGCCATTGGTCTTTTATAAACGTCGAACGATGAACGTTGAACGGACCCTAAAGGCCGGTCAGTATAAGGTTGAACGTTTATTTTTCGGAGGAGGAGAGGTTTTGGAGGGAATAGTGGTGCTCGGACACGGCAGCCGGCTGCCGGTGGACGAAGCGAATAAATTCTTAGAGCAGGTGGCGGCGGAAATCGGCAGGCTTTTCACCGGCGCCCGGGTAGAGCCCGCCTGGATGAACCCGAAGTCACAGCGGCAGGACCTTGCCGGGGCGGTGGCCAGGCTGGTGGCCCAAGGGGCCAGGCGGATCATTGTGGCGCCGGTTTTCCTGACCGATGGGCTGCACATCCGGAAGGATATCCCGGAGGAGCTGGCGGCGCTCAGGGAGCGGTATCCGGGTGTGGAGTTTCGGTTCGCCCGCAACCTTGGCTTTGATGCCCGGATTATAGCGGTGCTGGCAGAACGGATCAGGGAGGTGCGCGATGGAGTTTCTCGCTGACCCGCGGGCCATCGAAGCCCGGAGCATGGCGATTATCGGCAGATTGCTCCGGCCCTGGCAAGATGGCTTAACCCCGGAGGAGTTTTTGGTGGCGCAGCGGGTGGTCCATGCCACCGGTGACCCGGCATATATGCAGGATTTGGTTTTTCGAAACGACCCGGTGGCGGCCGGTATTGCCACCCTGCGCCGGAGGACGGTGCTTATCTGTGACGTAAAAATGGTGGCCGCCGGCATCCGTGGCCGTTTGCCGCAGGAGATCGCGGTCCGTGTAGCGGTTGAAGAACGGAATGCGGCCGGCGAAGCCGCGTTGCGGGGAGTCACACGGGCGCTGGCGGGTATGCGGCGGCTGAAGGAAGTGCTGCCGGGCAGCATTGTGGCGGTAGGGAACGCCCCAACGGCCCTTTTCGGGGTGCTGGAGATGTACGCCGAAGGAGTGCGTCCGGCGCTGGTTATCGGCACGCCGGTGGGTTTCGTCGGCGCGCTGGAGGCCAAAGAGGCGCTGCTGACCACCGGTTTGCCGGCAGTGGTGCTGCGCGGTACCCGCGGCGGCAGCACCATTGCTGCGGCGGTGATCAACGCACTCGTAATGTTGGCAAAGCAATCTTTTTAAGCAGCTCTGGGAGAAAACGCCCAAAATTCAACACCGCGGTAAGGCCGGTTGCGGTTGGTGACCCGAAAGAAAGAGACGGGCCGCTGCACGTTGTTTTAGCAGCGTTTTAAGGGGTGAGGGGATTCACATGCCGGCGCTCATGGTTCAGGGAACCGCATCGGATGTGGGTAAGAGCGTTCTCGTGACGGCTTTCTGCCGCATTTTTTCTCAAGATGGTTACAGAGTGGCACCGTTTAAGGCCCAGAACATGTCGCTCAACGCATACGTTACCGTTGACGGCGGTGAGATCGGCCGGGCACAGGGCGTACAGGCGGAAGCTGCCGGAGTTGAGGCGACCGTGGATATGAATCCCGTACTCCTGAAACCCAAACGTGACACGGTCGCTCAGGTGGTAGTGCACGGCCGGCCGGTCGGCGATCTCCCGGCCCGGGACTACCGCGAGCGTTATCTTGAGAAGGCATGGGAGGCCGTTGTGAAAAGTTTCAGACGGCTTGCTTCGGAATACGAAATCATCATCATTGAAGGTGCCGGCAGCCCCGCGGAGGTGAACCTGAAAGATAAAGACATCGCCAATATGCGCGTGGCGGCGCTGGCGGACGCACCTGTTGTCCTGGCGGCAGATATCGACCGTGGGGGCGTATTTGCGCAGCTTATTGGCACCGTCAAACTTCTTCATCCGGTTGAAGCAGCGCGCATCCGTGGCATGGTGATCAACAAATTCCGCGGCGACCATAAGATACTCGATCCCGGGCTGTGCTTCCTGGAGAAAAACACCGGCCTCCCGGTTTTGGGAGTCCTGCCGTATCTGCCGGATTTGGGGGTCGCGGCGGAGGATTCAGTGAGCTTGACCGGCGGGTTTTTTCGTCCAGAAGCGGTCTTGGACATCGCCGTGGTACGGTTGCCGCGGATCGCCAACTTCGATGATTTTGATCCCCTGCGATGTGAGCCGGATGTTTCACTGCGTTTTGTGACCGCCCCGGTGTTTCTGGGCACCCCGGACCTGATCATCATTCCCGGGACTAAAAATACGGTATCGGACCTGCACTGGCTCCAGGCAACCGGTTGGGCGGAGGCAATCACCGCGAAGGCAACTCAAGGGACGCCTATTTTGGGTATTTGCGGCGGGTATCAGATGCTGGGGGCAGAAATCAGGGACCCGGGGGGCATTGAAGATGCGCCTGGCACCGTCCCCGGGCTCGGACTCCTGGATACGGCCACGGTTTTCCGCGAGGAAAAGACCACAGTACGCAGCCGCGGCGTAGTAGCCGGCGCGGGAATCCTTACGGAGTTGAAGGGTGAGGAAGTGAAAGGGTACGAGATTCACACCGGTGTAACGGTTTTAGGAACCCGGACGGAGCCGGTTTTCTTATTGCAACAGGGTGCCGGTCCTGTTGCCGAAGGAGCGATAAGAGCAACGGTTTTAGGGACTTACCTGCACGGGCTTTTTGAGGCGGACAGCTTTCGCCGCAGGTTTCTCAATCTCCTGCGAAAACGGCGCGGCTTAAGCGCCGAAGATTTTGGGATATGCTTTAGCCGCTGCCGGGAGGCAGGCTTCGATCGACTGGCTGCAGCGGTGAGAAAGCACCTCCGTATGGATGAGGTCTATAGGTGGCTTGGACTTTAGGGTGCCGGCAAGAAAAAAGAAGCCTTTTTAGCAGAACATTTCTTCTTCAGTACTTGCAAGAGTTATGTTACTCTTGAAATTTCGCGCCAACCTGTACTGGTTTACCGTACGGTAGCAAAAAATGCTTTCGAGGCAGGTGATGTTATGCGGCGGGTGATGGTGGCCGGCGTGGCGAGCGGGGCCGGGAAGACGACGGTGGCCGTGGGGCTGATGGCGGCGCTTGCGGCGCGGGGTCTCCGGGTGCAGGGGTTCAAAGCGGGGCCGGATTACATAGACCCCGGTTTTCATACGGCGTCCACCGGGCGACCCTCCCGTAACTTGGACACTTGGATGCTCCCGGCCGACGCGGTGCGGGAGGTTTTCCTGCGGGGGTGCCGGGGAGCGGATATCGCCGTAATCGAGGGGGCTATGGGCCTTTTCGACGGCCTGGGGCCGGAAAGCGAGTCCGGGAGTACGGCGCATCTGGCAAAGCTCCTACAAGCCCCCGTTATCCTGGTGGTGGACGTCCACGGGATGGCGGCTTCGGCGGCGGCGGTGGTTTTAGGGTTTAAAAACATCGATCCGACGGTCAACCTTGCGGGGGTGATCATCACCTTTACCGGGAGCGAGCGGCATGCGGCGCTGGTACGGGAGGCGGTAGAGGGAAAGACGGGGGTACCGGTGTTAGGGGCCTTGAAGCGCGACCCGGCGCTCGGCGTGCCCGAAAGGCACCTGGGCCTGGTACCGGTTTACGAGACGGCGGCGGTGCGGGAGCGCATTGGGCTGATCGCGGCAGCGGTCGCCGGCGGGGTAAACCTGCACGCCGTTCTGCGGGTGGCAGAAGCTCCGCCGGTTCTGGAGCCGGCAGGAACCGTTTTCCCCATAACCCCGGTGCCGCCACGGGTGCGCATTGCGGTTGCCCGCGACGCAGCGTTCAACTTTTACTATCCGGAAAACCTGGAACTCCTGCAAAGCTTTGGCGCAGAACTGGCTTTTTTTAGCCCCATAGCAGATAATTCGCTGCCGCCCGGCACTGCGGGACTTTACCTCGGCGGCGGGTTTCCGGAGGTATACGCCGAAGGTCTTTCGGCTAACGCAACCCTGCGGTCGGCGATAAAGGAAGCCGCAGACGCAGGGATGCCGGTGTTGGCCGAATGCGGCGGGCTTATGTATCTTAGCGATAACATCACGTCTGACGGTGCATCCTGGAGAATGGCCGGGGTTCTCCCGGTACAGGCGACGCTCACCCGGAAGCTCCAGCGGTTAGGATACGTGACGGCCGAGGCCCTCATGGACACCTGCCTTTTGCGGCGGGGAGAAATACTCCGGGGGCATGTATTTCATTACTCAATGCTGGCCGGGCAGGAAAGACGGCTTCCTGCGGCATACCGGTTTCACTTCCACCGCGGCGCGGTACAGGAGGACGGCGTGGTCTACAAAAACGTGGTGGCTTCGTACCTGCACACGCACTTCATGGCCCGGCCCGGAGCGGCGTTGCGTTTTGTAAATTCTTGCGCCGCGTTCGCGAAAAGGTTATAGCATTTACGAATCCGTCAAGCCGAAATCGGTCTGAAGCCATAATCATAAAAAGCTAAGGTAAGATAAACCTTAACATCAAAAATAAAGCGGCGCTGATTATCAAGGAGGAGCTTTAATGTTGGTCCAGTTTGCAGCGGACATATGGGGGCGGGCGATGCGGTAATACGTGAGCAGGCTACCCGAACCTAAAGCCTTCGACAGCGAAAAGCCTTAAACAGATCTCAACGATATCAGAATCGTATAGTAAGCCTTTCTTATCAGCAATTTCCTCGAGGGCTTTCTCAATGCCGAGTGCAGGACGGTAGGGCCGGTGGGAAGCCATCGCCTCCACCACATCGGCCACAGCCAAAACCTTCGCTTCCCAGCATATCTCATCGGCCTTCAACCCGAGTGGGTAACCGGAACCGTCGAGACGTTCGTGGTGCTGCAACACAATCCGGGCTATCGGCCACGGGAACTCGACCTCCTTAAGTATATCATAGCCCACCCTCGGGTGGGTCTTAATCAGCTCAAACTCAGTCTTGGTCAACCGTCCGGGCTTATTGAGTATTTCGACCGGTACTCCCACCTTGCCGATATCGTGGACCAGGGCGGCCATCTGGATACCCCTCATCTCGAATTCGGAAAACGCCAACTCATCTGCAATAGCGCACGCGAGGTCTGCAACCCGAAACTGGTGGCCGGCGGTGTAAGCGTCCCTCCTTTCAACCACTCTTGCCATTCCCTGGACGGCTTGGACAACAACTCTCTGAAGTCTGTTAAGGGTTTGTTTGAGCGCCTCTTCCATTTGTTTTAACGCGGTGATATCGCGTACGGAACACAGAACACCAATTACCTGTCCCGAATCGTCAACCACCGGGTTTTTGGCCACACGAAGGTACTTCTTCCCCGCTGCGGAGATAATCTCTTCCTCCTGTAGCTGGGGCTGCTTGATTTCGATAACTTTGATGTCGCCGGAACGTTGCTTTTCCGCCTCCTTAGGCGGAAAAAGGTCGTAATCAGTTTTCCCGATTACTTCGTTCTGTTCTTTGCCGAGAAAACGGCAAAAAGCAGAGTTTGCAAAGCGGTAGACCAGATACTGATCTTTCAGAACAACCTGGTCGGGTATAGCGTTAAGGATCTTTTGCAGCAGTTTCCCGGATTCTTCAATGCGGTTTCGGGTGGCGTCCTCTATCTGGTTTGCAAGCCGGCGCAGCGTTTCAAGCTCGTTTAATAGTTTACTCACCATGCCTTTTTCATCAAGCATTTTTAAGAACTGCCCCCAAAAATTTCGAAAATATTTAACCTTACCTAAAAATCTTCGCACTTTTTGGACAAATTCCTCCTATAGCTTTAGCCAAATTTCGCGGTAGCCGCTTGCCTCTCTGGAAAGTATTGGCGGTTCTGGAATAAGGGCTCATTTTTTTCTTCCCTTTCACTGGCACCCGACAGTGTTTTTCCTGTATACTTAAAGCTGAAAAGGAGTTTCGGAAAGGAGTTGCCTTTTGGCGGTTAAGGCGTTTTTGTGGCACTCCGGGGGTGCGCAGGGCTATGATGTGGCCGTTTACAGCAAGTCGGCGACCGTGCAGGACTACCTCGATGCCTTGAACCGGGCCTTTGCAAGTCTTCCGCTTACCCGTCTCCGTCGCCCCGAAGAACCGGCCTGCCATGGATGTGATCGCTGCTGCGCGGAACGCGCCCCGCTTACCGTCATCGATTGTTTAAATCTTTCGCTCGCCACGGAAACGCGCACGCTCGGTGACTTTTTGACGCATTATAGTAACGTAGCGGTCGCGGGGCCTGTCGTAGATATTACCCTGCGCCGGCTTGAGGACGGGTACTGCGTTTTCCTCGACCGCCAGACCCGCACCTGCAGGGTTTACCCGGTGCGCCCTTTTGTCTGCCAAACCTTTTTTTGCTGCCCGGCCGCGCCGCGGGCACTTGCCCTGCGGGAGGCAATTACCAATAAGGGTGAAGATGAGCTGGTTCGCCGGTGGCTCCGAACCAGGCGTGTGGTGCATTACGCCGAAATGCCGCGGGTCAGGTCGAGGGACTGGCCAAGAACGCCTTTTACGGAAAAATGGGATTACAAAGCCGTAAGTATCCGGTCGGTAGTCTCCCGGCAGTTGTGGCGGGAACTAAGTGAACTTTGAAGAACGTGTTTCAGGAGGTGCAAGATGCAGCAGGTACAGGCTCACGTTATAATAAAAGGAAAGGTCCAGGGGGTCTACTTCCGGGGTTACACCCGGGAGGAGGCACTTGCTGCGGGGGTAAGCGGCTGGATCCGCAACCTGGCGGACGGCTCCGTAGAAGCAGTGTTCCAGGGTGAACGGGAGGCTGTCGAAAAACTTATTTCATGGTGTAAAAAAGGACCGCCTGCAGCCCGTGTAACGGAGGTAATAGTGAACTGGGAAGACCCGTGCGAAAGCTTTAACGGCTTTAGCATCCGTGGATAACAACGGGGAGGAACGTTTGTGCAGGGTAACGAAAAGGACTCCGGCTCGACGGCCGGCAAGGATACGACCCTTCTTCCTGACGCAGGCGGCCCGGTCGACCCGGAGGAGAGGAACCGCCGGGCGGAGGATATTCGAGCCTCCGGAGGGGAGCAAGAACCCTTTAAGCCCGAAGCGCTCGGTGCCGGGTCGGATGCAGGCCCGGCCAACAGGCCGCCACAGCGGGTGATCGCATATCCACAGCGCCCGCCTTCAGCAGGTTGGTGCCGTAAGGCCCGCCGGCAGCGTCGGCCGGGGAAAAGCCCAAATAATTCCTCGGGCGTCTCCAACCGCGTGATGCGGCCCGGCCTGACGTGTTACCCCGGCGGAGAGACTGGGAGCACGTCCGGCGCAGCCGGTCACGGCTTTCCTGCAGGAATGGGTGACAGGTCCGTTCCCGGTGTTAGTGGCGCACATAAATACACAGGCGGAGCGGGCAACGTCCTCCCGGCGGCAGGCAGCCGGCGTGTGAGTGACACAAAAGGCGGGTGTGGAGAATACTGCCTCCCGCCGTATCGCCCGTGGGACGCCAAAGTGAAAAGCGCTAAAGATCTTCTCCTTAAGATCCTGACCCCCTTCCGGCTCTTTTATCGAAAAAGGGTCTGCCTGAAAGTTCTCCGGAACGCAACGCGGGAAGTTCCGCCGGCCGCGAGAACCCGGGTTCTGAAGGTGGCAGTGAAATCCAGGCCCCGCATTGTGGTGGATACAAACGTGATAATGGGAGGATTGATCAATCCATCAAAGGCGTCCGGACGCCTCCTCGGTATCTGGCTCGAAGGAAAAGTGGATGTAGTGGTAAGCCCGGCCTTGCTTGACGAATACCTCTGCATATTCAATAAAATGAGATTCGGTCCGAAAGAAGCGCTCGCCAGACGGGAGGAGGCGATGAAAAAACTTCTCCGTCACGAGAATTTGACGCTTGTTGAGACGGAGCTCAAACTTCACCTGGTTGAAAAGGATCCCTCGGACAACCGGCTGATAGAATGCGCGGTTGCAGGCGGCGCAGACTATATTATCTCTCAAGACAGGCACCTGTTGGCGATCGGAGAGTATTCCGGCATTAAAATTATGCGCGCACACGCCTTTCTCCTGCAAGAATACCCAGAGGGCAGAAGCTAACCCGGCAAGATGGAAAAACGTTACTACACGTTCAGCCGTTTTCTGCGGGAATCGTTCGGCGGACCCGTTTATAAGATCCCGCTTGACGCCGGCTTTGGATGCCCAAACAGGGATGGGACTATCGGCGCAGGGGGATGCACCTTTTGTGTAAACCGGGCGTTTAGTCCGTTTGCCGAAAAAAGCCTCGCTGTACCGGAGCAGATTCGCAGGTTTAAGGCTGCAAGACACCGTGCAGAGCGTTACATAGCGTATTTTCAAGCATACACGAACACCTATGCTTCGCTTGAGACCCTCCACAGCCTTTATTCAGAGGCCCTTAGTGACCCGGATGTAGTGGGACTTGCCGTTGCCACACGGCCGGACTGTGTTCCGGACCCTGTGCTTGATCTGTTACAGAGCTATACCGGCCGCTGGATGGTATGGGTGGAGTACGGGCTTCAGTCCAGTAATGATGAAACACTCAGGCATATAAACCGGGGGCATGATTTCGCAACATTTCTCGGCGCGGTTAAACGCACCAAGGGCCGCGGGATCTATATCGGAGCTCACGTCATCCTTGGCTTGCCCGGCGAATCCAGGGCAGATTTTCTTCGGACGGCGGAGGCCCTGAACACAGCGGGTATTGACGGGGTGAAACTGCACCATCTCCAAGTCTTCCGTGGAACAGCCCTTGCCGCGCAATGGGCCAGAGGGGAGGTTAACGTTTTTTCCGTCGATGAGTACGTATCTGCAGCATGTGACTTTATCGAATCCCTATCTCCCGAAATGGTAATTCTAAGGTTGGTAGGAGATGTTACGGATGAGGCGCTGCTCGTGGCGCCGCGCTGGGGGATATCGAAGGCGGATGTGGTAAGTGCAATAGACGCTGAGCTGGAACGGCGCGGCACACGCCAGGGAAGCCGGTCAGCGGGTACCGGATTAAACTAACGAGTCGGAAACCGCAATTGGAATTATTCTTACAGTGGTGGCGGCACAAATGCGTGGTTCAGTATGGCTTTACCGGTTGTACGACATCGCCCAGGAGATCGATCTGGTTCAGGCAGAGGAGCTGCTCTCAGCGGAAAAGCCGGTGTGGCGGCTCAGGCTATCGCGGGTAAGGCCGAAGGCCCTCGAGTTTAAAAACCCGCCGGTAACCGTAGAATTAGAAGGCCGCCCTTTTCGGGCCGGGAGATGGGAATTTGCCACCGCACCAACTTCCCGGTTATACGACTTCGGGGTTTTGACCGTAGTTATACGGCTCCTGCTGCCGGACAGCTTCGGTTACAGCGAACTGCAGGAGCTTTCCATACAGATAAGTGAGTTTGAGAGATTCGAGCCTGTCTTTACCGGTTACCGGGATGAAGTCATAAAGGCGGTGCGCCCGGCGATCTTGGGAGAAGGATTGACCGGATTCGCCGAAGATTTTGTGGTCTTTTATTTTGAGAAGTGGCCCAAAGACTGGGACCCCGTGCCGCTCCTCTTGAGCGAGCGGGGACCGGTGAGCCAAGAGATGCGGCGGGAAACGATGCGCAATCATTTCTCGTACGGGGAAGATACTTCGATCATCACCTGGGATGCGGCATTGGTTTGCGACCCCGCCGGTAGCACGGACATTCCTGATCTCCTCGAGTTCGCGAACGCCCAACTCTTAGAACTCAGGTACTACGACAACGTACTTGACCGCGAATTGGCGGCGATGTATGATGCCATCGAGGAAGCGGGGCGGGGAGGATACCGCCGTCTAAAACAATACCGCAATATTATGCGGCAGATGATGGAGCTTGTCATCGAGGTAACCGAAATTACCGAACGGGTGCAAAACGCGCTGAAGGTAACGGAAGACGTCTTCTATGCCCGTGTTTACACGGCGGCGCTCAAAACATTCCGGCTGCAGGAGTGGCTCAGCAGCATCGACCGCAAGATTGAAGTTATCGAACGGAGCTACGCGATGCTGAGCGATGAGCTGGTTACGCACCGGTTTTTGCTTCTGGACGTATCAATCGTGCTGCTGATCGCTTTTGAGATTATTTTGTGGCTGTGGACGTTGAAGTAAAACGCGGCAGCAGCGGTAACCTGCGGGGAGGGACGGTTCTATGAAGGTTACGGTACTGGTTGAAAACACCGTCGGGCGGACGCTACCCATTTTCGGGGAGCACGGGCTTAGCCTGTGGTTGGAGTTCGACGGACACAAGGTGCTTTTTGATACCGGCCACTGCGGCTCGGTGGTTACCAACGCCTTCCGCCTGGGGGTGGACCTGCGGGCCGCGGAAGCCGTAATATTAAGCCACGGGCACAGCGACCATACCGGTGGTTTAAGGGATGTTCTCAACTTGATCGGGAGACCGGTACCGGTTTATGGTCACCCGGACATTTTCAGCGGTCACCGGGTGTCATCTCCTGCCGACCGCTACGTCGGGATTCCCTTCTCCCGGGAGGAACTTGAGGCGGCAGGAGCCGAGTTCGTCCTTGTGGAGCAGCCGCTTGAAGCATTTGCCGGTTTCTGGTTGAGCGGTGAAGTCCCGCGGCGGACCCCATTTGAAAAAGGAGACCCCAGGATGTATGTTTACCAGGGTACAGAGCAGGTTCCCGACCCGGTGGCGGACGACCTCAGCCTGTATATCGAAACACCGGCGGGGCTCGTTATCCTGCTCGGCTGCGCCCACGCCGGGGTAGTGAACATCATTGAACATGCCCGTGCGGTAACGGGTGTAAACAAGGTGGCGGCGATACTGGGAGGGACGCACCTTGGTCCCGTTGCACCTGAACAGATGGAGGCTACAGTTTCCTACCTGAAGGAACTCGACCTGAAGCTGTTAGCAGCCAATCACTGCACAGGTTTGCCGAAGGCGGCCTATCTTGCCGGCATCTTCGGCGAACGTTTTAGCTTCGCCCCGGCCGGCGAGAGTTTTGAATTTTAGCTTACTTGGGCTCTCTTCGGCCGGTCTTGTAACTCATGCCGAGCTTGATGTTCTTGCTGGTGCCGTGCCGGTGGCGGCTCCTGAGCTGGCACTCCTGTGAGGATTTTTCCCTCGGCTGAGGCGAGCCGGGAGGGCGGTGCAGGTACTCCATAAGCTCTGGCTCCTCGTAGCCGCGGTCCTTGCGGAAACGGCGCTTGGACATCTTATCTCCTCCGATGCGCCCCGGGAAGTCTCCATCAAAATGATTAACCCGTGGCTATATTCTTTGGAACAGATGCTGCCTGATCATATTGTTGCCGCGAGCAAGGCGCGGGTTGTGCACCATTTTTTGCTACAGGGCCGGCTTTTTTGATATGATATTGATGGTGGTCGGGGTGAAAAACAGCGACGTTTGTGCGGTATTCCGGCGGATGGCTGAAATTATGGAGATCTTGGGGGAAGATGTCTACCGGATACGCGCCTACCAGCGGGCGGCACAGAACATTGAGAATCTTCCGGAGGATATCGCCGCCGTTGCAGGGCGGGGGGAGCTTACCAAAATTCCCGGCATCGGCAGGGAAATCGCCCGCAAGATAGAGGAGATCCTGGCCACCGGAACCTTGCAGAAATACGAGGAATTGAAAAAGAAGGTACCGCCCGGACTGGTGGAACTCCTGCAGGTTCCGGGGATCGGACCGAAAACCGCAAGAATGCTGTATGACGAACTCGGCATTGAGAATGTGGCTGCACTCGAGCGGCTGGCGCGGGAAGGACGGCTTAAAGGCCTCCCGGGAATAAAAGCCAAGACTGAGGAGAACATCCTCCGCGGCATCTCGCTGATGCGTTCCGTCCAGGAACGCCGGCCGTTAGGGCTGGTGCTGCCGCTTGCCCGCCACATCACGGCTTTGTTGCGGGAACGCGCGCCGGTGAGCCGGGTGAGCCCGGCGGGCAGCATCAGGCGCTACAGGGAAACCGTCGGGGACGTGGATATATTGGCCGCTTCAGCAGACCCGGAAAGGGTGGTAGATGTTTTCATAAACCTGCCGTTTGTGGCCGAGGTGATCGCCCACGGCTCTACAAAAGGGAGCGTGCGGACCCCGGACGGGCTTCAGATCGACCTGCGCGTGGTGCCGGAAGAGAGTTACGGCGCCGCGCTCTGCTATTTTACCGGTTCAAAGGCGCACAACATCCGGGTAAGGGAACTCGGTGTCAGGCGGGGGCTGAAGATAAACGAATACGGCGTTTTCCGCGGGAAGGACAGGATCGCCGGCGCAACGGAGGAGGAGGTTTTCGCCGCTGTGGGACTGCCTTACATTCCGCCGGAGATGCGCGAGGACCGTGGTGAAATAGAGGCGGGGCTGGAAGGGCGGCTCCCGCAGGTGGTCGCGCTTGCGGACATCAAGGGGGACTTTCACGTTCACTCGAAGTACAGTGACGGCTCGGCTTCCCTTGAGGAAATCGCAGAAAGGGCCAGGCGGCTGGGTCTGGAGTGGGTTGCGGTCTGTGACCATTCGCAGTCGCTCAAGGTAGCCGGCGGACTCAGTGCGACAGCTCTTGAAAAAAAGCGCGCAGCAATCAATAAGTTCAATGCGCACAGCCCCGACGTTAAGCTCCTCTGCGGCGCGGAGGTGGAGATCGGGGTTGACGGCGGGCTTGACTATCACGATGAGATTCTCGCGTCGCTTGATGTTGTTGTTGCAGCCATCCATACCGCATTCCGGCAGAGCGAAGAGGTTCAAACCCGGCGGCTGCTCAACGCAATCAACAACCCTTATGTGCACGTAGTCGCTCATCCCACGGGAAGGCTGATAGGAGAACGGGCGGGGTACGCAGTCGACCTGGAAAGGGTTTTTGAAGCTGCAGCACACACGGGAACCTTACTTGAGATTAACGCCTATTACAAGCGCCTTGACTTAAACGACGCGTATGCGCGGGCTGCCGCCGAAAAAGGAGTCAGATTCGTCATCGGGAGCGACGCGCATCTGCTTGACCAGATGGACTTTCTTGACCTGGGCGTGGGGGTGGCCCGACGGGGATGGCTGACGGCACAACAGGTTATTAATACCCTCAGTTACCCGGAACTTTTAAAGACTCTCAAGCAGAAAAGGGATTTAATGTCAGATATTTAGGCAAAAATAATCTTAAGGTGGGATAATATGGATAAAATAAAGACCGCGTACGAAAAAGCACTTGAAAGGATCAGCAAAATGAACCTTGACAGCGTGGACGTATCAAGCATGGAATATGTACCCAAGGGCAGTGCTGCTGCAGCACAGTTCTTGTGGGACAAGGATTTTGACCTGCTTGCCGAGCTTAAGAAATACAATGAAGGGGTGCGCGGCTACGTCCGGGAGGGCATGGAAGATGCCCTTTTACGCAACATACAGCTACCGAAGGATGAATCGGCGCAGGATAACAACCGCCGGGCGATGGACGGACTGCTGGCCATTAAAAAGGATAAGAGCGCGCTGAAACAGATTTTTACTGAATTGGAATACCTTTTTAACTATTACATCCAGGCTGTCGAGCATACTTACGCCAACCTCAAAGAGAGCTTTGCTGCCCGGCTCACCCATGCCCAGCAAGCCCTCGAGCGTCAGCTCGGTACTAAGGTAAGGGTCGATGTGGAACGCCAGCCCGGTTTTCTTGAAGAGTGGCACAGAATTCAGGGGCAGCTCGACGCACAGTACGAACCGGTTTTATCGGAACAGAAAGAAAAGATAAGGAGACTGAACTGAAGGTGCTTGCAGAACCCGAGGAATGGGTGGCCCTAGCTGAAGAAGTTCTCCCGCGGGCGCGCCTCCTGATTTCGGTGGGAGCGGTGGATACGGGAAAAACCACCCTTACCACCTGCCTGGCCAACCGCGCCTGGTCATGCGGGTACAGGACGGCGGTTGTCGACGCCGACGTCGGCCAGTCTGATATCGGCCCGCCGACCACCGTCGGCTTAGGGTTCCTCCGGGAAGCCGTTGAACGGTTAAGAGACGTTCCGGTAGCAGATTTTTACTTTGTCGGTTCCATAACCCCCCGCGGACACGTTGCAGCAGCACTCACCGGAACCAAAAGGATGGTCGAGCAGGCTTTTGCTGCGGGCGCCGAACGGGTGCTTATCAACACAACCGGGCTGATCGGCGGCAGCCTCGGCCGGACGCTCAAGTACCACAAGGTGAATTTAACCCGGCCCGACTGCATAATCGGGCTGCAGCGCCATGGGGAGATCGAGCCGCTGCTAAAGACGTGGGAGGCATCCGGTTTTACGGTCCGCCGTCTTTCCGTCCCGGCGGGAGTCCGCCGCCGCTCGTTCGAAACCCGCGTTGCGTTCCGCAACGGCCGCTGGCGGGAGTTTTTTGCTGGAGCGGGCAGGCTCAGCCTTCCTTTCGGCAGCTTCCGGACTGCCCGGACAAGCATGTTCACCGGGGAACCGCTTTCTGAGGCGGAGAGGGAAAAGTTCGAAAGACTGGTGGGCCAGCCGCTTTTGTGGGCCGAAAAGACGCCGAACGGCGCCACCGTGGTCACCCCTCACCCGCTGCCCGGTGAGGCGCCGGCCGCCGCAGCCCGGCTATTGGAGGTGCCGAGGCTGCTGAGAATCCCGCCGGAAAGCTTCGAAGGCATGGTTGCAGGTCTTGTAGGGCCGACGGGGCAGTGCCTTTCCCTCGGCTGGGTCGAGAAAGCAGACTATGGAGCAGGCAGCCTGCTTGTAGTCACCCCGTACCGGGGGAAGGAACCGGTAACCGTTGTAGAATTCAGCAGCGTCAGGATCGACGCTGGGATTATTTTTGAAAAAGGGATAAAAAGTGAAGCGGAACCTGCGTAATTATTTCTTGACCGGACTGGCGGTAATCCTGCCGGCGGCGGCCACGGTATGGATACTATGGAAGCTCTTCGGGTTTATCGACGGCTTTGCCGGTAGACTGGTCGCTTACTTCACGCCGTACAAAATTCCGGGCCTCGGCGTTGCGGTGACGTTAGTACTGATTATTTTTATAGGCATATTTGCCACCAACGTAATCGGTCGCAGTCTTTTAGCTTTATGGGAACGTGTCGTCTTTCAGATACCGCTGGTCAATACGATTTACCGCACTGCGAAGGAAATCGTCGAAACCTTCGGCGAGAACAAGAAACAGGTGTTCCGCCAGGTAGTGCTTGTGCGGTTTCCGCGCCGGGACACCTGGGCTATCGGCTTTATCGTGGGTGAAGCAGGCGAAGTTATTAACAGTAAAGCCGGCCGGGAACTTATGAAGGTGCTTGTTCCACACGTGCCGGTGCCGATGTCCGGTTTCCTGCTTTTTGTGCCCAGGGAGGAGCTAATTTACCTCGACATACCGGTGGAAGACGGGCTGCGGCTAATCGTCTCTACCGGGATACTCGAACCTAATTCGTTGCGGAGAATAGGTAATCGTGAAAGGTAAATAATCGAGCCCGTTCGCTACAGAGAAAGGCTTTTCGCGAGAGGGAGAGGTAGGTTGTTCTTATTTGCCCGGCAAAATCTGGAGGCTGCTGATAAGCCCCATCTGGATCGGGTTTCTGCTGAACGCGGCGATAGAATCCTCACGGGTGTTCATCCCGCTGTTGACCAAAGACCTCGGCGGCACGAACTTTTACGTTGGATTGGTGGGTGCGGCGAACGGGCTGGCCTATTTTGCGACCGCCCTGATAATCGGGCCTCAGGCGGACGTCTACGGCAGGCTGCTTTTTGTTAGAGTCGGCCTTGCTGCCAGCGCGCTTGCTTTTTTAGGCCAACTGTTAGCACGGGACGTCGCCACCTTGCTCGCAGTACGTACCGCAGTCGGGTTGGCCCTCGGGATCACCACCGGGTCGCTGGTGGTCTTTGCTTACGAAAACCGGGGCGGGGTCGGTAAGTTCAGTTCCTTCAGTTCCCTGGGTTGGATTTTTGGTGCGACGGCGGCAGCTTTGATGCGAGACTACCATCTTCTTTTTCTCTTCAGCTTTGCCGTTTGCGCCTTGGCGTTTCTTATCAGCCTCGAGCTGGAGGAGTGGAGCAAGCTGCACATGACCCGTACACCCAGGTCTCTCCCGGTCATCTGGCGGAATCGGGCGGTTTACTTGCCTTTCTTTTTGCGGCACCTTGGGGCATCAGCGGTTTGGATCATCTTCCCGCTGTACTTACAGGAGCTTGGGGCGGACAGGTTTTGGATCGGGATGGTAGGAACGGCGAACTACGCCGGACAGGTGATTTTAATGACCTTATTCGAACGCTTTGCCGGGGCCGGCCTCTTCCGGCTGGGCCTGTATCTGTCCGGCGTTGTCTTCCTGCTTTACACAGCGTTATCTCATTTCATGCAGGTGCTTCCGGTGCACGTCATGCTGTCGGCGGCCTGGTCGGCGCTTTACATCGGCGCGCTCGTCCTGCTCCTGCGCTCCGGTGAGGAACGTGCCACCGCTACCGGCATCTTGGTGGCCAACATGAACCTTTGCCTTGCGGCCGGCCCCTTTCTCGGGGGGCTGCTATCCTCATTCTGGGGCTATCACGCGCCTATGTATGCGGCGGCCGCGCTGAGCTTTGCAGGGCTTTTCTGGGCCCCGCGGCGGCCGCCGGGTAATTCGGTAAGGAGATAGAGCTTGTCCTATATCTGGCTTAACGGGTCGTTGCTTCCGGCGGACAAGGCGCCGCTTGAGCTCGAACGGGGTTTTCTATACGGCGACGGCCTCTTTGAAACACTCCGGGTCTACGGCGGCCGGCCCTTCATGCTTGGAGAACACATCTCGCGCCTGAGGGCGGGCGCGGGACTGCTCGGCTTTACCGCGGTACCGGCGCCGGAAGAGTTAAAACGAGCCGTTGAAAAGACCATAGCGGCCAATGGGGTTCGGGACGGCAGCGTGCGCCTGACGGTCGTCAGAGGCAGGGGAGCGGGGCTCTACCCTGCTGAAACCGGGCCGCCTGCGGTCCTCGTTACCGTCCGGGCCGGAACCCCTTATCGACCGGAGCTGTACGCACGCGGTTTCCGGGCGGTGCTGGTATCTTTTCCGCGCAACGAGCGCTCACCTTTGGTATTCCTGAAGTCCCTCAACTTTTTAGAAAATATACTTGGCAAAAAGGAGGCTTTGGCTTCAGGCGCCGATGAAGGGTTATTCCTGAACACGGCCGGTCATCTTTGTGAAGGAACCGTAAGCAACGTCTTTCTGGTCGACCGGGGAACCTTAATTACACCTGCCGTCTCAAGCGGCCTTCTTCCCGGAATCACCAGAAAGATGATCATACAGGCCGCCCGTGAAGCAGGTTTTCACGTGGAGGAATGCGCGGTCCGGCCTGAACGGCTTTTCACCGCTAGCGAGGCTTTCCTTACCAACTCACTCCTTGAAGTGATGCCGCTTGTAACGGTAGACCGGCGTCCGGTGGGCACCGGCCGGCCCGGACCGACTGCGCAGTTGCTCCGGGAGCTGTACCGGAGAGCCATCGAAAAGAGCTTCGGGTGAGAAAAAGGGGGATGGAGGGGACGTCCCTTGTTTCGTCAAGAAAGTGGACTGTTCCCGTTATTTTGCTTGTCCCCACCACGGCATTTTAGGTGTTATTCTTGCGTCTTTTTTGTGTTGTTCAGAAAAATTATTCCTCGCCCGGTCCGCCTTTTGCGTGGCACTCTTTCCCTTTGTCTACAGCGTCCCTTTCTCCTTAATAGCGGAGCAGGGCCGCGATTCCGTCACATACCGCAAGGCGCTCCGCTGCTGCTCCCGAAACCAGCTCGATCTCCGCTTTCCTTGCATAGGCCAAACGGGGCAGGAGTTCCTTTAACAGCCTTTCGATTACGGCATTCCCGCAGATGAGGCATTTTGACAAGGGTTGCGCCGACGCATACCCGCACCCCGTGCACTGGTACGCGGAACCGTCGAGCGGCCATACCGCGATCACCTTTTGCGCCCGTCCTTCTTGAAGTACACCCAGCACGTCGGAGAGACCGATCGCCGCCTGGCTGCCCGCCCGGGCCGCTTCCAATGTTTTTTCGACCAAGGTCGCCTCCTGTTCTCGTTCGTGAGCTGCCGCTACCGGTTCGGTGCGCGAAAGGACCTCGTTTTCAGTTGCACTGAGGGGGATGGTCAACTTCCCGGCCACTAACTGATCCAGTTGCTGCGGCAACAACCGGATGACTTGAGAAACAGCCTCGTCGTCACCGCCCAGGATGAGGCGTTTCAAGCCATGCTTGTTTACCCAGCCGAGCATCTGGTCGGCGATAAACCGGCGGAAGGCAGCCACCTGTTCCTCCACCCGATCCTCGAATGCATCGCGGTTGCTTCCTTTGGTGTATATCCCGTGTCCGGTTACCGGTTTCAGGTCTTTGCGCCGCCAGTCGCTGGTGTCCAGCTCCATGCGCATCTCCTTCCGGTGCGTTACACGGCCCAGGAAAGCACTTAGAAACCGTACCTGAGTACCGTTTACCAGGACGATGCCCGCAGGTTTATACTCCTGAAGGACCCACAGGAGTGGAGCTACGTCAGGCTGCCCGAAGTGTACCGAGTTTTCTACCGGTACCGGAAGAGAAAACTCCCGCCAAAAACCGGTGCCGGCAAAGACAGCCAGCCCTTTGCCGCCAGCGCGGTATACAGTGATGTAGTCCCGGATTCGGATTATCAGATCACGGACCTCCCGCCGTTTTTCCTCGGCTGCTTTCCCCTCAATTTCCTCAAGAGCGTTTTTCAGCCAGATGCGATAAGCCGGTGGAATACACTGGTTCTCCGGTTGAGCCGGGTCAACATTAAGGTAAAGGCTGAGGATGTCGTTACGGCCGACGGATAGCAAATACTCCACGTCCTGCTTTTCAAGCATAACGCCGCCTCCTTTTATTTGAGATGCACTCTAACCGGTATAGGTGTAAACTGAGGCCGTAGAACCAGAGCGGAGTAAGTGCAATTTTTCACATAGTTAGGATAATTCTTCGCCCTTTATCATAAGAGTCCTGCAATCCTAAGACAGGTTTTTAAAAAATTGCCGTTGTTTCACCCCGAGTAACCGCTTTTGTTTCCCTTTCATAACCTGGGTTTACGGAGGTTATGAGGGGGGGAACGGTGGATCCTTTTGGTATATTGCTGCTGGTCGTCGCCGCAAATCTTGACAATCTCGGTGTGGGGATATCTTTAGGCGCGAGAAGAATCCGGGTGCCTTTCGCATCTAATTTGCTTATAGCACTAACCACCAGCTCCGGCACCCTGCTGACGCTCCTGGCGGGGAAATGGTTAGCTTCTTTTCTTTCACTCCAGCTTGCCAAGTACGTCGGCGCGTTGATCATCATCGGTACCGGTGTCTGGATTCTGTACGAGGAACTGGTCCGCTCTGGCAACAAGGCTGCCGCAGGCATATCGGCAGAAGAGGAGAGTGAAATACGGCCTCGGGAAACGGCCGATCAACGGAGTTTAACGGACCTTTTAACCGCGCCGTCCCTTGCCGACGCGGATTATTCAGGCCACATCGACCTGAGGGAAGCACTTCTCTTAGGCATTGCGCTGGCCTTAAACAATTTTGCCGGGGGTTTCGGCGCGGGCATCTTTGGCCTGACCCCTTTACTCACCGCTTTTGCAGTTGCCCTTTTCAGCCTTTTTCTTCTCTGGCTGGGGATCAGGCTGGGGCAGAACTGTATGTCCCGCTGGCTGGGAGACTGCGCCGGGCCGGTGGCGGGTTGTTTACTCGTGTTGTTAGGGGTTTTTGAAATATTGATATAAGCCTTTTAAAAGTGTAATATTGAGCCGCCGACCGGCGGTTTTTCATATTTTTCGGGGAAATCTATATAAGGAGGTGGGTTTAAATGGTTCTCTTCCGTAAGTTTGTAGCAGGGGTGCTGGTTTCCCTCTTGTGGGCAAGCGCGGCGTCGGCAAGCGAGTTCCACCGGGAACCAAAGGAATATCAAGTGACCTGTTACGGGAGTTACCTTTGCATTCCCTACGATGAGTTTGCCATCCTGACGGGAAACTCGGCCGCATTGCGTTTCTACAGCCCGTACTTTCCGGCGGAAACAAAAACGCTTACGATCACCGAACCCGGCAAACTCCCCGAGCCCTTTGTCCAAAAATTAGTGCAACGCTGGGCCGTCGAAGCTGAATCCTTCATTCAAAACTACGGACGGAAGCAGTTTCCCATGAACTGGGGAGCTCCTCCCTGGCGGGAGTTACTGCCGGCAAGGGACGGCCCGCGGGTCTCGGAAAAGGTCTGGTACAGCGTGAACGGAGTAAGGGCTTTCCGGCTTTGGCAGGCTGAACTTACGGAATTCAATCGTGCGCCCCTGCCGGGCTGGATAAACCGCTTGGGCGGCGTGGTCTCCGGCCGCGCTCGTTATACGATAAGGATCTATTCTGCGGGCTGGTATACCGCCCAACCGGGCTCTTAAAAAAGATGCCTCATTGCTGTAGTTGCTCTGCTAAGGGGTCAACCCTGTTTGTTCCAGAGTTGGTGCTGGTTCAGAAACCGCCTCTTGAATACCCGCCCGGAGGGAAGTTTAAGAGATAATTTGAAACGGCGGACTCGTGCTTGTCTTCTGGTCGCCGGCGAAGTGTTTCGTTGACCGGATGCGGGGTTTTGTGTTACGATTTTCCCGTAACCGCCCTTCGAAAAAGAATAGCCGGAGGCTGTAAGCTTGCTTTTTAGCACTTTGACGGTGGCTGAGGCCCGTAAAAAGATGATTGAGCGGCTGAAGGCACTGCCTGCAGAAGAGGTTCCCCTGTTTTCAGCATACGGACGAATACTTGCCGAGGACGTGCTCGCTCTGGAGGAAGTCCCCGGCTTTGACCGGGCAACGATGGACGGTTTCGCGGTACGTGCTGCAGACACCTTCGGAGCTTCAGAGGGACTGCCGGCCTATCTTAGGGTCACGGGTGAGGTCTTAATGGGCAGGGCTCCCGCTGGTGTGTTAAAGCAAGGTGAAGCCTGGCGGATTCCAACCGGCGGTATGCTCCCGGAAGGGGCTGACGCGGTGGTGATGCTGGAATACGCCGAGGACGCCGGCCCCGACATAGTGGCTGTGCTGAGACCCGTGGCACCTGAGGAAAACGTCGTGCGGCGCGGGGATGATATACGGGCTGGTATGGTTGTTGCAAACGCGGGAAAACGCCTGCGCCCACAGGATATCGGGCTGTTAGCCGCCTGCGGCGTGAGAGGCGTCCGGGTGCGCAAGCGCCCCGTTGTCGGCATCATCGGAACAGGAGACGAGATCGTCGCTGCCGAAACCGCCCCCGCCCCGGGGCAGGTGAGGGACGTCAACACGCCTGCCCTGGCCGGGGCGGTTGAGGCTGCGGGCGGGGTGCCGGCCGTTTTCGGCACGGTGCCGGATGAATTGCCGGCACTCCGGGAGATCCTGTCGCGGGCGGTGGGAGAATGCGACATGGCGCTGCTCTCCGGCGGCAGTTCGGTAGGTGCGCGGGATCTGACTCTGCAGGCGATCACTTCCCTTCCGGAAGCGGAGGTTTTGTTCCACGGGCTTGCTGTAAAGCCGGGAAAACCGACGGTCGGGGCGGCAGTAAGCGGCAAGCCGGTCTTCGGCCTGCCCGGCCATCCTGTTTCCGCACTGGTGGTCTTCGAGTTCCTGGTAAGGCCCCTTCTTGAGCCGGAACTGCCGGAACGGCCGCCTCTTCGGGTACGGCTCGGGCGTTCGCTCCGGTCCGCTCCCGGGAGGGAGGACTATTTCAGGGTCCGGCTGGTGCTCAAAGAAGGCGAACTTGTGGCAGAGCCCATTCTCGGGAAGTCCGGCCTCATCGCAACACTTGCCCGGGCCGACGGGCTCGTGCGTATACCCCTTGATGCTGCCGGAGCGGAAGCCGGAGAGCTCGTTGATCTCTTTCTCATATAGCCGGTTGCCCAAAAAAGAGTTTGATACCCGAACCGGGTAAGGCCGGTCATTGCCCTGCCTTCGGGTACTGACGCGAGGCAGAGGCCGGGTTCGGGCTGGGGAGATAACCATGAAACGAGAGATTTTTCTCGAGGAAAAACCGCTCGAAGAAACGCTGGCAGGGTACCTCGAATTTTTGAAGAACCTCGGGGCGCTGGATCCCGGTCCGGCAAAAAGCGTGCCGGTTAAGGAGTCCTGCGGCCTGGTTACCGCGGCGCCGGTCTTTGCGGCGGTGTCGCACCCGCATTTTCATGCGGCGGCAATGGACGGGTTTGCTGTTCAGGCGCGCCGCACCTTCGGCGCAACCGAACAGAACCCGCTCCGCCTGCGAGTGGGGGAAGAAGCGGTCCCGGTGGATACCGGCGATGTACTGCCGGAGGGCTGTGATGCTGTGATCATGGTCGAAGATACACATGAGGTGCACCCCGGTATCATCGAGATTACCGCGGCTGCCTTCCCGTACCAGCACGTCCGGGTGATGGGGGAAGACGTTGTGGCTACGGAGATGCTGCTGCCGGCGAATCACTTGATCCGGCCGGTGGATGTTGGGGCGATGATCGCCGGCGGCGTTGTAACAGTGCCTGTCCACCCGCAGCCAAGGGTGGCGATCATCCCGACGGGCACCGAGGTGGTTGAGCCGGGCTCACCTCTAAAACCCGGAGATATAATCGAATTCAACACCCCGATGCTCGGGGAGATGCTCCGCGAGTGGGGCGGGGTTCCGGTGCGCTACGGGATCGTCCCGGACGATTTGACCGCCCTGAAGGAAGCGATCCTGCGCGCAGCGGCCGAATGCGACGTGGTGATTACCAATGCTGGTGCATCGGCGGGGCGGGAGGATTTCACCGCAGCGATAGTCAGGGAGTGCGGGATCGTTTTCGCCCACGGCGTGGCAATTAAACCCGGAAAGCCTGTGGTTCTCGGGGAAGTGGGAGGAAAGCCGTTTTTAGGTATCCCGGGATACCCCGTTTCCGCTGTGCTTACCACGGAGCTTTTCGCAAAACCCGTGATTTTTGCCAAGCAGGGCCGCACCGTACCGGAGCGCGAGAAGACCGATGCCTTGCTTTCGCGGCGGGTAATTTCGCCTGCGGGAGTGGAGGAGTTCGTCCGGGTCAAGCTCGGACGGATCGGGGAAAAAATTGTGGCCACCCCTCTCGGACGGGGAGCGGGTCTGCTGCTAACCCTGGTGAGGGCGGACGGCATACTGCGGGTGCCCCGGTTTTCCGAAGGGTTTGAGGCCGGCAGCGTTGTGCCGGTGGAGCTCCTGCGGACGCGGCAGGAGATCGAGGAAACGATCGTTGCCATCGGCAGCCACGACCTTGCACTTGACATCATTGCGAACTTCCTGCGGCTCAAATTTCCGGAAGCCACGCTTTCCTCCGCGCACGTCGGCAGCCTGGGCGGACTGCTCGCGCTGAAACGCGGCGAGGCGCATCTCGCGGGAACCCACCTCTTAGACGAAGAGACGGGCGAATACAATCTTTCTTACGTAAAACATTATCTCGAGGGCGTGCCGGCGGTGCTGGTGAACCTTTCCTACCGGGAGCAGGGCTTCATCGTCGCTCCCGGCAATCCAAAGGGGATCAGCAGCTTCAACGACCTGGTCAGGGAGGATGTCCGTTTCGTCAACCGGCAGCGCGGCGCGGGTACAAGGGTGCTGCTGGACTTCCACCTCCGGCGGCTCGGGCTCGACCCGCAGCGGGTTACCGGATACCAGCGGGAGGAGTATACCCACCTGGCGGTAGCTGCGGCGGTGGCAGGGGGCACGGCTGACGCCGGCCTGGGCATCAGGGCGGCGGCGGTAGCACTCGGGCTGGACTTCGTGCCGGTGGCGGAAGAACGGTACGACCTCTGTGTTTTAAAGCAGTACTGGGAAGGGAAAACAGGCGAGCGGCTGAGGGCTGTGCTCGAAGACACAGAGTTTCAGGCTGCTGTGCTTGCCCGGGGAGGATACGACCTCCGCGACTGCGGGCGGGTGGTTTATGCGCAAGGATGAGGGATAAACCGCCGAGACGCCAAGAACACAAAGGAAAGAACCAGGCAGAAGTACTACATTAGTAAAATATCGGATGCTTTGGTTTAGCGGCAAAAACTAAAGAACACCTGTATCAGGTTATTCAATCTCGGCGCCCTTGGCAGCGAAAAGAGATGAAGGCGGATAATGAAGGCAGGAGGACGGAACATGCCGGAGCTTACCCACGTCGACGCTGAAGGGAAAGCGCGGATGGTGGAGGTAGCGAAAAAGGCTGAAACCTTGCGGGAGGCGGCGGCCAGCGGCGCCCTGCGTGTACGGCCTGAGACGCTGCAGCTTATTGCATCAGGCGGGTTGCCCAAAGGTGACGTGCTGGCTGTAGCCCGAATCGCCGGGATAATGGCAGCCAAAGAGACGCCGCGCCTGATTCCGCTGTGCCACCCGATCCGTATCACTGGAGTAGAGGTCGATTTCCGGTTAAACGAGAAAACGAGCCGGGTGGAGATAACGGCGCGGGTAAAGGCGGTCGACAGGACGGGCGTGGAGATGGAGGCGATGACCGCCGTGGCCGGGGCCGCGCTCGCACTTTATGATATGGTTAAAGCAGTCGACAGGGAAGCGGTGATCGAAGAAATCAGCCTCGAATATAAGAGCGGTGGAAAGACAGGGGTTTTTCAGCGCAGCAGTAAACCGAACTTGTGATAATTAGTCCGAAATTAAAGAATATCAAACCTTTTTCCGCAGTCAGTCAGCCAGCCAGTCCACTCGAAGATGCGTGCAAGAGCTTCTGCTGGAAATTTGCTGCTTAAACCCGAACGGCGTATTCGGGAGTGTCCAAGGGTGGCTTAAAAGCAGCCTTTTCACAGGAGCCGTTCACGACTGCAGTCGCCGCCGGGAATGACAATGACGAGGCAAAGCTTTGCCGGTGAAACGAAAGGGCCGGGAGGGCGTTAAGGAGTGTTTCGCAACCGCCCGCGGGGTCAAGGACGAGAAAAGGCTTGTGCAAAACCTGAGCGGATTATAATATAGTCGGAAAGGCGGAGCAGCACGCCGGTGGCGATGTTCAAGCGGAAGGAGGAGTCACGTGTACCGGGTGGCAGTAATTACAGCGAGCGATAAAGGTGCGTGCGGTGAAAGGGAAGATACCAGCGGGCAAACGGTAAGAGAGTTGGTGGAAGCGCAAGGATGGAAGGTGGCGTACTCCCGGGTCGTCAGCGATGACCTTGACACGATCACGGAGGTTTTACTGGAGGCGGTCAAATCGGGTATCGACCTGGTTTTAACCACAGGCGGAACGGGGCTCGGTCCGAGGGACAACACGCCCGAGGCAACCCTTTCCGTGATTGAACGCGAGGTCCCGGGGATTGCGGAAGCAATGCGGTTCGAGACATTCAAGATTTCACCCCGGGCCGTTCTGAGCCGCGGTGTGGCCGGCATCCGCGGGAAGACCCTCATTATAAACCTTCCCGGAAGCCCCAAAGCGGTCCGGGAATGCCTGGCGGTCATTCTCCCCGTCGTGGAGCACGGGCTGGCGGTTTTAACAGGCCGGGAGCAGGAATGCGGGAAGGAGATCCGGCCGGAATGAGCGTTGCTACGCGGAAAGGGAGTTAAATTACGGTGTGGCCGGTTTTATTTCGCATAGGCGGCTATGCGGTGCACAGTTACGGTCTGATGCTGGCTGTCGCGGTCATGGTCGGGGTCCTTGCAGGCGAGCGGGAAGCCAGGCGGCGGGGCGTCGACCCCGATATGGTGCTGAGCTTAGCGACCATCCTGGTCGTTGCCGGCGTGATAGGCAGCCGCATCGCCTACGTTTTAATCGAATGGCCCCGGTTTGCCGGTGAACCCGGAGCAATTTTCCGTATCTGGGACGGCGGCCTTTCTTATTACGGGGCGCTGATAGCGGGCCTCCCGCTTGTCTGGCTGTACGGGCGGGCCAAAGGCGTGCGCTTTGGCGAAACGGCGGATATAGTTGCGTTCGGCCTGGCTGCAGGTTACCCCTTCGCGCGCATCGGCTGCTTCCTGAACGGATGCTGTTATGGCAAAGCCACAGACCTTCCCTGGGCGGTAGCCTTTCCGTTCGACGGGGTGCCACGCCACCCCACCCAGCTTTACGCCGTAGCAATCGGGGCGTTCATCTTCTTTGCGCTGCAGTACTTTAGCGGGCACAGGCGATTTTCGGGACAGCTTGCCTGTCTGTACGTGATTTTTTACGGTGTATACCGGTTCGGCATCGAGTTCCTCCGCGTCTCGCCGCCGGTTGGCGGCTACCTGACCCTTGGCCAGGTGTTCAGCCTGATAGTAACGGGAATCGCGCTCATCCTGTTAATTTTCGGACTCCGCTCCTGCAAAAGATAAAACGCCGGTCATTGCAGTTCGCCGGCAGAAAAGAGCATCGAAGATTTTTGAACCCTTGGGGTGAAGGTAAGGAGAACCCCCGGGTGGAATTGAGGAGCGAACCTCATGATCAAATTACGGGGGCATCACCTGATCTGCCTGCAGTTTTTCCGGGGCGAGGGATACAGCCGGGAGTTTGTCGAGAATCTCGAGAACGTAATCGGCAGGGCCGAAAGGGGAGAAGAGATAGAACTGGTCGAAGGGCCGGATGATGTTTGCCGTACGTGTGCTTCTCTTCACGACGGCCGGTGTACCAGCGAACCTGCCGGCGGGGAGGCAAAGATCAGACCGTTGGACAGCAAGGCGGCAGATCGCCTTGGGGTGGGGATAGGGGAGAGGGTGTTCTGGCGGGAGATAACGGCCAGGGTCAGCGCAACCCCTAAGGGCTGGCTTGCGGCTTTCTGCGAAGGGTGCAGGTGGGAAGATGCCTGTCTTGAAGGCAAGAAAAAGCTTGGCGTGCTATAAAAGCTGAATAGTTTAGCATTTAAGCCTGCCGTACGCTCGTGTAACAAGCAACTTTTTACCGGTTGCATTGCACCGTTAAGACGAAAAATTTGTTTCTTGAGGCAGGCTTTGTTGCTGCTTAGGTTGATTTTCCGTTAATTTATTTTACAACCAACCGAAGGGGGTGCCCGGAGGATGCGGGAGCGGGTCTATATCGACACCGACATACTGATTATCGGCGGCGGGACTGCAGGCTGCCTCGCAGCGTGGGAAGCACGGCAGGTAGGCGGACCCGAGTTAAAAATTACCATTTTGGAGAGGGCCAATATCCGGCACAGCGGCTCCTTAGCAGCGGGGCAAAACGCGCTCAACGCTTACATCAACCAGGGGACGCCTGAGGACTGGGTCGCATACGTGCGGTATGACCTCTGTGGCGCGCCGGTGCGGGAGGACATCCTTTTGAGCGTCGGCCGCGAGCTTAACGAAACGGTGGCGATGATGGAGAAAGAAGGCCTCCCGATTAAGAAGGACGTGGACGGCCGTTACCTCGCGCGCGGGAAATGGAATATTGAGGTAAACGGGCGGTTTTTAAAGCCTATAACCTCTAAGATGGCCGAAAAGGCCGGCGCCCAGATTTTAAACTGGGTATACGTGACAGAGCTGCTTAAAAAGGACAACCGCTGCGTCGGTGCCGTGGGTTTCGGTGCCCGGGACGGCAAATTTTACATAGCCCGGGCCAAGGCGGTACTGGTCGCCAGCGGGGGAGCAGCAGGCATCTGGCGTCCCCGTTATGGCGGCGATGCGCACCACCGCATCTGGTCCGTTCCCTTCAACACCGGCGCCAGCTATGCGATGATGAAACGGATCGGCGCAGAAATGACCGGCTTCGATACAAGGATGATACCAGTGCGGATCAAAGACACTTACGCCCCCGCCGGGACATTAGCTATCGGTGCAAACGCGCCCATGGTTAACGCACTGGGCGAGGTCTTCATGTTTGAAAAGGAAGAATACGTCCGGATGGGCGGCCACACCGCGCCGACACCCGTTCGGGTGTGGGCATGTTACAGGGAGATCGCCGCCGGTCGGGGTCCGATTTTCATGGACACCACTAAAGGCGACCCGGAAAGGGTGGCGGGCTTGCGGGAGCAATACCTGGACATGTCGCCGAGCACCGTCCTTTACTGGGGGGCCCACGACATCGACCCGGCACGTGAGCCGATCGAAATCGAGGGCGACTCCCCCTTTCTCGTCGGCGCACACGCAGCCTGCTGCGGCGCCTGGACAACCGGTACTACGCGGATGACTACGATCCCCGGCCTTTTCGCCAGCGGCGAGGCCCTGGGACAGGCGCCGTCACGCTTTATTTCCGGCTCATGGACCTGCGGCCGGATCGCGGGCCGGAATATGGTTCGGTGGATAGCCGAAACCGGCGTGGACCTGGTGGACCTCGATCCGGAGGAGATAGCACGGCTGGAGGAGATCACCTTTGCGCCCATCGGCCGGTGGGCCAAGCAGGATGTTTACACTAACGGGAAGCCCGTTATGGGAATCATGCCGAAGGAAATGGAAGAACACATGCAGAACGTCATGGAAGATTACTGCGGCGGGCGGGTGCGGCATTTCTCGGTGAGCGACCCGTACCTTGCTATCGCCAGGAAGCGTATCAACCGGCTGCGGCGAGACCAGCTCAAGTACATAGTTGCTTCGGACCTGTTTGAACTGCAGCAAGCCTGGGATGTGATTAACCGGCTGGACTGCTGTCAGCTTGCTATCGAGCATATAAGTTACCGGAAGGAGACTCGTTTCCTCGGATACGTAAACCGTACCGACTACCCGGAGCGCAACGATGCAGAGTACGATTGCTTCATCTGTTCGGTATGGAACCCTGATACGGACGAGCTTACCTTCAAGAAGTATCCTTACGAGCAAATAGTGCCGGGCAGCAGGACGCAGGAGACGATTTAGGAGAATTGCAAAACACCTCATGCTTCCCCATTTACCGGCCGAGGATTTGCAGCGGTCTTTTGAGGAGTGCCACCTGCGGCAAGCCGCAGAACGAAATCTGAAAATCGTTCTACGTGCGACGTTCTACGTTCTACGTTAGGAGCAGGAGACGGAGAAAGGGACTAAACCACGGATGAACACCCATTTTCATAACGTTTTGTGCCTGAGCGCAGCGAAAGGCATGGTTATAAGAATGAAAATGGGGCGAATAGACCTGTAAGCTGGTTACTTAGATGCAGAAGAGTAACATAAACGGAACGCGGCTCATCGCCGCGCCCCACGGAAGAAGAACGCATTCTCGGAGGAGTCAAAAGCAACCGGAGCGGTATGCAGAGGATAACAGGTGCCCTGAGGCGATTACATCTGAGCCGGCCGCGTAACCGGAGGAACCCAAGGCTCTTGTAGGAGGAACGATATATTATGCCGCCGTTTGTAATACCTGCAAAATGCGATGCCTGCCAAAATGAGCCCCAGCCACTGTGCGTTTCGGTCTGCCCGGGAAATCTTTTCGTTATCGACGAAGCAAGCCGAAAAGCCCTGTGCCGGGATCCCGGCGAGTGCTGGGACTGTATGACCTGTACCATCTACTGTCCCCAGCAGGCCATTGTCACCCAGGTCCAGTACCAGCTCGCGCCCATCCCGGCACGGCTGGTCCCCAAGCTGGAAAAGTACAGCATCACCTGGACCCTTACCGATTGCAAGGGACAGGTCTACCGGATGAGGAATGTCACCATGACCGGCGGGGAAGAGGACGACGGCGATTAACCGGTTTTTTCCGGCGGTAACCGCACCCCCGTTTTTTACCGCCCGGTTGTGCAGCACCGTCTCAGACGCACCTTTCCGCCTCGGAACTATGCCGCTTGTTGTGCAGGTTTCTGCGTTTGCCGCAAAGTGCCTCCGTCGCACCTTTACCTCGAAATGTATGCTGCAAGACGCTTCTTTCGCTGTTTGACCGCCGTCTTTTCTCCGCTGCACCTCTATATTGTATATTGCCGCATAACTGCCAATCTGTAGGCGACTAACGTTCGGAAACGCGGGTCCGGCACTTGCGGTCTGCTGGCAAATATGATAATATACAAACAAGGAGTTTACCCTGCGGTGACCGTGACCGTCTTGAAGTTTTGAGCCAACACTTATACCTTGGGAGCCCGGCCTCTGACTGTGGCTTGCATGCCTTGCAATAAGGAAGCAAAAAGCAGTCAGGAGGGCACCCACCTGTCGAGGACGGGTTCAAAGGAAACTTTGGGAGTTCACGGCATCTGCGGGGTCTTTTCTTGGCGCGGAGTGACCCCGGCGGATGCGCCAAGCCTTCCTCGTGAGCCTTCTTCCGGGCGCCGGGAGCTCCTATAGCAAATTGTGCTCGCACCGGAAAAGCCCGTTTGCAGCTTCTCAAATCTTGTCTTTCCCTTCGGAGCGGTAGAAAAAAGCCCGGCGTTGGGTTACAATAAAACTCGGCCGGACCTGCGGATTACAGGGAACGGCGGGAAGCGGTCCTTTTGACCGACCTACCACTCTGTGGACAACGTCACCGCCGCGAAAGAAGAGATAACAAGTCCATTAATGCCGTCGGGTATCCGGTGGAATGCCCGTTGAAGTGCCGGGTCCCGAAAAGGAGGCAGAATGCAGCTTGGAACGTGTAGCAGTCGCTTTAAGCGGCGGCGTGGACAGCGCTGCTACTGCTGTCATCCTGCAGGAGGAAGGGTACCGGGTGTTTGGTGTAACCATGCTGATTGCCGGCAACCCCGCGGCGAAAGCAACAGAAACCGCGGCGTCGCTGGGCATCGAACACCATGTCTTCGACCTTCGGGAAGCGTTCCAGGCCGCCGTCGTTGACTATTTTACGAAAGCCTACCTTGCGGGCCGGACGCCGAACCCGTGCGTAGTCTGCAACCCGCGGATGAAGTTCGGCGCGCTTATGCAGCGTGCACTTTCTATAGGCGCCCGGTATTTTGCTACCGGGCACTACGCGTGCGTCTGGCAGGACGCGGCCACCCGACGCTACCTGCTGGGGCGGGGTAAAGACCCCAAGAAGGACCAGAGCTATGCTCTGTATGCCCTGGAACAAGAGCAATTACGCCACCTTTTACTGCCCCTGGGCACCCGAACCAAGGAGGAGGCGCGGGAGATCGTCCGGCGGCGAGGGGTGAAGACCGCTGACCGGGAGAGCCAGGAGATCTGCTTTATTCCCGAAGGCGACTACCGGCGCTTCCTTGAGCAGGCAGGGGCCGGCACCCGGCCCGGGCCGATAATCGACCACGAGGGAAAGACCATCGGGTGCCACCGCGGCCTCGCCTACTACACCATCGGGCAGCGGCGCGGCCTCGGTATCGCTGCAGGGTACCCGCTTTATGTGCTGGCGCTCGACCCGGCCCGCAACGCAGTGATCGTCGGGCCTGAAGACCTGCTTTATAAAGACAGGTGTCTTGTTGGGGAAACAAATTTCATTCTTTTTGATCGCCTGGAAGAGTCCCTTCCCGTTACGGTAAAAATCAGGTACACCGCCGAGGACAAGCCGGCGGTGCTTACCCCTGCGGCGGATGGCCGAGTAATTGTGGAGTTCACCGAACCGGAGCGGGCAATAACCCCCGGACAGGCCGCCGTTTTTTACCAGGGCGATATAGTGGTCGGCGGCGGGACGATTTTAGAGTGACAGAGTCAGAAGTCAGAAGTCAGAAGCCAGGATTCAGAAGGTCAGGAACGGGAAACAAGAAACAGAGATACAGGAATTAGGAAGCAGGAATGAAGAAGAAACTAAGGAAATCAGGAAATAGCTTTAATCCAAGATCCGGTACCTGACGTCTCAACCGGCGCTTGGTTTGCCCTGCAAGAATATGATATAGTTTTTACAGCTTGAAACGCCTGAAACTGACTACCGACGACCGACAACCGACTACTGATGCAGGAGGCAGGTGCATGCTTCAAGAGGTGCGCGTCGGCCTGTTGCCGGCGCTGCGGGATGCGCGCGGTGAAGAACTGCTTAACGAAATCCGTACGGCTTTGGGGATACAAAGCGTCAAGACGGTGCGGACGGTAAAGGTTTACCGCTTTGAGGGGATTGACGAGCAAGCGGCCCGCTTGTTAGCGGAACGGCTCTTAAGCGAAGCCGTTTTTCAGGAGTACAGGATCAACGAACCCCTGATCACAAATGCCGACCGGCTGATCGAGGTCGCCTACCGGCCGGGGGTGATGAACCCCGAAGCCGGCTCTTTGATGAAGGCGGCGGCTGACTTGGGGATTGAGGGTCTTCTCGCGGCGGATTCCAGCACGGAGTATGCCTTTTTCGGAAGCCTGAGCCGGCATGAACTGGAAACGATCACCCGTCGCCTTTTAGTTAACGAGACGGTGCAACAGGTGGTAACCGAAAAGCCCGCTACGCTGCTGTTAGGCGGCGAACCGGGGCGCACATCAGTCATCCCCGTCAGGACGATGAACGACGCGGAACTGACGGCGCTCTCCGAGGACCGGCTCTTTTTGAACCTGGAAGAGATGCGCCTGATCCAGGGTTACTTCCGGAAACTTGGCCGCGACCCGACCGATGCGGAGGTCGAGATCCTGGCGCAGACCTGGTCGGAGCACTGTGTGCACAAGACCTTTAAGGCGCGGATCGTTGTCGACGGGGAGGAAAAGAAGCCCTTCCTAACCCGGCTCAGGGAGGCCACCGCCGCTGTCAGGCGCGAGAACCTGGTACTCTCGGCCTTCGTGGACAACTCCGGCGTAATGCATTTTTATGACGGTTGGGCAATCTGCGGCAAGGTGGAGACACACAACGCTCCTTCGGCGATAGAGCCGTACGGCGGCGCCGCCACGGGGTCGGGCGGCGTTTTCAGGGACATCATGGGGACAGGCCAAGGGGCAAAGGTGATTGCCTCCACCGACATCTTTTGCTTCGCGCCGCCCGAAACCCCGCCGGAAACCATACCGGCCGGCTGCCTGCACCCGCACTATCTCCTGCGGCGGGTCGTCGCCGGCGTCCGGGACTACGGCAACCGCATGGGTATTCCCACCAACAACGGATCGGTGCACTTCCACCCGGACTTCCGGGCTAAGCCCTCGGTGATCGTGGGTTCCTACGGGCTGATCCCGGCAGACCGGGCGCAGAAGGGGCGGCCCCGGCCCGGCGATAAGGTTGTGGTCTTCGGCGGGCGGACCGGGCGGGACGGGATTCACGGTGCAACGTTTTCGAGCGCGGCAATGACCGACCGCACCATGACCGTGAACGCCCAGGCGGTGCAGATCGGCCACGCCATCGAGGAGAAAAGGATGGCCGATGCGCTCCTGGCCGCACGGGATGAGGGTCTGATCCACGCGATCACCGACTGCGGCGCCGGCGGCTTCGCCTCCGCCGTGGGCGAAATGGGGGCGGATACCGGGGCGCTGATACACCTTGACCGCGCACCGCTTAAATACAGCGGCCTCGCTCCCTGGGAGATCTTGCTCTCCGAGAGCCAGGAACGCATGGTGGCGGCGGTTGCCCCGGAAAACGTACCGCGTTTCATGGAAATCTGCCGCGGTCACAACGTCGAGGCCACCGTGCTTGGCGAGTTCACAGATACGGGCCGGTTTGAGGCATACCACGGTAAGGAAAAGGTTGTCGACCTGGAAATGGAGTTTCTGCACCACGGGTTGCCGCAGCGGGTGCTGTCATGCAGCTTGACCGCGGCGAACCTCTCGGAGCCTGAAATTCCGCTGCCCGCCGATTGGGCGGAGCTCTGCTGCCGGGTGCTCTCCCACCTCAACGTCTGCTCCAAAGAGCCGATCGTCAGGGTCTACGACCACGGGGTACAGGGAACGAACGCACTGCCTCCTTACGGCGGTATAGCCGGCGACGGGCCGAACGACGCCGTGGTTCTCACCCCCGTTTTAGGAAAACCTTACGGAATGGTCATTGCGCATGGTTTGAATCCGGTTTTGAATAAAATCGACGCCTACTGGGGAGGCCTCTGGGCGGCAGCGGAAGCGGTAGCCAACGCGGTAGCCGTCGGCGCGGACCCGCGGGAGCTTGCCCTCATCGACAACTTCATCTGGCCGGTGCCTGAAGGGGAGTTCCTGGCCCATCTCGACCGGGCGGTGGACGCCTGCGCCGATTTCTCGCGGGCGCTCAAGCTCCCGTTTATTTCGGGCAAGGACAGCCTTTCCGGCACCTACAAGGGAAGAGATATGGTGATAAACATCCCGCCGGTCCTGTGCATTTCGGCTTTCGGAAGGCTGCCGGACATAAACGGGACCGTCACCGCCGACCTGAAGGGGGAGGGGAGCCGGCTTCTCCTTGTAGGCAACCGCCGTGAGGAAGAGATGGGCGGATCGGTATACTATGACCTCCACGGCCATCTGGGGAAGAGCATCCCCCGGATAAACTTGAAGAAGCTCCCGGAGGTTTTCCTTACGGTCCACCGTGCGATCAAGTCCGGCGCAGTGCTCGCCTGCCATGACGTGAGTGAAGGCGGCCTGCTGACGGCTTTGGCGGAGATGGCCTTCGGCGGCGGCTTTGGTGCCGAAATTGAGCTGCCGAAAGGAAGCAGGCCGGACTTCTTCCTCTTTAATGAAACTGCGGGCTGCTTTGTACTGGAACTGGCCCCAGGCGCCGATCCTGCGGCGTTAGCCGGGGGAGTGCCTCACCTCCTGTTAGGTAAAACGGTACCGGAACCGGAACTGCGCTTCGGGCAGGGTACCCGGCCGCTTTTTACCGTGTCCCTCGCGCGGCTCCGAGCTGCCTATCAGCAGCCGATGAAGGAGGTGTTCGGTGCGTGAGACCGCCGGTGATTGTCATGCGTACAGACGGAACCAACTGCGATGCGGAAACAGCCTATGCCTTTGAATTAGCCGGCGGAGCGCCGCGCCTCGTGCACGTTAACCAGCTCAGGTCCGGGAGGGAAAAACTGAACCGTTATAAGATACTGGCCATCCCGGGCGGGTTCTCGTACGGCGACGACGTGCACTCGGGGAAAATCCTGGCGGTGGAACTGACGTCTTTCTTGCGGGAGGAGATTACCGGTTTTGTGGCGGCGGGCGGCCTCGTCCTCGGGATCTGCAACGGTTTTCAGGTGCTGGTCCGGACCGGTCTTTTACCTTTTGGCGAAATCGGGCCCGTCCGCGCAACACTGATGGTCAACGACAGCGCACGGTTCGAATGCCGCTGGGTGCGGCTACGGGTGGAGCCAAGCCCCTGCATCTTCACCCGCGGTGCAACAGGGCGGGTGGTCGAGTTCCAGGTGGCGCACGGCGAGGGACGGTTCTTTGCGGAAAGGGCCACGCTTGAGGAAATAGAGGCAAGAGGGTTGGTGGCCTTCCGGTACGTTGATGCCGGCGGCAACACCACGCAGGAGTACCCCGGCAACCCTAACGGCTCGCTGAACGCAATCGCCGGTATCACCGACCCGAGCGGGCGTATCATGGGGCTGATGCCGCATCCGGAGCGTAACGTCCTGCCGCACCACCACCCAAACTGGCGCCGGCTTAAAGATTACCTGCCGGCAGGACGTTTTATTTTTGAAAACGCCGTGGCATTAGCGAAGGGTGAAGGATAAATCGAGCGCGCAGGCCGAAATGGGCCCAATTTCCGGTAATGTTAAACAGTGCGAGGTTAAACAGTCCGAAGTTGGATTTTTCGAGTTAACAGTCTCAGGCTAAACGTTAAGTCTAAATGTCTAATGTACCAACGTTGACGGACCTTAAATCACTGTCGTCTGAGCTTGCCCCTTGAAGAGACTGAGTGGTCCATTAATTTAGAGTTAACTTCGAACTTCGAACTGACCTTAAAGTCAGTCCGTCTAAGCCGAACGCAGAACGCCGAACGCAGAACGCCGGAAGGAGTGATCCTCGTGCAAATAGCGGTGCTTGGAGGCGGCGGCTGGGGTACAGCGTTGGCCTGTCTCCTTGCCGGAAAGGGTTATCCGGTCCGCCTCTGGGTGCGGCGGCCGGAGCATGCCGCTGCGCTGAACACTGCGCGGGAAAACGCGCGTTATCTCCCGGGAGTCAGGATTCCGCACGGCGTCGCGGTAACCGCTTCCATGACGGAAGCCCTGGACGGCGCTGCCGTTGTTGTTTTCGCGGTACCTTCCCACGCCTTCCGAGAGGTGTTGAAAATCGCTCTGCCGGACATCCATCCGGCTGCCTGCATTGTTAATGCGGCCAAGGGTCTCGAAGAACCGACCCTTCGGCGCCTCTCGGAAGTTTTTGCGGCCGAAGCAGGGCAAGAGGCATCGTACCGCTACGCGGTGCTTTCCGGGCCAAGCCACGCGGAGGAAGTGGGCCGGGGACAGCCGACCGCAATTGTCTCCGCGTCCCGGAACAGCGAGACGGCGGAGTTTGTCCAGGACCTCTTTATGGCGCCGTTCTTCCGGGTATACACAAATGACGACGTTGTCGGTGTTGAACTCGGCGGAGCGTTAAAGAACATTATCGCCCTCGGCACCGGCGTCTGTGAGGGCATCGGCTTCGGCGACAACGCCAAGGCGGCATTGATGACCAGGGGTCTTGCAGAGATCACCCGCCTCGGCGTGCGCCTGGGTGCCAATCCGCTTACCTTCGCCGGGCTGGCGGGTGTCGGTGACCTCATCGTCACGTGCACAAGCATGCACAGCCGCAACCGGCGGGCGGGAATCGAGATCGGGCAGGGGAAGAGCCTAAGAGAGGCACTGGCGGCCGTCGGCATGGTCGTCGAAGGGGTAAAAACCACCCGTGCAGCATACTCCCTGGCGCAGAACCTCGGTGTCCGGATGCCCGTTACAACCGAGATCCACCGCGTGCTTTTTGAAGGCTTGGCGCCGCTCGAGGCAGCGAAAAACCTCCTGGGCCGCGCCCGTACCCGCGAAATCGAAGAAGTCTGCCGGATTAAGGTTTCCTGGGAGGAGCGCTGAGCGCAATCGACCGGCGGACGGCACCACCGATCTCCCTTTGCCGGCCGACGTGGCGCTGGAGAGGCCCGAAGCCGGGGGAACCACCACCGTCACCATCCCGCCGGAAGAAGGTCCGGAGGACGGCCGGTACTGGCGTAGAGTTCGGTGAAGTGTTCGTGTCGGATTAGTCTATCGCCCCACCGGGCCGGTAAGCCGTAAAAGGAGTTCTCAGGAAGATGGGCGTGGCGCACCAAGCTTCGATGCTGGTAAAGCCAATTTGGTTTCTTTCCGTCCGAGCATCTAATATCCCCTAAAATGGTTATCAATAGTATATCCGCCTGGAATCCCCTTGCACCCGGTATGGCAGGAAAAAACAGGGGAGATGTCTAATAGTGTGACCGGTACGGGTTCCGAGCCCGGATAGCCGCCGTCACACGGAGGTTAGCCGTTTCAGACATGCCCGCGCCGGTTTTGGTTTACGGTACTCTCATGCGGGACCGGAGCAACCACGGCCTGCTCCGCGGCTGCCGTTTCCTCGGCCGGGCCGCCGCCTGCGGCGTCGGCCTTTACGCCGTGACGCCCCGGTTCCTTCCGCGGCGAGTTCGAGGAGCGTCTGAAAGCCGTGCTGAAAGAGGTCCAGGAGTCGGCGGGGCGCGTCATCCTCTTCATTGACGAACTGCACACCGTGGTCGGCGCCGGGGCGGCCGAGGGCGCCGTGGACGCGAGCAACCTGCTCAAACCCATGCTGGCGCGGGGCGAGCTGCGCTGCATCGGGGCGACCACCATTGACGAATACCGGCGGCACGTCGAAAAGGACGCCGCCCTGGAGCGCCGCTTCCAGCCGGTGCTGGTGCAGCCCCCCTCGGTCGAGGAAACCGTCTCGATCCTGCGCGGCCTGAAGGAGCGCTACGAGGTCCACCACGGGGTGCGGATCAAGGACGCGGCCCTGGTGGCGGCGGCCGTGCTGTCCGACCGCTACATTTCCGGCCGCTTCCTGCCCGATAAGGCCATTGACCTGGTGGACGAGGCGGCGGCCCGGCTGCGGACCGAGATGGAGAGCCTGCCCGGGGAGCTGGACGAGGTTAACCGCCGGATCATGCAGCTCGAGATCGAGGAGGCGGCCTTGAAAAAGGAGGAGGATGCCGCCTCTCAGGCCCGGCTGGAACGGATCAGGAAGGAATTAGCGGCGTTGAAGGAAAAGGCGGATGCGATGCGGCTTCAGTGGGAGGAAGAAAAGGAGACCATCGCCCATGTGCGGCAGCTTAAAAAGGAGATTGACGAGACGCGCCTGGAGATCGAAAAGGCGGAGCGGGCCTACGACCTCAACCGCGCGGCCGAACTGCGGTACGGGCGGCTGAACGAATTAGAGAAACGGCTGAAGGCGGCGGAAGAACTGCTGGCAGAGAAGCAGCAGCGCGGGATGTTCCTGAAGGAGGAAGTGGACGAGGAGGACGTCGCCAGGGTGGTCAGCCGCTGGACGGGCATCCCGGTCAGCAGGCTGATGGAAGGGGAAAGGGAGAAGCTGCTCCGCCTGGACGAACTGCTCCACCGGCGGGTGGTGGGGCAGGACGAGGCGGTGCAGGCGGTGGCGGACGCCGTGATCCGGGCCCGCGCCGGCGTCAAGGACCCGAACCGGCCCGTGGGCAGCTTCCTTTTCCTCGGCCCCACGGGTGTGGGCAAGACGGAGCTCAGCAAGGCGCTGGCGGAGGCGCTTTTTGACGACGAGCGGAACATGATCCGCCTGGACATGTCCGAGTGCATGGAAAAGCACACCGTGGCGCGGCTGATCGGCGCCCCGCCCGGATACGTCGGCTACGAGGAGGGCGGGCAGCTCACCGAGGCCGTGCGGCGGAAGCCTTACAGCGTCGTCCTCTTCGACGAGGTCGAGAAGGCGCACCGGACGTTTTCAACGCGCTGCTCCAGATCCTGGACGACGGCCGCCTGACCGACGGCAAGGGGCGCACGGTGGACTTCCGCAACACCATCATCATCATGACCTCCAACATCGGGAGCCAGCAGATCCTCGCCTTCCAGGAACGGGGCGGCGGCGATTACGAGCGGCTCAAGGAAGGCGTCCTCGCGCTCCTCAAGCAGTATTTCCGCCCGGAGTTTTTAAACCGGGTGGACGAGATCATCGTTTTCCGGGCCCTTGACCGCGAGCAAATCGAAAGGATCGCGGC